>JABABI010000270.1 GCA_014238335.1 Fuerstiella sp.
CACATTGGCCACTGTCGAATCGGCGATGTGATATCCGAGGTTCTTAAGTGCTCCCTGAATTCGATCATAGCCCCATGTGGGATTCTCTTTAGCGAAGCGAACAATCGCATCCACAATTTGCGGACGGATTCGTGGCCGACCGGTCTTACGTTTGTCGCTGGAATCAAACTTCTTCGCGACGAGTTCACGGTGCCATCGCAGAATCGTGTCTGGTGTGACGATGGTGGTCAGCTCCAAAAGAGCCTTGCGGCCGATGGCGTGTGCTTTCACGGCGACCAGCCGACGCTGGTCATCGTCGAGCAGTAGGCGTTTCTTTCCCAGCTTCTTCAGAAGGGCTTCGATCTGAGCGTTCTGGAATTCGATGATCTGTTGCTGACGCTGGTTCACCATACCACACAGTGCGGCGAGCAGAATGTGCCATGGCTGGAGCAGGAAGGACATATTCGGCGCCGAAATCAGCCAGTGTCCGGAGCCGACGCATGAAATCAAGCGGCCGAAATGCAATGATCTTGCGTCAAGCAAACATTGTGTTTTACGGTGTTTTAGCTTCGGCGGAGTATTTTGACCCTACGGCGTCCCAGGCGGAAGCTGCTGAAGCAGCCGGCAAATCAGCGCGATGGCTGTGGACCCAGCTGAACGAAGGCGGCGAGTTTCTCAATGCCTACCGACATGCCGTGCAGTCGCTGCAGAAGCAGTCTCAGCTCACAGCATTGCAGCGGTCGCGTGACGTCATGGACGTTGTCACCAGCATTGCGGTCGACCGCAAGCACAAGGACTGGCTGAAGGCCGCTCAGCTCATTCTGCAGCTGCACAAGCGTTAAGCTGTGGTGGTGTTAATTGTGGTTAGGTTTGGATGAGACCTGCGTTGGACTACGTCATTACCTGAGCCCACAGCGGTTTCATTTGGTGTCACATGGTCTCAAACCGTCCCGCAGCCGTTTCAACCGGCTGGATGGCATGTCCTTTCACCACCGGGAGCCGACGCTTATCGTCATCCAACAGCAGACGCTTCTTTCCCGGCTTCTTCAGCAGGGCTTCGATCCGGCTATCTTCATTCGACCCCCGTAATATTCTTGATGCGTAGTTCTTTTCGACCACGGCCCAGCTTACTGACCGTGGCGGCGGTGTCTCCCTTCGGAACCAGCGATTTCAGGCTCGTTTCGATGAAACGACGATCGTCGTCCGAATACGAACCGTCTCGATGTGCAACAACGAGCTGCCGAACAATCAAAGCCAGATCGTGTAATGCAGCGTCCTGAAAGTGTGATGACAACAGTTTTAGTTCGTTCATATTGTCTTGATCGGGCGACGTCTGAGAGAATTTGTCCCAAGTGGGTTTGGCCCTGGTCTTGAGCGTTATGAGTCTTTGGTACTCGTCGGCGCTGAAGTTACCCTGGTATGACTCAATCATGAAAGGGTCGAATCGCCTGGCGTCTGCAAAAAAAGGCGCCGAAACATTCTGTCCGCGGCCTTCTTTTTCCCGCGCAACTGTGTCCAGGCAATAACCAAGTTCATAAAGAGCAAGTGAGTGTGATGGAACGACGCTCAACACGTCACGGTAAACTGCAACTGCCTGATCGTATTTCTGCAGGTCGTGAAGTTTTATGCCGTTTTGAATACCCATTTCACCAATGGAGATAACCCGGCCTGCCGAAATCAACAGTCTTCCCATCTCCTTCCTGAACGGCGTGTCGACTGGGGAATGCAGGGCCAGTTGCTGCGCGTAGAACGCGCGGTGGACCTGTCCATTCACGGCGTACAGCGATGCGTGAAACCACATGAGCAACGGATCGGCAGGTGCGATTTCGTATACCGCGGCCCAGTAATTCGGATTGTGAATCACCTGGGTTTCAACGTCGATCAGTTTCCACTTCTCGGGTGTCACGTCGGGATCGACATCAGCGAAAGCCGTGCGAAAATCACGCATAAAGACGTTCACTGCAGGAAACGTATCGGAGGGCGCATTTTCAAGTGTTTTTCCGATTCCATCCGCCAAGGCCCACCCATACCGCCGCAAACCGTTAATTTCTTTCGTCGCAGCCTCCTTTTTCCACAACGACACTTCCTGTGAAAAAGCCCCCGGCGACATCAGTGTGGCAATCGTAAACGCGAAAACCAGTATTCGGACAGCGGACTTTTGCATTATGAACAATTCCGGAATGGGCCTTTGACAAGGCATGGGCGCGTCTGCAGATATTCGAAACCCAATCCGGATTTCCAATGTCCGCCGACAGGAACGCACGGAAATTCACGCGAATTCCCTCCCTGCAACTTTTTAATAGTAGGCATTTTGTGTCGAAAACAGTTCCATGAAGTTGTCCATTTTCTCATAAATATTCGTTCACCGGACCTCCGGTCACTAAGCCGCGCATCGCTGACCGCCGTTCGTCAGAGACTTCTTCTGTTAAACCACACCGACCGATACGGACAGGCGTAACACATACACAACCCGGTGTGTCACACCCCGTAAGTCCCGTGTTTCACGGCGTCTTGAGTTCGGCGGAGTTTTTTGACCCTACGAGGTTGTGATTTTTTCACGAAACCGCCCTGGATGGTCAGGTTCTATGGCGCTAT
>JABABI010000271.1 GCA_014238335.1 Fuerstiella sp.
CGGACTTTGGGCTCGCCAAACTTCTGGAAGACGACAGTTTGACGAATTCGGGAGACATCGTGGGTACGCTGTCGTATATGGCACCCGAGCAGTTTGATGGTCTGTCAGATCACCGCAGCGACATCTACAGCCTGGGACTGACGTTGTACGAACTGATCACCCTCAAACCCGCCTTTGACGACTCGGACCGACGACGCCTGATCAAACAGGTCACACAAAACACACCGATCCAGCCTCGCAAGCTGAACCCGGCGATACCGATTGACCTGGAAACGGTGGTTTTAAAAGCCATTTCTCGGGAACCGGAAGGACGATACCAGACGGCCCACGATCTGGCTTCGGATCTGAAACGCATACAAGAGGACCGTCCGATTCTGGCCCGGCGCGTCAGCATATCTGAACGTATGCGACGCTGGTGCCGACGCAATCCAGCGGTTGCCAGCCTGTCTGGCGTGGCTGGACTGTTGCTGGTACTGCTGTGCACTTTGAGCACTGTCGGATTCATGCAAATTCGCGCCGCCTATCACAACACGAGCGCCGCGCTGCAACGTGAATCAAACGAGCACCGTCTGGCAGAAGCTCAGCGAGAACGCGCCGAGAGTGCACTCGAAGTCGCAGCGGGCGTGCTCGAAGAAGTGTTTCGGCGGTCGGCCCACGGAGGGCTCAGTCAACCCATCAATCCCAATATTGACGAAGCAGAGCCCATTGCAGAATTTGCCCCGGTTGTCACGAGCGACACGGCGGCGTTGCTTCAGCATATGCTGCCATATTTTAACCTTCTGGCACTGCAGAATAGCCTGACACCCGAGGTGGCGTTTCGGTCCGGAAAAGCCCATCGACGCGTGGGCGACATTCAGAGCCGCTTAGGGCAGTTCGAACTGGCTGAAACCGCCTACCGTCGCGCGATCACCGTCTTCGAAAAACTGGCCATCACCAACCAAACCGAATCGCACTACGATCGAGAAACGGCGCAAGCCTACAATGCGCTCGGTGACTTGATGCAACAAACACGTCGCTTCGCCGCCGCCGTGACTGCTCACCAAGGCGCACTGGCCATCTACAAGAAACGCTTGCAAACCGACAGGCCAACAGCCGATGACCGCCTGCAACTCGTGCTGACACTCAATCAGCTCGGCAAATCGCTGGCCCGCGACGGGGAATTTCACGACGCTGAAGACCAGATGCAGTCGGCACTTCTCGAACTGGACACACTCAGAAGTCTGGAACCCAAAAATCCAGACTACCAACACGTCCAGGCACGGATCTATCGCAGCCTGGCACCTGTATTGTTTCGAGAACAGAAGCCACAAGACGGACAGATGGCCTTCAGCTCCAGCCTCCGACTGCTGGAAGCACTGGTACAGGACTTTCCCTATCGCGCGATTTACAACTACGACCTGGTTCTGACCACCGGAATGTTGCCCTCACAAACGTCTTCGGACAAGTTGGCCGAACGCGAATCTCAATTCCGGCGGTCGGTCACACTCTCGACTCAACTCACGGAACGCTACCCACAAGTTCCCGAATACCGAACCGCTCTGTCCAACTCTCACGGCAAACTTGGCCGGTTCCTGGAAACACAGAGACTGCTTACAGAAGCCCTTGAACATTTCCAGCAGGCCTTCGACCTGCAACAAGAACTGCTCACCGAATTTCCTTAAATCATCAAATACTACTATGCATCCGCTGTCGCCGCACAACGATTGGCCAATATGCTCGGTCAATCCGGAGACTTGACACAAACCCGCCTGACTTTGGAGATCGCCGTCGAAAATCAAAGTCTGTTTCTGAAGAACCAGCCCAACAACACAGTCGGCAAGTGGTACTTGTACCACCACTATCGGTCTCTTGCTGAAGTTTTGGAGTTACAGGGGCACAGCAGCTTGGCAGCTCAAGCCGAAGCCCAATCGTCGGCAATCCGTGACGCGTGGCGTAAAGCTCGTCTGCCAAGCGAGAGCCCGGACCGCAAATCGGAATCCGATACCCGTAGTGCTGCCGGTTCGAGCACAACAGATTCCGGGACCTGAAGCCTGCACTCCACCCGGGTCCGCATGACCCACAGCGTCCGGACGCTTTTACTGATCGTTCTATTTTTACGGTTTTCCCCGTGGACGTGGATGCCGATTGAGCAGTTACTTCCCTAGGACCCGTCGGCACGACGAGCATTGTCCGCCTGGTCTATCCACGGGCACCATTTCTGTGGCATAATCGCTCGATTTCTCGGGACTCGCGACGGGCAAACTGACTTTTTGCGGTTATACTTGAATTCGCCGATTGTCCGCGTTTCGAGATGCATGCGTGTACCGTTTCCGGAGCTGACTCATGAGACATTTGCTCACCTTCGTTCTTGTCGCCCAGCTGGCTTACTTGAGTTGCCCTCAACAGGCCTCAGCTCAACGCGGTGGGAGTCGGTTTGGAGGAGGCAGTTCAGGCGACGATATGGCTCGAAGAATGGAAGAGTTTCGACGCATGCGCGGCGGCGACAGCGGCGGCGGCACCGACAGAGTGAAAATTAGGACCGGAATGGTAATAGTGATCGGTCAAATAAACCGCATAAAACCCCAATTCCTCCGC
>JABABI010000272.1 GCA_014238335.1 Fuerstiella sp.
CCAAACCTCCGTCTTTTCTCCAGCGCATTCGGGTGCAGGGCTCCCGTCATCAGCAGGATGAATTGGCGTGACGCTGACGCCGGCCCACTGTTTCAGCGTCTCCAAATCGAATTCCAGATCGCCTAATACTCCAGAGGAGACAAGCAGAAGTTGATCTACATCGACAATGGCACCGATTTTTTGTCGGACAGATTCCAATCTCGCTCCATCGAGCGGAATTAGCTGCTCACCTTGTTCACGCCGCCTGTTGTTCGCTAACAATAGGGTGCGTTGAAACTGGCTTAGGTGTTCGCAGACGGGTTTGCACCAGTGCAACGTGCGGTGTTCGTCGATTGACTCGGTTGTCAGACACGTTCGGATGTGCCGCGTCAGTAATTCAACGTCTTCGAAAACGGCGTAAGGGTCGATGGACCATTCTTCGACCTGACATTGATTGAGGGTTGACGAGGCAAAACTGAGTATTTCCATGGCCTCGTTGGTCCGCCTTCCGGCATCCGCAAGCAAAGTCCGGATTTCTTCTGTGGCCTCACTATTGACTTGGTCAAGCAGCTTCAAGATCCGTTGCTGCAGGTCGTAGACATCGACAAGCACTGCGGTAGCCGAAGTCTCCGGGCTACCGGAATCTACAACTGGCGGAATTGACTCTGGCATCTCAATCTCCCGAACTGATCGAACCCCGAAATGAAAAACAACGGCAGGAAGCGGTTTCGGGAGCCGCGTTCAGCTTCGGGAGCTACCCGTCGCCTATCCTGCCGATGGTCGGATTGTACCCGTATCAGCCAAACTGGCGAACGTGTGCTATGGCTCCGTCAATATTCGTCTCTGCGTAGCGCTCGGTCGTCTTTACCGACGTGTGCCCAAGTATCACCTGTGCCGTTTCAATACCGCCGAGCTTCCGAACTTCAGTACCGTTGTTGTGTCGCAGCTGGTTCGGTGACCAACAGTTTTTCGCCCGCCACGCCTTAGCGCGGTCCCGGCGTTCTTGCAGTTCGTCAGCTGATTCACCAGCGTAGGGCTTCCGGCCATTGTCAATTCGCAGTTCGGCCGGACATCCGAAAGCCTTCTCGCAGGCACGGATAACAGCGGTTCGGTAACTCTCCCTGGAGTAGTGATCACCCACGTTGCCACCGCTGCCAGGTGCATCCGCTGGACGGAAGACGTAGTTTTGGTCACTACCTGCGAACTGCGTTATCATGACCTGTGCACGGGGCCCAATCAGAATCCGCCGGGACTTGCCATGATGCTCGGTCTTATGCTGATTCGGTCTATAGACCCAGACGTCGGATTCTGCGTCAATGTCGCACCAGCGAAGCCGCACAGCTTCTCCCGGTCGGGCTCCTGTCAGCAACATAAACTGAATCAACCCCCAGACTGGGCGGCTGACATACGGTTCTAGCGCCAGAATGTCGAGTTCAGCAACTGGCTCAACCGGATCCGTTTCCCGCGCCGATGTCCGTCCAGCTTCGAGCCCCTGAACAGTCTGAAGGCCAATAAGTACGGATACAGGCACCAGCTGCTCAGAAACGCCCCATTTGAAGACATGGCGAATTCGCCGGATTCTCGCGTTGACGGTGTTCCTGCACAGTCCGTCCTGAATCATTTGGTTTCGGACGGCTTTCAAACGCTTCGGCCCAAATTCACTGACCCGGCTGTTACCGTACATCGTACACGCCGTCCGCATCGCCAAGCGTATGTTGTTGGCTTCGCCGGTTGGAACGCCGTTCTTTCGATAGTGAACGTCGGCGTGATCCATGAACTTCGCCGCGAGCAGCAAAAGAGAGACGTGCCGGAATTTGTCCTCAACCAAATCCATGTCGGCCAGCCACTGCTGAAACCGTTGTTGAGCTGCTTCAGTACCGAATTTACCGAAGTAGGTGCACTTACCTTTAAAGCGCGTGTAAGCCCTGCCGGATACGTGACGCTTCAGCCTTGGCGTTTTCATCTGCTCTCTCCTGAAATGAGTGAAACCGGAAACTGACGCGCTTGTGCGCGTCAAATTCAGGTTGGCTCACGTCCTCTCGGAAAGAGTCCGGTTTCCCTAAGTCAGGGAATGCCTATAGGTTGTCAACAAAAGCGGCTGACGAGAATCGAACTCGTATTTCAAGCTTGGGAAAACGTCGCCAAGCCAAATCGCCACTCGTACAAAACACTCGAAAACCCAACGATTCACAGTCTATTCCGGCACTCTGAACATTGCAATGGCTTGCATTCAAAGGCGACGGTGAGACATGCTTTTCATACCGAAGTGGGTAGTAGTGGGTAGTGGCCAGATGGCGACGTTCGATGCTGACCGTTTGATTTCGGATTTCGACAATGCCGGCATGGACCACGACACAAGCGACCTCATCACTTCAGGACCGGAGGGACGACCGTTGCAGTGGTACCGCCAGCGGGATGGGAGCGGGACGCTTCTGGACGGCGAGATCACAAAGGCATTGACCTAAGCAGTCTCGATTGGAGAATGAAGGACGAAATCAATGTCGCGAATTATTGACGAAGCCAATGTGACAGCCTCGTACACTTCGCAATTTTCGGAAGGATTC
>JABABI010000273.1 GCA_014238335.1 Fuerstiella sp.
CTGCCGTGGCCTGGGAATAAGAAACTGTTTTTTATAGAACTCGATCAGTTGTACGTGAGAGAGAGAATAGAAAAACGCGACGGTGAAAACGGGCCAAGCTATACCACCTACCACGAAGTTCGAGTCATCTGTTCCGAAGGTGAACATGTAACGCTCATCAAATCCCTTGAGTCCAACGAGGAAGCGTTGTATATCGAACAGAAGATCGAGGAGTACTTAGGTATTAAGAATGTTTCCGTCTCAGGGGAAGTAGGACGCTGATGCGGCTTTCAGTCATCCCAGATCGAGCATCCACAACCTCTCATGCATTTCATTGTATACGGCGGCGAGAAAGTGTGGCGCGTGGCGAGGAGTGGCTGGCGGTGAGATCGTGTAGCGCTCAGATGTACAGTTGTTGACTCTGGATTTGGTCTGGAAATGCGTCATTGTGGCGTATTTCCGGTGAGTCCGGGGGAAGCAGGTGTGCCGGGTGATCACCGACATGGAACTTTGGAGTGAAATTCGCCGCCGTGTGCTGACGGGCGAATTGAGTAAACGAGCAGCGTGCCGTGAGTATGGAATTCACTGGCAGACTCTGCAAAAGATGCTTCAGCACGCCGAGCCACCGGGATATCGGCTGAAGAAATCCCGGCCGTCGAAGCTGGACCCGTTTCTGCCCGTCATTCACGAGATCCTGACCGGCGATCGGAAGGTTCACCGCAAACAGCGGCACACCACGAAGCGGATTCACGAACGTTTGCGGAATGAGCACGGCTACGATGGCGGCTGGACGCTCGTGAAGGATGCCGTCCGTGCGTGGCGGCAACAGCATCAGGAAGTGTTTCTGCCATTGTCCCATCCGCCCGGCGAAGCTCAGGTGGACTTCGGTTTTGCCGACGTGTGGCTGGAAGGCGAACTGACGAAGGTTGCTCTGTTCGTCATGACGCTGCCCTATTCCGACGCGATCTTCATGCAGGCATTCCCTCGGGAATGTACGGAATCATTTCTGGAGGGTCATCGGCGAGCATTCGAGTTCTTCGACGGCGTTCCGGTTCGGATCAGTTATGACAATTCGAAGATTGCCGTTGGTCGCATCACAGGGTCGCGAGAACGATCGGTCACTGGTGAGTTTCTGCGACTGAAGAGTCATTTTCTGTTCAAGGAGCATTTCTGTCTGGTACGCCGCCCTCAGGAGAAGGGGCACGTGGAACGTCTGCTGGATTTTGCTCGTCGTAACTTCATGGTGCCGGTTCCCCGCGTTGATTCCCTCGAGAAGCTGAATGATCAGCTGACGGTGTGCTGCCGAACGGATCTGGATCGTCAGCTGCGGGGCAAGCCTGCTGCAAAAAAAGAACTACTGAATGAGGAGCGTCAGCATTTTCTACAGCAGCTTCCGACACAGACGTTCGAGTCTCATCGTGTTTCTCCGGGACATGCCAGCTCGTTGTCTCTGGTTCGCTTCGACAACAATGATTATTCCGTACCGACACAATTCGCACACCGTCCGGTCATTGTTGTAGCGACCGTGGGCGAAGTGCGAATCGTCTTTGAAGATCGCCTGGTTGCCCGGCATCGGCGGTGCTGGAAGAAACAGAAATCTCTGTTTAATCCCGTGCATTATCTGGCTCTGTTGGAACGCAAGCCCGGTGGCTTCGATCACGCTCGGCCGCTGGAGGACTGGGAGTTGCCTGTGTGCTTCGGCATCCTGAGGCGTCGGCAGGAAGCCGATTCCGACGGTGGCGGGACACGCGAATTCATCAAGGTGCTGCGGTTGCTCGAAACGCATTCCGTGATGCAACTGAAACACGCCGTTCAGCGCGGCCTTGAGATCGACGCGATCAGCTGTGACGCCATTCGACTGATTCTTGAATACCAACAGGAGGAACCCATCGCGTTATTCAGTCTGGACGGTCGCCCACATCTGAAACTCGTGCGCGTCGCCCAGACGGATGTTTCTGTTTACCAGTCCCTGCTCATGGAAGGAGCAACTTTATGAAGAAGACCGAAACGAAGAGCACAGTCCTGCTGGCTCATCATCTTAAATCTCTGCGACTGCCCACCATTCTGGCGGAATGTGAAAAGGTGGCCGCGCAATGTGCGGCGGACAACGTTGATCATCTCGCCTTCCTGCTGCAACTGTGCGAACTGGAACTGCTGGACAGGGAACGACGGGCATCCGATCGCAGACTCAAGGCGGCGAAGTTCCCGAACTACAAGACACTCGACACGTTCGACTTCAAATCACAGCCATCGCTGAACAAGGTTCTGATTACAGAACTGACTCGAGGAGAATACATCGACAGGAAGGAGAACGTGCTGCTGGTCGGGAACTCGGGAACCGGAAAAACACACGTCGCGACGGCGCTGGGAATCGCAGCCTGTGCTCAGGGCAAACGAGTTCGATTCTATCGCATTACAGAACTCATCACTCAGCTGATGGAAGCTCGAGAGGAACGTGATCTGCTGCGAGTCCGCAAACAGTTGTCAAAACTCGATCTGCTGATTCTGGATGAACTCGGCTACGTGCCGGCCAGCAAGATCGGATCGGAGTTGCTGTT
>JABABI010000274.1 GCA_014238335.1 Fuerstiella sp.
TGGGGTTCATCGGCAGGAGGCCATCTGGTCGCGTTGCTGGGGACGTCAGGAGATGTTGAGGACCTGGAAGGCGATGGTGGCAATGCGGATCAGACGAGTCGAGTGCAGGCTGTATGTGACTGGTTCGGCCCCACCAACCTGTTGCTGATGAACAAACAGGCTGGCGAGTTCGGCACGATTGACCACGACGCAGCGAACAGTCCGGAATCGAAGCTGCTCGGAGGTCCGTTGCAGGAAAGTGTGGACAAGGCGAAGCGCGCGGGGCCGATCACCTACGTGACGTCGGATGATCCTCCGTTCCTGATCGTTCATGGTGATCGGGACCTGTTGGTTCACTGGCAGCAAAGTCAATTGCTGGCAGACTCATTAACGGCATCAAATTGTGATGTGACGTTGACCATCGTTCCCGGCGCAGGGCATGGCCGCTTCAGGGACCCAAAAATTACGGAAGCCGGTTTTCGTTTTTTCGAAAAAACTCTGCTGACTCGCGTTCCGTGATCAGAAGTGCCGGTTTCTTAAGAACGCCGAGGCTGTTTCGCAAACCGGCCAGGTTCCGTAGTTCACAGACCTTTTCGGTCAACGGGGTACAGCACCCCGCTCACCGGGAAGAAAACGTTCACCGGGAAGAAAACGCTGATCAGTCAGGCGTTGGTGCCAATTACGATAACGACTGTCACTACGAAGATTCGTCATCCCCCCCGACGCCCGAAAGACACCCAGACCGGGAATTGACAGACTTGCGTGAGTCAGACCGATAGACGACAGGTTGTCAGCGGAATCCGGTTTTGCGCGACGATAAGAAAACCGGTACGTGGCACCGTCGATACTGAAGTCCTGTTTTCGCACCCTGCAACTCCAGTTTTCCAGTGTCGGATACACGTCCGCCGTGTGGTTCCTGCGAACACTTCCCACCGGCAGATGTCTTTGACCAAACAGTTTAACACGAATGTAGCCATTCACAGGAACGACCTCACCGACGATATTCAGCGGGCGGACCAAAACACGCATGCCATCGAATGGTGCGTCGCGGTCCCAGTTGGCGGCGATCGCCGAAAACTCTAACGATGTCACGCGACTTCGAACGCTGTCTGACCACGCCTGTTGTCCGACAACAGGCGCAGCGGCTGGGGTTGCGACGCTGACAAGGTGATTCGAACGCCTGTCCGAGTTCGTCACGATAGAGTGACCGATTTCGGCCAGCGATTGAGGCCCTGTATCCAGTTGCGAATTCTTCAGGTAGTTCTTCAGCGCAGAGGAATTCAGGATTTCTTCGCCGGTATCTGCAGTCGCAACGTGGTCCCACGGGACGAAGCGGCGAATGAATATCCCGGCGGTCGAAGATCGCAGCGTCAGAAACTGATCGTCCGTTTCAGCGTCGGCGATGGATGTCACAGTGGAACCATCGGCAAAGGTCACGGTTAATGTGACAGGCGCACGCGGACCGGCAGATTCGCCACCGTGGACGGAGGAAAGCACGACCAAGGTGATCGTCAGCAGATGACTGACTGCAACAGAAGAAAGAGACGGCATAACGTTCAAGAATAAACAGCACGTACGGCCAACCGTTAGGCTTTTCTGGAAAAACAAGCGGCCATTGCCAGCTGGCAGCGAACAGTGGTGTTCCAGCGTCATGCAGGTGAGTGCATGTGAACTGAATGCGACAAACCGTGGCTCGCGGTGATGACGACAGCGGCGGGGTTTCTATAATTCGCACGCCCGGTCTGCCGGGCTTCTGTTTCCGAAACGACTCCGGCTGCGGCTCGATACACGACATGTCTGAAACCGAGATTGTCATTCGCGGGGCTCGCGAACATAACCTGCGCAATATCAGTCTGTCCCTGCCGCGGAATAAACTGATCGTGATGACGGGAGTCAGCGGTTCCGGCAAAAGCTCGCTGGCGTTTGATACTCTGTATGCTGAAGGTCAGCGGCGGTATGTGGAATCTCTGTCGACCTATGCCCGGCAGTTTCTGGGACAGCTGCCCAAGCCCAATGTCGATTCCATTGCCGGGCTGGCACCGTCGATTTCCATTCAGCAGAAATCAACCAGCCGGAACCCTCGCAGCACCGTCGGCACGATCACCGAGATATTCGACTATCTGCGCGTGCTGTTCGCTAGAGTGGGTCAGGGGTACTGTTACGTCTCAGGCAAGCCCATCAGGGCTCAATCGGCCGATTCGATTGTTGAGAGCATCGCTCGGCAGCCGGATGGAACGCGGTGTTTGATTCTCGCCCCGATTGTGCAGAATCAAAAAGGCGAGTTTAAAGATCTGTTCGAGGATCTGTTGAAACGCGGCCATCTGCGAGCTCGCGTGGATGGCGAAGTGATTTCGCTGGATGCTGACCTGAAACTTCGCCGCCACCACAAGCACAACATTGAAGTCGTGGTCGATCGGCTGGTCGCAGGTTCAGGCAGTCGAAGCCGCCTGGCGGAAGCCATTGAACAGGCGCTGAAACTGGCGGATGGCAGACTGATCTGTGCGACG
>JABABI010000275.1 GCA_014238335.1 Fuerstiella sp.
AAGAACAGATTGCTCTTGCAGAAACGTACAACCAAATGGTGCTGGTGCATACGCCGCATCTGGAGGACAAACTCAAAGGAACTCGGCTGATTATGGATGCGCTGTCCGCCAGCAAAATTGACCCGGGCCGCATTCTGATCGATCACGTGGAAGAGCATACAGTCTCTGAAGTACTGGACCGGGGGTTCTGGGCAGGAATGACTCTGTATCCCGACACCAAGGTCACACCTCAACGTGCGGCAGACATTATCGAAATGTATGGCGACGAGCGGATTTGGATGAATTCCGCCGGCGACTGGGGCTGCAGTGATCCACTGGCCGTCCCCAAAGCCCGACTCGAAATGCGTCGTCGCGGTCATGCCCCGACAACCGTTGATAAGGTGACGTTTAACAATCCGCAGCAGTTTCTCAGTCAATCGCCCAACTTCTTGTTGACCTGAAACCACTTTGTGGTGCGGTCAAACGTCAGCCCCAAATCCACGATGTCGCTGCAGCACGACCAGGCACCATGCTGCTTCGTAATTTCTGAGAACCTTACCCTGAGAACTACGGGAGTCAGGGTGCGATAAGTGGCGAACGTACAGAACTCGGCACAGGGGGGGACTGGCAGTCGCTCACTTGAATGTCGGAATCGGCATGGCTGTACGGACCGCTTGATCGCAGAAGGAATCGACACTGTTTAGTGTCAGGAGCTGCGGCTGGTACACGGATGACCTTGAAACTGTTCGAAATCAAGACAATCGTGCTGGCGACCGGGACGATGCCTGAGATCTGCAAACAAATCGTGACCCCGACGACAAACCGGGCATCAAACATCTGCTGAATCGGTGCTGCCTCTCTGCGGCCGAGGATGAATCACGTGGAGTGGGCAAAGTCACCAGAACCTGCGGGGCGGAGGAACATGCCGATGATGAAGGTCGACTCATTTTTGAACTTCGTCGAGCGACTGTTCGGCCACATGAACTCTGGGGTATTCGGGGCCCGGATTGAGGTCACCGTCTGAATCGATGACCTGCACCCGATTGATCTGCCTGAACGAGTGCGATACGGCAGAATTTCCCTAATATTGGCGACGTCGTGTGACTGAACTGAATGACCACAGAGTCTCCGATGTAAATGACGCCGGCAGTTGACAGAACGCCATCGACCACCGTAGTTGGCGGGTTGTCAGGACGCTTTGCCCGGGGTCCCGGCAGAAGAGGTGTTCTCACCTCATGAGCGATGTCTTCACATGAATCCGTTCCCGGTCCAGCAACATTGCTTAGTTCGCGGTGGAGAACTAAGCAAGAAATTTGCCCCAAGCAACGGAACTGCAAATGTCACAACACGTTGCATCACGCGACAAAACATTTGAGCCACCGTTGGAAACATAAGCGCTCACAGCGAGCGGCATCACTCAGAACACGACGCGCAGACTGCCGGAATGCTTGTGTTCCGCCGACATGTTCCCGCACATGGGTAAGTCAATCAGTGATCAACAGCGACCAGACATTACGTAGAAAGGGAGGACGCGGCCTCCACAACTTGCCTCAGCAGGCGTGGCGGATTCCGGTAGTTCACTTTCATCATCGGGTGGTTATCATTGTCAAAATGTTCGTTTCCGTTGAGACGCTGGTACCGACGAGTGTTGATGATTCGGATGTCACACCGGTTTCGGTTATGCGAACACACATCACGCAGTATTCTGGTGAACACAGGCGCCTCAGAGGCACTTCACCGGTGGACGAAACGAGAAATGAGATGCATCGAGCTGCGCTACCCGGACGATTAACACCTCAATGGCTGCTGTCCGCCGTACTGCTCGCGCAAGGAGTGTCAGCGATGCCGTTGGAACAGGAGCCATCCAACCGCAGCTTGAATCACGCTCAGGAACTCAAGCCGTTCAATTCTCTGATCGGCGAATGGCGCGGTGTCGGACAGCTGAAGCGGGGGTCTCGTAAAGGAGCATGGACCGAGCAAACCCTGTGCGAGTGGCAATTCACTGACACCGAAGCATCTGTTGTCCTGAAGTCCAGCGACAACAGGCAGTTTGAATATCTGCGACTGACATGGGACCGGAAGAGACAACAACTGGTCCTTATTAGAAAGACGAAGGAAGGTGTCTACGAATATCGTGGACAGGCACCCAATGACTGGCCCGGCGCCATTCGACTTGTAACGACTCGCAATGACGATGGCGTTGTGTATCGCTGCACGATGCAGCAACTAAGCGACATTCGCACCACAGTACTGTTTGAGAAGCAAACTTCGCCGACCGGAAACTTCCGCCGAGACTTCGGGATCGGGTACACGCGAGCTGGTACAAAGCTGGCCCGGTCGGGCACCGGACGACACAAGTGTGTTGTCACCGGTGGTCTGGGTACGATTCCCGTGAGCTTTCAGGGGAAAACTTATTACGTATGCTGTCGGGCCTGTGTGCAGGCCTTCAACGATGCCCCCGCAGCA
>JABABI010000276.1 GCA_014238335.1 Fuerstiella sp.
CCGCCGCCGTCCGACCGTCCTCCAGCCTTAGACGTTCTGTGGTCCTCAGCAATTCTGCTGAAACAAAGGCCTGACGGTCCTGGCTCCAGAATGGGTGGCTGGTCGTGCCGCCCCCCAACGTGTGCCGCACAAGGCTTTCTCTTTTTCCAGGCCCACCCCGCGCTCGGGCTTCATCCACGTCGTTTCTGCGATCAACCCCCACCTGTTCTCACACGTGGTTCGTGCGTTCGCCTGCAGGCAACGCGGCAGGACAGTTCCGCGGGCGAATCACCTGCAACCTGCGATTCACATCACTCCGCCCGCGGTTATGAAGCCGAAGTCATGGTCTCAGTTCCATACAAGACACTTCGCAGCAAGTCTTGCTCGGAGTCTAGTGTGTCTGCTTCGGTGATCGGTGATTCGCTAATCTGAATTCTCACTGCTCCACTTGCGGAGCGTTCGATGCTGAACCGTGTTTCAGTCGTTAGCTGTTCCTCCGAAACTGCAAGTGATTCTATCAGTTTCGGACTCACCCAGACTGTTGATGCGACTGCTTCAACATACCCATGTCGTAACTGTCGTCGTCCAGGATTCTGGGAAACATCGACAACTTGTTGCTCAAGAGGAAATGGAAGCCCGTTGGATTTCATTGGCAGACCCGATAAAGATCGCCCTGCAGTTTCATAAACGAGCGGATCCTCTGCATTCTGCCACCGACTGTACTCCGCGTCGTAGACCCAACCTTGAATAAAGTGTTTGGTCTCCAGAAACGGCTTAATCCATGCTTCAGCATCTGCCATCGTTCCTACAAGTCCATCCAGCCAGATCAGTGAATGTAGGTGATGATTTACGTGACCGTACTGAATTGAACCGCTGCCGACTGATATACCAAAGTGCGGCTTTTCGGATGCAGTGAGCAACTCGGCAACATCAGCCGCCATGCACGGCTCGTCATCCAATGAACATTCAACGGCATCTTCCAGAAGTTCTGGATGCGAAGCTCGCAGCATGTTCCATACTTCGACTGGCTGGAAGGCTTTGCATTTTGTGATGATGTCAAGTGAATACATTACGGGAACACCTTCACGATAACGGTGACGCCAAACTGCTTGCCAAACTCAATCAGCTGCTGTGCCGCAGCTGCCCCACCTGACTGAATACGAAGGTCCAGAATCATGTTGGCGGGAACACCGTCAACAAATGCGCCTCTGGTTCCAAGATCACGGATGTGTTCATGCATTCGCCCAAGCCAAGTCGATCCCGTTGTATCAACAGACTTGAGACTGACGAGGTTCTTGCCTTTCTGGAAATCGACAAGCGGAAAGAAGCCTCTCTGTTCGGCACCAACATTATACCAATCCTTGTAGTCTGTCTTAGCCAAGGCATCTTCAATGTCGATTCCACGTTGTCTCGGGTCTAACCCCCACACTCCTTTCTTTGGGGCTACAGGGGACGATCAAATCTCTGTATATGGTCGAAGGACTTCGATTACCTCCCTGAAGGCGGATGCTGCGTCAGAAGTTGTTTCATCATCGGCTCGATATCGCAACAAGATATTCGGGTTGCTTATGAGGCCGTAAGCAAAGAGCCCAGTCCATCCGTCCCTTTCGTCAGGCCCCTCATGGCCAGAAGCTCCGCTTTCGATTCGTGCCACAAGAGACGTAATCTGGCCGAGATGGGCCCTTGAAATCTCACCCTCGATCGTAGTTTGGTGTGGCATGTTTGCTTCGACAGACTCGAATTCGCCGAAATACGAACCGTCAGGGGTGATTCTGCGGAAAAACCACCGCCGATAGCCCGCGTCAGTACTCTCGTACCATTTGACGATCCACGAATTCACAGACATTGAAGTTTTCCTCACACTTCCGAAACGCTGACCCCCGGTGCGTAGACAAACTTCACGATCAGGGGAGTGGGAGAGCCGGCCCCAAGTCCGGAATAGGCACGTGAATGGCAGTGCCTTCGGGCGGATGCGGAAAGTTCGGGTATGAATCAAGTGGCTTCATTGTTGGCACCTCGGTGATTACGCCGTCTTCTCCGTGTTTCCGAATCCAATCCAGCCAGCCTTGTGCTTCATCTTTGTTCTTCCACAACCACTTGTTGCCGGACTCAACAGCATCTCCTTGCACCAAAACGCTATCAGCCCATTTCCCTTTCGCAGCGTCGGCGAACTCCTCTGGCGACATTACGCGGTAACCGGTTCCACCACACGTATTATGCACGAGCACGCCGTTGAGGCCGACATGGTAGACGTGTTCGCCGTCGACTTCGAGGTTGTAGACGGACT
>JABABI010000277.1 GCA_014238335.1 Fuerstiella sp.
ACCAACGACACAGATCCAGATTATGCGGGGCGCTGTTAAGCAGATGTGCCACGCTGCGAGGATCCGTCCACCAACTCCAGGATCCGCCGAACCCGTCGTCTTCCCGCATCGTGGTAACATCGAACAACGCTGACATCTGGATGCAACGGACCGTTCCGATCGCACCCGACTGAATCAGATCTCGAGTGCGGAAATTGGATTCGCGAAATCGCTGGTGATATCCGACCGACAGGTCAAGGTTGTCAGGAGGCGCGTTAAAACCAGCCACCAATAGGCGCGTTTCAATTGGCCTTTTACCAGAGCATTGATTTTCGACCCAATGCCATACACCCTTGCTGTGAAGGCACTTGGGACGAAAGTCAATGCGGCCCAACCCAGTGATCAGATCAAAACAAACGCGCCCATCAGTGGCGGGTTTGGGGCGCCTCCTGACACCGCGCGTCCCGATGGTCTAGTTGGACAGCGCCAGTTTATGTGTTTGAGTAGTTGCATTACAGGGTTTGGACGCATGACTTGATTTTGTCGACGTCGATTCCAAGGTTGGCGTACAGCTCGATGCGTGTCTTTGTATGCGACTTGATGGCCTGCGCATTTCGACGCTGATAGTAGCGTTGATCGTTCAGTTCCTTTTCAAATTGCGCATCACGCAGGGGTTGCGGCAGGTCGTGGTGTTGCAGCCAGGTATTGAGGCTGCGTCGAACCTGTTCAACTGTCAGTTGCCTCGTGTCGTCTTTGTCCAAAGTCTGACGAATGCGACTGCACAGCAGGAAACTCAGGCCCGTGACATAGTAGTGTCGATGGATGCATCGCCAGCCACGAACTTCGAAGTGATCAGGACCGAGTTCTTCTTTGCTCAGGCGAAACTCAGCTTCAACAGCCCAACGGCCAAATGCAACTCGCAGCAGACCTCGAAGGGTGACTCCGTCTTCTCCCACCACACCGTTGGCAAGGAAGAACTTTGTTTCGCCCGTACGTACGCTGCGTGCAACGATCAGCGTACAACGTGTACTCGGCAGGTGTTGACTGGTTTGCCGCCAGACAGTCAGATATTTGATCGTCCAGACTTCCGGCCCCTTGTGAGTATCCTTGATTCGATAATGCTGCCACGACTGCAGATAGAACTTCGATGAGTGCTTCACCAGGTTGCGAACTTCAGACGGCTTCACGTCATCCGCCAGGCGAGGCGTCTTTTTGGGACGCCCGCAGCCTTCGTTCGGTTCGTCTCTGATGACAGTCGGCTTCTTCGTCCAGACACGCGTATGGCAGGGAATTTCTGCTACAAAACGCTGGTTTCGTTCGTCCATCGCGTCCGGAAATTTGCTGTCGTGACCGTACAGTTCGTCGAATGTCCACCACGCGACTGTCACTCCGTTGTCGAGCGCCCGATCGACCATGTCGGTGGCAATCTGAGGCTTCGTCCGGAACGTCACATCATCGGGGATATAGTTTTTTTACGACGCAGCGGATCGTTCGCCCAGTCTTTGGGCAGATACCGGCGAGTGTCGAGCAACGTCTGAAACCCGGGTGCTGACTAACCCAGATGCACGGCGACAACACAGTTTTCAATTTTGCCCCGGTTTCCGTTGTACTGACGACCCACGCCGGCCGTGCAGGCACCGCTCTTGCCGATACCCGATTCGTCGATCAGTCCAATGGCTTCCGGATGAGCATGGTCCCGAACGACAGTCTCCTGACAGCGATCCCGCAGTCGCTGCTCATCCCACTTGATCGATTCAGGAAAACGCTGTAGCGTCCGGGGACACTGATCAAACTTCAGTGCGATGGCTTCGCAGTTCTTACGCTGAATGTCAGACAACTGCCCCTGCACATACACTCGCAGAAGTTTTCGTCCGGCGAGGCTTTTGAAACACATGCTGAACATCAGCAAGAATGACGTCAGCATCCTGCCGAAACTGTTGAGCTCTTTCAAAGTCATCATGGCGATCCTCCGTGAGTCCGTGTGACTGTTTTTGCACACGGAGGATCGTCACTTTCGCCAATCGCTGGAATACCTTATTGCAACCTGATTTACGACGGAAACTGGCGCTGTCCAATTAGAGCAGTTTTCGAAATGTCGTGGCGGGTTCTGGCTCGCGGGGGCAATGGATGACGGGCTCTGGCACTTCCGCCGCGGCCACGAATCAGCGTAATACGCTGTAATGTGGATCGACGGTTGGCGAACTCCGCAGCCATTAAGGCTTGCCGCTCCTGTGCACCGACTGTGACAA
>JABABI010000278.1 GCA_014238335.1 Fuerstiella sp.
GAATCAGATTGGCGTTGTCACCGATCACACGTTTGGTAATGCGGAAAATCCGGAACAACTTGGGAACTCCGTCAGCACCGCCAATGATGATCTCGTCGCGCTTCGGATGAGTATCAACCGTCGCGACTCCCCCCTTTAAAGCTCCCGGCGTGATCGACGTTACGTTGTCAATGAATCGTTGCGTAGCAACTTCCGTAAGCTTAGCCGTTCGGTCCCGGCCAACCGAAATTACATGGTCGCCGGAAGGATTCCAGACAGTGTCCAACGCCCAGCCGTTGTGGGCACCATTGAAGAGAACCTGCTCACCGCTGTCGGCCTTGATGGCTCGCACGGTGTTGTCAGAACATCCAAAAGCAATGCGAGTCCCGTCGGGTGACCAGCTGGCCCCGTAGAGCGTGTCGTACGTCTCGGTGTGAGAAAGCAGCAACTCTCGCTTCGCAACGTCCCAGACCTGGATTTCTCCCATCCGTCCCGGCTTGCCACCAGCGACCGCCAGCCGCGCACCGTCCGGCGAAAATCGGACAGACTCAATCCGTTCGGAAAGCCCAATCAGTCGCGCAACGAGTTCCGAACCGTCCGCTTTGTGAATCAGAACTTCGTTGTACCCTGCGACAGCGATCAGTTTTCCGTCCGCTGAATAGTCTAACGACGTAATAACCGGAGGCAGTGTATAGACCGGCGGATGATCCACGTCGTATCGGACTTCGGCGTTTTCCGGCGTGTCGTTCTTCGCTCCTTGAGTAATCCACTTTCGGATTAAGTCGATCTCGGCCTTGTGCAACGGCTTCTTGCCGCGAGGCATCTCTGCCTTGCCATCTTTCGACGTGATCAACTGAACGAGGTAACTATCGTCCGGCTTCCCGGCCACAACCGGAGCCTCTTCACTTTCGCCGGCTTTGACCAGAAGATCGTACGACGTCATGACGTACTCGCCCGCCGACTTCGCTTTAGCCGGCTGGTGACACCCCTGGCAATTCGCTTGAAGAATTGGCCGGATGTCTTTGTAAAAGCTGACGTCAGGCAGCACGCCTGCCGGCTTTTCATCGGCCGACACAGCCACGCCAAACGACAGAAAAATGCACATCGAGAGCGAACAACTGAACGTCGATTTCATTTCGTTACCCGTATCGAGTTCGAAAGAGCGGTAAATTCCAATCAAACATGCAAGCAGTGGAATTCGACCAGTGTAACTATCAATTGCCTGCACACATCTCACGACAATTATTGTCGTCGAATGAAATCATCATTCCCGGCAAACCGGGTTCGTGAAACAGAAACAGAAGGGAATACTGTCTTCACAATGGAAGTCGAAGTCTTGTAGATCTGCAGCAGAAATTTGGACATTCTGCGCACAGCTCGAAAACCAATGCAGTAAACATTGGCAAAGACAACACTACCAGAACGCATTCAAGGTGGGACATCGCGGTGGGAACTCAAGCCGGCCAGAAACTCAAACTGACTGAGAAACGAAACCTCGTCAAAGTTTGACCGGACGCGTAACGTATAAATTATCACCTACCCTGAAGCAGAACAACTGCTGCCCGAATCAGCCACAGACTTCGAAACATCAAAAAGCATGACATTTCCAGCGATGGGTGTGTCGGTCAATCGATTCAGGCCCCTTTCGGGGCTCAGAGAGGTTCCGGCAATTACCAGAACTGATGTATCCCTCGGGGCTGCGGCAAGAGTGTCACAGATGTTGTGAATGCTCGAATCAGACTCTTCCGGATCACCCGCAGCCTGCCTGCGTCTGGACTTCGGCGTCAGCCCGAACTATGCCAGCAGGCAGAGACCGTTATCAACCGCATCGTGGTGTCAGTTTGCGGCACCGCACTCTGACCGCAGCAACGAGTCACCGCAGAACGTAAATACCTGAAAACGGCACGTGAACGCACGAGCTACGTAAGGTACCTTCAGGAAACAGGGGGCTGGGCTGTGGGCCAAAAAGTCAGCTCCCCTGTCGTCACACAGCGAGCGATGGATTTTTCGAACCTGCGAGTGGCTGGCAGACGATAAACCGGCCTCAACTATTTACCCAGGCGTTCAGGCTTGCAGACCAGTTTCTTCGCGTTCGATGTGCGACCACATTTGGTGCAAACGTGCGTCGGGTCGCAGACAAACTTCTTGTAAGTCTTGAAGTCAGACTTCAACAACTTCTTCAGTTCGCAGAGCGTTCTGGCCATTGGAAGC
>JABABI010000279.1 GCA_014238335.1 Fuerstiella sp.
GCCCGCGTGCCGGTGTGTCGATGCCGTTGAAGCGTAGTCGGATGGTTTTCTTGTCTGCGGTCAGAACGTCGATGGTCTTGATGACTTTGAAGACTTCGGGGCCGATGCCCGGCTGATCGACAACGGGCGTCTGTGTTTCGACGATGGGATCGCGGTCGGTGACTCTGGGGAGTCCTGGCGGCTGTTCTGTGCAGCCAGCGAGTAGCGTTAGCAATATGAATGGGAGATTCTTCACGACGTGCATCAGGTTTCGCCTCCTGCTTAATTGCGTACCCTACATTTCGGCAATGCTGCCTTAATGTCTGCCAGTCCCGCGTCCGTGATCTGAGTGCGGGTGAGGTAGAGTGTTCTTAGACTGGTCGATTCTTTCAGGTGCTCCAGTCCAGCATCCGTGACCTGCGTGTTGATGAGGTAGAGCCTTGTCAGCCTGGTCAGGCCTTTGAGGTGTTCCAGTCCCGCATCCGTGATTTGTGTGCCGCTGAGGTAGAGTGCTGTGAGGCGGGTCAGGCCTCTCACGTGAACCAACCCAGTATCCGTGATCTGCGTGCGGGTGAGGTAGAGTGTTCTTATACTGGTCGATTCTTTCAGGTGCTCCAGTCCTCTTCCCGTGATCGGCATACGGGTGAGCATGAGTGTTTTCAGACTGGTCAGTCCTTTCAGGTGCTCCATGCCTGCATCCGTGACCTGCGTTCCGATGAGGTTCAGCGTTTTCAGGCTGGTCAGGCCGTTCAGATGTTTGAGTCCTGCATCAGTGACCTTTGTGTTCCCGAGGTCGAGCAATACCAGACTGGTCAGGCCTTCCACGTGCTCCAGCCCAGCATCCGTGATCCGTTTGCCGTTGAGGAAGAGTGTTACGAGACCTGTCAGACGTTTCAGGTGCACCAGCCCTGCATCTGTGATCCGTGGGCTGACGAGGAAAAGTGTTTTCAGGCTGTCCAGCCCTTTCAGGTGCTTCAGCCCAGCGTCCGTTATGCGTGTGTTCTTGAGCTGCAGTATTCTGAGGCCAGTCAGACTATCCAGGTGCTCCAACGCAGCATCCGTGAACAGCGTGCCTTGCATGCTGACTTGTGTTACGCCACCAGATGTTTTGCCGAGCGAAACAAACCCTCCTAGCTTCTTGATTTCTGCAACAGCGTCGGCCTGTGCGGTTGGCGATGTTTCTTGGGCGGACGCAGATGCCGCCCCGCACAAGACCACCACGAACAAAATCAACAATACGAAAAACGGTTTCATGTATGGGCCTTTGTCTGAACTACTTCTCACGTCTACCACCACGCTTCCTCGACCGCGTCCGCTCCCGACTTTCTTCCTTCACGCACTCGTAACACCTGCCACGAACCTTGTCCATTTCCAGGACGAGCTTGCGACCGCATTTGCATTTCATCGCTGCCCTGGATTGCTCCTGGGCATAGCGTGACGAGTTCGGGGGAGGGGTGCAAATGGCTTGTTATCAATTCCCTTCCGCCCGCAGCTTCAGGCTCTTCGACACGTTGTCAGCGACATGCAGGTTCGTGATTGCTGAGATCGAGAGCATTAACACTCGCGTTGCAACCTCTGGCTGATCGACCAGCATCTGCTGAAACCGTTGCCGAACGTCCTTTCCGGATTCCATCAATTCCTGCAGTGCGGTCTGAATCAACGGCTCGCGGTCGATGTCGCTTGGCAGTCGCTCCAGCGTGAGGCGAGCGGTTGCGAGGTACTCTTCGAGCTTTTCGGTTGGGAGGTTGTATACGGCGGTGAGAAAGTGTGGCGCTTGGCGGGCGAATAGTGCAGCGCTCTGGTTAGAAGGAATCCTCGATGGAGCGTGGTTCTTCAGTCGTGCGTTGTCTTCATCGACCTTCCTGGTCAACGGAGCGTATTCGCTATGCGCTATTCCAAATATCATGGCCGTGACTAATACGAGCTATCCAGAAATGTTTCCGGCAGCGTTTTTCTCTCGGACAGGCCGGACATCAGCTGATCGACAACTGTGAAATCCTCAGGTTCTTCGGTGATCACAGTCACCGGACGGTCAGCAGCTTCGGAACTCATGCCCGGAGTTTGAAACGTCTGTCCGGTCTCAGTATCGGAGGCCTCATCAGTATCGTTTTTGGGGACAGAGTCGACGGCTTTGGATTCCGTGAGCCGGCCATCAGACGACCGCACA
>JABABI010000027.1:0-35327 GCA_014238335.1 Fuerstiella sp.
CTCGCACAGCGTTATACACATCGTGCCAGATTACGTTGACGTCGAGCGGATTTTTTCCGACAACCAGTGGTTTGATGACGTGATTGACGATGGCCTGATTGGCAAAGGCAAAATTCCCCGCTCCGAAGATCTCTCCGACTCCCGTGATGCCATCACTCGTGTGAACTTTGATCAGGTGAGCCGTGCGTTTGTTGTAGTATCCCTGAGCGAATCCCAGCTCTTCGTCCATGTCGTGCTGCAGGATGATGGATTCAATGTCAGTGACATGCACGTGTTTTTCCCGTCATACGCAGAATCGAAGGTTTGAACTTCCGCGACATGGTACCAGAGCACCGTTCATCGTTCACCCTGATGGGGATGTTCGGTGAGTTCAGCAAGCGGAATATTCATCATTTCACCAATCGTCTGCCAACGTTCGTCTGTAAACTCATCCGGTCCGAATTCACTTGCATTCACGTCCGAACTCTTTCGAAATGTTCGCGCCAGGCGGTCCCAGACAGATAACACAACAGAGTACTTCGAATTGGTTTCCGGTCGCCACCGCGAATGGTGGACCTTGTGCATGTCAGGTGTGACAATCAGCCTGCGTAGTATTCCGTCCATTCGACCAATGCTGATGTTGGCATGCTGAAAATGGGGCATCGCCACGACGCCCATTTCGTAGATCACAATCTGCCAGACGTTCCATCCGAACACGGGAATCAACGCCAGTCGCAACCCGGCGGAAATCATGTGCTCGCCGACATGAGTCGAGTCGCACTCGTTACGTCCATCTTCGGATCACTATGGTGCATCCGGTGAACTCGCCACAACAGCGGAAAGCGGTGATTCAATCTGTGCCAGAAATACATCCAGCCATCCAGCAGGATCCAACCGGAAACGAATCTCACCATCGGGTATTGCTGGCTGTACGGCAGTACCCCAAATTGATTTTCAACCGTCCATCCGGCAGTAAGAACAGTCACTGTTCCGAACACTGCGCCCGTCACGACGGCGTTGAAGACTGCAACCGAACGATTACGTACCGGGTGTCGTCCACGATGCTGAGGCCAGTGAAACAGAGGGCGCAATGTCTTCCACGACCACTGTCCGACCAGCAGCAACCGCCGCATACTGACAAGCAGCTGCATGCGCTGTGATTCGTCATGGAGAATAAAGTCAGGCATCAACTGTTCGCAGAAGCTACTGAGCGATGGTGGCCTCGTGAGTCTCCAGACAATCACGAGTTCATTTGCACGGCATCCAGTATCTCACAACTTCATCTCAAACTACTTTGTGTGTAACTGGATGTGCGGCGGATGCGTTTCCCCTGGATAATGCGACCGCCTGTCAATTTCCCTGCTCAGCACGTCGGCCACAGAATCGATTTCTGCTGAGCTGCTCGACGCGAGGTATGCCTTCAACTGTTTCTCCGCTTGCTGGACCCTGCCTGATTCGAACAGATCAACCGCTGTTGCGAAGATGCGAAGTTCTTCCGTTGAGTAGTGTTTAGAGTCTCGTCCCAGATAGTGGAATAGCTCCACCGGGTTATCAGTAGCGGCCAGTTGAAAGCATCCGATGCGTCTTCCCTCCGGCGGCTGTACGTTCGCCTGGCGAGCCGTTTCGGCAGACATCAGCACGTCGACACCAAAGTGCTTCGTGGCACCCTCAATACGACTGGCCAGGTTCACCGTCGTGCCTCGTGGTCCGTACTTAAGCCGCCGAGAACCTCCGATGTTGCCGACCAATGCGATCCCGGTGTGGATTCCAATTCCCACACGCAGCGTCCGTTGATCCGGGTGTAGCGAATCATTTCGAAGCTGTGTCAAGGTCTGCTGAATCTGATTGGCGCAATCCACGGCCATCCGTGCGTGGTTCTTCTGCAGACATGGTGCGTTCCACATCGCAGCAATACCGTCACCGTAGTAATCCACGATGAATCCATCGGCCTGCAGTATACACTCAGCGACACGATCAAGAATCTTCGATGTAACGTCGTTTGAATCCCACGGGTTCAGACGTTCACAAAGCCTTGTAAAACCACGAATATCGCAGAACAGGACGGTGACCGATCGTTCTGAAGGGGCAAGCAGACTCAAATCATTTTGCAGTTCACGGACCACTTCCGGCGAACAAAACTCTTCGAACTGTCCGCGAAACATGGCGGCTTCAGCCTCCTGCTCGGCGCGGGCCAGCCCGGTTGCTGCAGAAGCAGCCAGCAGTTGAACCAGCACCGCCTGAACTTCAGAAACTCCAGACTCTCTGTCGTTGTTGTCAGGCAACTGACCGCACACAACCCGACGTGCCCCGTAGATCACACCGACGACAGATTCATCCACACGCAGAATCGGAGCGGCCACAACGGCGGCCAGTGCGGCGAGGCTCTGGACGGGACCAAGATCATCAAGCGGTCCGTAGAATGTGCAACGCTCATGAATCGTTTTCCGGACAACCGTCTCGCTCCAAGTCGCGGCCAGCGGCTCCATGCCGTTCGCAGCGACGCATGACGAGGCCCCTTCGTTCAGCAGAAGAACCAGGCCGTAATCCAGTCCCACAAGTTCTACGGCTGCATCGGCAATTTCCTGATAAAAACAACTCGAACCCGCAGCCGAGCGTTGCACGGCGATCAGCGCAGAAAACCAGTACAGCAGGTTATCCTGTGAAAATTCGACGTCGGGCTTATGCGCTTCTCCGGACCAGAACATGGTCGGATTGATCTGTCTTTTCACAGCATGCAGCGACAACGTATTGGCACCAGCCTGAGCCAGTGAATGTGGGACGGGCGCTGCTTCTCCGTCCACCTTCACTGTTGTGGCTCCGGCGGAAACAGTAAACGGACAGGCCAGCGAAATACTTCCGAGAGGTGCAATGTCCGCACCGGACGGTCGCCGAATGGATACGTTAGCGCTCAGGTTCTCAACCAGCACAGCGCCGTCAGACTGTTCGGTAAGCCTCAGCTGATTCCTTGAGCACGTACTATCCTTCAACCACACATCCAGCACGCCCTCGGCCGCTGTCACCAGACGCCCAAGTTCCGCCCGCTTGCCGTTGGGCAGAATGAATTCCTCGTTTTGCTGTGAGTTTTCAACAGTAATTCGAAGCATTGACGACACGCTCACACAGTGCGCAACAGATATATGGGCGCAAATGTTCGTCACCGGGCCGGGGCAGTGGCAGCTGAGCCGTATGAAAAAGGAATACGCCGTAAGTGTATTCGAGAATCAAGACGCCCCTAAGTCAACTCACACATTGACTTTGCAGACCTGTTGCGAGTCTGATCATGGGCGACTTAATAGCGACGTCCGAACTGAACCAGCAGTTCCCCATCAAAAAACCTCTGAACACCATCACTGAGGGGAAAAACGCCAGCGACGCGGAGGCTCTGATTCCGGCCAATTTCAAAATGAATACCAGTTGTAACATAGGATGCCGTGTATCGACCGGCCCCCGGAGACAGCATGAATGCTGCAGGCCCCGTCAGGGTCGGCACAAATCCTGTCAGTTGTTCGGCGGACGATACGGCAGAGGAAAGGTGAAATTCCGCGATCGCTGCGACGCCGGTAATGCCCGTTGCATCACTGGACCTGGTCAGCCATAGTCCGGCTGTGGTGTCCCAGTGAATCAGAGTCTGTTGTGTGATATCCCCCACACCAGCGGGCGGCCCTCCCACCGCAACATCAGTCACCGTCAGCGGACTTGATCCGACATCAACGTCCACCTGCAGAAACGAGTGCATAAATGCGTCACCGTTCTCAAGGGTCATCGCCAGAAACGGCTGAAGAAACAATGACTCGTTTTCCACACTGAATAGATTTGTCTCCGTCAGCACTGATCCGTCGGCGCCCGTGGGTAACTCAATGCCCAGTCCAAACGACACCACCAGATCCTCGGCGTCCACCAGTAACTTCTTGCCAACCAACGACAAGTTTCCGGCAACACCGGTGTCTGATCTGAAACGCCCCGCCGGACCCTGAGCAGCAATGTTCACGTCAGCATCCGGAAAATTCGTGAGCGGCAGCCTGAGACCAAGAGAAACGTCGCCGTTAAACAAAGTTCTTTCACCACCCAGGGTAAAACGGTCAACATTGGCATTCTGACCGGTGATCTGTGCACCACCTACGATGAATGCGTTGCGCTGCACCGCGTTTTGAAAATGGTTGTAATTAAAGTAGACCCGATCGTTCGGCAAAGCCTTGTTGTTGTCGCTGATCTTGGCGCGGGCACTTCCGCCGGCTACCGACAACAGCGAATTCACAATCGTGCCCTGAATACTCTGAGGCTCGAGCGTCAACAGAAATGAGGGCAGGAAGCTGTCGCCCAACATATCCGGTGTACGAGAAAGACGTCGTCGCCGCGGCGTGGACGGCGCTCTGGCCAGCAGTTGCCGGGGCTGTCGTTGTCTCGTGGCACGCCCGGAGTCAGACAGTGGGGATGCTGCGGCCAGTGTTGGACGGCCGAAGAAGGGAGATCGAAAACCGCCGAACTGCACCTGTTCGATGACCGTGTCATCTGCGGCAGCTGCCTGCCACGCCGCGTTATCGACTGCGTTATCCATGGCTGTCTCTTCCGCAGCCAGGCTGGTTGTGAGTGTCGCTACCGCACTGAGCGTACAATGCAGTGTAAATTTCACGAAGGTCCTGGATGCTGACATTGGCCTGCGTCCCTGCACGTTACCGAATCGTTAAAGATTATCTGACCGTTACGCCTTGACATTCTGATCACTCGGCGTTGTCGATTAGCTTGTCCTATCGACTGCTGTGGTAGGGAATCATTCCTTGAAGGAGTCAAGTGCGGCGTCTATCAACTTCAGTAGATTCAACGCGTCTTCATCATCGGCAGTCTGTGCCAGAGTTTGCTGCAAAAGCTCCTTTCCATCCGTCAGGCGCTGAACTGTGTCCGGAGCGGAAAGTTGATCTGCGGCGAGTGCGGCTTCGGCAGTAACGATGCCAAGATCTCGCGGCGCATCAGAATAAAGCTTGTCTGGATCCTGACTCAGCACAGGAATAATCTCCTGGAAACGCATCAGTGCATCCTCAGGCTTCCCGCAGTCGGTAAAAAGCCGACCACTCAGCAGCTGTAACTGCACCCACTCGCCAACGAGTGACGGAATAGCAGGGTTCTGTACAGCGAGGTGCTGCATCTGTTCTGCGGCTTCCCACGCGGAGTGGGCGGCCATTTCCACGTCCGGATGGGCCTCGGCCCGCAGTTGCTGGCACAGGATCAGACGCCGACTGATGGTATAGCTGTCGGGCTGTTCGCTCAACAATGCGCGAAACAAACCAACCGCTTCATCAAGGGGCTGCAGGACTTCGCTGCTGATGTCTGCAGATTCAGTGCCGAAGGCGGCGTTGGCAGAGTTGTACAATGCCATCCCCAGGGCCCGCCGCACGTGACGGTCCGTAGCTGCATCGAGCGATGCGTTGGCCAGCAACCAGCGGTGTACGCGGCCTGCCTTTTGAAATGCGTTGACGGCATCAATGAACTCACCACGGTTCCGATGAACCGCTCCGAGGTTCATGATGGTGTTGGCATGCAGTCGCTTGTATTCAGCGTTAACGGGTGCTTCCAGGACAACGGCGTCTCGCAGTTCGAACGCTCGCAGCAGAGCGTCGGCCGCGTCGTCCCACCGCCCCTGAGCAATGTGCAGGCCCCCCAAAGCATTCCACGTTGACGACAGAGCCACGCGCCGGGTTATTGTCGATTGTTTGAGGTCCAGTTGCTGCTGAATGGTCAACGCCTGATGGTATGCAAGCGCAGCATCGTCAGGCCTTCCCAGTTCCTTTTCGATGCGACCAATGCGAAACCAGACGTCACCCATTTCTTCTCTCAGCTCAGGGCTGTCGCGCCCGGTCTGGACAAACTTTCGATAATAGCTGAGCGCTCGTTCCAGCAACCGCTGCCTCAGCGGCTGCATGCCCGGCATTTCCAGAAGGACGGTTTCGCTGACTTCGGTAAACAGATCATGCACGGTCTCTCTGGCCAGCAGGTGACTGGCGTTCGATTCCTCCAGGGCATCAACGGCTGTTTGATAACCAATGAGCAAACTGGCAAGTGCCACCACAACACCCGTCATGGCTGCCCCGGCAAATGCGGCATCAAGGGGATTTCGTCGACACCACCGGTAAATATGTTCCAGCCGACTGACAGGCCTGGCGGTAATCGGCGTACCACTCAGATACAACGAAAGGTCAGCGGCCAGTAAAGCGGCGGACGCGTAACGGTGCTGAGGATTCTTTTGCAGACACTTCAGGCAAATGGTTTCCAGATCCCGGTCGACGGCCGGATTCAGCGAACGGGGTGAAGTCGGCTCGTGATTCAGAACATGCCGCAGAGTCTCCACGGAAGACGCCGCCTGAAATGGTGGCCGGCCTGTCAACAGATGGTACAAAGTGGCTCCGACTGACCAGACATCGGTCGCTTCGTGTACAGCTGACGAATCACGAACCTGTTCCGGTGACATGTACGCGGGCGTGCCAAGAATATCGTCATGGCTGGTCCGCCGGGCATCGTCAACCTCAAACTTGGCCAGACCAAAGTCGCCGACCAAAACCTGTTTCTGGTCAGCACGAAGAAAAACATTCTGCGGTTTTAGATCACGATGCAGAACTCCGCTGTCGTGCGCCGCTGCTACGGCATCAGAGATCTGACGCGAAAACTCGGCAGCGTCGCGACACGCAACGGGGCCGGTGACCAGATGTTCGGCAAGGCTTTCTCCCTCCACAAATTGCATCGAAAACCAGGGCTGAGCGGCGTCGCTGGTGTTAACTTCAAAAATCCCGACAACATTCGGATGCTCCAATCGAGCAGTCGCCTGAGCTTCAATCCGAAATCGCTCAACGATTTCTGTGCGAACGACATCTGAAACATGCTGCAGACGGTCAGCGCGGATAAGCTTCAGCGCCACAATGCGGTCAGCGGCCAGCTGTCGAGCACGATAAACAACCCCCATTCCGCCAGCACCGATTCGTTCCAGCAGCTGGTAGCCCTCTATCGAATCCGGAAACATGTCCGGATCCTCTAACTCATCGGACGCCTTGTAATGCGTGTCCACCAGGCGGAGTTCCTCCGGCGACAACAGACTTTCAATATCGATTCCCGGAAACCGCTTGCTGTAATCGTCCAGCTGCGGGTGATCGCCAACGCTCTGACGAATGAGAAACTCCTGCCGAATGAGTTGAGGCTTCGACGACGCAGCATTCATCTCCGGATACTGATCAACGTATTCCTCCACAGGTGTGGGCAGCATCAGCAGCGTTGCGTTCCTGCCAGCAGCAGTCGAAGACGCCCGTGCGCGAGACGCCGCCTTCCACTGCAGATTCATCTGGACCGCAATCAAAGCTTCCAGAGTGGATCGGTACCGCTCGCCCGTCGAGTCCGGCAGGCACTCCCGAATCGTTTTTCGTTCACCCATCATCCATGCCAGCTCAAACTTCTCCCGACAGGCTTCGTCGATCGGATTGATCACCGTACTGTGGTTGAGTTCGCTGAAAGACATGGCTTCGTCCCGGAAGAAAAGGTCGGCATGAGTTCTGCTGACAGACTCATCCTCCCATCTGGCGTATGAATCTGCCACCGACTGATGTGCTGCCCTCCGTTGCACGTTTTCAGAGGAGATTCGTGCGCCATATCGGACGTCGGCCGTCGAGCCCCGGTGGCCAGTTTGCCGCGACCACCTAAAGGTCGACCAAATACAACTCATCCCGTATGCGATCGCCTTGCCACTGCTGCTAAGCACGGCGAATCAGAGTTTGAGTAGGCCGAAGCGAACTGACTGAATCTCCACCTGACGTAAATTGGATTTGAAGCGCCGTTTGATGCAATAGCGCCTCGGTTGCGACCTAACTGCCCCGCGTGGATAATTGCAGGCAGATGCCACGCTCCCCATACCGTTTTCGAGGCCTTCACGGATCTGTTGCGAACAAGTGCGATGCTCGTCGCAGTGTCGATGTCCGTCACAACAGCGTCGACACAGGAGCCAAAGCAGGTCGAATCGCTGCGAATTTATCTAGGTGAATTATCCGTGGTGTTCCGTGACAACTCTTAGTCACAGAGCGTACTCAGCGGCATTGATTCACTGCTCAACGTCAAACAATCTGCCGACGTCAACGCGTAGAATCCCGACACTGCTGGAGCTTCAGCCGGTCTGAACCTCAAACACATCATCTCCGGACATGCGACTCAGAATAATATGTTCACCCCCGGATATGGCCGGTATACGCTGCATCAGCTGCCTGACGGAAAATCCGGCGTCCTGGTGCGGCGAGCCCAGAACAGTCCATGTAAATTCGCCAGCACGCTGAAGTACACGGTTAAAGCGCCGCACTACGCGGACTTCGTGTTCCGCTGCACGCCTGAGGGCGCATCTTTGTTTGGCCCTCGCAACTATGCAAGCTTCTTCTTCGCCAACTACATGAACGACCTGCAGGACGTGTCACTTCACTTTCGCGGACACGACGCCAGCGACGCGGACGAATCCTGGATCATCGCTGACGCACCGCAGGGGCATCCGGACTGGAATGGTGGTGGAAATTATCGCGCCCTCGCCGCTACCGATCTGAAATATGATAACGATGTTCAGTTTCGATTAAATACGTGGACGTATGACTGGCCTCGCATCGCCAGACCGTTCTACTTTGGACGAGTCGCCCATGACAGGTGTCTGACCCTGATGTTCGACCGTCTGCGCTCCGAACAGGACCAGATTCGTTTCAACCTTTATAAGTTCAAACTGCCGCAGCGTCCAGGACTCGCGTGCGCTTCTCAGTATGTCATCAATGAAGTCCGGTACGGCGTAAAATACGGATTTCGCGGCCGGATGGTGTGGAAGAAATTCGTCAGCGCAGAAGACTATCGCGACGAATACGAACACTGGGCCGCCACCCATGACACCGAACTGCCGCGACTGCCGATGAAACAGGTCGGGCAGCTGAAGCAACTTGGCGCCACCGTGTTCACACGCAAAAACGACGTCATTGAAGTCAACGCGAACCGTACACGGATCACCGATGAAGACCTGAACCTGATTTCCGACTTCACAAGAATGACCGATCTGTCACTGGAAGAAACAGCCGTCGGCAACACGGGCTGGTACATCTCCGCAAGCTGCGAAATCTCGAATGGCTCAATCTGTACCGGACTCGCATTGGCGATCAGGGCCTGAAAGAACTGAAACAGCTTAAGCGCCTGCAGCATTTATCGAGCGGCGAAACGCAGGTGACCAATGACGGACTCGCTCACCTGAGTAACATGAAACATGAAGCAGCTCGTTTATCTTGGCCTGCGCGGCAACAGCGTAACAGACGACGGTGTGAAGCATCTGCGACGGCTGACCGGACTCACGGGATTGCACCTTGGCGGAACACGGATTACCGACGCTGGACTGAATCATCTGGTGAAATTGTCCGGCCTGCAAAATCTGTGGCTGGACGAAACAGTCGTGTCCGACAAATCCATCGCCGCGCTCGCACAACTGAAGTCGCTGCGTGAACTGCACATTGCTGACACGATGTTGACTCCGAATGCAGTCAGGCAGCGAACCGTGCTGCTGCCTGACTGTCGCATTGTGCGGTAGCAGACGATAACTCGACATCGCCATCTGCCCGGCGAACAGAGCGGGATACAATTCGCTGATTCGTTTCGCTATATTTGAATCCAGGGGTACGGCAATTATTCCAGAGTCACCCGGTACATCGATTCCTGTTCCGGCCACGAGTTACCCTGCCGACTGTAACTCGGGAGAAACGAAATGAGCAAACAACTCAACCGCCGCCAAATACTGGGCAGCGCAGCAACGGCCGTCACGGCGCTGGCCCTGTCGCCGAATCTGACCGCAGCGGAATCAAAGACGAAAATGACGACATACACTTACAAGCAAGTTGGCAACCTGAGAATCAAAGCCGACGTACATCGCACCGACGACACAACAGTCAGGCCGATTATCGTCTGGATCCACGGCGGCGCACTTATTAATGGACACCGAGCCGGCGTCAGCGGTCGCGTGAAACAACGAATGCTTGATGCCGGGTACGTTATCGTTTCGATCGACTACCGTCTGGCTCCCGAAACAAAACTGCCGGGGATTATTGAAGACGTGGAAGACGCCTTTAAGTGGATCCGCAAAGATGGTGCAGCGTTGTTTCACGCAGACACCGATCGCGTCGCCGTCATGGGCGGATCCGCCGGTGGATGCCTGACACTCACGTCAGGCTTTCGAGTACAACCGCGTCCTACCGTCCTGGTTGCGTTCTGGGGCTACGGCGACTTGATCGGAGACTGGTACAGCAAACCCAGTCCTCACCCTCGACACAACAAAGTACAGATCACCAGGGATGATGCGTTCGCTCAGGTGACCGGCCCACCGGTCTCAGATTCCCGCGAACGCAAGGGCAATGGAGGCACGTTCTATAACTTCTGCCGCCAGCGGGGTATCTGGCCACAGGAAGTCACCAACTGGAATCCAGTCACGGAACCAGAGAACTTTTTTCCGTACATGGCCGTAAAAAACGTTACACCCGACTACCCGCCGACCATGCTGATTCACGGTACGAAAGACACAGATGTGCCGTACGAACAGTCAACGATGATGGCGAAGGAATTCAGAAAGCACAGTGTTGAACACGAACTGATCAGCATCGTGGACGGCGAGCACGGACTGGGCGGCGGTGACCCGCAACAGATCGATCAGGCCTACGCCGCGGCGTTCGAGTTTGTCGATCGGCATATGAAATAACGCCTGACCGGACCAGTCCCACTCGACAGCAAATCTCAGGGTCAGAGCCAGGAAGGCACGACCATGTGTCGAATATGCAGCACGAGAATCGTTCCTCTGAATGGGAACGTTGTTGAGGGGAAACCGGATTGTGCTTCTCTTCGCAGCGGGCGGAGTTGGGGAACTGGTCAGACAGAGGACGGTTCGCTAGGGTCCGGCCTACACGGCGAAACTGGTTCGCCCACATCACTGATTATGGAGTTTCAACACGATGATTCGCTCGTTCCTGTTACTGGTGGCTGTATTGGTCGCCGCAACCCCCGTTGACGCCGCAAAAAGGCGAAGTCGACGTATTGTCTACCGACCTGTGACACGCACCGTGTCCAACGTTACGACACGGACAGTCACTACGCCGACGACCACTACTGGCACGTCCGCACGGACCACCACATCTGCGCCCGCCGACACCACGACGTCAGCGAGCACAACGGCTGCATCAGTCAAGCCGGCATCTGCAACCCCCAATTCTGAAAAGTTCAAGGGAACGCCGTTGCAGAAGTGGGCCGAAGCAGAAGCAAAGATGATGGTGGAACGTCGGTTCAAAGGGCACGTCCGCAGTGCCCCGAATGGCACATTCGTGGGGGTCGGCTTCAGCATGAGTGGTCGCGTCGTGACGTGCGTGGGCGGCGGCCAGCTGGTGGCACAGGCAACGCTCCGCGGTTCTGACGGGTTCTATCACGTTCGCGTCTGGCGATAAACAACGTGTTACTTCGCCCGGTTTCCGCATCTCCGTAAAGTGAGCTGGAATGTTTTGCAGTCGGTTGTCTGGTTCATCGGAATAATCCGGTGAACCTAGCGACCACCAGACACATTCGCCGGCAACGGCAAATCGCAAACGTGGGCATCCGCTGGTTGAAGAGTGTTGAACGGGAAGCCGATGGCCCTTCCTTTGTCCCCTCTCCCCCCGGACGGGGAGATTCAAATGTCTGACACTTTTCCATCGGGGGACAGGAGCAAACACAGGGCGGCGTGGCCCCTCAAACGATCGGATGCACTCTCGCAAACGCCGCCGCCTGGAAATAATCGGAATTCGATCGAGCATCTGCTATGCTGTATCCTGTGGCGTCAGGGTACACTGGGAATCCTGATGCGCCTGCAGCGCGTTTGAAATCAGCAGCTCAGTCCTCGCAGGGTGATGTGATGCTTACGATTCAAGGACATCCGAAACAACTCTGCAACAGTTATTCACGTCGGGATCTGCTGCAGGCCGCAGGACCGGGGCTGCTGGGCACAGGCCTGGCCTCTTTGCTGGCGGCAGAAGACGCTGGCCATATTGGTCAGCCGCAAGCGAAGTCGGTCATGTTTTTGTTTTTGTTTGGCGGCCCCAGCCAGCTGGAAACCTTCGACATGAAGCCGGATGCAGCAACCGGCATCCGGGGGCCCTATCAGCCCATCGCTTCGCGCACACCAGGACTGCGAATCTGCGAGAAGCTTCCGCAGCTGGCGGCGATGTCAGACAGGTATGCCGTTCTGCGCACAATGACACACCCACACAATGATCACAACGCGTGTCATTACATTCAGACCGGCCATCCACTGCCGCCGGCGGATCGAGGTGCGGCCAACGTCGATGCGACGGAGAAGGACTGGCCGGCCATGGGTTCCGTCGTACAGTATCTCGATCACGGCGCCGATGCTGCAAAGCCTGCGGATCAGCAGCGCGACTTTCCGAGTTACGTCTATCTGCCGAATCCACTTGGCCACATTCAGGGCTACGATCGTTCCGGTCAGTACTCCGGCTGGCTGGGCCGCTCGTTCAATCCTCTGGCCACCAGAATCAGGAAACGCAACAAGGAAGACAACCCGTACTTCCGCGACTGCATTGATAAAGAACTCGACTTCCGCATTCGTGGCCTTGACGTTCAGGCCGACCTGACCGTGGACCGAACGGTGCGCCGTGTCGGACTGCTGGAACAGTTCGATGCAGCTCATCGACAGCTGGATCAGGCACGGTCTGTTGCAGAATACAGTCGAACCCAGGCCCGTGCTGTGGACCTTGTGACGTCAGACAAGATGCGGGCCGCCTTTGATATCCGCCGTGAGTCTGCTGCACTGCGTGATCGATACGGACGACATTTGTTCGGACAGTCGGCATTGATGGGACGTCGTATGCTGGAAGCCGGTGCCCGATTTGTCACGGTGTTGTGGGATTGCCCTGACGGATACAGCTGGGACAGCCACACCGGGTCACACGACGTCGGAAAGCATTTACTGCCCGGCCTTGATCAGACCCTTTCGGCACTGCTTGGGGATATGAGCGATCGTGGGTTACTGGACGAAACACTCGTCGTCTGCCTGGGAGAAATGGGACGCACTCCGAAGCCAGCGAATGCTCAATGGGGCCGAGGACACTGGAGCCACTGTTTTCCCGCCGTTCTGGCCGGTGCCGGGATTCGGGGCGGAATCACGTACGGTTCGTCTGACAAGGACGCGGGCTATCCCACTGACGACCCTGTCAGCCCTGAAACTCTGTCTGCCACAATCTTTCATGCCCTGGGCATCGCCCCGGAAACACGAATACACGACGCCTTCGGTCGGCCTACACCCGTCATGCATAATGGGCATCCACTGACCGAACTGTTCGGCTGATTGGCGTCCCTCAAGTCGTTGACAGAGCCGGCAAACAGCAGCGCACGTACAGTCGGTCTGGACTGACCATAGACGCCGTGAACGGCACCAAACCTGCCCACAAAATGGCACGCAGAAGGCGACACCATACGCGGCCAGCAGACACCATTAATCCAATCGCTCGCCCGGCTGACATGCGTTCAGCTGCAACCAGAACACAGGACCAGGGAATGCCGACAAGCACCCAGAACAGCATTCCCATCATCCAGGCTCTCCATCGGTGTCGTGAAGTAGACCGAAGCACTCGAAGCAGTTTCGATTCCAGCACGCAGCGCCAGCAAGTGAGTTGCAGTCATGGTTTCATCACAAGTTTGAGGCACTCGCTTGCGTTTCATACTTGTATTCAGTGGTTTTGAAACTACTTGTATTTCGTTTTGCCACCGCACGCAGCTGGCGCGGAAACCCGATGGAAATCACCATTTTTCATGCTGACTTGTGGCCGCGAAAAACACTTTTCAATGGCACTTTCGTTACTCCCACGAGCCAGTATCGGCCACGCCAATAAGTAAACTGCTCTAGCCTTCCGATGGTTCGGACGAGGTCAACGATTCAGTGCGATTGCTGTTCAAGACAACTCTCCGCGGATCAGGCCCAGTGAGTTTCCTCTTCTTCCGGTTCTTCTTCGGCATCCAGAGCCGCCAGCTCCTCCGGCGTAAAGAATCGTCCCGCCAGGATGCGGACGGGCACCAGCAGCACAAGGAACAGAGGAAACAGAATCCCCAGCGGTGATACTTCCACCAGCCCCAGCACAATCAGACAGACCAGCTGCAGCAGGGTAAACTTGTGGATCGTCCAGGTCAGCACGCGCCGCATATAATGGCTCGAGGGATACAGTGAGAAGTCCATCAGCCACAATCGCAGACGCTCAAAAAACTGATTGCCTGCCATGGAAACAACGCCCATGAACAGAAACAGACCGTACAGCACGGCCATGGGAATCACCTTCAACAGCGGCAGCGCCAGCACGGACAGTCCGATCAGCAGGTGAATCGCAAGCGCCGTTAGTCGCGTTTCCCGGACGTGCAGCACACGTTCACGAGAATCGCCGCTTCTGTCCACGACGTTTTCCACGGTTGCCTGACTGCGCACGTGATTCAGTGAGCGGACCGTGCCAGCCACCAGCCAGGGCAAACCGAACAACGAACACACGGCAACCAGCCCGCCAAGAAGAGCGAGATCGTAGTGGTAGGCACCGCCTTTCTGAAGTTTGTGGTCGGGGCTGTTGATCAGACGTGCGGTGATATTCTGATCCAAAAACAGCAGCAATGTTGCCAGGATCGCAGGCCCGATCGCCGCCACCCATACCCAGGTGGGCGCCGCCAACGGATTGATCACCCAGGATCGGTCAACAGTGGGTCAAATCTCATCGGGAGCGGGCAGCGTTGTGGTCTGCACATCATGAAACCATGTCACGGCGACCACTGTCATGGCCGCCAGGGCGATTGTCGGGCCGAAGTCCGCCAGGAATTCGCGGACCTGAGGCAACAGGTAGCGACTGCTGCGGATTCTGGAGAGTGCGAAGGCAATGAAGAACGTTCCCATGGCCAGAATCAGAGGCACGAGCGCCTTGTCGTGGCTGGTGCGTTCGACCTGGTACACGTCCGAGACAATACTCGCCAGCGCCTCAACCGCAGCGTAAATAAAGATGATCGAAATCAGCGCAGCAAAGATTTCATCCGTGAATCGCGTAAAATACCGGACAAGGCAGCTGGCGTCGGTCGCCGCCAGCACGAACAGCAGCAGACCTGTCCACAGCCCGACCCATGCAAAAACTTCAAGGAAGGACTGCTCCAGTTGCAACTGGCCGCACAAAACATACAGCAGCCAGGTAAAGACCAGCAGCGGACCTGTACCTCCCAGAATAATCAGCGGCTGTCCGGAAAACAGCGCATACGTCACACCGCAGAAAGCGGACGCAACGATCATTTCCACCGCGCCGATATGGTTGTCGGTCAGCTCGGCCATGATACCGCCGAATGTAACAGCCGGAGCGAGGCAGGCAAAAAACAGAAACAGTGTCGACGCCACGCTCTTGACATGCATGCCGTCACGAAAATCGCTGGCGTAATGCGGCAGCCGACGACGAAAATCCTGCATCAGTCCGCCGCAGAACCGACCGGTGTATGCCAGACTGTCCGGTTCCATACTCTGTGGCTCTGGCTTCTTCTCCGTCCGCTGTGCGAATCGGTCCAGAGCCGCCAGCAGATCAATCTGGGTCTTGGCGGCACCGGCGTCGTAACGAAACTCTTCATTAGCGACCAACCGAGCGATATTGGCCAGCGAATCCAGATGCTGCGCCGCCGCCGCTCCTGTTGGTCCCAGCAATACGAACACAAACCGTACCGGCACGCCGTCGGGTGCTCCCAGATTCAACGCATGCGCCAGCCGTACCAGTACGATAGTCGGTTCCCGGACAGCATCCAGATAGGTGTAGGGAGCGGCAACCGCGTTTCCGATGGCCGTGGAAACCTGCCATTCACGCTGATTCAGAGACGCCTCCAGCTCGTCTGCCTCAGCCGCAACAACCGTACCCCGCGCTACCAGGTACTTCACAATCTGTTAAAAAACAGACGCCAGATCCCGCTCATCCAGGTCCAGCAGAAAACATCCATCCCGCAGTGCCTTGCGAAGCAACTTCATGTTTACCTCTCTAACAACTGAATCGACCAGGTCAGACTGACTCGATCTCATCGTATGTGACGCGAATACGATCGTCGCACCTGAAGAGCTCAGGAACAACGACTGTGAGATTTAAAAACAGACATCCAAACGACTACGAGCCCCACCCCGGGCACAGATCCCGGGAAAGGCAAACGAGGGCAATCCGCAGCTGAAGCCCGATACCACGAATAATCCGGCTGAACGTGACGGCTTGAGCTTCGCCGCTTCAGACAAAACTCGACACGGGTGACCGGACGCTTCATACATGGAGTACATCCAGACGATCCTCAGATAGGCAGAAATTCTCGGGTAGCGGCTGGCGTCATAACACCTGTGCCTTCAATGGGCACGAACTGACCGTCCTGCGGACCATAGGCGAACACCTGACCGGTCTCAAACTTGTAAACCCAACCGTGAATATTGAGTTCTTTTCCTGCCAATGCAGCCGTGACGGATGGGTGAGTCCGAAGATGTTCCAGCTGAACAAGAACGTTTTCTTCCACCGTCGCCGTCAGCCTGGCAGTCGCTTCTGTTATGTGTTGATAGTTCTCTCGCATGATTCGCTGCGTGGCATCGGCGTAGGACAGCCAGCCGCGTACCGCCGGAAGATCGTCCAGCGTATCCTTCGCGAGCGGTCCTCTCATGGCCCCGCAATGTGAATGACCGCAGACCACGATGTCCTTTACTTTTAAAGCACTCACAGCAAACTCAATGGTGGCTGCTTCACCTCCATTAATCGTCCCGTAAGGCGGCACGAGATTACCGGCATTGCGCAGGATAAACAGTTCACCCGGTTCGGTCTGCGTCAGCAGAGACGGATCGATCCGCGAGTCCGAGCAGCTCATGAATAAAGCCAGCGGATACTGACCGTCCACGAGCGGCTCAAACCACTGTTGCTTGGAACTCCAAATTCCATGCTGAAACTGGTGAATACCTTCGACGAGTTTCTACATGAGCCTGGTCTCCATGGTCGGAGCCGAATCGGGAACAGGAATTCTTCACCTCACGAATCGTCGAACAGACGACTGCCTGACTGTGGACTGCGAATTCCGTGATGACGCGACAGCAACGGCTGCTAAAAAACATTTAGCAGCAGAAACCGTTATTATCAGTCAGACAGGGTCTGCGAAAGCGTGAGGGACCGGACCGGCGTCTAAATCTGCACCGTTGCGCGCAGTCCATTGGCAAGTTCATGGCCGACGATCGCGGGAAGGCAACCGACGTGAAAGTTAGACCGGCGAAGACTACCCGTCGTCTTGTGATGCCGACTCTGACCATTGCAGGCGCCTTCGGCGTTCCTTCGGCGTTCCAGCGGTGATCCAGCGGCGATCCAGTCGAAGCAACGGCCAGTCTCTCCTCAGAACTCTCCTCGTCCTCCGGTAAGGGACGCTCACCTTCCGTAGATTCCACCCACGTCTACAGCGTAAGCTGAGGCAGTGGCAGCATGGTGAAGAAACAGACCGACACAGATACGCACGGTGAGAATGCCAGCCGCAGTATCGACCATGGACGGAGCATCATTAAAACTTCCACCTTTCGAGAAGCTTGCCCCCCCAGGGGGAACGGGAGCCTGCGCAGGCTCTCAAAGTTGTATGCAATTGGGGATCACGTGTCAAAACGGAAATTGAAGTCTGAGAGTCTCAGCGCTGAGTGCAGAAATCCGGCGAATGATGATCGTCGGACCAGAAGTTCGATACATCTTCCAGAATAATTTTCGTGTGCGATGTCTTCATCGCAGTCTGCTGCTCCGGCCGGAAACAACGCGGCATTCAGGTCTCGACGTATTCAAGTCAGCAGCCAGCCGCGTCCCACAAGGAACTTCACGACCTGACAAAAAGCAGACTGCATATCTTTCAACTCAGCCGATCTCGTGACAACAGCCAACCACGCAGACTCGCCAGGGCGAGCGAAGTTTGTCATATTTCAGGCGTCATGTCTGTCCTTTGTCCAGCGAGAATTCATCATGCACCGGAACACTCTCTTGACACTGTACCTGCTCACACTCGGCTCAACCATGGCCTGTGCCGACGAAGGCATGTGGCTGTTTAACGACCTGCCCACCAAACAATTGAAGGCACGTTACGGGTTTGAACCGACCGAGGAGTGGGCAGAGCACGTAAGGCTGTCGTCGGTAAGATTCAACGTTGGCGGTTCCGGCTCGTTTGTGTCATCAACCGGACTGGTGCTGACGAATCATCACGTAGCCAGCGACACGCTGTTCAAACTGTCCAATTCAGAGCGCGACGTCGCCAAAGACGGTTACCTGGCGAAAGACCACACAACAGAGCTTAAGGCGCCGGACCTGGAACTGAACGTGCTGGATGCGATCGAGGACGTCACGGAGCGAGTCATATCTGCGGTGCAGAATCTGCCGGCCGAAAAAGCGGCCGAGGCCCGCCGAGCGGTGATGGCAGAGATTGAAAAAGAATCGCTGGACACGACCGGACTGCGAAGCGACGTGGTCACACTGTTTGGCGGCTCAAAGTTTCATCTGTACCGCTACCGAAAGTACACGGACGTACGTTTGGTCTGGGCTCCGGAAGCTGACATCGCATTCTTCGGCGGTGATGCCGACAACTTTGAGTACCCGCGTTACTGCCTGGACGTCACGCTGTTCCGAGTCTACGAAGACGGCAAACCGGCAAAGATTGAACACCACCTGAAATGGGCCGACAAGCCACTCAAAGAAGAGGAGCTAATCTTTGTAGCGGGCAACCCGGGACGCACTCAGCGCCTGTACACCGTGGACGCGTTTAAATACATGCGCGACGTGCGCAATCCTTACGTACTGAACTTCATTCGCCGCAAGGAAGTACTGATGCAGCAGTTCGGACTTGGTGGTGCGGAACAGAAACGACGGGCACAGGACGATCTGTTCGGACTGCAAAACTCGCGCAAGGCGTACATGGGAATGCTCGGAGGACTGCAGAACCCTGCGATCATGCAGAAAAAACAGCAGGCTGAAACACAGTTGCTGGCCGCCGTCCGACAGAACCCGCAGACCCGCGAACTGGCAGCAGCATGGGCAGAAATCTCTCAACTGCAAACGGAAAAAGCCAGCACACAGGGCACGGTGTCATCATTTCGTTCGCGGTTGTACGACATCGCCGAAACGCTTGTTCTGATGGCCGCCGAAGATCAGAAACCAGGGACCGAACGGCTTCGCGAGTTTCGCGAGAGCGCCCGGGCATCACTGGAACAGGACCTGTTTTCCACAGCGCCGATTTATCCGGATCTGGAACGTGTCAAGCTGGCCGATGAGCTCGCCCGACTGGTCGAAAAACGTGGTGGTGACGACGAACTGGCAGCGAAAGTGCTGGCGGGTAAAAGTCCTGCCGTTCGCGCCGCGCAGCTGGTGAGCAGCACAAAGCTGTTCGAACCGGCAACCCGCCAAGCCATCGCCAAAGGTGGCACGTTCGCGATCTCCCACAGCGCCGACCCGTTGCTTCAACTGGCAACGATCATGGAACCGGAACTGCGCGCGTACCGAAAACACAGCGAGCAACTGGCAGAACAGGAACGTCAGGCGTACGCCAAGATCTCTCAGGCAACGGTTGCCGTGCAGGGGACGGGGACTTATCCGGACGCGACATTTACTCTGCGGCTGGCCTTTGGTCCGGTGCGAAGTTATCAGGAAAATGGCGTCACTGTTCCGGCGTGGACCACAATGGGCGGCGCGTTTCAGCACGAAACGAATCACGGGGCACAGGACGACTGGAAGCTGCCGCAGTCATGGCACGATGCCCGGGCAGAGATCAACGATGCCACTCCGTTTAACTTTGTCTGCACGGCGGACATCATCGGAGGCAACAGCGGCAGCCCGGTCATAAATCGGCAGGCAGAATTCGTTGGCATCATTTTTGACGGTAACATCCAGAGCCTGACCAGCAACTATCTGTACACAGACGAAGTCTCGCGGGCCGTGTCGGTGTCGGGGGCCGCCATTCGAGAAGCAATGCGGGGCATTTACGGTGCCGAAGAATACGCCAAGGAACTGGGCCGGTGAGGCGCGGACGGGGCCTGCGTTAAATCTTCTGACCTGGAAGGACTGCGGAGTCGAGTGCCCTCTGTCACTGCAGCGTTTAATGTTAACTTGTGGTCACCTGGAATGTTCTTCAACAAGAGTTTCATTGCTCTCACGAGCCAGGATCGTCTACGGCATCAGGGACGCTGCTCTATGATGACGAACGTTCTTCGCTGCGATCTGTAGCCAGTGCGGGGGTCGGGGAGAGCCGGCTGATTTCCGCGCGCCATTCGGGTGTCATGTTCACGTCGACGGCAGCCAGTGACGCCTGCAACTGCTCACGGTTACGAGCGCCGATAATCGGTGCGGTAACTGCGGGATGGGCCGCCACCCACGCGACTGCCAGCGAAACCGGATGCACGCCTCGTTCGCGGGCATGAGCCACAAACTTCTCCGCAACCTCGAAGTGGATATTTTCCTGGTATCGATTCGTATACATCGAATTCTCAACCAGACGGCCAGTGTTCGGCTTTGCTGAAGTTGAGTACCTGCCGGCCAGTAATCCGCCTCCAACGGGGCTGTAGGGGATGACACCGAATTGCTCGGCTTCGGCCAGCGGCAACAGCTCAACTTCCGCCTGTCGTTTGGTCAGGTTGTACATAGGCTGCATGCAGGCGAATCGCACCTTATCTTTTCGTTCCGCAATTCCCATGGCCTTTGCTGTCTGCCAGGCGGACCAGTTGCTCACGGCGGGGTAAAGAATTTTCCCCTGCCGAACCAGTTCATCCAGCACGTCCACAACTTCTTCGATTGGCGTATCGGCGTCGTACTGATGCACAAAATAAAGATCCAGCCGATCAGTATTCAGACGCCGCAGCGAATCTTCAACCGCCTGTGTCACGTGCCGGCGAGACAAACCACCGGCGTTCGCGTGGTCTCCCATCCGACCAAATACTTTGCTGGTAATCACCAGTTCGTCCCGGCAATCGGCAATCAGCTTTCCCAGAATTTCTTCGGCTCGCCCCGCTGTATACACGTTGGCACAGTCAAAGAAATTAATCCCTGCATCGCGGCACTGTTCGAACATCGCAGCCGATGTGGCTTCGTCCGCATCGCCACCAAATGACATGGTACCAAAGCACACTTCCGACACTTTCATACCCGTGCGACCGAGAACCTTGTATTCCATCTCGACAATCCTCTCTTCGTAACAAACGATTTGCCCTAGTACGCTCAGATATTAAATAAACAGATAAGTTGCGTGCCGTGTCGTTGCATCAGAACATAAGACATCGAACAGACAAACTGCACAGGATTATGCTATAGCCACGTTCTCACCATTTGCAGTTTAAATTTCACGCCGCGAAGTTTGCGACGACGCAGTGGAGCACCGTGAACTCCGCGGGATGTAACTCAGCACCGGATTCACGAGTGGCACTGAAAGCACTGTGCCAGGCAAACTGGTTTCCATGGTATGCTTACATACGCAGACGCGTCACAGATGTTGAGGGAGCACATGATCTCACACAGGCCTTTTTCGCACAACTGCTGGAAAAGAACTATATTGCTAAGGCAAATTCCGTTAATCGTCATGGACTTCTTCATCACCCGATCCGTTTGACGACGCATCACTGAGAACATGTGACTCACGTGACATGTTTTCGTTGGCGACAGAGACCGTAATCGGCCGGGTTTCCTCCGGCACCGCGGAAAACGAAGCGAACGACAATGAATGCCGTATATGACGTTTTCTACGCCAACCACGCCTGCATCGGATTGCGTTGAGGAACTCCCAGGTCTTCCATGCTGTTGAATTCAATCAACGGTGTTCGTAGTCTGTGGACATTCGCAGCGCATCCTGGCAAGCGTGAATGCACATGAGTTCCCCGGGCCGTCAGAAATTCTCACAGGGAACGATTATGAATCTCTTCGGTACGTTGGTAGTCCGCAGATCGCACAAAGTACGGTACCACAAACCAGAACAGAGCAAGGTATTCTTCCATGCTTCAAAGACGACGCGATTCACGCGGCCCACGCTGAGTTTCGATTTGATATAACCAGAGGCCTCATTTTCCGCAGACACGGTTGCTCCTCGAGCAGTCGCACCCTGCCTGGAAAGACATCAGATCTCGTGGACTAACACAGAATTGATTTCGACCACAAACCTCTCAGGGATACTGATCCAAGATAGCCCACCAACTACCATGACGTCATCAGTCTCCCGAATTGAAGAATGCTCCCCACGTTGATTAAAATTCAATATGCACTCGTGTTGTCTTATGCCGCCGTGATGGCACTAAGCCTTTCACCAAATCTGCAAGCGCAGGATCGTTCAAAGATCGTGCTGGTTCATTACATGCCGTGGTACGCCTCAAAACCGGCAAGCGGTCATTGGGGCTGGCACTGGACGATGAACCATTTCGATCCCGACGAAATCACATCCGAGGGTCAGCGGAACATCGCTTCCCACGATTACCCGCTGATCGATCTCTACGATTCCAATGATCCTGATGCACTGGAATGCCACGTACTGCTGATGAAATTTGGGGGAATCGACGGTGCAATCATCGACTGGTATGGCAAAGAACAGTTCCGTGACTATGCCGATTTGCACCGGAACACCCGACATTTCATCAGGCATATCAGGAGAGCGGGACTGCGGTTTGCCATCTGCTATGAGGACCAGACCGTCCAACACATGATTGAAGCAGATTTTCTGCCGGACCAGCAGAACGTGTCTTATGGACACCAGGTAATGCAATGGCTGGCAGACACCTGGTTCCACGATAAAGCGTACGTAAAACTGGACAAACGCCCCGTGCTGTTAATCTTTGGCCCGCAGTATTTCAAAAAGCAGCAATGGGCACAAATCGTCCCGTCCGTTTCGCCACGTCCACTGCTTTTTGGACTTCCACATCTGTCGCAGCAGACAGGAATGGACGGTGCTTTCGGTTGGCCGCCCGTGACGGGCGGTCGGGAAGTGGTTCCGAATGTCTGGCGCAAGTATCTTGGTTCTCTTCACGCCAGATCTGATGCAGGCGAATCGGTCATCTCTGTCGCGTTCCCGGGGTTCCACGATATCTACAGACAGGCAGAGCTGCATGACAGTTACGGCACAATCGACGATCGCAACGGTGCGACGTTCGCCGAAACTCTGGAGACCGCTCTGCGCAGCAAATCAAGGATTATTCAAGTCGCAACATGGAATGACTACGGAGAAGGAACGGTCATTGAACCAACCAGGGCGGCGGGATATCGATACCTGGAGCAACTTCAGAAACACGCTGCAGCAAAGCGGAAGTTCAGACCTGAAGATTTGCGTCTTCCCGTCATGCTTTATCAAATGAAAAAAAAACAATCGCCCGGTTCACTACAGATCGCCCGCTTGAAAAAAGCCACCGACCTGTTGTTTGCCGGAGAGTGCGTCAAAGCCCGGCTGCTTCTTGAGACCGCTGCCAAAGAAAACTGACGTACACCCGAGACCGGAAACCGGATTGGAACTTTCGTCAGCTTCGGCAGGCCGCACATAATGCAGCATCGTGACTCGTCCACGGGGTGATCGCAACCAATTTTCCCGCGACCTGCATTCTGCCCCGGGGTGACTGATGAACACCGGAATTCGGGGGCGGACTATACTCAATTCCCATAAGACGAAGGTGTGGAACAGATGAGATCTGCACCACACAGGGAACAGCCCTTAACTTAATCAAGTGATCAATCTCTGGAAAAGACCGGGCGCATCCAAAATCGCCGAAAAAGAAAACAGGTCATGCGATTTGTTGGTGCGGAGCTCCACAAGAAGAGTTTCACGTGCTGCGTTGTTGAACTCTTTTTCGGAAAGACAACCGCACCAACGGTCGCGTCTGTTCTGAGGCGAAACGGGTCGTAAAGGTAAAGCAAACTTCCCTGCCTCGCACACGTCGTACCAGATCGTTGTGGATGCGATAATCGGTTACGAGTGGTTCGCTTCACTGGCCACGAAAAGTGCCGACTAGCTTCAATTTGAATGGACAGGCGGTACCACTGCAGCAGAAATTCTCCCAATCTGAGAACGACGATTGACCAGACAGGCAGCATGTTCACACTTCTGTGTACAATGCAGCAATGGCTCAGTTTCCCGATTCAAGGCGATCCGACATCCCACGTTTTGACAGCACTCGGTGGAGCATTGTGCTGGCAGCCGGTGTGCGATCATCGCCGGACGCCGCAGTCGCGCTTGAGCAGCTGTGTGAATCGTACTGGTTTCCGCTGTACGCTTTCGTTCGGCGCGAAGGATATCAACAGGCTGAGGCTCAGGATCTCACTCAGGGATTCTTTGCGGCATTGCTGCAGCGAGACGATCTGCGCAACGTGCAGCCGGACAAAGGACGTTTCCGGTCGTTTCTGCTGGCCGCACTGAAGCATTTTTTGATCAACGAATGGGACAGGGTCCGCGCTCAGAAACGGGGCGGAGGCCAGACGGTGCTGTCGCTGGACTTTGATCTGGCGGAATCGAAGTTTGGCACACAGCCCGGAGAATTAACAACGCCGGAATTCGTTTTCCAGCGTCAGTGGGCGCTGACGCTGCTGGCCAATGTCCAGGAACAACTCAAAAGCGACATGTCTGCCAACGGTCGCGGCGATCTGTACGACGCTCTGCAGCCCCACCTTGTGGGCGAATCGGGCGCGGAAAAGTACACCGAACTGGCTGATCATTTCGGCATGACGGAAGCCGCAGTCAAAATGGCAATGTCTCGTCTGCGAAAGCGGTATCGCGCGCTGCTGCGTGAGGCAATCGCTCAGACCGTGTCTGCCGAAGAAGAGATCGATGACGAAATTCGCGACCTGTTTGACGCGTTGCGGAGGCCGGAATCGTGAAAACGCACCGCATCCGTGCAATTCAGCCTGCTGACACCAGGCCCTGGACTTTTCTCCGAGGACATCGCAGGCGTGTTTACGGACACCTTCAGCAGGTCCCGGCAAATTCTTCTAAATTCCGCGTTACCTTTTTTCGGTTCTGCTTCTTATGAAGATGGAGCATAATTCAAGAAAGGCAGCAAGGCCATGACAAATTCCAACGTACAAACCTGTCCGGGATGCGGTGCGGAATTTTCAGGCGGCGTTGTCGACCAGCCATGTCCGGCGTGCCTGATGAAGATGGGCCTGGACAGCTCAACAGCCTCTGCCGAAAACCCCGCGTTTGCTGCCACAACGCCGCAGTCCGGCAGCTTCGTGCCGCTGGAACCAGTCACGCTGGCTGAGCACTTTCCACACCTGGAAATCATGGAAGTGCTTGGACAGGGCGGCATGGGGGCCGTTTACAAGGCGCGGCAGACAAAGCTGGATCGCCTTGTCGCATTAAAAATCATACGACCGGAATCTGCTGACGACCCGGCATTTGCAGAGAGATTCAACAGGGAAGCTCGGACCCTGGCTCGGCTGAATCATCCCAGCATCGTCGGTGTGCACGACTTCGGCGAAGTCGTGCTCAGCGCTGGCAGACTTCCGTCCGGAGTCACGCTGTTCTTCTTTGTAATGGAATACGTGGATGGCCCGAATCTGCGTCAGTTAATGGAAGCGCAGGAGCTGTTGTCTGACCAGACTCTGACAATCATACCACAGATCTGTGAAGGTCTGCAGTATGCTCACGACGAAGGCGTCGTTCATCGCGACATCAAGCCGGAAAACATCCTTGTTGATTCACGAGGCAACGTGAAAATCGCAGATTTCGGTCTGGCGAAACTGGCAGAACATTCACCGGACAACTTCACATTAACCGGCACACATCAGGTGATGGGGACGCCGCGGTACATGGCGCCGGAACAGATGGACGCTTCCCACGAAGTTGATCACCGCGCGGATATCTATTCGCTGGGCGTGGTGTTTTACGAACTGCTTACGGGTGAAGTGCCGATGGGGCACTTCGAACCACCGTCAAAGAATACGGCTGTCGATGCTCGCCTGGATGACGTCGTTCTGCGCGCCCTGGCGCGCGAACCGGAACGAAGATTTCAGTCTGCCAGTGAACTCAGGTCACGGGTGAATGCGGTCTCATCCGTTGACATAAACTTAACGGCTGAGCAGCAATCAGAAGTTACTCCGGCACATCGGCCCGGCGTTTCCACAATCATGGAACGAGAAGCGGTGGCTGCGTGGCAGTGGGTTGCGGGTGACGCCGGTTCTTCAACGAAAAGTGACCGTCCTGAATTACCTGCGCTGATGATGGTTCTGTTAAGCGTCGCTGGATGTCTAAGCGTTTTGTTGCCGTGGATTGACGTTGATATTGTGGAGCCCGGCCCGAGCACCAAAAAGGTATCTGCGGTGGCTCTTGTCGACGCCGACCCGAATGAATTTACACCGTGTTTCTGGCAGAGCGAATCAGTCATTTTTCAGTCCTCAGGCAACGTTTCCATCAGCCAAACACATCATACATTCAACGGTCTGGACATGTGGTCGGGACTGGTGGTCTGCGGATCATTTGCGCTGCTGACACTGCTGTTAATCGCATTGCCCGCCGCACACCGACGAATGGTTCGCTGGCTGCTCTTGATGACATTGCTCGCCGGACTGGCTCTGCTGCACACGTTCCTGTTCACACCGGAAGTGGGCATGTCGTCAGTAAATCTTCCGTCAGGCAACAAGATACTGTCCGACGGGAGTCTGCGTGACCCGATGCGGCACGTTGCAAAGAACGCTGCAAACCCGGCCCGGATTCAGAACCCGCAGCCGTATTTCGTCCTGTTTCAGAACGACCCTTCTAATGGTTTCTTTCTGAGGGAAATCGATCACCGCTTAACGTACCGCGTCGGGTTCTATTGCGCCTTTGGTCTGTCGATCACAATGCTGGTCCTGAGTGCCACCGGAATTCGCCACGCCGTGGCTCACGGCGTCAGCGACAGTCCGCTGAACAAGAGGCCCGTCCCTGACTCGGACACAACACCGATGGGACTCGACCACGTGCACGCCCTCATCGATGGTCCGGCCACCTCACTTCTGGCGGTGGCTCTCTTTTTGTCCATTGCCAACCTGATCGGTCTGATCGGCGGAACCTTTGACTCAGGCCCAGGACAATTTGAAATTTACTTGGCGTTACTCCTTCCCGGCATCGTCGTCAGTCCGATGATCGCCTTCGGGGCCTGGAACATGCGTCGTCGGAACTCCTTCGGCCTGTCCATAGCTGGTGCTGTCTTTGGCCTGCTGCCTGTGACGCCGGGAGCAATTCTGACCATCCCTCTGAGCGTGTGGGCCATCCGTGTTCTGAACAGAAGTGATGTCAGACACATATTCATCACGAGAGCACGACAGAACAAACGAGACGCAGAAGCCTTGAGGCAGCCACGGTTTTCTCGCAAAGCGATGTTCGCCGCCTGCCTGCCGCCGATGACCTTGGTGTGTCTGGCGATTTTTATGCCGTGGCTATATCAGAAGGGGCCATACACATCGCGGCCGCCAGTCATTGCTTATCTCTTGTTTTTGATACTGCCGACGCTAGTTCTCCCGTTCCTCACGACGGTTCTGGGACTGATGGCAGTAAGAGACATTCGCCGTTCAAACGGACAACTTGTGGGACTGAAACTAGCGTTGGCTGAAACTGCAGTCTTCCCATTTTTTGTACTGGATACTTTAATCTGTTATGGCTTCTTCGTGTTTTTAAAGTATTGCAGCGCCCCTGATGGGGATGCCCTGACTGTGGTGGCACTGGTCGCCATTTTTCTTGTCCTGCCCGGAAACGGACTGGCAGGATGGTGGCTGTGGCGAAAGACACGAGACGAGTAGACTGACACGGCAGTCGTTTCTCTGGTCCGGACTCGCCCGTGTGTTTCCCGTTAGTTACTTCGCAGCCTGAGGTGAATGTCCCTAAGATGCCGACTGCAGCGACGTCTTCGATGCGACTTCTGAATGCATTCCATCGCTTACCACCAACAATTGGCTCGCGACACTTCGAAACAGCACATGAAAACATTGATTAGAAATGCCCAGGTTGTCCTGCCGGATCAGACTGCCAGCACCAGCGTCCTGTTTGAGGACGGAATCATTTCTGCGGTAGGCGCCACAGACAACACGGAGGCGGACGAGGTCATAGACGCCACCGGACTTTACCTGATCCCCGGTGTGATTGACGACCAGGTCCATTTTCGAGACCCGGGACTGACTCATAAGGAAGATCTGGCGACGGGCAGTCGAGCCTGCGCCAAGGGCGGCATCACGACATTTCTGGAAATGCCTAACACGAACCCGGCTACCACCACGCTGAACGCTTTGTATGCGAAGCTGGATCTGGCAGCGGAAAAATGTCTGGTCAACTACGGCTTTTATATTGGGGCGACCCCTGACAATGTTGACGTGCTGAAGTCGGCTGAACGTACACCGGGCATCAAGATCTTTATCGGGTCCAGCACTGGCAACCTTTTGGTCGATCAGCAGGAAGCACTGGAACGAATTTTCGCCGAAACCACATTACCCGTTTGTGCTCACTGTGAAGACGAAACCACTGTTCGTGCCAACGCCCAGCGACTGGACGGCGGAAAGTCGTTTTCGGATCACAGCCGTATCCGTGATCACAAGGCCGCAATCATTGCGACAAAACGAGCGGTTGACCTGGCAGAACGGAACAGCCATCGGTTTCATGTGCTGCATGTTTCGACGGCTCAGGAAGTGGAATTCCTGCGTGGCTGCAGTGACCTGATTTCCGCAGAAGCGTGTCCGCACCATCTGTTCTTCAACGTCAACGACTACAAGACTCTGGGATCGCTGGTGCAGATGAATCCGTCGATTAAAAATCCGGAGGACAACGAAGAGCTTTGGCGTGGATTGCTCGATGGCACAATTTCAGTCATCGCCACCGACCACGCGCCGCACACACTGGAAGAAAAAGACCAGCCATATCCGAAATCACCGTCGGGGCTGCCGGCTGTCGAAAACTCGCTGGCGCTGATGCTGAACTCCGTCAACCAGGGCCGCTGCACTCTGCAGCAGGTTGTCTCGTGGATGTGCGCGGCACCGGCCCGCGTGTGGGATATCGTGAACAAGGGCAGCATTCAGGTAGGGTTTGATGCGGACCTGGTTCTGGTGGATATGAATCGCGAAGCAGAGGTTCGCAACGAACAACAGGTCACAAAGAGCAGCTGGAGTCCGTGGCATGGAACTCAGCTGAAAGGCTGGCCCGTGCGAACCATTGTTCGCGGAGAAACAGTATTCAATGATGGCATTTTTGATGAAACGGTTCGTGGAACCGAGGCAAAGTTCGACCATCGCGGATGAGACCGAAAGCGTCCTGGGAAACCGCCTGGACATTGTTATTGGACAGGCTGCCAACCTGTTTTGCACGGACTTCACCCGGATTGCTGACACGCTGGCAGCGTGCACGACGCTCGAGCAGGCGAACATTCACCCCATTGGGTCAACCCTTGCCATCATTATGCTTCGATAATACGGTTACTTTGGTCGAATACTGCCAATCGGCTGCAGCGGGCACTGAGCGGCGACAAATGTTTCTTCCCGATCGTCAACTTCAAACAACACGGTCACAGTGGCTCGACTGGAACCTTCAGACGCATCAATAACAACGCCTCGTCCGTAGCGAGGATGCCGAACGTTGGTGCCGGCAGTTAATTGATGCGTTGCGGACGACTTCGTCGCGGACGTGAGTGTTACGCCAACTGCCGCGGCACGAATCACATCCGTTGCTGTGCGTCCGACATCGTTTGTTCCAACAGACGCCGTAGACGCCCCGATACCTGGCCAGTGCTCAGCGTCCGCTACGTCGGCGTCCTGCGGCTTTCGGTCCGCCAGTTTCTTCTCCAGATCCGCGGCAGACATGAGCAATGATCTGCCCGGTAACGTCTGAGTCGCCTCGTAGCGGTCGCGCGCCTGCTGCACATAACTGTCCAGTGAATTTGAATTATGAAGGGGTGGTGCGGGCACATCGTCGTCACAGACGACATCCAGAACCATCTCAGACAGAAACGGGCTGGCAATGGTGTAACGTCCGGTCCCCCGGAAGAATCGTTGGCGGGTTTGAGTCAGATGCAGTTCGTGCATCGCACGTGTAACCCCCACGAACAGCAAGCGGCGTTCCTCCTGAAAACTGGCCGGATCGCCGTTGCGAACAGCTCGTTCGTGCGGAATCAGGCCGGATTCCACGCCGGTGATATAGACGACGGGAAACTCCAGTCCCTTGGCGGCGTGCATCGTCATCAATGTCACCACGCCTTTGGAATCATCAACGCTGTCCGCTTCGCTGGTCAGTGACGCCATTTCCAGGAACCCCTGCAGCGACGGTGGGTTATCGGGATCATCGTGTGCGTCCTCGTAAATGCGTGCGGCGCGTACAAGTTCGTAAACGTTGGCTTTGCGGTCCTGGTCCACTTCATCACGTTCGTCCGCCCACAGTGCCAGGTAGTCAATTTCAGCCATCAGCTTTTCGATCAGACTCGGCACACCAACCTGAGGAGCTCGCTTGTGAAGCTTGTGAATCAGATCCACAAAAGCATTCAGCGGTTTGTGACTGCGAGCAGTCAGTTTCGCAATTTCATCGCTGCGTTCCGCTGCCTGCATCATCGAGACACCGTGCTGCTGGGCAAAATTCGTCAGGCGACCCACAGTCGTTTTTCCGATACCACGTGCCGGACGGTTTACGATCCGTTCGAACGCAGCATCATCAGACGAGTTTTCAATCAGCCGCAGATAGCCCAGCAAATCACGTACTTCCGCACGTTCGTAGAAAGAAAAACCGGCCGCCACCTGAAACGGAATTCTATGCCTCGACAAGGCCGTTTCCACCGACGCGGACAGCGCGTTCACGCGATAGAAGACCGCGAAATCAGAGTACTTCCGTTCACTCGAATTCACGGCAGCGGCAATTTCCAGCGCAATGCCGTTGGCTTCCGCTTCGGAATCGGCAAACACTCGCAGTTTAACGGATTCGCCGGTTTCGTTGTCGGTGGTCAGAGCATTCCGATGACGGCGAGGATTACATGAAATCAGCTGATCCGCACAGCGAACGATGGACCCTGTGCTGCGAAAGTTCTGGTCGAGCGACACGATTTTTGTGCCACCGAAGTCCTGTTCAAACTGCAGAATATTTTCCGGGCGAGCTCCCCGCCAGCCGTAGATCGACTGATCAGGGTCGCCTGTAGCACAGACGTTCGGAAACTGCTGCGACAACGCTCGCACAATGCGGTACTGCGCCAGGTTGGTATCCTGGTACTCATCTACCAGGACAAAACGAAACTGCGCGTCCAGAATCTGTCTTAGCTCGCCGCTGTCGGACAGCAGATCCACAACGTGCAACAGCAGAGCGTCAAAGTCAACAGCATTCTGATGCAGCAGTCGCTGTTCGTATTCCGGGAATACTTCATAAACAACAGCATCCAGCGGATCACCAATGCGATCTTGATAACGGCGACGGAATGCTTCTGCACTGACAAGTTCATTTCGCGCTTTGCTGATCCGGTTCAGCACTCGCCGTGGCTCATGCATTACGGTGTCAAAACCGATCTGCTTCATAATCTTTCGAACAAGCTGCGACTGATCTGATGAATCCAGGATCGTGAAGTTATCCTTCAACCCCACGTGATCCGGATACACTCGCAGTAATCGCGAACAGAACCGGTGGAACGTGCTGACCTGCACTCGCGTGCCGCCCAGCAAACACTCGACTCGTTCACTCATTTCCCGAGCAGCCTTGTTCGTGAACGTCAATGCCAGGATTTCGTCCGGGCGCACACCCCGCTGCAGTAGTCGGGCGATGCGGTGCGTTATGACCCTTGTCTTGCCAGACCCTGGTCCGGCCAGAACCATTAACGGCCCTTCGAAGTGGTCAACGGCAGCCTGCTGAGGCTCAGTAAGATTGGCGGGCATGAGTGATCATCCATGACAGACAGTTTCGAGGCAAATAAGCATACCGGGAACCGGCGTCACGTGGCAGCGAACAGTCGTCAAAGATGCGAAAAACACACGGCACGGCCATTCTTTGACCTCGGAAAGCAAAAGGTTATCGCAGCCCTCCGGCACGAGCGCGACACAACTGCCGTGGGGCGAATGCGCTGTGCACGCGCGGGCTGTGTTGCTGTGCTTCGATGCGTCCACCGCAGGCGCACCGGATGTCCGCGGCACTGGCCATCAGGTCCGTTCGGTCGGTCGGCGTGACGGTGACGCAGCACATCGCGCAGGGGGCCTGTTTCGTCCACGTCGACGGCGCACACCGTGGACGTCCGGGCCTGCTTACAACTGGAGTTTGACAAGATCTCTGATCAGAACGTTAAGCCCGTTTAACACCCTCAAGAGTGACTGCGATCGATTTCGTAGTTCCTGCCATTTTGTTGCTGCTTCAGGTCATTTGACTCCTACAATCGGCACAGTCGATACAACCGGATCCTGAGTCTTCAGAGAGGAGACTGTTGTTCGGTGTTACTTTGTACGGGAGTTTGAAAGATGAACCTGTTATCGAAATTATGGCGTGACGAGTCGGGAGTACTACTGTCGGCGGAAGCCGCCATTGTTGGCACCGTCGCTGTCGTTGGTATTTCAACCGGGCTGACTGTGGTTGCGAAATCCGTCAACGAGGAACTCAAGGACGTTGGACTTGCCATTCGCAGCCTGGATCAGAGCTACAACATCCCGGCTCGCAAGGGGTGCGCCGGAGGCGCGACGGCGGGATCTGCGTTTCAACAGGCGCCAGTGAAGAAGTCGCTGGCCGAACTTTGTGAAGTCGCCAGGAAGGCAGAACAGTCTGAAAAGTCCACTGAGCAGCGTACCCAAAAAACGCCTCAGTCAGAACGTATGCGGCGTCAGATCGAACTGCAGAAGAAACGTCGGAAATCTGAGTCTCCCCGAAAGAAAGCTCGTCAGATTTGACGGCTTGCTGCTGAAGGAAATCAGTGACTGCGGTGCGGCTCTGAGCCTGCAGACTCAGACATCCAAATCGAAGTGTAGGCCTACAGGGCATAACGAGCCATCAGCGGGTGGCTCGTTTTTCATGGGACAGCCTCTAACTGCTCGGTGCCGGAGCTGCGGAAATAAACTTCCAGCCTGTCAGATACCAGCCGTTCCCATATCCATCGCTCCAGCGCAATTCGCATTTCAGATGGGCGGGCCTGCCCGTCGTTGAATGTATCTTCAGCACGGCAACAGTACCTTCGGCCAGCTCAAGACTCGTGATGAGCCCGATGCCTTGCTTCGACATGTCCCTGGAAAATGACAGTACGCCGGGTTCGCGTCCGATATGAATATGCACGGGCCGAGCAAACGCATGTCGAAACTCCGTGCGACGCTCTGTAAACCTTGCCCTCTGTGCTTCCATGAGAAGTCTGTCAAGATCTTCCTGCATATGAATTCTCTCTCTGGGCGGCCGTAGTGCCGTATACGGAACCAATTGACGCTTTGGCACGACAGCACGTAAACGCGACATCGATCCGACAAGGACATGCGATTATAGGACATGACGATGATAATGTTACAACCAAAAAGCAGCAGCCCACGTACCGTGTACCTGAAGCGCTGCGGATTCAGCAACACCGGTCAGTAGAAATGGTCTTCCAGCGGGCCTTTGCTGAAACACACCGATGTTCGCCCTGCGATCGATGCCATTCACTGAGACCTGAATCAGAACTTCCGACTGGTGGTCGCACAGCCAGAGCATATGGCTGCACGTGCCGGATCCGAAAATCGGTGGCTGATATCGGCGATTCATGGCACAGATACTGGCTGCGTTTGAGATCGCAGCCTAGAATCGGCCAACGCGGGACGTCATATGCGAGGTGGCACAGGCGGACTGCTAAAATTTTCAGAAACACTCTTTCTTCACTGTTGGAAGTCCTTCATGGCACTCAATCGAATTTCGTTTCTGTTTGTCTCTTTCCTGACCCTGATCGTTACGGGCTTCGAAAATCGGCTGCAGGCCGACGATTCACCTCCCAACATTGTCATGATCATCAGCGACGATCAGACGTGGACCGACTACGGTTTCATGGGACATCCGGATATCCAGACGCCGCACCTGGACCGACTGGCCTCGCGCAGTGCTTTGTTTCGCAGAGGTTACGTGCCAGTGGCGCTGTGCCGTCCTTCGCTGGCAACAATGATCACAGGACTGTATCCGCATCAACATGGCGTCACGGGCAATGACCCGTCGCCCGATCCGTCGATCGCGCCCGCGCAGTATGCGGACCTGCGAGCTCGCCTGATCGCAAAACTCGACCGTTTCGACACAGTGCCGGAACTGCTGGCGAAGAAGGGATATTTAAGCCATCAAAGCGGTAAGTGGTGGGAAGGCAGCTACAAGCGAGGCGGATTTTCTCACGGCATGACCCGAGGATTCCCGGAGAAGGGCGGGCGACACGGCGACGACGGCCTGAAAATTGGCCGCGCGGGCATGGCTCCCGTGCTGAATTTTGTAGACAGTGCAGTGGAACAGAAGAAACCATTCTTTCTTTGGTACGCTCCATTCCTGCCCCACACACCTCATAATCCGCCGAAACGCCTGCTGCAGAAGTATAGGAAGGACGGGCGACATGTTTCGTTGGCCAAATATTATGCCATGTGCGACTGGTTTGACGAAACATGCGGTCAACTGATTGGTCACCTTGAAACGGCCGGTGTCACAGACAATACGATGATCGTTTATGTAACGGATAACGGCTGGATTCAGAGAACGCCCGACGTTCAGGTCCCCGAGGGATGGCGGCCGTCGTTCGCTCCCAAATCAAAGCAGTCTCCCAATGATGGAGGAACGCGAACTCCCATCATGGTGTGCTGGCCCGGGACGATTAAGCCGTCAGAACGCGGCGAAGTGGTCAGCAGTATTGACCTGGTGCCGACAATGCTGAAAGCAGCAGGTGCCGAAGTTCCGGATCAACTTCCCGGCATTGATCTGCTGCCGGTGATCAACAATGAAAAACCACTGGGCCGCGACACATTATTCGGTGAAAGTTTCGCTCACGACATTGCAGACGTGGACAACCCTCAGGCGTCGTTGCTGTACCGCTGGGCGATTGCCGGAAAATGGAAGCTGCTGCTGACGTATGACGGCAAACTGAATCGCTACAAAGCTGTTCATTCCAGCGGCGACGGTCGCCCCCAACTGTTCGACCTGATCGATGATCCGCTCGAAACAAAAAACGTGGCGGCCGCGCACCCCGACGTTGTGGCACGCCTGGCAAAAAAGCTGGACGGATGGTGGAAGGTCACAGAACGAAAAGTGCTGACGACGTATTAGAAACCGGGCCCGTTGCATCAGCTGACTGAGCGGGGCCCGTTGTTGCTGAAACCTGAGCTGTCGCGGCGACAGTTCAAGCGGCTGCGGCTACGCCGCCGTCATCTGGTCTCGCCCGGCTGTGACGGAATCTG
>JABABI010000027.1:35337-86802 GCA_014238335.1 Fuerstiella sp.
TCAGCAACGATGAACGCTGGTTGAGTTCGGTGCGCAGACGCAGGCACCTGAGCGATCGTTCCACCGGCTGTTTTGCGTTGAATCTTGCCACAACTCGCCGGGCGTCACACTCAAGATTCGTTGCCAGCATCGTGACAAGCTGAAACGGACTGGTCCGTTCAGCGCCCGCGATGTTGACGTAACCGGTCATGCCGGCCTTCAGGCACTCGGCCAGTGACGATGCAAATTCCTCCTGAGCAACCGGGGTCGCATAGGTGCTGGCATCCACTGCGACCGTTCGCCCGTTCGCCACAGCTCGTACTGCGTGCTGAACAACGCCCTCGCTGTCCACAATATTTGTTCGCACGATCAGCGAATCTTTCAGCTGCTGAACCTGCGATTCAAATCCTCGCAACTGTTGAGCGAACGATTCTTCAGAATGTGCCACGCTGTCGTCATCGTGGAAGACCCAGGGGCCTGCAAAGACGGCGTCGCTGGAGACAAACACCATACGCGTGCCGGATGTCTGCGCAGACAGAACGCACGGCGTCAGCCACTTTTTTTCCGGGCGGAACGTCCCGAAATTTCGATTCCATGACGACTGGGACGCGGCACCACAGAAAATGACCGTCGTCGCATCGGCGACATGTTCCCGTAACGTCGTGTTGTTGACCCTGGCCGCCGTACAGCCGGACAGGATTGTCGGTGCACTGAACGACAGCCCGGCCAGATCGCAGGTGCCCGAAAGCTTTTCTGCAAGGGAACGCCCGGCAAAGGTGTCAATTCCAACGACTAGAATTCGGTTCACAATTAGCCTCCGGCAACAGGTGAACAATGAGAGATTGCATTCATCCATGAACGCTCAACACGGCGTCTGAGCCGATGGCCGAATTCTACGGGACAGCGGCTGTTCAGACCAAGACGAGTTCCGGTCACGGCACAAAACCGTGTCCCACCAGCAGTCCTGGCGACGTCACACGCGGCGGGGGTGAACATCCAGCGTCGTTGTGATCGGAAAATGGTCGCTGTAGCCGCTGAGGCTTTCACGTTGAAATTCACGAGGCCGCCATTTACGGTTCGACATGATTCCGGGCCGAAAAATCTCGACATCCGGGACGCCACGTCAGTACAGCGTACCTGCCGCCCATACAGCAGCCCGCGGGACAGCAGAAACGGGGCCGGTATCTTCATCGACTGCGTGGACTGAGAAAAAACATGTTCCCACGTCAGGCGGACTCAGCAGCGACCACATGGCGTTGTAAAGACAGGGCGACCGCGATGCGTAGGATTTGAACGACGGCAGACTGCCCTGCGAAAACCCTGCGTTCAGAATGTCCATCACGCGGCGATCCCACGATTCGTCGTTCAGGTCACCCATCACCAGCACGTTTCGATTCCATGCGATGTTCAACCCGTGTAAGGACATTTCGTTGTCTTTCAGCTGCAGGCAGTCCCGTCGCGACAGCTTTAAAATGCTGTCGACGATCTGACCACAATGACTTGCGACCGTCACCCGAAAGGGCTCCGTTTCCCAACGACCGCTGCTGCGTGGTGGCCGACGATTGACCAGAACTGCCAAGTCTGTGTTATGTTGCTTGACTTTCAGGTGCACTTCCAAAATGTCACGTGTCGGATATCGCAGGTGCACAAGGTAACGGCGCGTCTTCGTTTCGTCCGCCTCAAAGTGTTTTGTGGAGTAGATCGATGATGTGTCGATGCCCCGGATGTCCGGATGCTCCACGTGTGCCGGTGCACAATCTTCCCGCCCGATCGCATCGATCAGCACATCGGCAACACGTTAGTTCTCGATCTCACAAAGTGCCAGCAGGTCCGGACCGCGGCGACCGTCAAACATCAGACGAATAACGTGGGCCAAATTGGAAATTTTGTCCTGAAACGCCTGCTTGTCTCATCCGTTAACCGGAGTAAATTCCAGGTTGGTCGCGATCGCCGGAGCTTCGATATCAAACAAATCCTGCAAATTCCAAAAGGCAACGTTGATGGAAGCCACTTCTTCAGATGCCGGCAGGACACCATCACTGAATGGAGCCGTTCCGTCAGGCACCGAACCAGGTTTCCCTGGAAATGTAAGGCGGTCCGTCGCACACAAATCCAATGATCAGACAGAGCCACAGTGCACGAGCGTACTTCAACAGAAAACAAACAACACCTCAAAGCCAATTGGTGACGCTTTCGGCGTAGAGCGACGTATGCCCATGAAATCGCAGTTTGTCGATGTGGGGCTGGCTTATGCCGTAACATATCACACGTCACTGGGACCGTTGCCAAGGTGTCGAATGACAGCCCTGATGACAGCGAGTACAGTGAAAACCGGGGACTGCTGAGATTACACGGACGACTGTTTGACAATACGTATCCGGGACCGGTACAAATGATACAGAATAGGCAGTTAAAGGGGTTTTCCGAAAACTCGAAGACTGCCACGCAACCCAACACGAAATCCTGTCGCGATCGAGGCGTGTTATGAAACAGATTCACTTTTCTGCCATTGCTCTCTGCCTGCTGATGGCGCCGTCTGCGTCTGCCTGGTGCCTGTTTCCGCACTTTCCAACATACGGTGCCGGGTACGGAGGCTGGGGATCTGGTTACGCCTACGCTCCGCCTTCTTTCTACGGCTACAACAATTATCGATACGCCGGATACGGATACCGAGGTTACCGTTACGCCGGGTATGGCAGCTTCAATTCAGCATGTGGAACATGCGTCACGACCGCTGGGTACGGGGGCTGCGGAATATCGAATTGCGGCACGAACTCGTGCTTCACCAATGCCTGTTGCGACACCTTGACCTCGACCTCGACCTCGACCTCGGGTAAACCTGCGACGGACGCCAACGCTGACGAATCAGATCGCACCTTTGCTCCCACGGGTAGTAATGACGCGATCGATTCCACGTACGATGATACCCCTCCTGTTGATGATTCAGCGCCACGCGGCGACTTTTCGGCGCCATCATCATCGGGCATCGACTGGACAAAACCACGAAATCCAACCACCGGCGAGCCAGCAAAGGACGCTGCCTCAGCTGCGCCAGCACCGTTTGGTACTGACGACAGTCTCCGCACAGACGATACGGAGCTTATTCCGCCCAATGAATTTGACCCGCTGAACCGGGACACCAACAAGCCTCCGATCAGTAATCCCGTCGATGAAGAAGCCACCGACGCGTCCTCTGAGGAAGCACCGACAGCTGAGCAGGACAGCACAGGCAGCCTGGGCGGCGACGGTGACATCAAGGACTTTCTGAGTCCGGAAGCATCTGTGGACCGAGCGTCCGTATCCCGCTCGTTTCGCAGCAGCCACGTGGACGTAATCTCGATGCCACGACTGGCGGGCGATTCGCGAAGCGTTCGCAGCAGCCACACGCTGATTTTTTCCAGCCGACAGAAACAGCGACCTGCACGCTGGATCTCAGTGCCGCCGCCAAACGGTCGAATCAGTCTCTAAGTTTTGGACGGTTCATCACGTCAGTCTGTAAGGATATGCAGAGGCGACTGCTGTGCCAGTCGCCTTTTTGCTGCGCAACTGAATTTCGCTTCACAGGTGAACTTCAGGTTTGCGGCGTTCGCACCGTTGTCTGTACGGATCGGCTCAGCTATCTTTCCGCCGCACCACGGCCCGTCCGCCAGGTTTGAACCTACCAATCAACTGAGCTGAAGGTCCCACGATCAGCTCGCAGGGACGACAGAATGCCAGAACGAATCACGATCATCGGGTCCGGTCCCGCCGGCTGGACAGCCGCTATTTATGCCGCCAGAGCGAATCTTGAACCGGTAGTCTATGAAGGCGCCTTTAACGAAGACAATCGCCTGAAAGGGACGCTGCCGCTGGGTCAGCTGGCTTTAACAACGGAAGTCGAAAACTATCCGGGATTCCCGTCGGGCGACCTGACCGCCTACCTGGACGATTCGATCGATGACAAGAAACGCAGGTACATGGCACCGCACGCCAAAGAAGGTGTGTCCGGGCCAGAGCTGATGGAGCTGATGCGGCAGCAGGCCATCAACTTTGGCGCACGCATCATTACGGACGACATCTCTAATGTGGATCTGTCAGAACGTCCCTTCAAACTGAAGAGTCTGGGTGGCACGGAATTCGAAAGCCACGCCATCATTATTGCCACCGGCGCACGGGCCAACTATCTGGGGCTGGAGTCGGAAGAGAAATTCAAGAACATGGGCGTGTCTGCCTGTGCCGTCTGCGACGGGGCCATGCCGCGTTACCGCGACAAGCCACTGGTCGTTGTGGGCGGAGGCGACAGCGCTATGGAAGAAGCCACGTTCCTGACGAAGTATGCATCCACTGTCTATATCGTGCATCGCCGCGACGCGTTCCGTGCCAGCAAGATCATGGCCGACCGAGCATTGGCTAACGGAAAGATCACGGTCAAGTGGAATTCGAATATCGATGAGGTTCTCGGCGACGACGAAAACGGCGTCACCGGAGTTCGAGTCCGCAGCACAATCGATCCCGACAGGACCGAAGAACTGGACGTCACCGGTTATTTTGCAGCCATCGGCCACACTCCGAACACGGACTTCCTGGAAGGGCAGCTGCAGACTAACGACAAGGGATATCTGATCTGGCCGGTATCGCATCGCACAAACACCAGCGTGGATGGCGTTTTTGCAGCCGGCGATGTGGCCGATGACCACTACAAGCAGGCGGTCACAGCCGCGGGAACCGGATGTGCCGCTGCTCTGGATGCCGAACGCTGGCTGGCCGCACAGGGGCTGGAATAGAAACGTTCGTGAGAGGCCGTCGTACAAGCACGCTGCGCCAGCACGTGAATCCGCTGCGATTGAAGAACTCACACACTTGCCTGCCCAGCATGCTTGTATCAAAGACTGCCATGCGTCATGAAGTATTGGCAGACGAACGGCGACAACAGGATCGAGTGAATTACTGCGACGAAACTCGCTCGCACTTCGAACTTGTATGTCGGGCCAAAAACCTCAATCCATGAAGATTCGCTGATAGTCCTGGAAGATCACGTCCAGCAAGTCACGACCGGCAGTTGTGGCACTGTAGCGAACGGCATCCTCGCCTGTTTCCACCTCTTCCTGCACAAAGCTGACGTTGTCTTCTTCGCTGTACATCCATGCCTGTTCCTGCAGAATCTGGAAGTAGCCATGCATGGCGTCTTCGCCGACAGGAATAAAGACTTCACCGTCCAGGAACAGCTGGTAGGTGTATTCTTCCAGCTTGGGCCACGGCATGTCGGCCGTTGATCCCCGGTAATAGGGTTCCAACACTGAAGTTGCATCCGGCTTCACGTTGGGATTGCGAAGCATGTCGATGGCGTTCCACGGACAGATCGTCAACTGATAGAACTCGCTGCTGTCGTTGGGCGATCGATAACACATCTGACAGCCAATACAGCGGGCTGTGTCGATCTGGTGATAGCTTTCTGACGGAACAGGGCTGACCACTTCATAGATGCAATCCACAGGGCAGACGGTCGCACATGAATTACACGACGTGCAACTGTCCTTATTGATCACATTGATGTACCGAGTTTCCTTTTTCCGGTCGGCTTTACGCGTCCGGAAATAGTCCGTCATGGAAATCGTCATCGAAAAACCTGCTAAAAACGGCTTGGCGTCAATGAAACGGTTGCGATCTGCGTAAGGCGAATCTACAGATAAAGGTCGACAGACCACAGCTTCCGGCTTGGGAATGTACACCGAAATTCAGGTCTCAACCAGTGGTTCCTGAAAATGCCACCCCTGTTTTTGGGCATTCCGGCACCATTTCCTGCCTCTGAGAACGCTGGTCAGCCATCGACCTGATCCACTTTGGCCTCAGATGCAAAGCGGCGTCCGTACCTGAAAACGGCTGGGAAGTGTGTCTAAAACCAGCGCGCCGTCACCCACAGATCAGGCCCGCTGCCCACCGGCCCGCTGCCCGCAGGCAGCTGCGGGCGAGTGCGAATTGCGGCCTTTGATGTAAAAAGCCGGTGACTTTGCCCTGGCCATCCCTTATGACAACACTGCAAAAAAAATGGAGATTCGGGCCCCTCTGTCTCAGCATTCCTACATTGCGGTGAAAATCAGTTGCTTAAGGCGTCGCCGCCGACCGCACACACAATATTAACAACCTCAAGTTGTCCCCAGCTGCGCGTCTGGCCACCACGCTTTGCGTCCTGTTTCAGCAACTGGTGGGTGGTTCCCGGCTGCGCACCGGACTTCAATTCGACGCCGACATTGCGAAACGGATTCTGATTCAGCCAGAACAGATCGTTTTCAATCCACGGGTCGTAGATACGCCTGCCTTGTCGAGTACACCCGCCCCACTTTGAAACCATGCAAGGATCAAAGTAGCAGCCGCCCTGCACAATGACTTCACCAATTTTCGATTCCGTAACGACAATCTGAACGGTTCCGCCGGTGATCTTCTGTTCGGGAATCACCACGTCCACGACCGGCTGTTTATTGTGTCGATAGAAGTTGATGATATCGCGGGAGAGCTGATTCAGGCTGCGCAGAGAAACCGGCTGGTTCAGATGCTGCTGCACGACACTTTCGAAGGCAGCGGAATGCACCAGTGACGTATGGTCACCGAACCGCCGAACCAGGCCGACAGCGTCTGCATTGGCGTTCTGCGGATCGACCTGAGACACGTCGTCGACGACGATCACCGCATTAAACGCGTCCAGCAGCACTCGATCGCTGCCATGCACGGGCGCCGGAACATCCTGCAGCTGGGGCCGCGTAACCGGACCAGACGTCAAAGTCTGCGGCCGGTATCGTTCAAAGTTCTGCACGGACATGCAGTTTGAAAACACCACGGTGGCAATCACTACCACGAACTCTTTTCGTGCGGTATACATCCTGTCTCTCCTGCGGCCGCAGCATCAGATCTGGCGCTGCGTAGCGATATCGGCCTGATCCAATGCAGATCCGTGCTTCATTCCAGTCTGCCATTTCACTCGGCACCGGCGTCGCTGGCGGCACAACCGGACCTGCCGGCACAACGAGTGCGTTCAGTCCGGCCCGAAAAATGGGAAACTGACGGGCGACAACAAACATCTGGCTTTTCATTTTCCCCCCTGTCGGGCCTGTCCTGTGCGGTGATTCGCATGCCGGAAGGTTGGTCAGCACACGCGTCCTGCGTTTCCGTGGCAGTTTCTCTTCACCAATCCTCAGCAAAACGCGTAGGAAAATTACGAAGCGAACATCCTCTCCGTCGACGACGGGTGCAGTATTGCATTGTGGTTCCGGACTTCTGGTTGGCCGGGGCTGGACTGAGCTTGCGAAGGAAGCCCCGGGGTTTCACTCGTTCCTCGCTCCAACCCCGGCCACACTGTCCGTTACTGCACCCTCGACGACGCACTTTTCCTGGGACAACCATCTAATGGCTGCACAAGACGGTCCGGCAGCGCCTGAAATTCCGGACAACGACGATGTCGTGGGCACCGCCATAAAGGTGTCCCTGTCACTGCTGGCCCTGGTGGCGGCCGTTGGTGGTATTCTTTTCGTTCTGCAAATGAGCGAACCAATTGTCGTGCCGGAAAAGGAAGAAGAGCCTGTGTTGCCTCAGGCGCGTGAGCTGCCGGCCCTGGAAATCCCTAAGATTCAGTTTGTGGACATCACCGATTCTGCCGGCATCGACTTCATCCACGAAAATGGGGCTGGACAGGGGGCAGCTGCCGAAAAGCTGCTGCCCGAAACGATGGGAGGCGGTGGGGCATTTTTCGACTTCGATGGCGACGGCGATCAGGACATCATCTGCGTGAACTCCACCGTCTGGTCATGGGCGCCGCAGCCACCGAAAACTCCCTACACGTCCGCACTTTACGAAAATGACGGCAGTGGCAACTTCACAAATATCACAGCGGGATCAGGACTGGACGTTTCCTTTTACGGCAATGGCGTCGCCTGCGGTGACTTCGACAACGACGGTCTGGTGGATCTGTACATTACGGCCGTCGGCTCGAATCGTCTGTTCCGTAACACAGGCGAGGGCAAGTTCAAGGACATCAGCGATTCTGCAAATGTGACGAGGGCAGACAGTGGCTGGAGCACCGGATGCGGCTGGTTCGACTACGACCTGGACGGTGATCTGGATCTGTTCGTCGTGAATTACATCGAATGGTCTCGTGAGAAAGACCTGAGTTTTGGATTCAAGCGAGATGGAACAGCCAGGGCCTATGGCCGTCCGACAGAATTTCGCGGCACGTTTCCCCGGCTGTATCGCAATGACGGGGCCGCTAAGTTTACAGACGTATCGGCAGAAGCCGGTGTGCAGATCACAAATCCGGACACCGGCGAACCCCTGGCCAAGTCTCTGGGGCTGACATTTGCGGACGTCAATTCGGATGGTCGCCTGGACGTGGTCATCGCAAACGATACCGTCCAGAACCTGCTGCTGATCAATCAGCCGGACGGGACGTTCATGGAAAACGCGAGTGCCGCAGGCATTGCCTTCGACAACAATGGCAAGGCGCGTGGAGCCATGGGCATCGATGCCGCGTGTTTCCGCAATTCTGATGCGCTGGGAATCACCATCGGCAACTTCGCCAACGAAATGACGGCTCTGTATGTCTGTCAGACGCCTGGCCTGCCTGTGCCGATTTATCGCGACGAGGCAGTCAGTAACGGCATTGGTCCGGTGACCCGAGTTGAACTCACCTTCGGTGTGATGTTTGCCGACATCGATCTGGACGGTCGCCTCGATATTCTGAGCTGTAACGGCCATCTGGAAGACGACATCCAGAAAGTTCAGGCCAGTCAGCACTACGAGCAGCCGCCTCAGCTGTTGTGGAATTGTGGTGCCGATTATGACAACGAGTTTATGGTCGTGCCGGAAGAGAACATCGGAGCCGAATTTACGAAACGGATGGTGGGGCGAGGAGCCACCCGGGCTGATATCGACGGCGACGGTGATCTGGACGTGCTGCTGCTGTCCTCCGGCGGAAAACCTCGACTGCTGCGTAATGACCAGCAAACGAACAACCACTGGCTGCGTTTTCACCTGACGGGAAGCAGATCCAACCGGGATGCCATCGGAGCCACCGTCCGTGTCACGCTGCCGGATGACACCGTGCTGACTCGTACCGTAATGCCCACTTGCAGTTATCAGTCGCAGGTCGAACTTCCGTTGACGTTTGGACTGGGCAACCACGATAACGTGAAATCCGTCTCTGTCACGTGGCCGGATGGTCAGGCGGCGGACATATCGGTGACGAGTATGGATCAGCAGATCGAAGTCGTGGAAGAATAAATCGCTGTCCGGTCAGCGGCCAATAACATACGGCTTAGCATCAAGATGCGGCGTCTGACCGGTGATCATTTCTGAGATCAACTTGCCTGTCGCAGGCCCCATGCTGAGTCCCAGCATATTGTGTCCGGCCGCGACCCAGACATTTCCGAATCGCGGTGTGCGGTCGATATAGGGCAGCCCGTCCCACGTCATCGGTCGCCAGCCGAACCATTCTTCTTCGACGGGCTCAGCCGTTGGTTCGACAAGGTACTCAGTGGCCCCGTCGCGCAGGTACTGCAGTCGTTCCTGATTGAGTTCCGAATCGTAACCGGCGAATTCCATCGTGCTGCCAATTCGATACCCCTTATCGAACGGCGTGATCCCGACGTGAGCTTCTTCCAGCAACATCGGATAACGCGGGCAGATTTTCGGCCGGGCCATAGTGATCGAGTACCCCTTGCCAGGCTCAATCGGAATGCGGCATCCCAGCGCGGTATTGAGCATCGGAGTCAGCGGGCCGGTGGCCACGACGAACTCATCGGCCTCAATGTTGCCTGAACTGGTGGACACGGCAGCGGCCGCCCCGACGGTGGGAGCCACAAATCCTTTCATTTCGCGCTGCGTTAGAATCTGCACGCCGCATTCCTGCAGCGTCCGCCGCATTTCCGACATCAGCACGTCCGGACGCAGATAAGCATCATTTCTGTAGTGCCATGCACCGGCAAGTTCCGGCTTAAGCGCTGGCTCCATTTCCGATAGCTGTTCGCCATCGATGGGTTCGGCCGCCACACCGAATTCGTCCCGCAGCAGCTTGTCAGTTGCAGCATATTTTTCGAACTCCGGCTTGTCACGGTAGACGAACAGCAGCCCGTCCGTTTTCCACTGCACCTGCAGTCCCTGAGCTGTGATCACTTCTTCGTAGAGTTGACGCGAGGATTCCAGCAAAGCCGTGCGGCCTGTGCCGGCCTGCAGCATGTCTTTTCGGTTACAGCGCAAGGCAAACCTGGCCATCCATTTCCAGAACGACGGCGACAGACGCGGATGAATTCGAAATGCCGTATTGCGACTGATCAGGCCCTTCAGACCGCGACGAATCTGGCCCGGCGCAGTCAGTGGGAGAACATGGCTGGGCGATACATAGCCACAATTCCCATGAGAACACCCCGCGCCAAATTCTCTCCGGTCAATAATTGTGACTCTGCGGCCGGCCACTGTGAGATACCATGCGCAGAAGGCGCCGATGACTCCGCCACCAATTACAACCGTGTGTTTTGCTCCGTGGTCCATCAGCAGATTCCGTTACGAAACGGATCTGAATCGTCCAGAATAAGTTCGCTCTCACCCGTCACCCACGCCGAACCAAGAATCGTGGGCACAATTACTCGTTCATCACCGGTCGCACCGGGTATCTGATCGTCGTCCGCAGCGAATTCAAAGCTGCCCTCAAAAATGCTGCCGACAATACTTTCCTGACGCCATAATTCACCCGGTGACAACTTGCCGTCGGCTGCCAGACAAGCCAGCTTGGCACTGGTGCCCGTACCACAGGGAGACCGATCGTATGCGCCGCCCGGACACAAAACAAAACTACGACTGTCAGCGGTTTCAGAATTCGAGGGTGGCCCGAATAATTCAATGTGATCAATCACGCCACCGGCGGCACCGGTGATCCCACCGCGTTCCAATCCGTCGGCAATCCGCAGTGCAAAATCTGTCAATTCGCCACTGCGCTGCGAATCGATCGTCTGACCATGATCGGCCACCAGAAAAAACCAGTTACCGCCCCACGCGATGTCACCAGTGACGCGACCATGACCTTCGACATCCACAGAAACCGCCTGCCGATATCGGTAGGAAGGGACGTTCCTGACGGCCACGCGGTGCGCGTCCAGCAACGTGGCCGACACGACACCCACCGGAGTCTCGATGCGATGCTCACCGATCTCCAGCCGCTTCAAGTGAGCCAGGGTCACCGCCAGCCCGATCGTGCCGTGGCCACACATCTGCAGATACCCGGCGTTGTTAAAAAAAATAACGCCCGCAGCACACGATACGTCCTCAGGATCATACAGGAGTCCGCCCACCAGAACGTCGGAACCACGCGGTTCCAGAATGACGGACCTTCGAATGTGATCGAACTGCTCGCGAAAACGAACAACCCGCTCGACCGCGGAGCCAGGCCCGGGATCCGGAGCACCGCCGACAATTATCCTGGTCGGCTCACCACCAGTGTGAGAATCAATGACGCTTATTCGTTGCATGACTTGATAATGGGCAGAGATGTTCTGTTCTGTCTCGAAGACGGCAGCATAGCCCATCCAGCACACAAATGCCGCGAAGAACGCACGTGTTCCGGAAAGACTGAAAGTCCATCGGCTGCAGTGTATTACGCTCATTCGCAGCCTCGAAAAACGTTTTCCGGCCGACTATATGTGCTTCCCACGAGCCCGAACGCGCCACTTGTTTACGTAAATCGCTCTATTCAGGAGGACAGACGGCTGCGAAGCCAACCTCCGTGTCCAGCGCTTCGTCCGCGTTCGCCCTTCGAGCCTCAATGCGAATTCCGTACGCCTGACGCACCGGCACCTTCAGCCGCAACGGTTCGTCTCCCACACATTCACACTCAACGTCGGGCATGCCGGCAAGGGGTGGCGAAAAAGGTACGTGTAGATTCGCCCGTTTTTGCCCCTTGTCAAACCGCACCCTGATGACGCCTTCGACTACTTCGCTGCCACTTGCGTCCTGTGTCCGCTGAAGTCCCGTTGATGATGGTCCTTCAATCTCCGGTTCGTCGGTTGAGGGCAATTCGGCCGCGCCAGTCTCAACTTCTGCGGCCTTGACCTTCGGCGAAGCCACCGCCTGCGGCAGAACAGTTTCGTAACGAGACGGTTCTCGCCGTGCTGGCTGTGCCTCTGTGTGTTCGTTGATCGCGGCAGCACCGACTTCCGCTGGTGGCAGAACGGTCGCCACTGCAGGCACGATCGGATGGTCCGAAGACAAATCGTCGCGAACGGTCGCTGGCTCTAAATCCGTTTTCGCGGGCGGCGGCGGTATCGGAAATGGCGGCAGCACGGCGGCAGAACCTTTTGACGTTTCGCCAGCACGGGTGTTCCCGCTGCTGTCCGGGCGGGAACGCGGTGTGCGATGTCGCTCTGCAGCGTCAGGACGGGGTTGGTCGTGCTCCGGTCGTCGACGTTCCTCATACCGTTGGCGGGGCGCGCGTTCAGGCGCCACATCATCGTCATTCAGTGAATCATCCAGAAAACCCAGATCAAAGTCTGTTCCCAAAATATCGTCCACGTCCGATGCGGGACGAATCTTCACGGGCGGCCGGGATTCCGGACGAGGATTTTCTCGTTGCCGATAGGCCTTCGGTGCCAGCGACGGGCGTTCTGCGTCGGCCACAATCTGCGACAAATCCGTAAATCTGAACCACTCCGCATCCGGGTCCAGCGCAGAATTCCTGACACGATCGAAGGCCGGAATCGGGATCAGATAGGTATGACGACCTCGCGGAACCCCAATGAATTCATCCGGAATATGACTCAGGACCGCAATCACGCACAACATGAACACGGCGAATGCCAGCCAGCCCCGCAATGGCGAATCTGCGGGCATCAGACAGAACCCAATGATCGGAGGCGGAAACAGCGTCGCTGTCGCCGCGACAAAAAGCGCCCCGGATTCCCGCGCAGTACGTCGATTCGGATTGAATAACATCCAGGCAAAAACGCCAACGAAAGCTGCAAACGACGCCAGCAGAAAACAGATCGGTTCTGCCGCCGTTGACTGAAGGCTGCCGCCCTGACGCGCGTCGCACAGAAAGCAGGTCGTGAGCACCAGACCGGCCCATGCCATCAACGCGACAACTCTGCGATTACGAGACGCTCGGTTGGTTGAACCCGGTTCAATCATGGCTCCCTGCCTTCTTGATGCGGCATGGCCGCAACCAAGCCGTCTTCGATCCGTCTTTGACGGCTTATGCGAGCTAACGCTCGGACACTGCTGATCTGCTCCCGATCTCGCTATAAAACACTTGTCTACATTTCAGGTGGCGTGTTTCTGAGGGCCCGTCCAACTAACTCACGGCAGACTTCAGTTTGTCAACCATATCTGTAGCTTCCCATTTGAATTCTTCTTCGCTGCGACCGAAGTGTCCACCGTGGGCCGTATGTCGGAAGATCGGCCGTCTCAGACCAAGGTGCTCGATAATCCCCTTGGGATTCAGAGGGAAGATTTCCTGTACAGCCTTCTGAATGTTTTCTTCTGCGACCTTCGCAGTGCCGTTGGTATCGACTCGCACACTGACCGGATCGGCCACGCCAATGGCATACGCCAGCTGCACTTCACACTCGTCCGCCAGATCAGCAGCCACAATATTTTTAGCTACGTAGCGGCCCATGTAGGCGGCGGAACGGTCAACCTTGGACGGATCTTTGCCGGAAAAAGCACCGCCACCGTGGTGAGCGGCGCCGCCATAAGTGTCGACCACAATCTTGCGACCCGTCAGACCCGTGTCACCGTGAGGACCACCGACCACGAATCGGCCGGTTGGATTAATGTGGTATTTCGTATTGTCGTCCAGCAGGTCATTAGGAATCGCTTCCTTCACAACCTTCTTTACGTAGTCAAAAATATCCTCCTGACTCACATCAGGAGAGTGCTGCGTGGACACGACGATGGCGTCAATCCGCACTGGCTGTGCTCCGGCGTATTCGACGGTGACCTGACTTTTGCTGTCTGGTCGCAGCCAGTCCACTTCTCCCTGCTGTCGCTTTTCTGCCAACAGATTGATGATGCGATGCGAAAACGCGATGGCCACGGGCATCAGTTCCGGAGTTTGATTGCATGCATAGCCGAACATCAATCCCTGGTCACCAGCCCCATCACGATCCACGCCCTGTGCGATGTCGCCACTCTGACTGTGCAGAGCACAAAACACTCGGCAGCTGTCCGCATTGAATCCGATGTCATCGCTGGTGTAGCCGATTTCACGAATGACCTGTCGCGTGACTTCAACGTAGTCGATTTTTGCCGCGCTTGTGATTTCACCGGAAAGTACCACCAGGTCGGTCGTGCACAAGGTTTCGCAGGCAACGCGAGACATCGGATCCTGCCGCAGCAGCGCGTCCAGAATCCCGTCTGAAACCTGATCCGAAACTTTATCCGGGTGCCCCATGCTGACGGATTCACTGGTGAAGAAATAGTTGGCCATCTGTTGGTATTACCTGATTGTTCTATAATTTCCTGCCTGATTCAGAACGGACCACCCATTCTGCCGCAGACGCCCACAACAAAATTCCAAGTGAAACGTCTCCATTCCGACTCGTCTGGTGCGAGGAAGTTTAGGAAAGCGGCGGTGTGCTCACAACAGAGAACCGAGAGGCGTGAGCTGAAATTCCCATCGTTGGAGCTCGGACTTTTGTGCGGCATCCGACTGCCAGGTCGTCGCCAATACGTCAGAATTTCGGCCGACGGATCCCGATGCGGGTTGTCAAAATGGTGCGGCGACCTACAACTCTGCATCAGCCGTTCACGTATTCACAGCAAACTGGCCGGAACTTCACATGCCCGAGGACGTCTCTGCCCCGTACGATGCCCTGCTCTTTGTGTCGTTTGGTGGTCCGGAGGGCCCTGATGACGTTATTCCGTTCCTGGAAAATGTTCTGCGAGGCAAAAACGTCCCGCGTGCACGGATGCTGGAAGTTGCCGGCCACTACAACCATTTTGGTGGCGTCAGTCCGATCAACGAACAGTGCCGACAGTTGATCGAGACGCTCGCCGCTGAACTTGAGCGTGACGGTATGGATCTGCCGATTTACTGGGGCAATCGAAACTGGAAGCCGATGCTCGCTGACACCATGCGCGAGCTGCAGCAGGCCGGTGTCAGGCGAGTCCTGGCATTCGTCACATCTGCGTACAGCAGCTATTCAGGATGTCGCCAATATCGCGAAGATATTGCATCCGCTCAGGCTGAGGCCGACGCCACTGACGTTGAAGTGCACAAGCTTCGAGTCTTCTACAATCATCCGGACTTCATTGAGGTCAACGCTCTGAATGTTCAGGCTGCGATCTCTGAATTGGACTCCGCACCAGACCGGGGATTTCACGTCACCTTTACGGCACACAGTATTCCTCATTCCATGGCAGACACGTCTGACTATGTGCAGCAATTGACAGAAACCTGCCGCCTGGTGGCGGAACGCCTGCAGCTGCCTGCGGACGGGTGGAGCCTTGTGTATCAGAGTCGAAGCGGACGTCCGCAGGACCCGTGGCTGGAACCCGATATTTGCGATCATCTGCGTGAACTCAGAAACAGCGGCGTTCAGAAGGTTGTGGTGTCTCCGATCGGATTTCTGTCCGACCATATCGAAGTCCTGTACGACCTTGATGACGAAGCGGCCGCTGTGTGTGCGGAAATTGGTATGCAGATGAGTCGGGCAGCTACGCCGGGCACACATCCCGTGTTCGTGAAAATGATTCGAAAGCTGATCCAGGAACGACTGCAGCAATCGCCCCGGGAATGTATCGGGCAGTTCGAGTCCAGCCACGACGTCTGCTCGTCCGATTGCTGTCCGGCACCTCGTCGACCAACGAGAACACGTCCCTGAACAACGAACAGTCTTCAATGTGTCAGACGCGGGAGGGCAACCGAAATCACTTCCAACGATCGACCTGGCAGGTCAAACTTCCGGCTTCGTCCCGAATCCACCTCCGCCGGGCGTTTCGATGCAGATCACGTCACCTGGCGAAACGGTTGTCTGAAACGCACCGCCGAGATTTTTGTGGTCGGTGACTGCCGCTTTGAGCAGAGAGTTCCTGCCACAGCGTCCTGCTTCCCCGCCCAGCACGCCGAACGGAGGATTGGACTCACGACGTTGCGACAGCATTGACACCTGCAGCGTTTTAAGGAACACGATTTCACGCACTATGCCGTTGCCGCCGTGATGTTTCCCCTGTCCACCCGAACCGTGACAGATTTCGAATTTTCGCAGCCGCACAGGGTAGCGCTGTTCCAGCACTTCCGGGTCTGTCAGACGAGTGTTTGTCATGTGAGTGTGAACGGCATCCGCACCGTGTGCCGACGGTGTGGCCCCGGCACCTCCGCAAATGGTTTCGTAGTAGCCAAACGTGTCGTCGCCGAAGGTCAGATTATTCATCGTTCCCTGGCTGGCCGCTGCGATTCCCAATGCGCCCAGCAGCACGTCAACGATGCGTTGTGAGGTTTCGACGTTGCCACCGACAATGGCCGGAGAATTTTCGGGGGACGTGCCGACAGCAGGATTCAACAGCCCCTCAGGAATCACGATCGTCAGTGGCTCCAGGACTCCGGCGTTCAGAGGAACATCTTCGTTCAGCAGGCAGCGAAAACTATACAGCACGGCGGCAGTAGTGATCGCTGGATTCGCGTTCAGGTTGCCGGAATGGACATCATCTGTTCCGGTAAAATCGACCGTCGCCTCGTCCCCATGCAACTGAATTGCAACGCACACTTTCGTACCGTCGTCGAGTCGATCCTGAAAGCTGTACGTCCGATCCTCCAGACCCGCCAGGCACAACCGCATCTTCTTTGCCGCCGCAGCCTGAATATGGTGCATATAGGCCAGGACAGTGCCGACCGAATGTCGCCTGACCAGATTCTGCAACAACTGCACGCCACATTGATTGGCTGCAGCTTGCGCTGCGAGGTCCGCCAGATTGTCATTGATCGATCGACTGCCAAACTGTCCCGCCGTCAGCAACAGTCTGACCTGTTCTTCGCACGACTCGCCCCGATTCACCAGTTTCCGACTGCGAATCAGTACACCTTCCTGTGCCAGATTTCTGGAGAACGGAGGCATGCTGCCGGGGACGATGCCACCGATCTCGGCGTGGTGAGCACGATTGGCAACGAAGAAGGCCGGGCGATCGGAAGGAATGCCATTCGCTGTCCGGTCTGCGGAGACATCAGCCAGCTGTCCGTCCGGACCGGAATCACCGACGAACACGGGAGTCACGACCGTCACGTCCGGCAGATGCGAGCCGCCTCGGTACGGATCATTGGTCACAAAAACGTCACCGCGCTGCATGCCAGGATGATCGTCAATGATCACCCGCACGGTTTCTCCCATGGCCCCCAGATGCACGGGAACATGAGGAGCATTGACGACAAGTCGACCGGCCGCATCGAACAATGCGCAACTGAAGTCAAGCCGTTCCCGAACGTTTGTCGACGTGGACGTGCGGCGAAGTGTCTCGCCCATCTGTTCGGCGATAGATACGAACTGATTATTAAACACTTCCAACAGCACAGGGTCCGGTGTCGCATCGCCTGACGCTTCTGTTATGCCAGTGGTCTCAATCTCTGTGCCAACTTCAATCAGCACGGTGCCGGACGCGGTAATTTCAGCATCGCAACCGGGCTCGATCCAGATCGTGGACGTCGGTTCACAAATGATCGCCGGCCCCATGGCCCGCATACCGGGCTGCAGATCGTCGCGATGAAGAACGGTCGCAGCATGTTCTGCGCCATTCCAGAATGCGGGGGCCGTCTCGGGTTGGTGAGTTCGAGTGTTTCCGTGTTCTGAAACATCGGCGACTGGAATGTCGCCGACATACCCGGACCGCCCAATCGTCTCAATGCGGATCGCAGCGATTTCAATTTCCTTTTCCGGCCGGACATATCCAAACAGACGCCTGTGCTCAACTTCGAATTTCACACGAAATTCAGCATCCGTCTGCGCGTCAATCCATAGCGAAGAATCTGTGCCGCGATAACGCAGCTCAAGACACAATGTAGAATTCTGAATCCATTCTTCCTCTGCTCCCTGTGCCAGAACTTCGGCCCTGGTCTGGCTCTCAAACGCCTGCCGCGTCGGGTCAAGTCGACGCAGTGACGCTTCAGTCAGTGGTTGCAGAACACTTGCCTGGCGAATGGCACGAACGTCAGCCTGCCCCATTCCCCAGGCACTCAGAGTACCAGCAAGCGGATGGATCAGGATTCTGCGGATTCCCAGACTGCGAGCGATGCTGCAGGCATGCTGGCCGCCCGCTCCACCGAAACTCACCAGCGCGTGATCTGCGGGATGATATCCCTTCGCCACCGAAACCCGGCGAATGGCCTGCACCATGTTGTCGTCTGCGATCTGCAACAGTCCCTCTGCCAGTTGATGCAGGGATGTCTCGGGTGAAACAGAGCGAGTCGACATCATATCGGACCGCAGCTCCGTCAGCCGCGACTTCACTGCCTGCACATTCAGCCGGAACGGAAAGTACACGGGCAGAATGCGGCCCAGAAACACATTTAAGTCAGTGACCGTCAGTGGACCGCCTGCACCATAGCAGGCTGGTCCGGGATCGGCTCCGGCGCTATTGGGGCCGACGAACAGTCGAACACCATCAAATCCACAGACGCTGCCGCCGCCGGCAGCGACGGTTTCAATCGCCAGCACGGGAGTCATAATGCGGACTCCGGCTTTGGTCGTTTCGTTTTCCATTGCGAAATGTCCATCGAATCGGGCGACGTCCGTACTGGTGCCTCCCATGTCAAAACCAATAGCGTTCGTGAACCCTTCGTCGACGGCCACCTTCGCAAATCCCACTACTCCACCCGCCGGTCCCGACAGAACACAGTCTCGACCACGGAAACTGTGACTGCTGACCAGTCCCCCTGCTGACGTCATTACCTGAACATCGCTGCCGGGGAGATGGCCACGAATCTCACCAAGGTACGTGCGCAGTACGGGGTTGAGATAGGCATCCAGCACAGTGGTGTCACACCGCGGCACGAATCGGATAAGAGACGAGACTTCCGACGAACAGCTGACTTCGTCAAATCCGGCTTGTCGAATCATTTGCTCCAGCCGTTCTTCGTGCACGGGGTTGCGGTAAGCATTCATCAGGCAGATGGCAACGGAATCGAATTCCTCCGTCAGCAGACCAGCGTCTCTGAGACTTTGCTTTTCGGTTGCAGATTCCAGTGCACGCAACACATTTCCGTCGGCCGTAATCCGTTCGTCGACTTCGAACACCCGTGAAAACAGCGGCGCCGGTTTCTTAATGTCCAGATCGAACAGACAAGGACGATCCTGATTGCCAATCAATGGCAGATCAGCGAAGCCTTTCGTTGTGATTAACGCTGTCCGAGCACCGGTTCGCGTCAGCAGTGCGTTCGTTCCTCGAGTCGTGCCGAACCGCACTCGCACAGGCGGGCATTCCGCATCCGGCGACAGGCCCAGCAGCCACCGAATCGCCAGCACAGGTGCGGACACGTTCAGGTTTAGTTCGTACGTTTCCACACCGACTGCGGCTGTTGCAGCGGTGTCGGCAAACGTCATTTGACCGGACGCCGCATCGAAGGCAGCAACGGTTGTCGCATGCAGCAGTTCCGCAGAAGCAGAAAATAACTTCAATTCGGCCCCCACCCAGAAGTGCTCCGGATCCGCCATTCGTCGCGGATCCGCCAGGCCACCGTTCGTGAGGTCAGCGGTTGTGCCCTTCGTGGCACCGGAACTCAGCGTCTTGAACTGCCGCAGTTCACCGTCGGGCGCAATGGCGATGCAATCGGTAAACGTGCCGCCAACATCAATCCAAAATTGCCAGGGGTGTGACATGAAGAACGCAGGGCAGGATGAGCTGAATTCGGGGACCACTCGTCACACACTAATCAATCGGCAGCATTGGTCACATCTTGCCGCCAGGCTCCAGCCTGGGGGCACCTGCCCTCGAAGCTGAGCTTCGAGAAAGAAACATTCGTGTTCAATCAGTGAACATTAGTGGTCTGCATTCACTGCAGACGATCCGCTCCGATGCAGCCATGAAGTTTCTGCAGATAGGCCGACGACGAAACTTCTGCTAATCGGGCGTTCGCGGTCTCCAGCCGCAAATTCAACTGCAGATGTTCAGCATCGGACGCGAACTCGGGCTGACTCAGGAAAGTCTGCAGATATGCGACGTGACGTTGCCAGAGATGCTGATCCCGCTGTCTACGCGTTTTTAGACGCTCCACATACCATTCCGACTGCAGCATGCACTCAAGAGTAAACAGCTGGCGTATCTCCGGGTCATGAACGTCTTTGCCGTTGTACGTCCCCTCAGCCATGATGTACAGCAGAGCTCTCAGTGGGGGACAGGCAAGATCGATAGATCCGTCATTCAGATAGTTGCGAGCAACTCGTTGGTGAGCTTCCGCGATGTACAGCATTCCATCCGCGTAGGCTGCAAAATCCTGGGTTTCCGGCTGCAGAATCGCGTCGTCGAAGACCATGCTGGGGTTGTCAAACACGCGCCCGGCGAAACGACGAATGAAGCGGGAAGTGATTCGATAGCCCAGGCGACTGGCTGGAATCTGTTTGCCGTCGTACTCAAAGTCGTCGATCTTCTCAAGCAGTTCTTCGTCGATCAGATACTGCGGTTCGCGTTCCTCGGGGCTGAGTCGGCACCAAATCTCAGGAATCAGCAGACTGATGTCGTGGTCAATTCGTACAGTGGTACCGATGTGTCCGGCTGGAGTTGAAAACCCCTGCAAATCAGTCAGCAGGTAGCCCACGAGGGCTGCATTCAGATCCGTGATCGGCAGCAGGGCATTGAACGGTCCTTTGGTCAGAGCCCCTTCGCTGCCGGCACCGGTCGTGGATGGACTCTTTCCCGTCAGAGCGCTGATGAAGTCCATGAACAACTCAGGTAGTTCCTGATAGTGAATCGGATTGTGCACCGCGAGCGGCCGAATGTTGTTCTCGTAGTCGGCTGGATTGTTGCGTCGCCCGGCCAGAACGGCGTTCACTGGCTGCAGCACAGGCTTGTCTGCAGGCACGGCTCGGTAAAGCCGAGCTCCCATTTCGGCGACATAACGATTGAACGGTGTGATCAGATCCGGCCGGGCCTGCAGGTAGCGCGGGTTCTTACTGTTTTCGCCGTCAATTTTGCGCGGCGTATTGGAGCACACGACATAGCCGCCGCCGGCGTCGCGTGCGTCGCGCAACAGGTCCTGCATGGGGTCCGTAAACTGGCTCAGATCCACCGCTCGCTCGCAAATCTCATTGATGCGATGGCGAGCCAGCGGTTCAAAATTAACGATAAAGTTATCGCTGCGAGCCAGGTCCGCTTCCGTTTGTTTGTCAAGACCGCGGTGGATGGCATCATCCGGTCGCTGGAACAATCGGTATTCACAGTTCTCCGAAAACTTATAACTGGTCGCCTGTGGGGCGAACGGACTCAGGTGGTTTAGGCTGGCGCCCGGCACCACCACCGATGCAGTGATGTCGTCTTCCATCTGCACCTTATGGGCCGGTTCGAAATCCTGACGCAGTTTGAATGTCCGCCAGGTATTGTCGTCCACCAGCCCCACACGCAGATAGCCGCCGATAACATTTCGGTCCCCGTACTTCAGTTCGTGGCCAGGATGACCGTTCACAATATCGACCGTGAAATCCTCTCGCCAGTTTCGCCCTGTATCCGAACGGTAGAGCCGCTTGATGATAAAGACGATGGCATAGATGTAACCAGGAATTGACTCCAGCCATGCATTGTATTCTTCGGTATAGTCGACCGATGGCGTGAGCAGCTTGATCACGCTGCCCAACGATCGATTCGGGTCCAGCACAGAACGGGTGGGATGCTTCGCATAGTCCGGTTTCACGGCACCGTTCGGATCCCAGCGTTCTGAATAATCGTGGTCGAAAATCTCCTGAACCAGCGTCAGATCCTTTTCCGCGTCCGCCACAAAAATCGGCCCGTGCAGCAGGTAGTCAGCAATCGATTTACTAATTTCGCTTTTGCCGCCGCCACTGACGGTACAGGGTTTGTGGCAAAAGACACCTTCCGACAGTGTGCCCACCAGTCGCCAGGACGGCGCCGCCGGATGTTTCTCCAGCCGCATCTTGTATCCCGACGGTGTGATGTAGACGTGCCCCGGTGTCAGCGGGATCGATTGTTCGCTGCCATCTCGAGTCCAGCTGATTCGCTGATTCTGAACGGTCGCACAGGAATCGTCCGGAATATAGATCAGTTCCGGAAAATTACGATCGACGCCATATCCCTCGGGCTTCACGTCGACAAAGTCCGCGTAGTCACGAGCCACGTCATCAAATGTTCGATCATTATACCGACGAGTGTCCGCGAAAAATTCGGATCCCATATTGTAACTGGCAAACGCGATCGCTCCGCCCGCATGTTCTTCTTCGTAGTTACCGGCAAGATTAGCTGCGTAACTCAGCTGAGTCTTGACTTCTTTCTTGCAGTAGCCGAAGTAGTTATCGGCAATCAACGTAACAATGACACCTTCTTCGTTGCGACAGGTCAGTTTGAATGGCGTTCCGTTGTTGTACTTTTCGTCTTCCGATTTCCAGCACATGCCGTCCCGACGCTGACGTTCGGTAGCTTCGTCATAAAAAGGCAATCCGGCGTCCTTCTTGGTCACCTCGCTGAGATGGGGAGCCAGGATTACGCAGCCGGTGTGCCCGCTCCAGTGCTCGACGTCCAGGCCCGAGTCGTTCTCGGGCAGAAACGGATCTCCTGCGTTGCCAAAGATGGACTCAACAAAATCCAAATTGCTGACCAGCGCCCCCGGAGCAAAAAACCGCACCTCCATCGTCTGCCGACTGCAGAAGCCTTCGACTTTCGGACACAGCAGCGGACGCAACAGAAGTGAAACAAACAGACTCGCCTTTTTATCCTGCGCTGAGGTAAAGGGCAGTTCCTGGTCTTTTCCTGGTGGGTTCATGGCCACCGCAAAAAGATGAGCAAAGGTCAGCTTCGGCACGGCCTGTTTGTCGGACGGAATCGGCAGGCCACCTTCACAAACATGAAACGTCCCTTTGGTCGTCCGACGATCGTGGCGCGGATTGTGCAGGACACCGTTGTGGACTCGATACGACGACACAAATTCGTTGAAATACTCTTCGCCATCGATCGGCAGTGAAAGCTCGCGTGCAATCCCGTGTCGATCCAGCACGAATGCCACGTCCGGCAGCCGCAGGCCTTCTGCCTCGGGAACGCCAACGAAGTGTCGAGCCAGAAATGATTCAATGCGGACGTCCGCCGGACATCGAACCGCTTCCAGATGCTTCAGCCGCTGGTGCCAGGTATTCAGAATGCGCTCAGCACCGAGCGAATCGGTCTTCCTGAATCCGACCGGAACCGGCTGACCGTTGGCGATCAGTTTCAGGGCAATGTATTCATTCACATCGCGTCTATTCTGCTTTTTCTGGTCGTCAGATTGACGAGACACATCACCCAGGGAGTTGTCAAAATCGTTGTTTGTCATTTAGAAAACTGAACTGATTAGGTCGCGCGGCAGTTTGTTAAGGTTGGACTGTACCCGATCCAGCAAATCCTGACAGCGCGCAGGAAAAGTGCAAATTGACTCGACTGCCAAGAAACTACGCCACGCCACAACCGGAATCAAACCAGCAGCGCGCCTGGCCGCTGAATTCGCAGAAACTGCACAAAACTCGGACGACTTGAGAATCAGTCGTCAGATTCCATCGGCGTCGTCTCACACAATCATGGCTAATCGAACTGCTCAGTCTGGCCGCGGAGCACATGAGTCCCGCAGGCATTGCAAGCAAGTCATCAATTTTCGACCCCATTTCCAGCCAGATGTTGCCGGAACCACGCGTTGACGGGTCCTTTTTTTGTCGCGGGGTGGTATTTCGCATTCCGTTGCGGCAATTCCCTGCGAAACTGCGCTATCATCTTCTGATGCTGACGTGAAGAAGCAAGATTTGTCCATTCATGGGGATCGGTCGCGTGATCGTATAGTTCTTCGCTGCCGTCCTCGTAGCGAATGTATCGGTGCTGCCTCGAACGCAGCGAATGGCTGCCGCGGGCGTATGTCGTTGGAATCGCATGTCGCCATTCGGGCTGCGCCTGACTCATTAGCGGGACAAGACTGACACCTTCGTTGGATGATTTCGCGGGCAAACCACACAGTTCAACCAGCGTTGGATAGATATCAATCAGTCCAACTGGCAGGTCAGACCGCGAAGCGTTGTATCTGTTCGGGCAAACGATGATCAACGGCACTCGAGTGGATTCTTCCCAGAGACTGTGTTTGGACACGCGGTTCTTTTCACCAAGGTGATAACCGTGATCGCTGAACAGCACGAGGATCGTGTTTTCCACATGCTGGCTGATTGCCAGAGCCTTCAAAACGCGTCCCACCTGATGATCGACAAAGGCGGTGCAAGCCAGATAGGCCTGAACACACAAACGGAACTGTTTGTTGTTGTCTGCCTGCAGAAAGTCCATCGTCGGATACTTCGGAAGTTCGTGCATCTGCCGACTGATTTCCGGAACGTCTTCAAGGTCATCGCGACGCACTTTCGGCAGTTGAATATCTTCCAGAGGAAACATCTCGAACCATTTTTGCGGCACATAAAACGGAACGTGTGGCCGAATAAATCCAACCGCCATAAAGAACGGCTGGTCGTGTTGTTTTGCCAGTTGCTGCTCTGCCCACGCCGCAACCTTGTGATCGGGCATCTTGCTGTCGACGTCCGGAAATGCGCCCCAGTCGGTTTGTGTTCCTGTCCACGGCAGATCCGGCAAATGATAATGGAATCGATGACCATTGGGAGGTTTGGGCCCGAATCCTTCCCACTTGCCTCCATACGCCTGAAACGCCATGATGTCCGGATAGCCATGGCAGATTTTGCCAGCCGCCAAAGTTTTGTAACCATGCTGCGCGAAATACTGCGGTAACAAGTGGCCGTGAAAGTGCTTCGTATCCAGCTGCATATCTTTATTGTTGGGCTGCTGGTATAGCCCCGTCGTGAATGGATAACTGCCCGACAGCAGACACGCTCGCGACGGACCGCAGATCGGCCCCTGACAGTGAGCATTCGTAAACGAAGTTCCGCCACCGGCCAAACCATCAATATTTGGAGTCCGCGCCTGCGGATGCCCTGCCAGCCAGCCTACCCAGTCGTTTAGATCGTCGATTGCAATCATCAGCACGTTGGGCCGCATCGTTTCGTCAGCCGCACGCGCATGGACCGAATACTGCAATGTCATCAGGACGACGAGGGCTGTACGAATGTGTTGACGCACGATAGAGGTCTTTCAGATTTTTTTTTCGTTGCGGAAACCAGAGACCGGGACTCATTGTCGAATAGCAATGAACACATGACAGGTTACGCACCGGTTTCCGCGTGCAGAGCCAGACGATTGCCTTTCGTATGTGACAGAAGCGGCCATCATTCTCGAATATCACAACGATCAATGTTGAATTCCCGGTATTGTCATTGAATGTGCGTCAAGCAGGATGCCACTGCCGTCCATTCTTCCGTTAGGCGACTCAATTTAACAGGTCCGCTATGACTACATACCGATATTTCGCACAGACGCCTGAATTGAAATTTCTTCCGTCACAGAAGGAATAATCGCCGATGGAGACTTCGCCTAGCATGGTTCTTACGCAAGGCCGCTGCGCGATCACCTTCGCTCCTGGCAGCGGGCAATCTGGTCTCACAATTGGTCGTAACACAGAGTCACCTGCTTAGTTTAAAGCGATGGCGAAACCGTTCCGGCATTTGACGAATAGAATTGCGGTCGATCAGCGGCCCCTTCAGCAACATGTCTGAATGGTCTGACTGCTGGTTCAGGTCCTGTTTTTTTGTCACCGCAACACACCGTTCAGAAAACCATGTGTTGGTCACCGCCTCCTCGTTTGGCACGCTCTGCGATCAGTGGTAGGCTGGTAAGACAGACCTAACCCTGACACGGTGGAACAAGACCGAGCACATGAAACTAACAACCATTGTCGTCCTGCTGTGCTGTGCATTGATCGTTGCGATCATCATACTCGTCGCGCGATCTGACGGGTCACGGGATCATCAGGGAGCAGCATCGAAAGACGGTTCACCAGATACGGTCGTGCTGCGTGGAGCTTCACAATTCGACAAGGATCATGCGTTCACACGCACGATCCTGAAATTCGAAAAACTCGTCAGGAAATACTACGACGGACCGGTCGAATTCGAAGTATATCTGAACAGCGAAGTGGGTCTGGAAAAGGACTACTTCGCTTACATGAGCCAGGGCATCTCCGTAGATTATGGAATCGTATCCCCTGCTCACATGTCAACGTTCTCTGCTGGCGCCCCGTTAATTGACATGCCATTTCTGTTCCGTGATATCGATCACTGGAACAAGGTCCTGGACGGCGATGCATTTCAGCCAATCGCCGACGAAGTGCGACAAAAGGCGGATGTGATGATTGTCGGGTACGCAGGCGGAGGAACCCGCAACCTGATCGTCAACAGGCCCGTAACAAACATGGCGGAACTGAAGGGACTGAACCTGCGCGTCATGGGTGCTCCCATTCAGACACGTATTTTTCAGGCCCTGCAGGCGTCACCGTCAGTAATTTCCTACAACGAAATCTATAACGCCATTCAAACTGGCGTCATTGACGCAGCAGAGAATGAAGCGGCCGGCATTCAACAGATGAAGTTCTACGAAGTGGGGCCGGAAATTGCGCTGACAAAGCACGCGATTACCGTCCGTCCGTTGTGCTTCAGCGGCAAAACGTTCCGGCGCCTGCCTGAGGATCTGCAGTCGGCGATCACACGGGCCGGTCGCGAGGCTGGAGCCTATGGGCGTCATCTGGAATCAACGGAAGACGCCGAAATTCTGGCCCGTATGGAAGCCGACGGCCTGCTGCGGCTGCATCCATTCACTCAGCGTGAGGAACTGATGCGTCTGGCCGATCCTGTGAAAGCGGCGTACGCCAGGGAGATCAACGCAGAAGACGTGTTCTCACGAGTCAACGCGGTACAATGACCGCCATTCGACGGTTGCTGCGAGCTGACGCTCGGTATGCTGGCGGAACTCTCTTTGACTCGCAAAGCCACGTGGAGCTTATTCGGTTCGATGAAACGTTTGATTGATCGATACTACCGATTCCTGCAAGTTGTCATCACTCTGCTGATGGCGCTGATGATCGTCCCCGTTCTGCTTCAGATCGTCTCAAGATATACGGGAGTTATTCCTCGCTATATCTGGACGGAAGAAATCGCAAGATTCTGTTTCGTGTGGATCATCATGATCGGTTCGATGATCGCAGTCCGGGACAGTGCGCACTTCGACGTGGATCTGTTACCTGCCCCCGACACGCCACAGCAGGAAGCTGTCGGAAGTCTTATTGTACACGCAGCGATGACTGTAATGGCCCTGATCTTTGCCTGGTACGGATACGACTTTGCAAGATTCGGGGGACTTCAAAAATCGGAAATGAGCGGCATCAATATGCTCAGCATTTATGTTTCGTTCCCGCTGGCCGGTGTCACCTGGGTTTTGTTTCTGGCCGAAATGATCGTCGCGGACATCCAAATCATCGCAGACCGTGAGCCGGGAGCTTAAGCATGGGACCGGGCGAAGTCGCCGTGATACTCTTTGGCACGTTTGGTGTTCTGATCGTTATTCGGATTCCGGTATCATTTGCCCTGGGACTGGCCTGCATCCCGGTCATGCTTATCGATGAACGCCTGACGCCCGTGCTGTTGATCAACGAAATGTGGAAGTCGTACAACAGCTTCATTCTGCTGGCTGTACCGTTCTTTCTGCTGGCCGCCAACCTGATGAATTCCGCCGGCATCACCGAACGGCTTGTGCGTCTGGCAACGGCAACGGTCGGACACCTGCCCGGCGGGCTCGGTCACGTCAACGTGCTTGTGAGTATGCTGTTTGCGGGAATTTCCGGTTCGTCGACCGCTGACGCAGCCGGGATTGGCGCGCTGATGATTCCAGCAATGAAGAAAGAGGGTTACGACTCCGGCTTCTCCGTCGCTATAACAGCCTGTTCGTCGGTAATGGGCGTGATCATTCCACCCAGCATTCTGATGATCGTCTGGGGCGGACTGATGTCCGTCTCGATCGGCGGTCTGTTCATGGCCGGCGTCGTGCCAGGATTACTGATCGCACTCAGCATGATGGGAACGGTTCTGATCTATGCCAAACGTCGAAACTATCCGGTCTATCAAAAGGCGTCACTCAAAGAGTTTATTTCCGCAGTCAAACAGTCAGCGCTGGCGCTGGTAACACCTGTCATCATCGTCGGCGGAATTATCGGTGGTTTTTTCACTCCGACCGAAGCTTCTGTCGTCGCTGTGATCTATTCGGCCGTGCTGGGTGGGATTATTTACCGCTCGATCGGACTGACCGAATTCCCGTCAGTGCTGTACGAATCCGGGCGGCTGGCAGCGATTTCATTGTTCTGCATTGGAACGGCATCTGCTTTTGGATGGCTGCTGGCCTGGTTTCGAGTGCCGCAGGCTCTGGTCGACATGATGGCCGGATGGGGAACCAGCGTGACCACCACGGGATGTGTCGTCGCTCTGGCTTTTCTGTTTGTGGGCATGTTTATCGACGCGATCCCTGCGATTATCGTCCTTGGCACGGTACTGCTTCCGCTGGCCGAATCAGCCGGCATGCACCCCATTCACTTTGCCATCATCGGAGTCATCTCACTGGCCATGGGACTGGTGACACCACCTTATGGATTGTGCCTGCTGATCTCGTGTTCGCTGGGAAAGATCAAGGTCGTGCAGGCATTGAAGGACGTGGCCATTATCCTGCTGCCGCTTCTGCTGCTGCTGATCGTCGTGGTCTTCTTTCCGGAAGTCGTGTTGTTTCTGCCACGACTGCTGACACCGCGGTTTCTGTGATCCGCGAAACGGCACATTCTGCTGCCCATCATTTGGCCGGCAATTGATAGCCCTCCTGATTCAATCGGACACGAAACAGACTTTTCCCGGCCGTAATGTACAGCGTCTTACTTTCGCTGCCGCGTCCAAAACCGACATTCGTCGGCAGTTCCGTTTCAATGTATTCCAGTTCTTCACCCGCTGGAGAATAGACGACAATGCCGGCTCGAGTCTCATCGCGCACTGCGACATACAGGTTTCCTGCGGCATCAACGACCAGGCCATCGGGACCGTCCTGCGGAGCGTAATCCGCCAGCACACTGCGAAACCTGGCTGTGCCGCCAGCACTCAGATCGTATGCCAGCAGCGCCATCCGTCCCTTATGAGCAGGCGTGTCTTCAGGGATTCTTCCGATGCCCGAGTTACCGTTATCATTGCTGACGACATACAGCGTCTTCTGATCGGGAGACACGCAGACACCGTTCGGTTTTCCGGCGTCGGTAATGATGCGTTCGATCGTACCATCAGGATCAATGCGATAGACAGCCATGACAGGCTGATCGATGGGTTCGTGTCCCAAATATCGTGGATCACTGAAGTAAATACGTCCCTTTTCATCGATGGTGATGTCGTTACACGAATTAAACGGCCGGCCTTCATACAGCCCGGCGATAACGTAGCTCTTTCCCGTCTTCATATCCGTACGCGTGATGCGGCGTCCTCCATAGTCAGCCCCTTCCGCAGCAAGCAGATTGCCGTTGGCATCAAACTTTAAACCGTTGGACATACCACTGGGCGAGCGGAAGATTGAGGTCTTACCGGTCGCCGGGTCATACTTCCAGATGTGTCCGGCCTCAAACACGCCGTTGTCGTCGGTGGTTTGATGTGAAAAAGTAATATCACTGAAGTACATCAGACCATCGTGGCCGGCAGCCACACCCTCAGTCAGCACGGCACCGCCATCGAAGACCAGTTCCACGCTGGCACCGGGAGCCACAATATCACCGGCCTCACCGATACATAAATGCCCGCAACTCAGGATGCACACCGCAGCGGTGAGTAATGCCTGACACCACCGACCAGAATGGATTGCCGATAACATTTGTCTCATGGTGAAACTGCCTTCGTGAAAGTAATTCAGACGATCGAACTGAAGCAACAAAGATTCCTGACAGTGCACATATCGTCAATGCACTGCGGCACGGTCAGCCATGTTCTTCTGGAACATCAAAGGTGTCAAACGACCAGAAGATTCCCGGCATGCTGCGGTCTCGGACCCCGTCCGGCATGGCGACTGTCGAATCAACCGGACTCGGTACACTCAACTCTTTGTGGCAACTGCAGACGCGTTCGAATTTCGGCCTGAACTTCATGCGGAGGCAAGGTGCCGTCAACATTCACAATCAGCTCTTTTCTGGAAAAGAGCTTCACTGCCGGCTCGGTTTTCGTGTGATAGGTTTCCAGACGCTCTCTGACGGCGCGTTCATTATCATCAGCACGTGTCACGAGTTCGCCGCCGCAGACGTCGCACTGGTTATCCACGGCAGGCCGGTGATGAATAACGTTGTAATCCAGTCCACACTGGCTGCACAACCGACGTGACAGGACCCGCTGGAGCACAACCTCATCGGAAACATCAATCTGGATGACCGCATCAATGTCATAGCTTTCGAGAAAGAACAGAGCCTGCCGTCCGTTTCGAGGAAAGCCGTCCAGGATGTAGCCAAAATTCCAGTCGTGATCATCCAGACGTCTTCTGATGAGCTGTTCAACAATCTCATCAGGGACAAGCTGACCATCCGCGATTATGCGTTTGATGCGTGCTGCGAGTTTCGTGTGGTTCTGGATGTTCCACCGAAACAGATCGCCCACACTGATGTGGACAAAGTCAAAATCTTCGGCCAGCATCTTGGCCTGAGTACCCTTGCCGCATCCCTGCACTCCCATGATGACATACTTGTGCATGACGTTGCCCTGTTTGTCGGTTGGAGAGAACGTGACTGTGTGCAGTATGACGTTGGACGCCAACGGCATGCAATTCAGTACGAACACCAAGAAGGCCGGTTTGTTCTGACGACGATGTGCATACACGCGCGGCGGCGACTCAGAGATCTGACGCTCATCCGGATTGCAAAGTGAGAGCACCTGCCGCCCAGTCCATGCGCCGCGGCGTAAATCAAACTGTCAGCGTTCGGTCGGACATACTTACGCCAGAATTTCCTGCACGACATTTCCGTGGACATCGGTCAGTCGGCGGTCGATTCCATTCTGTCGGTAGGTCAGTCGCTTGTGGTCGACCCCCAGCAAATGCAGCACGGTCGCGTGAAAGTCGTAGCACCAGGTTCTGCCTTCGGCGGCCTTGTAGCCCCATTCGTCACTCCGGCCATAACTGACGCCCGCTTTGATTCCGGCACCGGCCATCCAGGTGACGAATGATCCACCGTTGTGATCCCGCCCATCACCACCCTGAGCGAATGGAGTGCGGCCGAATTCCGTCGTCCAGATAAGAAGAGTGTCATCGAACAGCCCACGTGACTTCAGATCACGGAGCAGGGCGGCGATGGGCTGATCGACTGACAACGCAATTGGCGGCAGCTCTTTCGGGATACTGCCATGATTGTCCCAATTCCCCGTCGCTCCCTGCTGACCGCTCCAGACCTGGACAAATCGCGTACCGCGTTCGACAAGCCGGCGCGCCAATAGACAGCGGCGTCCAAAGTCTTCCGTGGGCTTGTTGTCCAGACCGTATGCTTTGTGTGTGGCTTCACTTTCGGTCGCGACCTCAAAAGCTTCCGGAGCAGACAACTGCATGCGCGCTGCAAGTGCATAGGACTGGATGCGGGCGTCAAGTCGCGAATCACTCGGATTCTGCGCCGCGTGATCAGCGTTCAACGCTCGCAGCAGCGCAAACCCGTCACGGTCAGCTGCTGGAGTCGCAAACCTGTACCGTTCATTTGCAAACAGATCGGGCACGGGATTCCGGCCCCCAGCATTGATAATTGTGCCCTGATGCACTGCCGGAAGAAAACCTGATGAAAATGGCCCCTTCTGGTTGTACGGCAATCCCGCAGCATCGGGCAGAACAACGAAGGTCGGAAATTCGTCGGTGAGATTCCCCAATCCATAAGAAATCCACGCCCCCATACTCGGAAATCCCGGCAACAGGAAACCTGAGTTCATCATGTACGTTGCCGGACCGTGCACATTGGTTTTTGACGCCATTGCCATCAGGAAAGCCATTTCATCGACTTCCTGTGCCTGATGAGGAAACACACTGCTGACCCAGCGCCCGCTTTCGCCATGTTGTTTGAACTCGAACGGACTCTTCATGATCGCACCCGGCGGCGCGGTGAAGCCTTCCGGCTTCTCTTCCGGTCCCAGCTTCTGACCATGAAGCTTTTCCAGCTCAGGCTTGTAGTCGAACGTGTCCATCGGGCTCGCCCCACCCGTCATGAACAGCTGGATCACTCGTTTAACTTTGGCCGGATGATGCAGACCGCCGTTGAATTCCGGGTTGGGCCGGGCAACGTCGACCGACAAAGCTTCCTGCGCAAGCATCTGCGAAACGGCGAGACTGCCGAAGCCACCGCCTATACCCCACAGGAACTCTCGTCGTGAGTTTATCATTCTCAGTCCACAAATATGAATTCGTTGCTGTTGAGCAATACCCGACACATGGCCGCAAGACCGTGCTGCACGGTATAGGCAACAAGGAGCATCCTCTCCTCCTTGTCCGTCTCTCGCAGAAAGACCAGACGACAAGCCTGATCTACCCGTTCGCCCACAGTCGCGTGCCCCGCCTCCAGTTTCTCTGCCAAAAGCTGACTGTGATGCAGCACAAAGTCGTTGTTGAAAGTGGCCAGTGCCTGCAATGCGGAAACCGAAAATTCTCGTTTCGGGGCCAGGAGCCCAAGGTCCGGAAAATCCAGCGACTCCATGAACGGGTCTGCGATTCCTCGCCAGACGACCCGGTATATGCTCCGCCGTGCGGCGTTTGGATGATTCCAGTCAAATTGGTCGTAGTGCAGCTTCGGCGTAAGCTGGGAGCCCGCAGACTGCGTGAACTGCTGAATCCCGGGTCCTCCCATCCTCAGGTCGATCCGCCCGGAAATTTGCAGCACAGCATCACGAAACGATTCCGCGTCTAAATTACGTCGATTCATGCGCCACAGGAAACGGTTCTGCACGTCGACGGAAGCCGCTGCAGCGGCCGTGTATGACTGTCGTTGATAGGTCGCAGAAAGCAGAATCAGGCGATGTAGTTGTTTCAATGATCCATGGACATCGTCGCGAAACCAAACAGCCAGCCAGTCCAGCAGTTCAGGATGCGAGGGCGCGCCGCCCATACGACCAAAGTCATTGGGTGTGTCACACAGACCGCATCCGAAGTGATGGGACCACACACGATTGACGATACTTCGCCACGACAATGGGTTGCCGGGTGCTGCCAGCCAGTCGGCCAGAGCCGCGCGGCGTGAGGCTTCATCGTGCGGATCATTGAAGTCGAAACGCCCAGGCAATGCCGTGATGGCCGCCAGAGCTCCGGGTACAGCGACTGCACCCGGTTTGTGGATGTCCCCTCGCCGCAGCACGTGCACGACCTTGGGGACCATCGGACTGTTCAGTTTTTTCCCATGCGAATAGCTGGTCGACACGGCATACACCGACGCTGCTGCGGGCAGGCTGGCAAGTTTTTTTTGGGCATGACGTCGCAGTGCGTAAGCGGCAATGGCCGCGGTCTGCTCCGGTGAACGCTGTTCCCGCGGCAGCTTGATTGCAGAACTCACAAGCTCAGGCAGCACCTCGGCAGATGCACCAGCAGCATCTGTCGCGTACAGCTTTAGCCGCCCAATCAAATGACCGACTCCATGGAGTTGCTTCAGTATAATGACCAGGTGACTGGACGGATTCAGCCCCAGAGGCTCATTCAGTTCGAAGACGGCGTGATGCGACTGGCCCACGCGGGGATGAATGCCCCAGGCCGTTTTCACATCGCCGTCCAGCGCATGAGCAATCGTCCATCCGGCCTGATCGAAGTCGGCCGTTGCCTTGCTGATCTTCAGTCGTTTCGATTCTGCGGCATCCGGCTTAAAGACCACGGCCTCGAATTCCGTCAGATGCAGATTACCGTTATCCTGTCGACCGGGTCCTTGCATGGGCAGTCTGTCATCGGCCAGTACATCCAACCGCAGTGCGGTCAGCTGTGTCAAAGACGTACGGGCCGTGATTGTGTAGGTGTCTGTGTCGGGACGAACACCGGATGCCAGCAGTGAACCGTCTTCGAGACGTTGTAATGATGCTCCGTCGGACGACAGATACGTGGCTGGCGCAAGCGGTGCCCATACCGCCGGGTGGTCTCCGATTGTCTGCTCCCACTGAGCAACAACATCTGCGTACTCAGGAGCCAGAAGCATTGACCGGTCGTCACTTTTCGTTGCGGCCAGCAACTTCGTCCAGCGACGTCGGTCACTCGCCACGATCGCGTCTTCATCATATTCGACATCACCCTTTCCGATTCCCGCAAACACGGACTGCAGCGAGTAATAATCTTCCCGAGTAATGGGGTCGAACTTGTGGTCGTGACAGCGTGCACAGTTGGCAGTGGTGCTGGCGAAGGCCGCCATGGTTTGTGTCACCATGTCATCACGGTCAAGATAATCGAACGTGACCGGCGCCGTTCCTGCGCGGCTCAACTCCAATGGCCCGGCCGCGATAAAACCAAGAGCCGCTGTCAAGCGGCTCTCGTCGGGATAGAACCGATCGGCCGCCAACTGTTCCCGAATAAACCGCCCCCACGGCGTGTCACGATTCAGACTATCAATCACGTAGTCGCGATAACGCCATGCATGCGGACGGAATGCATCGTGTTCGCAGCCGTGTGAATCCGCGAAATGAACCGTATCCAGCCAGTGTCGCGCCCAGCGTTCGCCATAGCGATCGGATTCCAGCAATTGATCAACCAGCTGTTCGTAAGCCGTCGGATCGGGATCAGCAACGAAATCCGCTGTGGCTTCCGGAGACGGTGGCAGTCCGTGCAGATCGAAATACACGCGCCGGATCAGAGTCCGCCGGTCGGCCTGAGATACGGAAGTCAATCCCTCCGTTCTGAGCCGCTGCCCAACAAATGCGTCGATGGCGTTACCACCATCGATATTCTGTTTCACCGATTCAGGTACAGCCGGACGCAGCAACGGGCGGAGCGACCACCAATCCAACGGATCGCCTGCCTTCGCAGTTGCATGCTCCGCTTTTGCGGGACCGGGGGCTCCACGTTTGATCCAACTGGCCAGCAACTCAATCTTCGCATCAGAAAGTTTCTCATCGGGCGGCATTTGCAGATCTGAAGCCCCGCGACGAACGGCTTTGATCAGTAAACTCTTTTCCGGCTTGCCTTGCACGATGGACGGACCGCGATCTCCTCCCTCAATCCAGCCGCTCTTCGAGTCCAGCGTCAATCCGCCTTCCATTTCACCGGCGGCGTGCGAATGGCATCCGAAGCAGTGCGTCTTCAGCAGTGGTTCAATGTTGTCGGAAAAAAAACGTTCGCCGGCACCAATGGCGGAAGAATCCGCGACGTCTGACGGATCCTGAGCGGTCGCGATGGCGGACATCGCCAGGAACATCCCAATCGTAAACGTGAGCGGCTGATGCGTCGTCATGTCGTTACAGGAATTATGCGAGGGAGGGACTTGTTGGACTGCGGGCGGGGACGTTCCGTGGGAGTGAAACGCTGCCGTATCCTATCCAACCGTTACACATTCGCCGAACGGAATTATCCTCGAATCTAAAAACACTCGTTTTCGAACACTGTATAGTTTGACAATGTTGATCCGGGTATGATTGATGCACTTAGAGGTGTCACGTCGTCCCGCGCGGTCAGCGTGCCGGACCGTCCCCGAATTATACTCCGACCCTGTTATTGCGGCCGGAAAGCTTCAGCTTCAACCCCGACGACATCAGCAACCGAACGTAGAGTTCTAAATGACCAGTGCTCAGTACTTACGAAGCCTTCCCGCGGTTGACCACGTTTTGCGGCATCCGCAGCTTTCGTCAGTCACAGCAATGTTTCCTCGTCAGCAGATCGTCGCATGGGTTCGGCTGGGAGTCGACGGCTGTCGCGCAGCAATCCTTGCAGGTGAAGAACTTGACGCTGACGCAGCCACCACTTTTGTCGTCGCTCGAACGCTGCATCTTTCGCAGATTGAAGATGGTCGACGACAACAACCTGTCATTAATGCAACCGGCATTCTGCTGCACACAAATCTGGGCCGGGCGCCGCTCGCGGCACGAGCCGTCCAGCGCATGCAGGAATCCAGCGGTTACGCGAATGTCGAAATGAATCTGCAGACCGGCAAACGCAACAAACGTGGAGAACGAGTCTGTGAACTTCTGCGACAACTCACGGATGCGGAAGACGCCGCCATCGTCAACAATTGTGCGGCGGCCACGATGCTGGTGCTGCAGACACTGGCCGCCGGGAAAGAGGTCATCGTTTCACGAGGCCAGCTGGTGGAAATCGGCGGCGGCTTTCGATTACCGGAAGTATTTTCCGCATCGGGCGCCACGCTGAAGGAAGTTGGCACAACGAATCGCACGTATCTGCGGGACTACCAGGACGCGATCAATGAGAACACAGGAGCCATCATCCGGGTGCACCGCAGCAACTTTTTTCAGGGCGGATTCGTCACCGAACCGGACATTGTCGGTCTGGTTGCCCTGGGGGACGAGCACAACATTCCTGTGGTCGACGATATCGGCAGTGGCTGTATGCAGGACCTGACGGCGTACGGCCTGCGCGAACCCACCGTGCCAGGCAGCGTGGCTGCAGGTGCCGATCTGACTTTATTCAGTGGTGACAAACTGTTCGGCGGACCTCAGGCGGGCATCATCGTCGGTAAGTCGAAATGGATTGAGGCGCTTCGCCGGAATCCCATGATGAGAGCTCTGCGAGTCGACAAGGTGACCCTCGCAGCCATCGAAGCGACAACAGAGATTCACCTTGCAGGCACGACCGCTGAAGAACTTCCGCTGTCACAAATGCTGTCTCACACAACTGGCGAACTGCGTATGCATTGCGAAAAAGTCTGCGACCACGTATCCGTACCGCAGCGATTTGCTGTGGCAATCGTCGAGTGCACATCGGAAGTTGGCGGCGGCTCGGTGCCTGGTTCACAGATCCCCAGCTTCGGTCTGCGTATCACGGGTGACGCGATTCAGGATGTCGCGACACGTCTCCGCTGCCACAGTCCGGCCATACTATGCCGGATCAATGACGACGCTGTTCTGCTGGATTTCAGGACAGTGGAGGCTGACCAGCTGGAGACGCTGGCGCAGCAGCTGTCCAGCGCTCTTTCTGCAACACCATCAAGCCCACTGGAAGGCCGCAGCGAGTGAACGCCGAACGACTGCCGAGTAAACACGTCGTTCTGCTGGGTGTCGGTCACACCAACGCGCACATTGTGAAGATGTGGCGGGACAATCCGCTGCCCGACACCGGCCTCACGTGCATTTCTGACAATTCAATTGCGACGTATTCCGGAATGCTGCCAGCCGTCCTGGCGCAGCAGATCCCGCCTTCCGAAATGGAAATCGATCTGGTCCGATTGTGTTCCGCCGTCGGTGCTCGGCTCGTCGTGGATGACGTTGCGGGCGTGGATCCCGAACGTCGCGAAGTCATCTTCCGGGATCGCCCGTCCGTGTCATTCGACGTGCTTTCGGTGGGCGTCGGTTCCGTACCTGCCATGGACGGTGTCATCAATGAATCCGAATCCCTGGTCACCATCAAGCCCATGCAGACCTTTCTGCAGCGGCTGCGATCCACAGTGAATCGCGTTCTGTCAAACCGTGCTGTAGGCGCCGTCGAGGACGACACGGGGCGACTCAAAATTTTGATTGCTGGCAGCGGCGTTGCAGGAATTGAGATCCTTTTTTGCCTGCCACCATTCGTGGCCTCGGTCTGTGACATGCCAGTCGAACTAGAACTGGTCACGCGCAGTGAACGGATTCTTCAGGCCGCCTGCGATTCAACTCGACAGCGCGTGACTGCGGAAATCGCAATGCGAAATATTTCTGTAGTGACCGGTCAGTCCATTCAGAAAGTGGACCGCTCGTCGATCACATTAGCAAATGGAGATGTGCACGCGGCCGATATTGTCATCTGGGCCACAGGCGCTGTTCCGCCTGCACTTCTGTCACAGCTCAGTCTGCCGCTGAACAATTTCGGGTTCATCGCCACCAATGCCACCCTGCAGTCCGTCTCCGGCCGGCCGGTGTTCGCCGTTGGTGATACAGGTTCGATCGTCAGCAACGACCTCCCCAAAGCCGGTGTCTTTGCGGTTCGCCAGGGACCGATACTCTGGGAGAATATTCAGCGGGCACTGAAAAATCAGCCGCTGACGACGTACGTTCCTCAGCAGTCGTTTCTTAAACTGCTGAACACCGGCGATGGCCGTGCCATCGGCGAATGGAAGGGCCGAAGTTTTTCCGGTCGCTGGGTTAAGCGACTGAAGGATCGAATTGACGGGCGGTTCATGAACATGTTCCACATGTTGTCTGACATGCCCCAGGACATGGCACAAATGCAGTGTAAAGGCTGCGGCTGCAAGCTGGGCGCTGAGGTTCTGGAATCTGCTCTGTCCTCGCTGGCGGTAAAAAGTTCCAACGATGGCGCCGGTGCGGTGCAGATGGACGACGCCGCCGTCGTGCCGCTGTCAACGGGCGGGCAGGTCGTCGTGTCGACGGACTTCTTCACCACCCCGTTTGACGACATGTATCTGGCCGGTCGAATCGCCGCGCTGCATTCTGCCAGCGACCTGATCGCCATGGGAGCGTCTGTCACGTCGGCCGTCGCCAACATCGTTCTGCCCGAAGGTGACGCTGCATCACAGCGTCGAACATTGAACGAATTGCTGCAGGGCGCACGGCACGAATTCAAAGCGTTGAAGGCGGACATTGTTGGTGGCCACACGATTGTCGGGCCACGACTGGAAATCGGCTTCACCGTCCTGGGCGAACCATTGCGGGAATCACTACTGCAGAAAAAGAATCTCAGGGTCGGTGACAGGTTGTATCTGACCAAACCGCTGGGCATCGGAATTCTGCTGGCCGCCCACATGAGATCGCAATGTCCGGCCAGAGCCTACGATTCGCTGATCAATACAATGCTGCTGCGTCAGCACAAGCTGGCAGCGCTTGCCGGACAGTTCAATATTTGCGCTGGAACGGACGTGACCGGATTTGGACTGACCGGACATCTTGTCGAAATGCTGACAGCAAGCAATGTCGCCGCTGAGCTTGACCTTTCCAGCATCCCGCTGCTGCCCGGCGTCGTCGACGCTTTCGATGCCGGCATCGAAAGCACACTGGCCCCGCAGAATCGCAGCGTTGGCAAGAGAATATCAGCAACTTCTGACCAGCAGGTGACAGCCCGGTATCAGGCCCTGTTCGATCCTCAGACTTGCGGAGGGCTGCTGCTGGGAGTGCCAGCGGCAGCGGCCGACGCCTTTGTGGCGGCCGTACAAAACATCAGTTTGCCCGCCCCGGTGTGCATTGGCCAGGTCTGCCAGATAACCGCAGACGACAAGTCGATGGTGAAACTGTCGCCGTGACCCGCTTCAATGACAATCACTTCGCTAATGTCGAACAGCGGTTCTCTACTCAGCTCGGTGCTGTCACTGTTGTCGACAAAGACAAGGTTCGTTCCATCAAGCTCGAGCGTGACGTCGCTCGGTGTCCCCGCAGTTGCGTCAAACTCGAACGGTGCTGCGTCGAGCATACACTGCGGTTCGGGCGCCTGCAGCGCCAGCAGAGAGGAACTGACCCGAGCGCGTTGTGCCCGCCGCGTGTGCTTACGTAATTTACGTATCCTTCGCAGCATCGGCAGGCGTTTGGATTCCTGGTGGCGAAGTGCGCGCCACTGCTTTCGAGTCGAAGTCTTGATGGATCCTCTAAGTGGCCAGACGGGACATCTACGACTTCAGGTACTATTGATTGGATCCCATGGGGGAGGGGACTTCAATGCAGGTCACTCCACGAAATGAGACGCCGCAGCCGGTGCAGCGTCCGGCAGATACGCGTCTTCCAGCCCACCGATTACTCAAATCGCGAGCCTCACCGGACGGCCGACCGTAAATGACTCCAAGGCGACCGGGCGCATCATCGCGCTGTTCCGGAATCGTCCGCAGGAGCATGAATTCTGTGGCTCGGTGGCCTGACAACTGCCGCAGTAATTTCGATTCACGCGAGCCATTGCCGCCAACGAATGTTTCGACGGCAGCACGCCATCCTGAAACACTGTCTTCCACTGACTGGCCAGCAGTGCGGCCATTGACGTGGCATGCGGTCAACTGGCGATGATCAGCGCGCAATCCGAACCTGCAATTTTGAGTCCGGCATATTTCAACGTGCCTTGCGCACCCAGGACTCGGCCATATCCTGCAGGTCAGGAGCTGCTCCGTCACGGTGTTCCGCAAAATAGTAACGTTCGATTCGGTTGATGGACGTAGCCAGTTCTGTTCGCCCGTCCGATGTCAGACCGTTGTTACGTTCAATGTCCTTCAATAGCGACAGTACGTTGAATGCAGTCGGAGACTCGGGCATGTGAAATCGGTGCACAGTCACTGGGGCCACCGCCGGCTTTCGCAGCAGCCACCACGCCAGGAAAACAATCAGGCACAAGGCGAATCCGACAGCTGTCGCGATGGCCCGGGAGTGGTCCGGTTCATCGTACTGTTCCTGCAGCGTTACAGACTGCTCGACTTCAACAAGATCCGCGTCGTCGTACCGCTGCCAAACTTCTTCCTTGAGGGGCAGACGTGCCGATGCGAACATGAAGGTGCGTGCGTCGTCTGCTACTTCCGGGCTGTCAGCAAGAGTGATGGTCCACAGGCGATCCGTCACCACCACCGGTTCACTGCTTTCCGGATCGAACCGGGACACGGACAATCCGTTGTCTTCGGATTCTGTAACTTCAAAATCGGCAAAACTGAGATCGAGCAACTGATCCAGTTCCGGCACCAGCCCCTGACCTGTCGCCTTCACTTCCAGAACCAGTCTGTTTTCCTTCGCCTGACGTTCGTCCAGGGTCTGAGTGACAGACAGCTGTTGCAGCGGCCGACTGTCCGGACTGGTCGTGCCGCAGTCGATCGACAGTGCCTGCGATTCCACGGGCAGTACGGCGTATCCTGTGGTATCGAGAAAATCAAGATCCAGCTTCAAAGGAGCCACTCGGTCAATCTCAGGACCGCGGGCCTGCAGCAACACGTAGGCATACGATGTGGTCCGCCAGCCTTCTTCGGCAGTCGGCCGAGACGTTACGGTCTCAGGCTGGAAGGTAACAGACAGGACTTCAAAGTGCTCATCCAGAGCGTCGCGGACTGTCTGTTCGAACTTATCCCGGTAGTTTTCTCCCGGGCGACCATAGTTGTAGATGGAACGGGCACCGTTGTTCTGATTCTGCAAATACCTTGCAAAACCCCCGGATTCGCGTTCGATCGCCTTCGTATGCCGCAGATTGACGAAGACACCGAATGGCCGTCCATGCCCCACCGCGGGCGAACCGTCAAGTTTCGCCTCCAGTTTGATCTCCGTCACCAGGTCTTTGTAATAGTCGTAGACTTTGCGGGCCTCGCGCGCCTGTTCATGTTCGCCCACGATGGCCAGACCTTCACGCACATAGCGAAACTTGACTGCCGGATTCACGCGACTCATGCGAGTGAATAAATCGTTGGCAAACATCGCCAGATGCTTCGCCCGAGTTTCTTTCGGCAGCGATTCGACGGCCTGGCGGATCAGTGGGATCTGGTTCAGAACCGGCAGTTTATCCTGAGTGATCCGGTCCAGATCGGGAGCGCCCAGTGATGCATTGAACCAGAACTGAAACGGCTCGACGCTGTATTCTGACTCCTTCAAATCCGGCACTGTCGAGACATACCTTGTCACAGCATTCCGGAAACTGGAGAGCGCTTCCTTTCGTGCCTCAGCGTAGCCCGATGAGTTCTGCAGCTCTGCTCGATAGTCATTTCGGTCATGTTGCAGTGAGGCATCGACAAGATGCAGTTCCCAGCTGTCCGGATGATCCGCCAAAGCCTGACGGCACAGTTCGTAAGCAGACTCGTAGCCAAGCACGACTTCAGCTTCGATGTCTTTCTTCCTGCGGCTGGTCTGATTCTGCTGCTGGACCTCCGGCTTGCGCCAGATGCCGGCCAGATTGCCCCTCATCGTCTGCAGCATTCCAGCCAGTGTTTTCGGTTCCATGCTTTTGACATCGCCAAAAATCCTCTGCATGTCATCCAGGCGATACACTTCTGCCGAACTGTGGACACGCGTAAAGGCAGCAGATATCCAGCGTTCATCGATGTCGTCAAGGGGCAGCTGGCGGATACGTTCCGCCCATGTTGCCAGTTCCGCAAGATTCCGCACCTGACGACTGCGAGTGAGCGGAATGCCGCTGGCCCGCTGGCTGTATCCATAGCTGAACATGTAAATGCTGGTGCGTCTAGTCTGCGTATTGGGATCATGTTTTTCTGCCCAGACGTTCAGAAACTCCTGCACCAGACTGCGAGCGTCATCTTTGTGTGTGGCAGCCAGCTGCTCGATATAGGGAAACGCTTCCGTTTCCTCTTTGACTAGCAAATGCAGTCGCGCCGTTTCTATGGAAAACCTTGACCGATAGCCGTCATCCAGAAACTTCAGCCATTCTTCTCCCGGACGCCCGTCTAGCACTTTGCCGGACGGGATTGGCAGCGGCATACCGGACGACTGTGAAGAACTACGGCTGGTTTGCGACCAGAAATAATTCCCGTACATGTCCCGCGACATGGACGATCCTCGCTGCGTGGTGGCGTCATATTTGACGGAGTACGTCGCTTCGCGCAGCCAGTTGGCGGCCAGCAGATGCAGTGTCTTCTGCCATGAATTAGCTCGATCCGGTGCTGTTTTCAGCAAAGCGTCGACAGCGGTCTGCTGCAGCTTGAGCGTCGCGACACGTTCGTCCGGATTTTTCATCTGTTCCTTCATGGCTCGGGCGGAAGTTCCGCCGATAGCGCCGAGAATTTCCATGCCGCGTTCGGGCTCACTGGTGAAACTATCGGCCAGCCATTTGTCCCCCAGCTCTTCCCGGATGATGGGCACGAGGTGCACACAGCGTCGTAGAGCTTTTTCCCGATGCTTATCCTCAGTCTTTTCATAATCCAGCAGTGCCTGAGCAGCACTCCATGACTGTTCCAGCAGAGTCTTCTCACGTTCTGAGACGTGCAGCCGCATGAAGACATCGGACAACACATCCAGCGCTTCGGTATCGTTTTCCTTTATTGCGTCGTCAAGGGTCGGCAGAAAGCCCTGTGACTGTTCGACGCGGTTAGCGGCAAACAGAATACGGGCCGCCATTCGTTTTGTGATCTTCTGATCCTCGGCGGCAACCCCGACGTGTTCAGTTAATGTGTCCAGAAAAATATATTTTGCCTGACCTTCCACCTGACAGAAATTGACAAGACCACCCAGCATCCCGATGTGGCTGTCTTCGAGCTTTTCGGCAGGGCAAATTTCCGCGAGTGCAATCACATCGCTGGCTCGAATCGTATTGCGTTCACCAATAATCTGGCCGGTGCGGGCTTTCGGCTGCCCCGGCGGGCCCGCCACAAGCGATCCCAGCAACTGAGCATAGACAGACTTCTGTTCTGCGTCGTCAAGCGTGGTGATGAATTCTGCAACGGCGTCCCAGTCGGCAAGAGTGACATTTCGTTTTAAGCGGGCAACGCCTTCTGTAAGATCGTCCATCTCCTTTTTCAGCCTGGCGACGTCCTTCTTCTTTTTGTCCGCTGCTTTCTTCGCCGCCTGTTCTTCTTCGGTGAGCGGTTTTTCGGCGTCTTTCGGCTGCCCGTCGTCCGACGTCGCGGCGTCCGGGTCCATGGGGCTGCCCTTCTCAGCTGCAGTCGTCTTATCCTCTTCTGACTTTGGCGACGTGGACCATGCTTTCAGAATAGAAGATGGTCGCCGATCAAAAGTCAACTTGCCCAGGACCGCCTGCCGCTGTTTGGCCCGATCCGAAATGGACGACGTGGCGGCGGACGACGAAGTCTGCCCCGCAGCAGCAGTTGGCGTGACCACCGCCGTCCCCGGCAACGATCCTGCCAGCTCTTCCGCATGTACGCCCGCAACCTTAGTGCGAGGGGTGACGAGCCGAAACGGCCTTGATGTAGCCGGCACCTGTGCTTCGACACAGGCAGTCACGGAACAGACGAGAACCACAAGGGCAACAGTTGTCTTCATGGGAGTTCAGAAACGAAAGGCTCAGTGAAAACGCGTCCTGCGCGGGAAAGGCGTCGTCCTGACACCAATGACTGACAGCACAGCAACGCGAACTCGGAGCTTCGCAACATTGAACGCCACCACCGAACTCAACGCCACAAAGCTTCCCGGCTGGCCGGTGCCAGGCGACGAAGTGTTCTGTGGCAGCAGCAACAACCGACTGCGGAGCAGAGAATCTCCCAAAGTCCGTGGTCTCCGATTATGAACCGACGCCGTCTCCTGGCGGACCAGCTGTGGCACCACGATTATCCTGCGGTTGTGGCTGACCTTTCGGAGAGGATGCTCGACGAGCGCGACCGCGCCCGGTTCCACAACCTTTTCACTGATTCGGCAGGGGCAGCCCCTGCAGATCGGACAGGTCCAGGCGAGCGAGCCGAATTGTGGCTTCCAGATTTTCCCGCTGCTTTTGTGCCCGTTCGGACCGGCCTGCATGCTCAGCCTTCTCAGCCAGCATGCGATAGTTCTGACGAGCGGACTCGATTTCCGGTTCCCATTCGGTGACGGGCAGCCCTTCCAGCCGCATCAGCCATGTCATGTAGAATTGGGAACTCGCCAACGACTCGCGAACACTCTGTTCGAACTCAACTTCGCTGCCTTCATCACCGCGGTTCTCGTCCGTAAGCATTTCGTCCAGCAGAGTCTTCAGATCAGCGTTGGCTTCCGGCAGGCGTGCGGCATTCATCTTCGCCTGAGCCATCTCAAGACGAATTCTGCGTGCGTCATCGACCAATTCTACGGGCAAGGACTCAATCGCATCCTCGAACCGAATCACGGCCGGGCTGAACTTTTCAGCACGAACCATCTCCCGAGCCTCTGCGAGCGCATTGCCAATCTCATCCAGATCCTGATGTTCAGGCCCCGCTAGGAGGTGATAGAGGCCACCCAGTGGCAACAGCATCACCCAGCCAATAAGGAACATTCGACGCATGCTTACACCTCCTTTGATTGGGCATTCTATACTCTGACCGACCAATTTTCGACAGTATTCTCGTCACTTCCGACCGCTGTCGGTGTCCCGCCTGAATCCGGAATTTTCGCCGTTTCCGCCAACTTTCGGATGCCGGGCTGCCAGCCGGTTCCCAGATAATGCAGGGCAAACGGTATTATCGACAGAATTACGATGCTGACGCCAGCCAACAGCAGCGATACTTCCCTCACGGTCAATTGAAAACGCGATTCTCCTTCCATACCGTCCGTCAGGCGATCGATCAGCGCAGTGCTGAGGTGTTTTTCGTTCCCATTGTGGTACATACCTCCCAGACGGGCAGAAATCTGCCTCAGCGTAGACACGTCCTGGCGAGAGTTGTGTCCGTTTATAAAGGACCCCTTGTTGGGGTCCCCGACACCGACAACCAGCACGTCTGCCACAGACGCGGGCATCCGCGGCATGCCAGTGGACGGAACTGTGTCGCCGTCCGCCACCAGAATGACCGCAGTGCTGCCAGGCCGCCAGCCGCGACTGAGTTCGGCCGCCTTTTTAATCCCGGCAAATAAATCCGTTTCGCCAGGCACGAAGGCAAAATGCATCGGCAGGTCGTTCAGAATATTTCGTACCACACCGATGTCTCTGGTATCTTCGACAACTGGAAATGCATCGGTATAGACGGCGATAACTGACACACGAAATTCGTTCATTGGCACTCGCTGGAAGTAAGAATCCATAACTTCCCGCGCCCGCCGCAGCCGACTCAGACTGCCGTCCGGACCAGCGTCCTTCAGTCGCATGCTGGGAGACACGTCCAGCACCAGTACCACGTGCTTTAGTTTTTCAAACGTCACGTCATCGCCCCTTCGACGATGGGACATGGGAACCAGCAGCATCAGAGTCGTCAGTGCTCCGGCGAGGCAGGCCACGGCAATAGTTCGCAGGACGGGGATGATCCGCGCCCACAATGCCGGTCGCTGAGCAGGCCCGAATGCCAGACCACTGATCCGCGCGACCCGCCTTGAATGCAGCCACTCAGCAAGTCCCGCCAACAGACCGAATATCGTCACCGCCGCAAAGGCCCACACCATGATATTGGACGGCAGTTCTACCACGGCGAATACCTCAGCCCGAACAGTGACACAATCCAGCAGCCCAGCAGCACCAGTCCTGCCAGACACCACGGAGCAAAACTGTCGATTTTTTCGGACTCAACCGATTCAATTTTTGCCGGCCGCATCTGATCAATGCGACGGAACACGTCATCCAGTGCGTCCACGTCGCCGGGCAGAAATGTTTCCCCCTCCGTCATGGTGGTCAGCGTGAGAATATCCGGGGGAGCTTCGCCGCTACCGATGTGGATTGCGTAAATCATGATATTTTCGTCCGACAGTTGTTTCGCAATCTTCTCGGCTCGCCCGCCATACAGATCCGCACTGACACCGTCAGACACCAGCACTATCATTTTGTCTCCGGCTTCCCGGGAATTCAGTACTTCGCGGCACGCCTGCAGCGCCATGCCGATCCGCGTTCCGCCGCCGATGGCCCGTTGCTGATTGGGTTTCATGAACGGAATCGCGCATTTGAAGGCCGAACTGTCAGTCGTCAGCGGACACCAGTGCACAACGGAAGACGCAAAAAAAGTCAGGCCGAAGGCGTCCCCTTCGCGATAGTCCAGAAATTCGTTGATGGCAGCCATCGATGCGGCGTAGCGATCGCCTTCACCGAACCGGGCAGTCATGCTGCCCGATGAATCGACGCAAAACTGAATGTTGGTCATCGACCGTCTGTCCACGGGAGTGCCCGTCGTCAGAGGATTGCACAGGATCAGAAGTACAATGCCGCCCAGCAAGGGCAGCAGTGTTTCCGCAGCTGAAATCGAACCCCACCAGCCCCGGCCTGCCGGCTTGCTGCTGTGATCGTACGGTACGGCCACGCGTCGCGTAGTGCGTTTCCAGATCCAAACGACAAACAGCATCGTCAGCAGCAGACAAGCGGCAATCACCGGAAACGGAGCGACAAAGTCCAGCCCCAAATCTTTCGCGCCGTCAGTCACGCGATCAATGGCGTTCATGACACGCCTTCCCCGACGGTCGCATCTGCCGATGCTGCCAGTCGAGCGAGCGGTTTAAGCAGGGACATGATTTCTTCGCGATTCGGCGCATGGCGGCTGTAAAACCAGCGTTCAATGCCGACCAGCAGGGGGCCCGCCTCGTCATCGTTCTTCAGTTCCGCCAGCGCATCCCCGGGCGGGAGATTGTCCAGGTGACGCCGCTCGCGCCAGAAGTTGAGAATCCTGATATCCAGATCGGCTTTGTCCTCCGCACTCAGCGCGCCCGATTCCAAAGCACGATCGACCAACCGACGCATGTGATCCACGGGAGACAGAGCCGTCGCGGATGGTGTACCAGTGAGTCCCTGCTGTCGAGCCCTGCCAACAAAAATAATTACCAGCAGACCGAGCACCCAGACCACGATCGCCAAGCTCATCATCATCCGATATCCGCCGATGCGAGACAGCAGACCCGGATCGGGGGCGTGCGGACGAACCTGTTCCGGCAGCAGGATGGAATTAACGGCGACGGAAATCGATGGCAGATCGTCTACCGTCGTACCGTCCTTTCGGGCCAGGTAATCGCACAGATTATGATTGCCCGGCTCCAACCCAAACCAGGTAAGATCGTACCGAAATCCTTCACCATGAGTGTAGACATCATCGATGCGCACTGCAATCGGCGTGGTCCGGGGACTGACCTCCCGGACCGTTAGTTCCGTTCCCGGCAGGATAACCTGCCTGACAACACCGGACATGCCCACCGTCACTTCCAGCAGACTGTCTCCTTCAATGCGGGCTGCAGGTGTTGCGTCAGTGGAGACTGCTGGAGAGTCGTCAGCACACGTGCATTGCCCGGCTGCAACCGACAGCAGCGCAATGTACAGCATTGGCAGTCTTGGCGCAGCGGCGACGGCAGGCTGGGCGCTGATCTCAGACCTCATCGCGCACCTCGATTGAAAACGCCACGGGACGCAAAAAAATGCCGCACCAAATGAGCAAACGGACGGTCGGTTCGAATCAGCACGTGATCCACTCCGCCACGCCGCAGATCACGTTCGACAGATTCCTGAGACAGCCGATTTTGTCCGACTGGAGCCACGAACTCACGGGACGATTCTGCCTCCACGCCGCGAATAATTCCGCCCCCGACAAGCCCATCTTCAGCCGGATCCCGCAACTGCACGACCACACATTCGTGCTGCTGGTTCAATTGGCGAATCAGGGACACGGCGTGTTGGTCGTGCAGATCGCTCAGAACCAGCAGCAGCGTTCTGTTCAACAGCCCTGGCTGCAGTTCACGCAGCCTGCGGGACAGTGTCGTCCCCTCGTCAAACCGGAAGCGGCGCAGTTTCAGCAGCCACTGCAGCACCTGATCCCTGCCCAACGTCGGCCGGACGTGCAGATCGGTTTCGCCGACACCCAGTACGCCGACAGGACTGACACGGTCAAGGCAGGCCAGAGCCAGCCCCCCGGCCAAATATAGCGCCGTTGAATATTTCGACCGTTGCGCAGATCCCATCATCATTGATGCGGATGTGTCGATCAGCAGATAACAGGGCAGACGTTTCGGCGTCTCGAATTCCTTGATATGAGGCTTTCCCGTCCGCGCGGTCACCTTCCAGTCCATTGACCGCACCGGGTCGCCGAACTGATACTGCCGCGACTGAACATATTCGACACCGCTTCCCAGAAACGGTGACCGATCGGTACCATAGCTCAGAGCGTCCGCCAGCCGCTTGACGGCGATGGCAAACTGCCGGGCGTCCAGCGTCTGCAATTGTTCGATGTAGCCCTGCATAAATGTCACCCATGGTCATTACAGCAAGGTGTTTGGCCGAATGTCGCTGATGTAAGCGGCCTGTTCGGCGGAAGCAGAACCTGCAAATAATTGGCACGTCTGCGGCTTGCGGCTCAATGGTCTTAACGGACGTTTCATCACGCCCCCTGTCCCAGACGCTGCAAAAGTGTATTCAGTACCTTCGGCCCGGTATACCCATCCGCAACAGCCTCGTACGTCAGCCGAATACGATGCAGAATCACATCTTCGGCCAGAGCATACAGGTCCTCCGGAATACAATAATCGCGGCCGTGAATGATGGCGCGGGCGCGGGCCGACTTGACAATGGCGATGCCGGCACGGGGGCTGCAACCGAGTTCAATCTGCGGGTGATCGCGAGTCAGACTCACCAGATTGATCACGTGCTCCACAAACGTATCGCTGACATGGACCTTATGCACGGCCTCCATAGCGGCAATCAGATCGTCTCCGCTGCCGACTGGTTCTTTATCAAGTACGTCAAATTCTGTTTCCACAATCGCCCCGCCATCGCGCCGTTGAATGCCCAGACCCGCATTTCTTTTCAGCACTTCTCGCTCCTCGGCATGCGTGGGATAGACCAGGCGATGACAGAGCATAAAGCGGTCCAGCTGCGCTTCAGGCAGCTCAAACGTGCCCGCCTGCTCGACTGGATTCTGAGTGGCTATGACCAGAAACGGAGCCGGCAGAACATAGTTTTCGTCGCCGATGGTGACTCGGCGTTCCTGCATCGCTTCGAGCAGCGCTCCCTGGACTTTGGGAGCCGCTCGGTTGATTTCGTCAGCCAGCAGCAGGTTCGTGAAAATCGGCCCTTTCCGCGTTCTGAATTCGCCAGTTCGCGGGTCAAGGATCTCCGAACCAAGAATATCTGACGGCAACAGATCGATGGTGAACTGAATGCGGGCGAAGTCAAGGTCCACCGACTTTGAAAGTACGGACACCAACAGCGTCTTGGCCAGCCCGGGAACTCCCTGCAGCAGCAGGTGCCCACCGGTGAACAGAGCGATCAGCGTGCGTTCCACGACGACGTCCTGGCCGACCACGACCTTCGCCACACGTTCACGAATCGCAGTAATGAATTCGCCCACACCGGGATCAATGGTTGCCTGGGCCATAAACGAATTCCTGCCCGTCCTTGCCAAAGACAGGCCGCGTTGAGCATTCAGTCGGAGTCACCGATACATTCGGCGCGTACAGCTGTAAAATAAATCACAAGGATGGTCGACATCCCGGAGACTGCCAGCCAATGATCCGGGACAGTCTACGAGTGGCAGATACGAAAGGCAATTTCGACGGCGGAAAACAGCGACTGTGACGTCGAACAATCGTTCCGCCGTATGATTTTCGGCCTGATCTCGGTCAATGTCGAGTTCTCGGGCAGTCGCTTCGCCGCACTCCGGGCCGCTTCTGTGGCTTGTTGAGCTTCGGGTTCTTTGACTTCTTTCGTGCCTTCTGCTGGACAGGTGACACAGTCTGTTCTACTTTGGACGTGTCTGAGTGCCGCTGTTCAAGGAGCGTTGTGACACGGTCTCCGCTGGCTGCAATCCGGCGGAGGGCAACTTTAAAGGACTAGTTGTACGAAACACGAAACCGTACCCAAATGTTCCGTCCGGTCAATGTTTTTACTACAGGGAAGAGTTTGCTGGTCTGGTGACCGCCACGGTCTTCAAAACCGTTGAGTGGTGTTAACGCATCACTGGTGGGTTCGATTCCCATCCTCTTCCGTTTTTCCATTCGTCGATTGGCCCGCAGCCCCCTGTGAATTGTCCATTGAGACGGGAATCCGCAGGCTGTTTTGCTTGGGCCGCACGGGTGGTTCAAACTTCGGATTCGCCCCCGTTCCGATCTGCCACCCGCCACCGTCAGCTCATGGTGTTGAGCACAGCGCCAACGTCACGTTGGGTTCTGACGCACCGCAGTGGCCAAGCACTGAGTCCTGACGGAACGTCAAAGTTCAACAGGCTCTGCGACAGCAACTGATCGACCATGACCACTTCGAAAACGACAGAGGGGGGCCTGACACAGAATGGTCCGTTGGTTGTGTCGGGGAGTTTCCGGGGACCTACTCAATTGCGGCAGGCTCAGCAAACAAATGGAAGAGTCAATTCAGAACGGCAACGGGTAGAGCAAGGATTCGCGTCGCAAGAAGGAGATTGCAGGTCGCACAACTCAGTTTCCCTGTGCTCCAGTGGGGATTATGGCCGCACTTATTGCGGCCAAAATCAGCAGGCCGGGTTGAAGCACCAGAGGAGGTGTTCAACGCAGCATTCCGAAAATATGTCGTGCGCCCGCCGGATTTCCACAATGCACGATTTCGCTGGGCAATTGCGGCCGACAGTTACTATATTGTGACACATGGGACTTCAATATCCACCTGAGAACAGCCGTCGACAGTTCCTCGCACAGGCAGGTGGCGGTGCGGGAATGCTGGCGTATTCAGCATTGGCATCTGGTGCTTCAGTCGCCAGCCACGCACAAACTGACATCGCCCCGCGAGCAAAGAGAGTCATATGGCTGTTTATGCATGGTGGCC
>JABABI010000280.1 GCA_014238335.1 Fuerstiella sp.
AAGAATGAGCTCTCTCAAACTGTAAACGATCGAAATCTAAATCGTGAATCACGCTTCGCTTCGCGCGAGCCAAGATACTAGGAACGAATGGCACTGCCGCTTGCCATCAAAGGGTTTATGTCATGCGGCGGCGTTCAGTTCCTGGCGAAGTTTGTGTCTTGGTTTCTGCATGAGTGCGAGCACCTTGGGTCTGCGTTTGTTGACTCGCGGTTCCGTTCGACCATCGCGATGGCCGACTTGCTGACTTATCGGAACCGACTGTGCGAGAGCGGCCAGTTCAGACGTCACTCCGATGACTGCGCACAGCAGCCAGTTCGTCGCCAGAAGCTGCATCGTCGTTGTGAAACTTTGCGATCTCGGATCGCGGCCTGAGACAACGCAGCTCTGGAACATCTTCAGGCGAATCAGGTTGTAAGCCAGAAGACAGCTCCACAATTCCGTGCGAACCATGTCTGGCGTCTTGGCTCGCAGAATGTCCATGTTCAGAGAACACTTGATCGCCCGAATATCCAACTCAACCAGCCATCGACTTTCATAGATTGATCGGATCCAGTCACCTGGAAACGGTGTATCATCAATCATCGTCGTCGCCACCGTAAATCGATTTGGGCGGAAACCGTTGTGCTTGACGTTCACATCGACCAGGCGAAGTTCAAGAGTTGACGGCTGTTGTTTGTATTCTTCGTGACTCATCCACGACGGTCTTGGCGGAAGGGTCCACGTGACCAGTCGTTCGCTTCCGCACAGGCGAATGGCGTCGGCAGGATGGTCGTCGCGTTTGTGGTGATTCTTCATCACAATGTAAACACCCGGCTGTCGGCAAGCTGCGATCAACCAGTAGGTACACAGATAACAATCGGCAACCAGAATGTCGCCCGGCTGCAGAACGTCATGCAGCTTGCGCATCAGCGCCGTCTCCCCCGTTTCCTTGCCGCAGTACGGCCCGCAGGCAAGATCGAACAACATGCCGGTGTACAGCGAAATCAGAGTCACGCAGCGCAGAATCGGAAAGCCGACTCCTTCCTTCTGAACCGGATTCTGAGGATACTCGTCTTGGTTTTCCGGCGTGTCTGCGGCCGTGATCGTGAATCCATCCAGCAGCAACACACGCCCACCTATCGATTGAGCACGAACTTCTTCGACAACTCGCGGTGACAGATTCACATCGCTGTCCTCATCGATGAAGTCGTGTCCCACGCTCGCTTCGGTATCGTTGGCAATATGTCGCGTGATGTCGCGCACCACTTCAAAGGGAATTTTCCGCCGAGCACGACAGTAGGCTCCCGTGTTGGTGCCACACACGGTTCGGCCCAGAGCCGCCCACAAAGAAGCGACTCGCAACACGGCGGCCTTGCAGCTTCGTTGTTCTTTGGCAAAGAACGTCTGTGAGATCAACGCCCACAACGTGATGGCAGGCGTGTAGACCGCGTCGTCATCGCCGCCGAAGTCGATGCCGTGTTCCTGAAAGGCTTCTTCGAACAGCGAATCGTCAACAACATCGTTCAGAGGCAGTGCGTCGGTCTGCATCAGTGACCGCTTGAAGATCGAAAATGATGATGCATGAAACGCCGTTGGTGGTGTAAAAGACATGGACCTTCCCTGGTCAGATGTTTTACGCCGTCAGATTCAGGGAAGGTCCAGCCGTTGCGAAGTCTAATGACTCAGGACGTTCAGCCAATATCCCGGTTTCCTTCGTAACGGCAACATTCGCAAACAATCTCCATCGCGGTCACCGCGAGCCTTTACGCTGCGCAAATCAAAGAAAAAACTCGCGGCAGTGCCATTCGTGCTTGAAACCTACGCAATTGCCTACGATTCTCAGCATCCCGTGCTGTGCATGGACGAGCAACCCGTGCAGTTGCTCAAGGAAACGCGTGTCCCAATTGCCGCGACGAAAGATCACGGCGAACGAGTTGATTACGAGTACTAACGTAATGGCACGGCAAGTATTTTCATGTTTGCCGAGCCGCTGTCAGGCTTTCGACAAACAACGGCAAGGAAACGTCGAACGAAAAAGGACTGAGCGACTGAGGTCGCAGGATTGCTGGATTCCCGTTACGGCGATTGCCAGAAGATCACGATCGTTTTAGACAACCTGAACCCGCATACCAAAGGTGCCTTCTATGACGTTTTT
>JABABI010000281.1 GCA_014238335.1 Fuerstiella sp.
AACACATAATAAGCAGTACTACATGTTACGTTGCATCAACTTACCTGAGCTCAGCGATACGTTCAACGTTTCCCAACTGGATAAATTCAAGAATTTCCGAGAAACTCAAACGTACAGATTGCCCGTTCCACCAATGTATTTGCGTTAGCTGAGTGCGTGTCATGAAACGGGGTTGGTGTTGGTTTGGCCGCCCGAGCAGCTTGGCCCAGCGTGTGAAGAATTTATTTTACGCCACGCGACCTCGATGGAAAATGCTCGGCAGGTCGCCTGAACACGGATTTTGCCCCCTTTTCGCTGAGTCTGCGCGTATCCTGACTCCGTTGCAGTCTCAGAGTGCGACAATGGAGGAGGTCGTTCCGACTCGCAGGCGGCTTTGCGGCGACTGACTGCCGCCTCGCTTTTCGGATCCGCCGCAGCAATCAACATCCGTCCGAGCGTGTGCAGGTTGCGACCCGGAATGGCCAACGACATGTAACGTTCAAAACCAATTTCAGAATGATCACGACAACGTTCCAGGCCGTTGCCGTTCTGCAAAGCTCCGATCACCGATTCCACTCCTGGATGATTCTGCTGAGCCGCCAGAAAGTCTTCGTCGGCATCCGAAAGTTGTTTCACGGACTGCTTTGCTCCGGGCTTCGGAAGACACAAATTCGGAACCAGATCTGACCGTTGATCCTGATTCTCCGGCGAATGAAATCCGCGATCGAAAGACAGTCGCTGAACCCGGTTGGTAAAGCGTCGCTGCACGGTCTTCGTTTCTGCCACGGCGACTTCCGAATCGCATTGATCACGTTTCATCAAACTGCGATGAACGATGAATCCGGCCGCATCTTCATACACCAGAACCTGTCGTCCAGACTGAATCGGCTCGCCCGCCTTGCCTCGCCTGTAAAGCTGCGTATGAGGTTCGAACACGCTGAAGAGTTTGTCGCTGTTGGTAACCGTTTCGCCGAGCAGTACGCGTCGCCGGGCAGTGTCCATCACGCGTTCGGTGCGAGCGATGAACGCCTGCAGCGTATGTGGTCCGAAGATGTCGTCTTCAGTCGCGTTTGGCAGGCACAGGTTCACGCACAGTTCACGTGCCCGCTCGGTAATTTGCAGGGATGTCTGCAAAAGGTCGCGGTACGGCTCCTTCATGCGAGCCACATAATTCGGCCCCTTTTTGCCGGCGATCCGGTCAATCTTTCGAGCCAGCTGCTTCACTTGTTTCCACAGATGTTCATGCTGTCTCCAGCCCGCCACGGTGTTGCCCACTGCCATTTCTGAGCACATCGAAAGGATCTTTCGCAGCCCGTCGCGGATAAGCGAACTCTCCGTGGGATAATGAATGTTCGTTTCCATCACGAACGAATCGGCACGCAGTGTTTCGATGGCTTCGGGAACGATGTCGTGTCCTTCAGCGACGATGATCTGACTGATGACGTCGATGGTCTGTGGCTTCAACAGACAGACGTTCTCGCGAATTCTTCGCCACCTGAATTCGGTGTCTTCGTCCCCCGAACCGACGCCCGTGATGGCTCGCAGTTTGTTGTGGTTTTCGGACAGCTCCTGCAGATGGTCGTACGTGTCATCACAGCCCAGACGAACACTGGCCAGCACAAGAATTTGCCAGTAATCCATTCCTTCGCGACCGCAGTCCGTACATGTGTTGCCGTTGACGTCCTGTTCAACGAGGCTCATGATTCTGTCGGCGATCTCAGGCTTCGAGTACACATACTGCAGAGCTCGCAGCACGCACACGATGCGGTCGCGACAGTTGAAATTCAGCTGGACCTGATCGATGGGAAGGCTGTCCAGACGCAGTTGAGTCGAGTACGATTTTCGCAGCCGTGGATCCTCGAAGATTGAGTGAAGAAAATCCGTTTTGCTGTCTTTTCAAACAACAATACGGTTTTCCACCTTATCTTCGTGGAGCCCGTTCACAATTTGAGCCGCTATTCTTCAACTCAAACTGATTAACGGACAGACACGAGCTATCCATCGTCAATTTCTTCGTTCAAGAGGTGTTACCAAAGCCGGGTTGCCCAAACCCCGTCTACACACGCCTGATATGCCCAAATTTGTTGGCGTTTGCAATGTGGCGGCAGTTCCACGTCACAAGGAAATCGCAG
>JABABI010000282.1 GCA_014238335.1 Fuerstiella sp.
ACCGATTGACTCGCCTGTGGTCGAATCGTCTCAACCACGTTCGGCCGAAATCGTGACTCATTTCTCTCACTGACACCTGATTGTCAGAGAGTTTTTCTGTCGTCGGTGTTTTTTGACCCTACGGGCCCAGCCAGCCGAACGTCCGTTCCACGATCCAGCGGTGCGGAAGGACTTTGAAGCCTTTGACGTCATCACTGCGTTTCACGATTTCCAGTTCCCAAACATACCAGCACCGGCAACCGAGTCGCGTTGAAGACATTGCCGACCAGTGTTGATGAGTGAAGGCCGCGTGCAGCACGAGTCGCAGCTCACCATCTTATCTGAGGCTCGGAGAAAGTTGCCAGGTAGCGAATGTGTTCCTGGTCGATAACCGTTCGGCCTGAAGGAACCCAGGGCAATTTCAGCATGATTCGCCCGCACGATTGTATTGACATGAATCTTTGCGATAGTTCGCCGTCGCGGGTCGTACGACCGATTGTCGGACCCGCATGCCAGAGCAATGACCATCTTGCTCGGCGGGAACGCCATCGACGTGGACAAGGAAGACATCGGACAATCGAACAGCGACCAGGTCAGTGAGTTCCGCGTGGTCGACTCGCCCCAAACAATTCTTCATTCGCACGGAGGCTTTTGTGAACGACAGCACGACTCCAGGGTGACTCACCATGCCGTTTAACGTTTCCGGTAAAACTGTGGCCATTACAGGTGTGTGCGGATTTATTGGCCGGCACCTCGCGCGACGATGTCTGTCGCTCGGCGCGAATGTGCGCGGCCTTGACACGACGGATTCGGGTTCATTCCAACCCAATGAAGCGGAGATCGACGTTCTTGTCGGGGATGTCACGAATTGCGACGACGCGAAGCAGCTCTGTTGTGGAGCTGACGTCGTCATCCACACCGCTGCTGTGGTTCGAGAAGGCGGAGACCCCGAGTTATTTCAAAGAGTCAACGTAGGTGGCACTCGCACAGTCGTCGAGGCGGCGAAGGCGGCAGGCGTGCAGCGGTTCGTGCAGATTTCTTCGGTCATGGTATACGGCTTCAACTTTCCAGATCAGGTCGACGAGTCTGCCGAACTCCGTGGCGAAGGCAACCCTTACTGTGAAACGAAAATCGAAAGCGAACGGGTTGCTATTGATCTGCACGAACCTGGTGGCATGGAAGTCATCGTCATACGCTGCGGAGATGTTTACGGCCCCGGTTCGATGCCGTGGACAGTCCGCCCGGTGCAGATGATGAAGTCGTTTCAGTTCGTCCTCGTCGATGGCGGACGAGGCATTATGAACCACGTCTTCATCGACAATCTGACCGATGGCATCATTCTCGCGCTTCAGAGTGACCACACGGGCGAGGCCTTCAATATCAGCGACGGAGTCGGTACGACGTTTCGGGAATTCTTCGGCTACTACTCACGGATGATCGGCTGGCGTCCGCTGATGTCGCTGCCCGGATTTCTCGTAAGGCCGGGCATCGTCGCGACGAATTCAGTGTTCCGCTTATTGGGAATTCCACCGCAGGTTTACCCGGACTTCGTTGATTTTGTCAGTCGGACCAACACGTATTCTGTTCAGAAAGCCGCGGACAAACTTGGCTACGCCCCGTCAGTTAACCTCGATGAAGGCATGCGACGAACATCGCAATGGCTCGTCGAACAGCAGATGATTCGTCGTTGAGCGTAAGGACGATCATTGCTGTGTATCTCCCCGTACAGAACCCTCTTCGTAACAATGCGCGCGCGACCCCGATTTTGGAAGTCGTTAAGCAGTAACGCTTTGCAGAGTTGGGGTCCTTTACGGTGGCTCGGAGGTAGACAACCCTCTTCGAACTTCTCCGCTCTCGGTTAACAGGACGCGAGACATTGTGCATCCGGGCGGGTTACCTGGACCTTGCAGGCCAGTCGCCTCCAATTCCGCCAGCGCGTGGATTCCTGCCTTCAAATCGGGTGTGACGATGCTCACAGCGGGGTACAAACGAAGCGCCTTCTCCCGATGACATCACGAGTTACGACGAAGA
>JABABI010000283.1 GCA_014238335.1 Fuerstiella sp.
GCGGAACTAACGTTCCTGTCTATTCCGGAAATCGTTCATCTCGGCGGAATGACATTCGAAGCTCGGTATGCGCAACAGGGAACTGCTGACGAGTTTCGATCGAAGCTGAATGGACAGGTCAGAAAGCACGAATTCGAGACCATCGTACGGCAACGGGAAATTCACCGAGACCCGGTACGCCGTTTCTTCACGGCCCAACTGAAATGTATGGCTGCAGAGACAGAACCACTGGTTCCGCCGACCGTCGGAAACCTTGAAATCGATATCAAAGTTCAATCGGCGGCAGCGGACTTGTTGCGCGTCTATCGCGAGTTCGGTGACGTTCGCCAGAGTGGTGTGTAACGGCGGCCGATGAATGACTATGCCGCCCGACAGGAATCTGACCGCAACATTTTCCGAAAACGCGTCTCTGGATGTTTGATCAGGTCATCGAATGAGCCGGATTCCAGAATCCGGCCTTCCTCAAGCACGATAATCTGATCCGCCGCCATGACCGACGACAGACGATGAGCGATGATGACGACCGTCGTTCGTCCGCGTAGACTGCTGATTGCTTTCTGAATGTGTTGCTGATTTTCACCATCAAGAGAACTCGTCGCTTCGTCTAGAATCAACAGCTTCGGTTGCCGAACGAGTGCTCTTGCCAATGCGATTCGCTGACGTTCACCGCCCGACAAACGCACTCCACGGTCACCAACGACAGTCTCCAGGCCATCGGCAAGTGCGGCGACAAAGGTATCGGCGGAAGCCATTCGCAGCGCTTCCCACAACTGTTCGTCTGTTGCCGCTGGGTTCGACCATAACAGGTTCGACCGCAGAGTTTCATGCAGCAAATAGGTTTCCTGCGGAACATATCCAACCTGATGCCGCCAGTGGCGAACGAGTTCCCCTGACAGGCATCGGTCGTCGACCAGCATTTCACCACGTTGCGGCATCAACAATCCCATCAACAGGTCGGCCAGAGTCGATTTGCCAGCCCCTGAAGCTCCCACAATGGCAACTGTTTCGCCAACCGGGATTCGCATCTGAATGTTCTTCAGTACGACAGCTTCATCAGTGTAGCTAAAGTCGACTCCATTCAGCCGGATCTCTTTGTTGAAACTGACCGGTTGCTCAACACGTTCAATCCTCACCTCTCGGGCTGCATCACTTTGCTGCAGTAACAAGATGATGGATTCAAAGGCCGGCAGCATCTGAGTGATCTGTTGCCAATTTGTGTAAACTGCCTGAATTCTTGGCAACAGGCGGCTTGCGATGATCACAAGCAGCATGACCTCAATTAGGGGCGTATCGTAGAACTTAATGGCCGTGACAACGACGAGACTCAGGATGAGAACGGAACTCAACCGATAAGCAAGGTTGGTATTTTCGCGAGATCGAGACGACTGGAGCCACGTGCGGCGGAGTTCATTGCTGCTTTGGGCAAACGAGTCGATCTGTCTCTGCTCAGAGCAGGCGCTCTTGGCTTCTTTCATGCCCGAAAGGTAATCGGTCACGATTCCGTAAAGTTTCTTGTTGAGGCCAACGACCTGAACTGCGGTCCGTCGGATGCGAATATTGTATCCCATCACGACGAGCGAGAATGCGGCGCCAAACAACAACATTAGCAAAGACATTAGCGGAGCGATGATGATGCACAGACTGACATGTATCAGTGAAATTACCAAAGTGCTCATCAATCGCAGAAAGCTCATGGTGCCAGTGGCCACTCGCTGTACATTCTGGGTTAGGGCGAACGTCAGGTCCGAATTGCGGTGAGTCAGGAAAAATGTCCAGTCGGCGGACATGATGGACGCATACAGGTGTTGCTGTAGTTTTTTCGTAAACGATTGCTCTAAATCTGCGTTGACCAGGTTCAACCAGCGAACAAACAATGAATGCGCGACGAAGACAACGACGAACGCAGCCAGGACCGTGCCCAGTGTGATCGGAAGTCCCGACTGTGAAAAGAACTGGCTAACTCGTTCAACCATTCCGTTCCGCGCTCCGTTGTCC
>JABABI010000284.1 GCA_014238335.1 Fuerstiella sp.
CTCAGGACTTACGGAGCGTCTTCAACGCCAGGAATCTGGACGACGCGAATGATCAGCTCAATCGATTCGTCGATCTTTACAAGGACACTGCACCCAAAATTGCGGCGTGGGCAGAAAACAACATCCCCGAAGGACTGTCGGTCTTGCAACTTCCCGAAGAGCATCGCAAGAGAATGCGAACCACAAACATGCTCGAACGCCAAAACAGAGAACTCAAACGGCGAACACGCGTCGCAACGCTGTTCCCAAACGAAGCTTCCCTACTGAGACTCGTCACCGCCGTTCTCGTCGAACTCAGTGACGATTGGGAGACCGAGAATATGAAATATCTCGTCTTCCAAAACTAAAACCTAAGAAATCGATCGACTGACAATTTACAGAACAACTGTTGCTTTATCGACCTCCCACACCCGATAAGCCTCAAAGTCGCGCTGACTGAGCTGGCTGTGTAGCTTCAGGATGCGCTTTTGACGTGCACCATTTATCAACGACCCTGTTCAGGAATATGCCGCAAGTGACGTATCAGTATCGGTTCTACGGGCTGAGAATCTCGTCGGCGATCGAATTGCCGAGCGTGGAGTGTGCGGAAGAAAGTGACACCGTTCGAGACGTAACGATCCGCTTCGGAAAAGTTCCAGATACCCTTCCGGTCGCCAATGTGCGGCATGAACGTTTTGAATCGGCAGATGGAGTGTTGTTGGTTCGCAACCCTGGTGCAGTGCGGTACCTCGTCACGGGCGGACGTCACATTGTTGTCGAGCCGCTGAAGAATGTGACGAACCGGAAGTTGACCGCATTTCTGCTGGGTTCTGCGTTCGGTGCGTTATTGCATCAGCGTGGCCTGTTTCCCCTGCATGCCTGTGCCGTGCGAGTCGGCGACGGGTGCGTTGCTTTCGTCGGTCAGTCAACTGCAGGAAAGTCAACGCTGGCAGCCTATCTGTCGAAGTCCGGCCTGCCGCTTGTGGCAGACGATATCTGTTGTCTCGCGGTCAATCCGGGAAAACAACCAACCGTCGTTCCTGGAACTGGCGTGCTAAAACTGGGGCCTGATACGGCAAGGAATCTGAACATTCCGATCACATCCGAAACGCCGCTGGGGCTTCGGAAGAAGAACCTCGTGCCGGCCGAACGCAAAGCAGAATCAACTCAACTTCCGTTAAACGCGATCTATCAGCTTGAGTGGACCGATGCGACCGGGATATCGATCAAACCCGCAGACGACGCGATCCAGGTGATTGCCGGAAATACCTACCGTCGTGCGTACATGTCGGGGATGGAGCAACAGGCTCGGCATTTCAGAAACTGTGCTCACATTCTGCGGACAACGCCCGTCTTCCGCCTCCAACGCCGCCGCGATTTCGATCTGTTTCCGCACATCCTGACAAAACTACAGGACCACTGGACAATCCACCAACGTTCCGAAACGCGGCGGGCTGCTTAGTTCTCTTGTCAAAAAACCAGCACCGAGTTAACCTGTTCCGGAATTTTGCACCAGTCCCCAGCGGTCAACGGAGTAAGTGGAATGAACAACGGAACGACCAGTTGTATCGAGACTCGAAAAGACGTCCTGTTTCAGGAACTGGACGAAGAAACCTCGATTCTGTTCCACTTGGCAAAAGAACATTATTACGGACTCAACGCTGCAGGCGCCCGAATCTGGCACGCGCTGCAGGAAACGTCCGACATGGAAACCATTGTGACTCAGATCGCTCAGGAGTATCCGGAAGTCGAAGAAACGACGATCCGTCAGGATCTGACCGATCTGGTCGAACAGTTGCAACAGGCAGAGCTGGCAACAACTTCGTAGCGGAAGTTGCAGAGACTTTCGGTGGGTCGGGAGTTGCTGGAGAAACTGGAACGCTCTGTGTTTTTCGCGATCCTGCGACTGAGTCCACCCTGGAAACGGAGCTTCGAGGAAAGCACCGGCCTGCGTTCTGTCGTTCCTCAATCTAACGCCAGTCGAGCAAAGCAATGTCAGTGAAAATCATGAA
>JABABI010000285.1 GCA_014238335.1 Fuerstiella sp.
TGCTCGTCTGAAGAAGTTGCTGGCGGAAGCGGAACTCGACAAGGCGATGCTGAAGGAATTAGCATCGGGAAACTGTCGGGCATCGTCGATGCTCGCCTTCACTCGCGGGGTCTTCTCGCAAACGTGAAGCGGTGAAGCATCTGCAGATGGAGTTCGTTGTGAGTGAACGACCCGCGTGTTCAGTGGCAACACAGCATCGAAGTTCGCAGCGTTATTCGGCGAAGCGAGCGGATGCTGGAGATAGTTCGTGAGCATCCTCGATTTGGCTATCGCCGAATTGCGAAGCTGCTTCAGCGTGAAGGGCACCGAATTGGTTTTGACCGGACGTATCGTCTTTGGCGTCGCGAAGGCCTGAAAGTGCCACGGAAGCCGAAAAAGCAGCGTCGTGTGGGCGATAGTCATCAGGGATTGCATTCGTCATCGTGCGGCAAAACGGAACCATGTCTGGGCTTGGGACTTTGTCTTGTAAGCGTTCACGGGTTGTTTGGAAAAACAGGTAAAAGTGACCTGGCCCTGGTAGAACGAATCGGCGACAACATTTTGTATGTCGCTTGAGATCACGGAAGAATTACCTGCACAACAGCCACCGGAATCGCAGGCGATCATCCGTATGTTGCTTGTGAAGATCTCTGAACTTGAGGCTCGACTGAACAAGACGCCGAAAAACTCATCCAAACCGCCGTCATCCGAACATCCCCATGCGAAACCCGAGCCGCCGCCAAAGCCAAAATCAAAACGCAAACGTGGGGGCCAGCCGGGACATGACAAATTTGAACGCTCGCTGATTCCCTCCAGTGCATGCGAAAAAGTGGTTCCCTGTCGTCCGGAGTCGTGTCGGGGTTGTGGCACACCGCTCAAAGGCACAGACAAGGTGCCGATTCGCGACCAGGTGTGGGATATTGAAATCCGCACGATCGTGACCGAATATCAGCGGCACCGATTGACGTGTCGATGTGGCATGACCACGTGTGGCCAGCTTCCCGATACGGTCATCGGACGCACGGGACCGACGTTGGCCGCCATTCTGGTACTGATGACGTCGTGGTTTCGCACGTCGCGTCGCAGGGCGGCCGCTTTCAGCACCGATATTTGCCAGGTCCCCTGCAGTGCGGGCCATGTGAGTGAACTGGAAAAACGAGCAACGGCTGTACTCCAGGACAGCTACGATGAACTTGCTGCCACCTTGCCTGATCAGGCGAATCTGGCGATCGATGAAACACCGTGCAAACGAGGTCGGGTAAAAACGTGGTTGTGGACGTTCGTGGCGGCTGGTTTCACGGTATTCGTACTGCGTCCGACTCGCAAAGCAACGGTGTTCACCGAAACCATCAGTCTGGACTTTGCCGGCAGCATCAACTGTGATCGGGCGAAGATGTACTTCCAGCATCGGATTCTGCAGTGGTGCTGGGCTCATTTGAAACGTGATTTTCAGGCATTGATTGATTCGGGTGACGGGCAGAAGAAACGTCTGGGCCACGATTTGATGCGAGAGACGCGAAAACTGTTCGCCGAATACGCGAAGTGCCGAGATGGGACCATCAAATACTCGACCTTACAAAAGAATCTTCGGCCGGTCCGCCAGCAGCTGGAAGCACTGTTGCTGCGCGGTTTCGGAACCGCAGCACACGGGATGTGCAAACAACTGTACAAACACCGGGATCATCTGTGGACGTTTTTGAGCGATCCCCACGTGCAGCCTGCGAACAACGGGGCAGAGCGAAGCCTGCGTCATGCAGTGATCCGGCGTAAGCTGAGTTTCGGAACTCAAAGCGAACGCGGAGACCGATTCGTCGAGGTCATGCTGACGGTAATCGAAACGTGCCGGCAGCAAAAACGGTCCGTACTACAGTTCGTTCGCCAGGCAATTCAACATCGTAAAACCGAATCGCTCCTCCTCGGGCCGTGAACGCTTACCAGTATCGCACCGAGGAGATTCCTGACACCAATCGGCCGGTCGTCAACCCGGCGAG
>JABABI010000286.1 GCA_014238335.1 Fuerstiella sp.
GATTGGGGGATGCGTTGACGGGGTCGATGACGATGCCGGACATTACGCCGCGTCTGAAGTGGCTGTGACGCTTTCGCGATAATTCCAGGGAATCCAGAAATCAGGCTGTTGTGCGGCATCCACCGCGCCCTGCTGGAGCTGGTTCAGATAGCCGAACGCGTTGGCTCCGTTCAATTCGCAAGTGTAAATCAAGCTCATGTACATGTCGCCGACGTGAGCCCGTGGCGGGTATGTGTAGAACCTGTTGTTTATACATAAGTCTGTGATGGTGGTCCGAAGTATTGCCAGGCGAGGGCGAAGTCGGACATTCTTCGCAGTCCGACCCAGATGGGTTGCGGACCTGGAGGTGGTTCGGTGCGGCGGTTGTTGTAGCCGCCCAGGCTTGCCAGCAGGCCCACGAATTCCGACAGCGGCGGCGGTTTGTCGGGCAGGTCCTGTTTCGTGGTGACACGCCAGACTGATTGCCACTCGCAGTCGGTGAACACTGCTGTGCACGGCAGCGACGGGCACTCGCGATTCAGGTGCGTCAGGCACAGGACCCGCCACGCGATGATCTGGTAAAAGGCCAGGCAGTTTTTCAGTCTTGCCGTTGTTTCGAGTTGTATGTCTTCGACCTTGCAGCCGGTCTTGAGGACTCGGAAGTAAACTTCGATCGTCCACCGGGCTTTGTAGTAGTCGATCACTCGCTCGATGTCTGCCACCGATTCGATCGGCAGCGACGTGATCAGCCACCACTCGACATCGGTGTCGTCGCCGGGGCCGTTGACCTCTTTGACATGCACGACGTTGCAGTCCACCGCCGCCAGACCCGCATCTGCCAGAACCGGGCGATTCTTCGGGTGCTTCATTGTCACCGGCAGTGCGCGAATCTCCAGGTCCGCCTGACGAGCGGCTCGCTTCGGAGTTTGCGACAGCGTGATCGTCTTTTGCAGACGCGCGGGCGAGGCTCTGACTTCGTCGCGGACCTTCCGGTAAACGGCGTAGCGCGTGCCGTGCTCCGCCGGAGGCACACGCTCGTTGGTGCGGCGATCCTCTTTCGAACGGATGACGAAGTCTGCAGCAGACGCGTTCGCAGCGGGCGCGTTCGCAGCGGGCGCGTTCGCAGCGGGCGCGTTTGCAGCGGGCGCGTCATCGCATGCGTCTGCCGGCTGTGTGAAATCCGGCGGCTGTGTGAAATCCGGCGGCTGTGCCTGAGCCTCCAGGAAGATGTCGTACATGTCGGCTTCACGATCGGCCACATTGACAATCTGTGTCACCGCACACTGTTGATGCACCTGCGAGGCCAGCCGATACCCCTGCAGCCAGCGGTAACTCTCCTTCTCTTCAATCGGCAGAGCACGCCGCTGGAGCGTCTTCCCCAGACTCTCCGCCGACCGATCAAACACATGAGTCCCGACAACTCCCAGCGGCAATCCCTCAGGCGTCACCGCCAGATGCGTGTGGTCATACAGGCCGAACCGGTCGGGCTTGTTCAGACACTCGGCATCTTTGGGCGGATGCTTTGTGAAATCCAGTTCGGTCGTGTCCTGCAAGATGAGCACGACCGGGTGCTCGCCGATCCGTGCCAGCGTCGCCTGGTAATGCGGCTCCAGAATCGCCTCGGGAGTGACCGCCGGATTGTCAAAGAGCCGGTACGCCGCGAGCGTGTCATCCCACCGCGTAAACGACCCGTTGATACTGGCCTGAGGATCAACACTGAGTGCTTCCATGACCTGACAGCTACGCTGATTCAATCGTTTGTCCCCGAGATCGATTCCCACAAGCTCATCCGTGATGTGTCCGTAAATGCTGATGCTCCATGCAGAATTGGCAGGTCATGTCCTGTCGATCCTGTGGCGCAAAAAGCATGCCAGAAACGAAGAAACTTATGTATAAACAACAGGTACCCGCCTGCGCGGGTATGATGGTCGTTCATCAAGCTGTCTGAGTGACCTGCAATCAGTATGTCAGTCCGAGGAACGTGG
>JABABI010000287.1 GCA_014238335.1 Fuerstiella sp.
GTACAACGGCCACATCCTCGTACAGGCAGTTGCGATCCGCGACCCAGATTCGGGCGTCATCACTCATCTGAGTGTCATCTGTGTCAGACATAGTTCCAATTCCTTTGAGCTGAAGACCACGAAAGAAACAAAACACTGGCGTGATTCAGGCAATATTTAAAGCCAGTCATTTGCCGACAAGTAGTGACGACACCGTGTTCTGAGAAACGAACCCCACCGCCAAACCTTGACGGCCATTAGGTCATCCGGTCGCCCACTCATCGCTTAGCGCTTCGGCCTGTTGCAGGACCAGTTTCACAGCGGCGGCCTGCATGTCAGGTGGATAGCCGAACTTCTTCAGGATGCGCCGGACGACGACTCTGATTTTTGCGCGAGCGGACTCGCGGACGGTCCAGTCGATGCTGACGTGCCTCGTTACTGGTCAAAGTAGTCAGCATCGAGACGTTTCAGCGTATATGAATCGAATTTGGTAACGCCGATGCCGTGGTCGATCATCAGTCTCGCAAGAGCGGGGCCGTCAATCAGGACGATTCGGCGTTGAATAGTGTTAACGTATTCAACTGCTGGCTGAGAAAACGTGGATGTAGTAATGAAGACTCCCTTCGATGCGCGAAAACCTTCCATGCTGCCAGCAAATGACTGTACGGCCGGGCGGCCGACGGAGTTCTCAGTCCATTTTTTTGCCTGGATCACCACGACGTCAAGTCCCAATTTGTCCTCTTTGATGACACCGTCGATGCCTCCATCGCCGCTTTTACCAACGGCCTTTCCTGCGTCCTTAAACGATCCGCCGTAGCCCATCGCGACCAAAAGTTCGACCACCATCCGCTCAAAGAACTGGTCTTCACCGTTCTTGACCTGTTGCAGTAACTCGTCTGCCAGGGCTGCCCGCATCTCCTGATACGCTGATTCGATTCGTTCCTCTGGAGTCTCGCTCGATTCAGCCTCTGCAACCGCGTCATTCCCGCCCGCTGCGATGGCCTCCTTTGAACTGGTGCCCTTCTTTGCTCGAAACTCCACGTACGCTGGGAAGCGTTCAAGGTATTTCATGTCGATGTGATGCGGGCGTTGAGATAAAACGGCAGTTCCGTCAGGGGAAATCCGCACGACACCTCGTGTTGGCGACAGGACAAGTCCTGCCTGTTTCAAGTAATGTTTTGCCCACCCAACGCGATTTACAATGGCTCTCGTATAACCAGCGGGCAACATCTCTGCCCGCTCCTCATCGGTCAAGTTGAACCTGTCCGAAATCGCAGCCGTGACCTGTTTCATCTGCCAGTCACTGGCGTCCTGAATCACTTCCAGGATAGGGAGCATGCAAGTTTGAAAATTAGGGATCGGCACTCAAGTTCCTCACGGCGTGAATGTTGGTTTGTTGCGATGCTATTGCTGCCCGGCGACTTGGACATCCACGTCGCTGCGGAACTTACCCGCCGCCAGCCACATCCCGGCCTGATAGCCGAAGCTCGCTGTGCTGTGCTTCTCCGCTGCCGTCTTGGCCATATTCGTGTCTGCTCTGTTCCAATCGGTTCCTGATGGTTGTGTTCAACCCTAAGGGATACACGGAAACGGGCCAGAATTCAATGGAGTGGGGACTGTCGAAAACTCGGAGCATGGCTGCCTGATGGACAACGGGCACTCTAATCGGAGTGTCGTTCTTTCCGTCACGCGAGGTTGCCGGACAGTGACCGGACCGATTCCTGTCAGGATCACTCGTTCCGGCAACGATCCGTTGCGAACGACAAGCTGTCGCCCATCCTTATCAACGATGTCGGTTCGCTCGTTCACGTAATCCGACACTTCCTTTTCAATGGCCGCTTTCAACATTTTCTGAGCCCCCGCTCGAAGGATCTCGGTCAATGCGTCACGTGCTGTAATGTCAACGGAATCCGATACTGCCGGTGTGTCTTCGGTGACGGAATT
>JABABI010000288.1 GCA_014238335.1 Fuerstiella sp.
GAGTGGTGGTCGGGCCGTTTTGTGAAGTCAGCGTCGCTCGCCACAACCGGGTTACGCTGGTCGTTATGCCGCTACGGCAATTCGCACTTCAGCCTTGATACCCGAACCCGGACTCGTGAATTCACGTGGACTACGACGACGACTATCCGACTTGCGAAAGAACGCGGGCAACGCTTCGTATCTACCCGGGCACGCATGCTCCGGAATACGTCACGCGACTGCTCAGCATTCGACCCACATCGACACAATGCGTTGGTGACCAAATCAACAAGTATCGCGAGTGCACTATCAACGGCTGGTTCTTGACGACTGAAGACGCCGTAGATTCACTGGATTCACGCCGACACATTGACTGGCTGTTGGACAAATTGGATAACAAAATGCACGATCTGGACGGGCTGCGTAATGATGGCGGCAAAATCGACATTGCGTGCAGCTGGTATTCCGTGTCGGGTCATGGTGGCCCAACGATTTCACCAAAACAATCAATGCGTCTCGCCAACCTTGGGATCGATCTGTGGTTTGACGTATACTTTTTTCCAGACGATGAGGTCGCTAATGATAGCAGCATCTCACCCGAAGGGGCGGCATAACAAACGCATGCACCGGAATGCGGTTGGTCGCCGAATTTTTTATTGTAAATCAATCGTCCGCATCCGGTGATGCCTGACGTTATGCCACTCACGACACCCGTTCGGGGTTTCTCCCAATAATCTCGGCCATTCGCCGAATAGCTCAGGCTGAGTCCAATCTTGAATTAAAACGAAACCGGAGCCATGTCCAATACAACCAAGGTCGTTTCTTCTGCAGTGCTGTTTCTGACCGTTTGTGTCGCGTCTCCTTTTCTCCCGTCATTGGCGGCTACGGTCCTCTGCACAGCATGTGTTCTCCTTATCGGCGGCGTCGGACTGCGTGCGATCTTTGCCTCCGGCACGCACCGCACGTTCGCTATTGGATTCCTTGTAACCTCCGTGACTTACATTGTTACAAACATCGCCGTTGGTGACTTCACGTTTAAGGAACTCGGCCATAGGTTGCCTACCACGCAGCTGCTCCAATCATTCGTCAAACCGGCAGTCTCAGACCCTCCCGTGATCCAACTCGTTGGCCCTGAAGCACGTCTCCGTTCTGCTCACGGTAAGCCCTTCATTCCGCTGGGACACCTGCTCATTGCCATCGCGTTTGGCTCGGTCGGGGGGAGTTACGCAAAGCGACTTCGCACAGGTCAAGCCAGTGAACAACAGCGTGATTTGGCACAAAAGGCCGTGGCATAACAACACCATGCAGCCGAGTTGTGGTCGGCCCGCACTCACATGGATCATCAACCGCCACAACCGGCTGATGGTCGGCGTTATTTTGCAGAGGCAGTCATGCAATTTGTTCGGATCACCACGCTGACTTTTGCACTGGTGGTGGCCGGTTGCTCGGCGGAATCGTCAAGACAATCCGCGACTACGACACCTTCGGTAATACAGAGTAGCGAATTAGCTACCGCAGAAACTCCGGTTGTGGAACGGCCGAAATACATTGCCGCCATTTTCATTACAGCCGCAACGAAAGGCGAAGGCGGGATGAAGTGCTCAGCCGGCATGGGATCAAAGGGTGAGTTCAGATGCGGCCCAGACATTTCACTCACGGACCTTTCGTGGGAGTTCACCGAGCATCGGGACGAGTCCGACTTTTATAAATTCAATTGGACGCTGACCAGCAACGGCGAAGCGAAGAACAGCAAGGGCCTTAGCATTGGATTTGACGGTGTAAGCGAAACCACGGTAATCGACGAGGAGCACTACATCGTTATTCGTAGGGGGCCGCTGCACCCAAATACTGCAGCAGAAGCAAAATAACAAAGCGGTGCACGCGGAGTTGCGGCCGCTGCTCGAATTCTGAACCCAACGTCGCTGGCC
>JABABI010000289.1 GCA_014238335.1 Fuerstiella sp.
ATCCGTTACATCAAAGGCTTCGACGAAATTGTTACCTCCTCCGCCTCTCTGATTGATACCGGCTGGAGCGACCCGTCGCCGGGCACGAATCTCACCCGCTGGATATCAACACCTATCACGGCGCACAGTTATTTGACCCTGCGGGGACTGCTGTCACGCTCTGCAGTTTGGTCCTCGCGGGGAAAAACGGGCGGCACTCCGTACAGCCATTGGACGTTACGGAATCGCCCGCAACCTGCCGTTATGGGCTGAGTAGTCTCATTGACTAAGGCCTCTGCTTTTTATAACGCCCCAAGCACGCTTGTCGATCGGCTCAACCACTACCGACGTGGTCGCGATGCCGTCCTGCGTTTTCGCAACGCCACGAGGCACAATTCCTGTCGGTTGAATGCCAGTTGGCGCGTTTCCACAAACGGAAACCCAAGTTGAAAGAATTGTTGTCGGTAGTTGTCGATGTCTTCCGCCAGTTTCCAGTCCGGCAGTTTCAGCGTGGCTATAATGCCTCGGACGGGCAGTCCGCGAATTTGTACATAGTCGCGAATGACTTCGATGGTGTACGAAGGCGGCATGTTAACGTCGATGGTCAGCCAGCGAACGTCTTTCAGCACTCGCTTCGGAACATCTCGGGCACGTCGCCGCACGTGAAGCAACGATGGATGTTCCGCAACCGTGGGATCCATTTGTGCTGGGTCGATGGCTATGACTGTCACACCCCGTTCCAGAAGGAACTGCGCCGCTCCACCCGGAGCGCTGCCGATTTCGGCAACGACGTCGCCCTTTTGAATCGGTACTTGTCCCCATAAAACGGCTTCGTGCATCTTCAGCCACGCTCGACTGACCACCATTTGTGGCAATTCAATTGCGGGAGCGCCGCCCGGCCATTGTTGAGTTATCGTCGCGGCATCATGCCACCCCATCCACCATTCATCCCGTTCCACCAGTACGACACAAAGTGTCGGCTGCCCCGGTTGGCTGATCCCGTTCAGTCGCAGGTTTGGTCGCTGCGGTGTGAACGCATCCAGCAAGTGCTGTCCAGCTTCTTTCGCCACAGGGCTGATGCCGGGCTCAAAACCACTTTTCCCCGGCATCGCTGTATCACGTTGCCAGCAATGCAGCATCGTGAAGTGTGAACTGTTTTCGACAGCGGAGATAATTTCCGTGACGGCTGCGGCAAGTTCCTTCGGTTCGTGGCTTTTCGCTTTGCCACGTGACCATCCCCACACTCGAGCAAACGTTGAGACGAGTTGAAACTTCCCCGGCCGAATTGATTCATCCGTTACTTTGAAAGTCATAAAGCCGGGTCGCGAGAACGCGAATCGGAGTCCGGTGTATCGACTCAGAAGTTCCCGCTTGCACGTTTTCTCACATCCAAATTGACAGCAAACGAACAGGAACACGGCTGGTTCTGGCATCAAAGACACTGTCTGGCTTCGGGGTCTGTTTTGAACTGGTGAGGAGTGGATGCGTCCGACTGACTGCAAACCGTGGTCTGTCTGCCTCACCGGCCAATGTGTTGCATGTGTGAATTCGCCGTCATTCTGCTTTCGCTGACTGCGAAGACGTAGCTTAGCAGATCGACGATTTTCTGTTTCCATTGCGCTCGTTACACGGCGTCATACGGAAACCTCCCGAGTTCTGTAAGCATTCCGGCGCAATTGTGCGGACGTCTCCCAGACCGCCTTCCATGCCGACTCAGATGAAACGACTTCACCTCGCGTACGGCAAGAGGATTGAACTCGCCCCCCCGGGACGGCAGACGTTAAGATCCAGTACCGAGAACGACTCGTTGGGATGCTGAAGTACTACCATCGCCCCGCGGCTTGATTTGATTCTGAGCTGCACCGCATCGTGGTCATTCTGCGGTGAAGGTGCGCGCTCCGTTGAAACAGACACCGATTTA
>JABABI010000028.1:0-27269 GCA_014238335.1 Fuerstiella sp.
TGACTATGGACCGCTGCGACTCACCATCTGCCGGGAATGGTCCACGTCGCTGCGATGGAAAAAAAGGAACGCCTCACTCAACTCTCTTCTGTGACACCCTGGCGGGCACAAACGGTCGATGCCGTTCGATCTGAGCTTTGAAGTCACCCAGACTGTGCCAATACAGAGGCTTGTTCAGATCTACTTCCGTAATTGCTACTGACCCCCACGTCTTTGCCTGGGACAGGACCTTCCCATCATGACCATAGATCCCCGTAATCATCCAGTCACGGGACGCATCGGTGTACGTGCTGCTGACAACGTAAACGTGGTTTTCACAGGCGCGGGCGGCTCCCAGCATTGGGTTGCAGCCCCAGACCGGCCAGGCAATGACTTCCGCACCGTTCTTTGTCAGTTCACGAGCTACCTCGGGAAAGAACCCGTCGTAGCAGATCATCATGCCCACCTTGCCGAATCGAGTTTCGAAGACAGGGTACTCGTGGCCGGGGGTAATTCCGCCTTCGATTTCGCCACGAGGCAACGTGGTTTTCCGATACTTGCCAATGATGTTGCCGTCCGGTCCCAATAACACGGCAACGTTGTAAATGAGATGTTTATCGCGTTCCAGCAGACCAGCCACGATATGAGTGTCGTGCTGTTTCGCCAGCCTGCCGAAGTAATCCGTGGAAGGTCCCGGCACATTTTCCGCGCACTCAGCGTAGGAAAGACCGGTTCCATAAACCGTCAGCGTTTCCGGCAACACTATCAGATCAGCCCCCTGCGCCGCGGCGTCCGCAATCAGTGATGCGAATTGTGGACGCTTATCCGCGGGCGTCTTTCCTTCTCGCGGTTGCAGATGAATCGTGGCCAGCTTCACCGGCCGTGGTTCCGGCGCGGCGACCGGCTCCAGGCGGACATCCTTCCACACAACCTGTGACTTGGGCGGCCCCCAGCGGAAATGCAGTTCGATTCTCAGATGCCTTGCCGTTATGGGAGCGCGATAGACCTGCGAGACGGTCGTCCAGCCGTGAGTCGTACTGATGTCGGGCGGAAACTCCGGTTCCGCCCGCGGTTTCTCACCGGGACGATAGGACGAATACGTGGGCTCGTCACGAATCACCGGGCCACCTCGTGCGTTCTTCCAGACCAGTCGCACGACCGCCGCGCGGCGGATCTCAGCATCACTCATTCCCGATGTCTGTCGCCGTACGGAAAACCGAACGTGCTGGCGGCCCTCGACGGGCAACGTTGCCGTCCACCACCCGTTGAGCCCTTCACGGTCGTCGGCTTTGATAACCAGACCGCCATCTTCATGCTGTTGAAAGACGGGCCTGATCTCGTCTCGAGGAGCTTTGGCCGACCAATCGAGCTCGCCAGCGAACACGGTGCTGGCAGCGGGCAGAAACACCAAACAGACAGGAAGTAGTTTCACGATCATGTCGCACCTCACCTCATTACCGGATCAGCAACGGAACAGTGAACGTCATGATATTTTTCGCGACGCAGTCATTCCGATCAGCCACGCGTTCGCAGGCTACACAGTTGGCCATCAGGAGGCAATCGACGGCAACTGTCCAGCCGCCGTCAGCCAGCAGTCACCGCCTGTTCCAGCCCGGCCAGAACATCGTCGTATTCAAAGCCAGCGTTCAGATCACCTCGATATCGGCTCACGATCCGCTTGTTGCCGCCACGTTGCCGCGCGGGAGTTGTACTCGCTTCGAATACCGGTTCTGGTGCCTGAACGAGCGCCGCAAGTCGGGTATAATACTGACGGCGAGTGACGGTTTTGGAATTGACGACATTAATGATCGGCGGCACAGCATCGGCAGACGACACGAAATCAATCATCCGGACAGCGTCCTGCACGTGAATCAAATTCAGCCACTGATCAGGCTCTCCCGGCAGCGGCTTGTGAGTCTGCAAATCTGAGATTCGACGAAGCAACCGTCCCGGCCCAAAGATCCCTGCCATCCGCAGCACCGTGACCTGCGTTTGCGGGAAGAACTGCGAACAGTGTTGCCGCAACAGCCGCTCTGTTGCCACGCAGCCGCGGCCACCTTCCGTCTTTGGATCGGGTGTTGTTTCTTCGTCAATTGTCTGTCCGTTGTCCTGACCGTAGACACCGGTACTGGAAACGTACAGGATTCGACGCGGCGGACACGACAGACGGTTCAGCAGACGCTCCAGCCCGCGCAGCCAGATATCCTCACGCGTCACACCCACTGTGCGATCAAAACCAACGGCCCATAAAACGACTTCGGCCGGGGGAAATGGCTGCTGGTGGGATTCAACAGCAAGGTTCGTAACGATCGGTATTAACCCGCCCTGCCGAAAATCTTCCGCGCGATCAGGGGACCTGGTGAGGACAAGTACATCGCAGCCACTACTTTGCCACTGGTCTGCTACACGTCGGCCAAGATATCCGCAACCCGCGATCAGTCGTGTCTCGGCTCGATGTGCCACGTTTGTTCCTTCGACCTTCGCCGGATCATTTACTTGTTAATGCGAAGAATCGTTTGACGCTGCATAAAGACGATGATCTGCTGATGGTTGTCGTGGTCAGGAATGACGGAAACGATTTTCCAGCCGCGTCGGCCAAAGTCGCCCAGGCTGCTGCCCAGAAACAGCCCCTTCTTCGCATCTTTTTCCATGTAGACCGTGCGATACTCCATCTGAGGCGGAATCATGGCGTCGAATAGCAGCCGCGTGAACAATTCGGCCGACCAGATGGTCAATATTAAAAGAAACAGCTGCTTGTAACTCATGGTCCGCCGCTCCGGAATTTTAGAGTCTTTCGGTATAACTTCTCACCACTTTGCGCGAATCGTTTCGGAGCGACGACGGAGCGTTTCCGAGCGTCAACTTGTATTCGGTTGCGGCCATGCCGCATCAGGGCCCCTGTCCGAGACGCGAACTGTCTCACTTTACATGTCCGTTTTAGGTGAAACGGCTCGCCATGAGAATACGACTCCGACACTTACCGCCACTTCGACCACTCCATTGTCGGCGAGCCCGGGACTCACTCGCTTTGCAGGTCACCGTGCTTTTCTAAGTTACCAGCAAGCCGCAATTTGCATCAACTCGACAGTTCAATACACTGCCCGCCCAACTTCGTCGGGTGATGCCGCACAAGCTGGCAAGACATGGGCCGTCAGAATTGCGGACCCTCGCACCAACGCAAATATCACGTTCAGTATTGCTGAAGCTCTGCCGAACGAAATGACAGAATAAAGATCTTCCGCCGGCCTGAATGAGCGGCTCAACAGACTTTCACACTGAAAACCCACGATGCCTCGTTACGACGCAAAACGCATTGAAGCCCGCTGGCAAGAATTCTGGGACGAACACGCCACGTTCAAGGCGGCTGAACCTTCGGACGACACAGACAAGTTCTACGTGCTGGATATGTTTCCGTATCCGTCCGGCAGCGGTCTGCATGTTGGGCATCCGGAAGGCTACACCGCGACAGACATCGTTTGCCGTCACGCGCGCATGAACGGCAAAAACGTGCTGCACCCGATGGGATGGGACTCGTTCGGATTGCCGGCGGAAGAACATGCAGTCAAAACGGGAACTCATCCCCGCGAAACAACGAAACAGAACATCGAAACGTTTCGCCGTCAGTTAAAGATGTTGGGATTCAGCTACGACTGGTCTCGAGAACTGGCCACGACGGATCCGGAATACTACCGCTGGACGCAGTGGATCTTCCTGCAGCTGTTTGACACCTGGTACGACAGCGCACACGAATGGACGGGCCCGGACGGGAAGCTTCGCACGGGCAAAGGCCGACCGGTTTCAGAACTGCCGATTCCGGCCGACATAACAGATGCCGGTGAGGAAGCTGTCCGGCGTTATCAGGACAAACATCGTCTGGCCTACATTTCGGATGCTCCCGTGAATTGGTGTCCGGCTCTGGGAACCGTGCTGGCCAACGAAGAAGTCATCGACGGAAAAAGCGAACGAGGCAGCCATCCGGTGGAACGCGTCGCTCTGAAGCAATGGATGCTGCGGATCACAGCATACGCGGACAGACTGGCTTACGAACTAAACGACCTGGACTGGCCCGAATCAATCAAACTGCTGCAGCGGAACTGGATTGGCCGCAGTACCGGCGCGGAAGTTGACTTCTTCATCGGCGACGCGGGGGCCACTGGCTCTGTCAGTGCAGGAGTTGAAGACTGGAAAACAACACGATCGAAAGGCGGCTGGCCTGCCGAACCCGGCGATGATGTGCTGCGCGTCTATACGACTCGACCGGACACACTGTACGGCGCCACGTATATGGTGATCGCTCCGGAGCATCCATTTGTCGACAGACTGACCACAGAAGAACACAAGGCTCAGGTCGTTGAATATCGTCGCACGGCGTCGCTGAAGAGCGACCTGGATCGCACGGAACTGGCCAAGGAAAAGTCGGGCGTGTTCACCGGTTCGTATGCGATCAACCCCGTCAACGGCGAACAGATTCCGATCTGGGTCGCCGATTACGTTCTGATCAGCTACGGCACGGGAGCGATCATGGCCGTGCCGGCTCACGATCTGCGTGACTTTGAATTCGCGGTCAAGTTTGAGATCCCCATCGTCCAGGTGGTTGAACCACCCGCCAGTTGGGAACCGACAAAAGACGAAGCGGCGCTCACCACGGAGATTAACGGTACAAAGATGACGCCGTTTTCCGCCAAAGGCACCGCCATAAATTCCGGCGAGTACAGCGGCACGCCGACTGATGACTTCAAGTCTAAGATTACGGACCTGCTGAACGAAACCGGACTGGGCCAGGCGGCCGTCAACTACAAGCTGCGCGACTGGCTGTTCAGTCGTCAGCGATACTGGGGCGAACCATTTCCCATCTGGCACGAACTGGATGATGCCGGCAACCCAACCGGACTGATGCGGGCGGAAACAGCCGCATCACTGCCCGTGCTGCATCCGCACATGGAAGACTTCAAACCCACCGGCACACCGCAGCCCATGCTGTCCAAAGCCACGGACGACTGGCTGTACAAAACAGATACCGACGGTACAAAATTGAAACGAGAAACCAACAGCATGCCGCAGTGGGCCGGCAGCTGCTGGTACTTTCTGCGATTCTGTGACAACAAAAACAGCGAAGCCTTCATCGATCCGGCTCTGGAAAAGTACTGGATGCCGGTCGACCTGTACATTGGCGGGGCCGAGCACGCGGTGCTGCATTTGCTTTACTCGAGATTCTGGCACAAGGTACTGTTCGACCGCGGGCACGTCAGCATGGTGGAACCGTTTCAGAAGCTGGTAAATCAGGGAATGATTTTGGGCGATACTGACTACAACGTGCCACCCGAAGTCTTCGCCGCCAATCGTGACGCGATTGAGGCTATTGGCCTTGAACCCTTGCATCTGAAAGTCGACGACAAAGAATTCGTCGCACTGCGAAACCCATCACCAAGCGCTGATGCGTACTGTCCGCTGACCGAAGATCAGGTGGTGAAGGAAAAGGGGAAAACGATCCTGAAGGGCACGACGATTGAACTCCGCGGGCGGACGGACAAGATGTCAAAGAGCCGCCGAAATGTTGTCAACCCGGATGACGTCGTTCGCGACTACGGAGCGGACTCGCTGCGACTGTACGAGATGTTTATGGGACCGCTGGAACAGGTGAAGCCATGGAGCATGCAGGGGGTCGAAGGTGTGTATCGATTCCTGGGTCGTGTATGGCGCATGATCATCGACGACCGTGCCGAAGACGTAATACTGAACGAACGCGTCACTGACGCGGAACCGACCGACGAACAGCTGCGGATACTGCATAAGACCATCAAGGCCGTTACCGCAGACATCGATAAACTTAGCTGTAACACGGCTATCAGCCGCATGATGGAATTCACCAACTTCATGTCTCACGAAGACAGCCGGCCGAAATCGGTGCTGCAACCTTTCGTGCTGCTGCTCAGCCCCTTTGCTCCGCACATCGCAGAAGAGCTCTGGAACGTTCTGGGCAGCGAAAAGTCTCTGGCGTACGAACCGTGGCCCACGCACGACGAGACGCTATTGGTGGAGGACACCGTCGAGCTTCCCATCCAGTTCAACGGCAAGCTGAAAGCTAAACTTCAGGTGCCCAATGGCCTGAATAAGGCCGGTATGCAGGCCGCTGCCGAAGCCGATGATGCCGTGAAAAAACAACTGGCAGGCAAGACGGTGGTGAAAGTGATCGCGGTACCCGGCAGGATGGTCAACTTCGTAGTACGATAACGTCGGCATTCACCGTCATATGCAGGCGGCGGCACAGCCTCTGTTCGCAACTTGCGAGCAACCTCGGTAACCCTGCGCACTGCATCACAGAAGGCCGCGTGCAACGCGGCGTCGATGAATCGTCACGGAGAGTCACAGTGCCGCACTTCGTGCAGCCTGCGGGAACTGAACGGGGCTTGTGTCGATTCCGGAAACGGCACCGCTCGGGAGTGGGCTGGCCGGAGTTGCTGAAACGTCAGACGGAACGAATGGGGCGTAACCGGTCGTGGAACCTGTGGCTGAGTTACAGTGCCGCAATTCGTGCGGCCTGCGAAAACTGCGCTGTTCGGGCATCCAGGCGGGCTGGTAGCCTGCACTACGTCTGAGGACTCGCCGGGCCGGTGTTTATTGCTGCGACGGGAAATAATGCGTCACTGGCGATGGGGGGCGGTGGTTGGTACGATCGTGCTCTGGTTCTGCTGTGCTGCGCGGCGTCTTCGACGGGGTATGCGAGCTACCGCTCGGACCGTCTTCGACGGATTATGCGAGCTGCTGCTCGGTTGCTCCGTTTAGACGCTGGCGGTCGGTCTCCCGCAGCACCGGATACACATACTTCCTACCTCAAACGCCATTTCCGTCTGTCTGATTGACGCGGACCGGCTATCTATCAAAGGACGTCACCGATGCGATTTCTGTCATCAAAGCTGGCAAAAACTGCTTTGTTACCGTTTCTGGCTGCCGCCTTGCTTCTGTATGCAGGTTGTTCAAGTGACGGCGGCGGCAGCGGTGGAACGTCGTCGGGCGGTGGCGGTGGCGGTGGTCGACGTCAGTTTCTCAGCATGGGAACGGCACCGGTGGGCGGTGCGTTTGCTGTTGTCGGTCAGGCGGTATCAGAGGTCCTGAACGCGAACAAGGGTGACGCCAACTGGAAAATGCAGGCCAAAGGGACAAAGGGGTCTCAGGAGAATATCCGACGGCTGGCGAAAAACGACCTGCAGCTGGCTCTGTCGAATTCGGCAATTACTTATTTTGCAGTGCGAGGTGAATCCGGCTGGGAACAGCAGTACGACATGCGAGCGATCGCGACACTCGCTCCCAACGTGGCCATGTTTATCACGACAGCGGATTCGGGTATCAAATCGATCGCGGATCTGAAGGGCAAGAAAGTCGTGGTGGGTCCGGCCGGTGCCGGCTTCGAAATGTTCGTGCAGCCTTTGCTGGCGGCTCATGGAGTGACTTACGACGATTTCTCTCCACTGAACGCGACTCAAAGTGGTGCTGTCGACATGCTGGGCGATGGATCAGCCGATGCGGCGTTTCTGGGGGGAGCAGTTCCCACGGGTTCCATCAGCCAGGCCTGCAGCACTCATGACATTCACTTCATTCCATTCGGTGAAGCCGAACGGACGAAGCTGGTGGAAGATTTTCCATTCTTCCAGCCATTCACGATTGTGCAGGACAAATACCCGGATCTGACGGGCGACTACGCCGGCCTGAACGTCGGTTCGATGCAGCTGATCACTTCGGCTGATCAGCATGAAGAACTGATCTACGAAATCACGAAGCTGATCTGGGAAAATCGAGCGGACATTGCCGCGCAGCATCCGGCAGGAAAGGCTATCAACGAAAAGAATGCGGCTCGCTACACAGGCACGGACTTTCATCCGGGGGCAGTGAAGTTCTACAAGGAGGCTGGAATCTGGCCGGAAACAGAAAGTGCTGCCGAACCCGCTGCTGGTGCGGCGCCAGCCACGGAAGCCGTCACAGCCGAACCAGCGACACAGGAGTAGCCGCGCGTGTTCGACCGTATTCGAGGTGTTTCAACAACTGTGCTGTCGGTTGCACTGTGTCTGTTTACCCTGGCAGAAGTAAACTACAACTGGCTGCAGCCACAGTCCGCGCTGGCGGTTTTTGTCGGCATCGGCCTGGTGCTGTGCTATCTGACCACGCCGATCCATCCGAAGTTTAAGGACAACAAGTTCCTGAACGCCGTCGACTGCGTGCTGGGGCTCGCTGCCGGTGCCTGCTGTACCTATGTGGTTGTGCAGACGGAGCCGCTGTTCAAGACCTCATGGGCCGAAGGAATCTCACTGGCGAATCGTGCCGGAATCGAAACGCGAACGGACTTTGTGGTTGGACTGATTGGTTTGGTGCTGGTGTTCGAGGCGACTCGACGTTCCATCGGATTGATCGTACCGCTGCTGGCTCTGGCCTTCGTCACTCACTCGTGGTACTGCCATGCCAGTTTTGTGAATGACTGGGCCGAGATGCCAGGCTGGATGCTGCCTCACGCCGGACAGAATGTGCGTGATATCGTCAGCACAACCTTCCTGCAGACGCTGGGAGTATTCGGTCCGGCGGCCGGTGTGATGTTCAAATACGTGTTTCTGTTCGTGGTGTTCGGAGCGTTTCTGGAGATGTCCGGTGCGACTCAGTTCATTATCGACTTTGCGGAAAAGATATTCGGTAATAGCCCTGGCGGTCCGGCCAAGGTTTCGGTACTGGGCAGTGGCCTGATGGGTTCGCTGTCCGGCAGTGCTGTGGCGAACGCAGTGACGACCGGGGCCTTTACGATACCCATGATGCGCAGCGCCGGATTTCGTCCACACGTGGCTGCCGGGATCACAGCAGCCGCCGCGTCCGGTGGAGCTCTGGTACCGCCCGTCATGGGAGCCGGGGCATATATGATGCTGGAACTGGTACAGCCGCAGGTCACATTTCTGGAAATCGCAAAAGCCGCGATGGTTCCGGCCATTCTGTATTACCTGTCGATCTTTCTGATTGTGCATTTCTATTCGCGCAAAGTTGGAGCTGCGGCATTTGAGGAAAAGAAAGAACCCAAACGGATTTCGAAATTTGAAGCCGTGGTTTTCTTTGGGGCGCTGGGAACGCTGATCCTGCTGCTGGGTCTGCGATTTTCACCGTTCAAGGCGGTCACCGGGGCGTTGATGGTGATCCTTGTGCTGTCGGCGCTTCGCAAAGAGCTGCCGATTGGTGTTGGCCCGCGCACGCTGGCGGTCGCTAGCTTTATCGGGGGCACGCTGCTGTGTCGTTTCCTGTGGACCGAAGTCCCCGACGACGCATCCGGTCGCCAGCTTTTCGAAAGCTGGCTATCGTCAGGAATTGTCGGAATGTTTGCACTGCTGACCTTTGGCATCGCTCATCCAGCCTGGCGTCCGTCGGTGGTTGACGCATTAAAAAAGTCAGCGAGGAACGGCGTTTCTCTGGTTGCGGCCAGCGCGTGTGTCGGGATTATTATCGGCATTGTGCAGCAGACAGGAATCGCGACCGACTTCAGTGCAGTCATCAAAGGTGTGGTGGAGACCAACCTGTTTCTGGCATTGCTGGGCATCATGGTCTGTTCGATCGTGCTGGGCATGGGTGTGCCGTCGGTTGTCTGCTATCTGCTAATGGCCACGTTGATGGGTTCTCTATTGAGTGAGCTGGGCGTCATTCCTCTGGCTGCTCACCTGTTTATCTTCTACTTTGGCATGATGAGCATGGTCACTCCGCCGGTGGCACTGGCGGCGTACGCCAGCGCGTCCATCGCCGAAGCTCCAATCATGAAAACGTCATTTGCGGCCTTTCGATTTTCGCTGGTCGGGTTCACTCTGCCGTTCATGTTTGTCTATCGTCCGGAATTGCTGCTGCTGAGTCCCGATGGCGAGGCAGCAGATATCCTGCCCGTGCTGATTCAGGTGTCACTGGCAGTCGCCGGAATCCTGGCTCTGGCAGTGGGTATTGCAGGCTACATGTTCACGGACGCACGCGCGATGACGCGAACGGTAGCGGTGGCGTCGGCGGCGATGTTACTGACACCGGACGTGACTATCTCTGGAAACAACCTGGGAATGGCGACGAACATTACAGGACTCGTTCTGCTGGCGATCGCAGCGTATATGAACTGGTCTCGGTCGCGAACCGTGCCGTCTGCGACGGTTTAGTCGAGCTGCTACCGGGACGATCAAAGTCCGCTTCCGTTGGTCGCTCGATAGATACAAGCTGTACGACTTAGCAGGCGGCATCGACCTATATCCTGGCATTTCGGACCCCGAACTGAAAACGCGAGATTAATGATGAAATACGTGGTCTGGGGTCTGGTCGTGCTGCTGGTCATTCTGCACCAGGACAACTGGCTGTGGGACGACGCCACGCTGGTCGGTGGATTTCTGCCGATCACTCTGCTGTTCCATGGCAGTCTGTCGATTGCGGCTGCGTTTACGTGGTTTCTGGCGACCAAATTTGCATGGCCTGCTGACGTCGCAGAACCCGCAGATCCAGGAGGTACCGAAGCATGACACAGTTGATCATCATTTGCTGCTACCTGGCATTACTGCTGGGACTGGGGCTGTTTTCCAGCAGGTTGTTTCGAGGCACCAGCAAGGACTACATGCTGGCAAGTCATTCGATCGGGCCATTCCTGTTGCTGATGTCGATCTTTGGCACGACCATGACGGCCTTTGCTCTGGTCGGTTCAACGGGCGAGTCCTTTAAAGAGGGCGTGGGCGTTTATGGTTTACTGGCTTCATCCAGTGGCATCATTCATTCGCTGTGCTTTTTCGTTCTGGGGATCAAACTCTGGTCACTGGGACACAAGTATGGGTATACGACTCAAATTCAATTCTTCCGAGATCGCCTGCAAAGCGACCGCATCGGACTGCTGCTGTTTCCCATTCTTGTCGGCCTGGTCATTCCCTATCTGCTGATCGGCGTGATGGCATCAGGATCGGTGATTAACGGAGTGACTCAGGGCACGTTTGAAACATCCTTTGGTTTCGACATAGCTGTCACAAAAGGGGGAGTGCCCAAACAGATCGCGTCGCTGGTGATCTGTGCCGTCGTTCTGATTTACGTCTTCTTTGGAGGCATGCGTGGCACAGCATGGGCCAACACGTTTCAGACAATCGTCTTTATGATTCTTGGCGTTGTCACGTTTTACATGATCGCGATGAAGCTGGGCGGAAAGGACACGTTGCTGGAAAGTCTGAGGGCCGCCAGCAGTGAGATACCAAGGGACAAACTTATCCGCGGCGCTGTGGGTGACCACCAGGGCATATCAAAGCTGAAGTACTTCACGTACATGCTGGTGCCGCTGTCTGTCGGGATGTTTCCCCATGTGTTTCAGCACTGGCTGACGGCGAAGAACGCAAATGCGTTTAAGTTGCCGGTCATCGTTCATCCGATCTTCATCATGATTGTCTGGCTGCCCTGTGTTCTTGTCGGTGTCTGGGCTTCGTCGGATCTTTTCTACGGTCAGCTGCCAGCACCGTTGAAGGCAGCATTGGACGGCAATCCCAACATTGTGCTGCCGTTGCTGGTGAAGCAACTGGCTAATTCCATGCTGGGTGGGTTTCTGACTGCCGGAATCCTGGCCGCGATCATGTCGTCACTGGATAGCCAGTTTTTGTGCATCGGAACAATGTTCACCGAAGACATTGTGAAGCATTACGCTGGGGCGGAAAAAATCGATGACAGAAAGTCGATCGTAATTGCTCGGGCATTCATCATCCTGATTGTGGCGATCACGTACGGGTTGAGTCTGTTTGAACCGCGTGCCGTATTCACGCTGGGAGTTTGGTGCTTCAGCGGTTTCACATCTTTGTTTCCTCTGGTCTTTGCCTGTTTGTACTGGAAGAAGCTGACAAAGCCCGGCGCTTATGCGGCGGTGATCGCGGCGTTTGGCTCCTGGAGCTACCTGTTCTGGCAGTCAGACTTTGCGGCCAACAGAAGCTACACTGTCATCATTCCCGGGACTGATTACGAAACCATGCCGGTGGCCACCATGTTTCTTTGCTCGACAATCGCAATGGTCATTGTGTCGTTCATGACCAAACCGCCTGAAGAGGAACATCTGAAGCGGTTTTTTGCGTAGAACACGGCATAATGGGTCAAACCAAAGTATTGCGTCCTGTCCGGACACGTTGAATACACGCTGTTGCCTGATATTCGGAGACCGGAATGAATCATTCCCCAAACCTGCCATCCTCTGGATCAAGGCCTTCGCATCTGCGGCGCGATTTCCTGACCAGTGCCGCCAGTGGACTTGGCGGTGCTGCTCTTGCATCGATGCTGTCCGCAGACGGTATGGCGAAAGAAACGGTGTCCGCCGACGGCCCATTGACGAACAGGTCGACACATTTTCCTCCTAAGGCGAAGAGCTGCATCTTTATCTTCAACGCCGGCGCGCCTTCGCAGCTGGATCTGTTCAACCACCGTCCCGAACTAACGAAGCTGGACGGCCAGGCACTGCCCGAATCGCTGCTGGAAGGTGTACGATTCGCGTTTATCGAAAAGGAGTCCGCTCGCCTGATGGCGGCTCGTCGCAACTTTCGTCAGAACGGCGACAGTGGCATGTGGTTTTCGGAATTGCTGCCCAACATCGCCACGTGTGCTGATGACATCTGCATGATCAATAGCATGCACACGGACCAGTTCAATCATCATCCCGGGCAGTTGATGATGCAGTGCGGGCAGGCTCAGTTCGGTCTGCCGTCGATGGGTTCGTGGATCAGCTACGGACTGGGCACAGAGAATCAAAACCTGCCCAGCTATGTCGTACTGACCTCCGGTCGCGGTTCCAGCGGCGGAGCGACTTTGTGGAACAGCGGATATCTGCCATCCGTGCATGCGGGCGTGTTGCTGCGGAGTCAGGGGCCACCGATTCTAAATCTGGAGCTGCCTCCCGGACTGCCCGCCTCACTGGAACGTGCCGGACTGGATGCGATTCGCGAGCTGAATCAGCAGAACTATCAACGCATGCAGGATCCGGAAATCACCAGTCGGATTGCGAACTATGAACTTTCGTTTCGCATGCAGTCGGCGGCACCGGAACTGACCGATATCAGCGGGGAAACCAGTGCCACTCTGGAGGCCTACGGAGTCAATCGGCCCGAACCGAAGAAACGATCGGGCCGAGTTGGAACCGGGGATCACTTTCCGTCATTCGGACGGAACTGTCTGCTGGCTCGGCGGATGGTCGAACGAGGTGTGAGGTTCGTGAACATCGTGTTCGCATCGTGGGACCATCATTCGAATCTGAACAATGACCTGGGCTATAACGCTGGCTGCGTGGATCAGCCCATCGCAGCGCTTATCCAGGACTTGAAGCAGCAGGGACTGCTGGACGAAACTCTGGTTGTATGGGGCAGCGAATTCGGCCGCACTCCGCTGGGTGAGAACCGCAATAAAAGTAAGAATGTCACGGGGCGAGACCACCACCCAAATGCGTTCAGTATGTTCATGGCGGGTGGTGGATCACGCGGAGGCTACACCCACGGCGAAACCGATGACGTGGGATGGAGCCCGGCTATCGATCCAGTTCACGTGAACGATTTTCAGGCAACCTTGCTGAAGCTGTTTGGTCTGGACGACAGGAAACTCACGTTCCGCCATCAGGGCGCGAACAAACGACTGACCAATATCACTCGTGAAGCTGCAGTGATTGAAGAGCTGATCGCCTGAGTCCGCTGGCCAAACCCAACACGCAGTTTACCAGTGGCGTACGCGGTAGACAGAACGGTGCGGATATACCCGGTATCGAATTGTGGTAACCGAGGGAGCGTATCTGTACACCGGCGCGACAGCGACGGGAGCGGCATACACGTGCGCCGGATAATAGGCAACTGCTGCAGGCGGAGCATACGCAACGACGGGGCCAACATAGCCGTAACTGTACACCGGCGCAACATAGCCATAACTATACACGGGTACTGCACAGCCGTAGCCGTAGTGATGGTGGTGATGAAAAAGTCCCGCTGAAGCGCTACCGCATGTTGCGATGGCAACAACCATCATCAGGGTCAGTTTTTGAATCATGATTCTCTCCGAATCGCCCAGAAGTTGACGTGTTGGTGAAGAAAGTGGAATGCCGCCGTCCCTCCATGGCCGGAGCAATCATAATTAGCCGTCCCGCAAGGTACCAATGGGCACAGGTCAATTCACCAACTTCTTTCCAGGATTCCAGTCCTGACAACGATGATTCCAAAAGGTCACTCCGTGGCTGCAGCGCACGATCTTTCCGCAATCCAGGTCTTCCCGGGCGACAAGCATTCATGCTATCCGGCGGGACTGGTGCCCTTTGCCAGCTCGTCTTCCCAGTCGTCCAGCAGTGGCCAGTCCACGGCACATGTTCCGAAGTCGGCCATGTGCTGATATTTATCCAGTCGGTCGATTGTCGACTGCAGCAAAGCGTGATCGTTCGGGAAGGCCGGCCCGTGGCTGGGCAACAGCCACTCGACATCACTTTCCTGGATGCGCTGCAGCGATTCGATGAACGCTGGAATGTCGGAGCCGTGGTGAGCATCAATGCCGCCAACGCAGCCGTCTCGAAAGATGTTATCGCCGGACATCAGCAGATCGCCCAGTCGAAACGACAACTGCCCGGTTGCATGTCCCGGCGTATCCCAGACTTCCAGCTTCAGGTCGCCCAGTTCCAGTACGTCTCCGTCGGTGGCCGTTTGCGTGATACTGAACGTTGGCATCTCAATGGAAATCTGCTGTGCCGGAATTTCAGCGAAGGACGCAATGCGGTCACCTTCTTCCAGAATTTTCTTGGCGGCGGGATGAGCAACAGTCACGGACCCCGGCAGTAACTCGGCTGCTCGTTGAAGTCCCTGGACGTGGTCCGCATCGGCATGTGTCGCGATCAGGTAACGGCAGTGAGACAGCGGAAAGTCCATCTGCCGAATCATGTCGATAATTTCGTCGACGGTATCTTCGTAGCCGATGTCCACCAGTGCCCATTCGTTCTTCGAAAACACCAGGTAAACGCAGCAGCCGAACCTGCGTCGCGCCTGAAAATTCATTTCGATCACGTTGGGGAACAATTCGCGACGCGTAAGCATGGGGAAAACCGGTCGGCAGGCGAAATTGAATGTCGCCGAAAACAGCACGGGATTTCAGGGATCAGCTGCGACATACCGCAGGCTGGTACACAGAAAGGTAAGTTCAGGATTGGTTCGATCTTAAGGACTAAAGGCTGTGTTGGCAACGCCTGCGTGCCGGCGATGAGTGCGGTAACAGATTGTGGTCTCGGACTGGCGGGTGGCCGGAGGCTGGACTGAGCCTGCGAAGGAAGCCCGGTGGGGCCTGTTTCTCACTCCAGCCAGCGGCCAGCCTCCTGGTTTCATAACGTTCCGTGACTGCACCCCCGGGCGACCTGAAGATCGCACACTGGCTTCCCTCGTGGCGCGACTCTGCAAACAGCTTCGGTGGATTCAAAAATGTCACCGGCCCGCATGAAGACCCCCGGCGGCACTTTCCGCCACCGGTATGTCCCGAAAAGTCTGCCGCATCAGCAACGCCGGAACCTCACAGCTTCACAGGTCTTCGCAACGTGCACGTCTTTCTGCCAACACGATGAAAGAAGGGACGCTCTTCGATTTGGCCAATGCCGGACCGGCTGTAAGGTGGTATTTTCTCAGGATAGAAGAAGTTTGCCACGGCGGCGATCGTCTGTACAGAGTCTGGAGAGTACGTTCCGATGAAGAAAGTCATTCAAACCGCAATCGTTTTGGCGACCGTCGTTATTTTTACAATAAGCGTCCGTGCTCTGGCCGGCTGCAACTGTAATGGTGGCGCTTCGGTTGGATATTCTGCCGCCATGCCCGTGACACCGTATCAGGGATTGGGTTCTGTTGCCGCGTATTGTCAGTATTCTGCGTATTGGGTGTACGGTTATTATCGACCCACAATGCCGATTCACGGCCCGCATCCCGCTCAGGCTGACGGCCGACGATATCCGATCCACCCATTGCCGGGGCGGGCGGCTGAAGAATCCAGTCTGTTTCCGCTTGTCCCAGGAACTCTTGGAAAATCATATACCAAAACCTCACACATGATTCCGGAAAGCAAACATCCCCGATTGGGCATGCTGGCTGTCAGGGACAGCGGCAAGGTGGAGTATTTGTCAGTTCAAAGGATGAACGGTTTCCGGATGGAAAGCGGAGTCTGGGTGTTTGAGACAGATCGCCCTTTGGTGTCATGGACGGAGAACATCGTACGCATCGAAGCTCGCAGGGAGGCTGATGATACGGAGCCCTACGCCGTCAGTTTTGTGCGACTTATTCCTGGCCGTCTTGTCTATCTTGACTTCAAATGATGTCCGGCAGCGGTGTCGTTCCACCGCTTGAACCTGTCTGAATATCAAACTGCAAACGGCAGCTTCTGTTTCCCGGAGGTTGCCGTTCTTGTGCGCTGGCGTCTTCAGCTGCACAAGCACGCTTCCTGTGGTTGTTGGGTGACAGATACAGCGACGTTGGAAACCGGCTGTGGAAGTGGCGCCCATCCTGGTACAGCCTATTCTGGTCGAATACGCCGGACGCAGGAAAATGAATTCACTACGGCGAAGATCAAAACCATTGGGATCTTCAGATCTAAATGTCATCGCGTCTGAGCTGACATCGGATGACAACCTGCTGGCGTTTTACGAACCCATGGCGGCAACTGAACAGAAAGCACAGCCTACAGTGGCACAGTTGAGCGGAGCTGAAGCAGCAACAACGCAGAACATCACTTGCACGACGGGACTTATTCGTCAAAGTCGGCTTCTTGAACACGACAGGAATGCCGACGACTCATGAGGTGACCTACCGGACTCCGACCGCACCTCGAAACCCAAAGGCTGTGAATCGTGACATTTCAACGGCATCCAGAATTTTCATGGCTGCGATATTGTTGAAGTCGATGATCACGCGGCGTGCACCAGAGACATCTGGTGTCTGGCGTTCCAGCAGAAGCAACTCACCGGTGATCATGAATTCCACAAACTGGATCTGTTCGCCGTGCGCTGTGACGACAACCCCTTTGCGAGGAATGCTGACTGGCCATTCCGCAAACAGCTTCTGCATGGGGTTGGACGTCGAAGCGGAACCTGGTGAAATCATGGGCTGTCGCCTGTGGAATGATGCAGGAACTCTCTGTGCACATCTATTTCGGCACTTCGAATCTGGTGCACACATGTTCGCTTCCAGTGCTGTTTCAATTGCTAAAACCAGCATTATCTACAGGTATTTTTCCCATAGTTAAAACGGCGGGAGGTGCCTGGAGCCAGGGGAAATGGCGGTCCGGTGCTGAACGTTGAATGTCGGATTTCCAGTGTTTTCAGGCAAGGGCGAGTGGGAAACATCGATAACGGGTTACTGAGACACCACGGAACTCAAATTGAAGGACACCGTATGTCGGTTACCGAAGAGGTTGACTCTGCCGCCGATTTGCCCAACTGGGCAAATCTGAGCGCCAAGGCGCTGGAGTCAATTCAATCGGTGAGTATTCCCAACGACATCGAAATTCCTGCTCTACCTCAGGCTGTGACCGAATTTTCACAGCGTGCCGCCGATCCTAACGTGGAACTCCGAGAGCTGGCGGCGATTGTCGAAACGAGCGCCGGGCTGACCGTTGAATTGCTCAAATTCGTGAATACGGCCAGACTCCGTGCGACCTCACCCATTGGAGACGTGTCCACCGCGATTGCCCGTGTTGGCATCAACGAAGCTTCGTCGTATCTCATCGCCACAGGTGTCAAAGCTGCCAACAACGCGCTGGGATCAAAACTGATTCACCAGGGGCACGCGTGGAGCGAGTCGCTGCAGAAAGCTCTCTTTGCTCAGGCGGCGGCCCGCACACTGAAACTGGACGCGAGTCTAGCCTTCATGGGCGGATTACTGCAGGACTTCATGCTGCCTGCACTGACGAATCGTTTCGACAACGAGTACGTATCGTTTCTGGAAAACGATGCTAAAGATGGTCGAGACATCACCGAATGGGAGCAGGAGACATTTGGCTGGAACCATGCATCCACGGGAGCCTTTATTGCGGGTCAATGGGGCCTTCCTGACGATCTGGTGTGCGCGATTTACTACCACCACTCATTACACGAATCGCTGAGTCGTCCGGAAGTCGAGATGTTTAAGTTGTTTCCCATCACGCTTTCCGGGCTGCTGCCGGACCAGTTGCGTCAATGTAGTCGTGGAATCACCGAGCTGATTAAAGTCGACGGCAAGTGTTCCGCCTTCAGCCTCGATGCACTCTGCGCGACTGTTGACGAAGAACAGATGGATCTGGCCGATGGATTCAACATTCCAAACCAGTTGACTTCCATAGTACAGGAAGTTCGAAAGGCCACCCAGGCGTGTTAACGCTCGATCACAGTGAATTACGCTGATTCATGTCCGCGAAAAACGTTTTTCGCGGACACAATGTGTACCTCGCACGAGCGCAAACCAGCCACGTATTTTCGTAAACTGCCCGTGGCCATGCCCGCACAACGCGGGATGTCCGGAGCGCGTTCCTGGCGACGTGTGCAACAGTGGCATTTCCCGCCCCGCAGCCGCCTTCATGCGGCTGCGGGGCAGGTATATCGGGCTGCGTTGAAATTCGGCGGCACCGGGACGCCCGTGCTTAACCTATTCGTGCCGGCGCCGAATGCTGATACGAAGCCAATCAGCATACGGTTGAACTGTGGTATCGCGGATTCGACCGACTGCCAGGCAAAGGTGGCAGGGTTCGGGCCTGCATGCTGATGCCTCTGAAGTCTTACGAATCCAGTTTGTCGATCGTGTCTTAATCTGATACCGTCGCTATACGATCGACCGTATTCGCCACAGCAGCTTTCGCAGTACTCTCAGGCGAAAACTCGCACCATCTGCGATGTGTCGGCACATCAGCGGCCCGGCTTGTTATATCAATCGTCTTTATATTCAATCACAATATACTATAGGTTTTAAGGTGTCAGAATTGGATTGGGCTCCGCTGCGGAGCATTATCGATACGAATCAAAAGTTCATAATTTCCAGTCATGTACGCCCGGACGCCGATGCTCTCGGATCAGAACTGGGTATCGCGGCAATCCTGGAGGCGTTCGGCAAGGAAGTGACGGTTGTCAATGCTTCTGCGCCCCCCGCGAATCTGCAGTTCATGAATTCGGAAGACCGAATTCTTAAGTTGTCGGAAGACATACAGCGTGACGCACTTCCGGACGTCGATGTCTACGTGATTGTTGACACCAGTGCGTGGCAGCAGCTGGGCGCGATGGCCGATGTTATCCAGAAATCCGGAGGCCAGCGCGTTGTTATTGATCATCATGTCAGTTCGGATGACATGGGGGCCACAGAATTCAAGGACGTGATGTCGCCGGCCACTGGTGAACTGGTTTTTGAAGCCGCTGAGCACCTGGGTGTGACATTTGATGCAGCGACTGCTGCTGCTCTGTACGCGGCGATTGCGACCGACACGGGATGGTTCCGATTTCCATCGACTTCATCCAACACTATGCGGATCGCTGGAAAGTTGATGGATCTGGGAGCGGAACCGCACATTCTTTTCAACCGGTTATACGAACAACGTACGGTGGCTCGCGTTCGACTGGCTGGACGGGTACTTGGACGTATAGAGACAGATTGCGACGGTCGTCTGGCATGGATTTACGCCGACAGCAGGGATCTCACCGCTACGGGGGCGGTCCCGTCGGACACGGAAAGCCTGGTGAATGAATGCCTGATGATCGCCGAAACGGAAGCCGCATTTATCGCTGTGAGGCTGCCGTCGGGGCAGACGAAATTCAGTCTGCGGTGTCGCCCGCCCCATGATGTCGCGGCACTGGCCGCAACATTTGGTGGGGGCGGACACAAACTTGCGTCCGGAGCAACTCTGTCTGAGTCTCTGACAGAAGCAGTCACGAAAGTGAAGGCAGCCTTCGTCGGAATGCTGACCCCCGACCGGGCCATGCAGAACGACTGAAAGGCGATCGGCGTCAGGTGACGGAACAGGGGGGCAATGAAGCCATCGTGCATGGCAGGTCCCAGATTCATAAGACGCGGAACAAACCCGGAGGCGTGGTGTTTTCGAAAACGACGGTCTTCTTTTCGACGGGTGCAGTAGCAAGCATTTGTAAAGTTGGAGAGTGTGGCCGCGGTTGTAGCAAGGAACGCGTGGAATCCCGGAGCTTTCTGCGCAAACTCAGTCCAGCCCCAGCCCCTCATCCGTCAGATACAAAAATCCGTGACTGCGCCGTTTTCGACCCGCAACACCTGCTGATTTGCGTGCCGAGGGAATTTGATTCAAAGTCTTCCGTCAGTGTCAGCACTCGCTGTTGACCGTGTCGAACTGCTCGTTCGTGTATGGAGGCTAGCCGTGGCAAATTCGATGGATCTTTCCGCTCACGGGATCATGGTTTTAGAAACACATCGAAACCCGAATCCGCCGGCACGATGCGGCCGTCTGGCTTGTCAACACGGGGTAGGCCGGCAGCGCTTACGGCGTGGGTAGTCGAATGCCTCTGCGATTTACTCGAGCCATTGCCGACGCCATTCACAACGGAAGTCTGAAATCGGCGGCGACTGTCAGAGACGACATCTTCGGATTCAATGTTGCCACCGCCTGTGAAAGTGTCCCCTCTGAGATGATGCAGCCAAAACAGTCGTGGCGCGATACGGCGGCCTACGCAGAAACGGCAGGCCAGCTGGCCTGCCGTTTTAGAGAGAACTTTAAGAAGTACGCGTCCGAAACCAGTGCGGAAGTCGCAGCCGCCGGGCCGGCATGGTAACCGCATGCCCGCCTGCTTAATTCAGAAATCAAAAAAATGACATAGAAATCGGACAGCACATGTCGCGCCGAGAGCATCGTTCACAAGCCGTAAGGTGCATCCAATCGTTGGAAGGGCCGCGCCGCCCGAAGTTTGCTCCTCTCCCCCGCGTTGTTTGTTGTCCTGCGAATCGGTCTGCAAGCGGGGAAGGCCCTGGGGGAGGGGACAAAGGAATGCCCGTCGGCTTCCCGTTCAACACCCTCAAACCAACGGATGCACCCAAACGCCGTACTGTCCTGCACGCGTCCCCGATTTGCCGGACCGAACGCATCGGGTACGGCAGCCAATCTGCGTAGTCCGCCGCAGATGGAGGCTCAGTAAAAAGTCGATCGTCCGCGTATTTCGGAGCCGGAAAATACTCAGTTGTTGTATGGGCCAACACAGGAAAACAGCGCGTTGGCCAAATGAACACAGCAGAAAACATGCAGTCGGACGAATCCACCGTGCTGCGGCCATTGGTGCTGGAGACCGGTTGGCTACTTTATATGGAATTTATCGATATTGACGTCTCAGGGCCTTGCGTTTCTGACGGCGGGTGGCGAGTCTGCGCGATATGGGACAGATGCGTGTTTCGGACCGGAATTCGCTGTGTGTTCGTAGGTTTCGGGTTTCAACGCCGATATGGAATGGGGCGTTGCGTAATTGTGCGCACCGTTCTACAAAGGATCGAAAATGAAAACGTCTTCAGCATTATCAGTGCTGGTTCTTGTCTTTACGTTGGCAGCCACCTGTCATAATCGGCTGCTGGCTTTTCAGGATCAGAACGTTGCCACGGCGGACACACCTCAGGAGGTAAACCCGCTGGCCGGCGAAGGCCCACCAGCCACGCGGGTTGCCGTAGACGCCGCCCGTGTCGCAGCTATGGCGGGAGAGGAATCAGGTGGGAACCTCTCCGATCTGCTGCGTCAGCTGTTTGACTCAACGCTGGGCGATGACGTTCGTCTGCAGGCGGGTGTTCAGTTGTCTCAGATTTCGGGGGAACTGGACGTTTCGGATGTAATCGGTCGTTCCGCGCAGCGCAAGCTGAATCGCAGAGTGCGACTGGCGACCGCCGGAATACAGGCTTTGAAAGATAAGGCAGCCGGCGACGACGCACGACAGCTGGTCAATGACCTGTTGGTGCGAGCCTGTGTGGATTACGAAAACGGCAACCGGGATGCTCATGCCCAGGTGGTTCGTACGAACTATGACCTGTTGAAACAGTTGCATCCGGACATCTTTGCCAAAATCGAACCCATCGTTCTTGATGATTATTTTAACTACAACCTGCATTTCACGCTGTCGGAACCACTGCTGTCGCGAATCGTTTCTGACTATCGTACGGAATCCGGACCGGTCGCCGACTGCATTCTTGGTGCGTGGGTCACCGGCCAGCAGGTGACGGACACAATGGTACGAGCCGATGTAAAACCGTCCCTTGGAACGGCTCGCTTTGACCTGGTTGTGGATGGTCGTACCGAGACGGACACGACAGGAAGAAAATCTCCTGCGACGATCTTCACAAAAGGCAACCACACCTTCACGATCAGCAAGCCGTTACTCTTCGACGGTTCCAGCTTTTCAACGGAGGAGGCCGCCATGGAAATTGAGATCAACAATCGAACCGTTGGTGTGAGTACCAAGTATGACCGAGTACCGATTCTGGGCGGCATTGCGAAAAGTATAGCCCGGAAGGAAGTTCAGAGGAAGCAGTATCAGGCAGAGGGAATTGCTGCTCGAAAGCTTGCCCAGAGGGCGTTACCGGTGTTTGAAAGCGAAGCCAATGATCAGCTGACAAAGGCCAACGACAGCTTACAGAACAAAGTTCTGCAGAACCTGCGGGACCGCGGAATTGCTCCGTCCGTATACAGCGCTCGGTCCAGCGAAACCCATTTTGCCGTCAGTTCCCGAACAATGACCACTGGAAATCTGGCTGCGCCGAGGCCACCAGGCAATCCAGCGCCGCGCAAGGGTGTGGCAATTCAGCTGCACGAATCAACGATCAACGCGGCCATTGACGGATTGGGTATTACCGGCGAAATGGCGGTCGTGGAAGTCATTGGAACGATTGAAACAGTTTTGAAAGAGCTGCTGGATCGGGAGGTCAGTCTGCGGGATTCGGAACAGGTCGATGAAGATAACACAGATTTCGACTTCAGCGAATCCGATCCGATTCGCGTGCGTTTCGACGAAGAACAGGTCGTCTTAATTTTGCGGACGGGTTTCTATCAAAAGGATAAGAACCGTCGTGTGCCTCGGCACGTATTTGAGATTCCGATCGGCATCGAAGTGCGGGACGGAAGCTTGTTTCTGAAGGCACCAAGGACGGATCCCCGTGGTATACTTTCGCTGAGACCGCGCGCGATTGAAGGGAAGGGGTCTTTACGATCTGTGGCACAGGCTCGAGGAATTGCGAAGGAGTTGCTGGACAAGGCCTTCAAACAGCCATTGACTGAACTCGATTCCACTCTCGAACTGGAGCTAAAGAATCGCGAGAACCTGAAGCTCCAAATTACACAGCTTGAGATTACAGACGGCTGGGTGACACTCATCATGGAGTGACCGGCCGTCAGGTGATTGATGACGCCGAGCCGTGTGGCACACCGCAATTCCGAAACGCAGACGATCCATGCGCCTGTTACGACTGTTCCTGAGAATTGTTCTGCCGGCAGGTCTGACAACTGCGTGTGTGGTCTGGATGCTGTCTCAGTGGGTCTTCGTTGTCGTCAGAATCCCGTTACCGACGGGAAATCTGCATCTGCGAGCAGATCATGAGGGCTGGGTACTGCAGCTTGCCAACACGCAGTCGACTACACATCCTGTGTTAGAGTTTCACCGGCGCCAGCGGACGACAGGTGGCTGGCGTGACTGGATGCAGGACCTGAACCCGAACTGGCTGGGATCTGGCTGCGTCTACGCAGACTGGCAGAACAGCACTTTTGCAGTGACAAGTCGATTTCACCTTTTTGGTGTCAAACACTACGTTGTGGTATTGATGTCAGCGGCGGCCGTATGCATGCTGATCCAGTGTGAGTCGCATCAGAAACGGAAGGCGATTTCTGCCGACAGTGTTGTTGAGATTGAATCCTGAGCCTGTGGCCTGTTACCTGAACCAGAGGCCTCAAAGACTGTCCCGGCCCGAGTAACCAATTCGCTCGCGAGCCGGGCTCGAAGATATGCAGCCAGTTCTGCCTGCGAACACGCGCAGCAACTTAAGGCCCGTTTCATCATCGCTGGGCGTCGTTCATCTTTACCATTGCCCATGCTTCCAGTTGACCGCGGCACAGAACATACTGCCGCCATGAATGGTTGCCATCCACCGCTCGGCGGGCGGCAGCAGGAACCGACGACGAATTGAATATCCACAACAATGCTTGAATTGCGAAATCCACACAGTGTTCTGGCCACTCTGGCCGTGCGACCCAAGGCTGTGCGTTCTGTCCGGGTGACTTCACATCAGACCGGGACGCCGTGGGATGAAGTCGCAAGATTGGCGGCGTCGAAGTCGATCACGGTTTCTGTTGGGCGAGCAGAACCCGGGCCGAAGCATCGACGTGATACCGAACGAACCGGCGCCGGGTCGGCCAGAATAGAGCCACCGTCGCCCGTGCCGCTGGGCAGACTCTGGAAGTCGGCCCCGTCTTCGGATACCGAATTCGGCATTTGGCTCGCACTGGATCAAGTCCAGGATCCGCAGAATCTGGGAGCCATTTTTCGACTGGCCGGTTTCTTTGGCATTTGCGGCATTGTTCTTACGAAAGACAAGAGTGCTCCCGTAAACGCAACGGTCTGCGATGTCGCAACGGGCGGAGTTGAGCACGTGGCATTTGCTATCGTGTCCAATCTGACACAGGCACTGCAGCAGGCGAAGAAGGCAGATCTTTGGACTCTGGGAACGTGTGAACGATCCGACGCCAGCATTCGGGACATCCGGGCCGATCGCCACTGGGTGCTGGTCATGGGGAATGAGGGCGACGGCCTCCGCCGACTGACGCGTGAGAATTGTGACAGTCTTGTATCCCTGCCTGCCATCGGCCGCGTTCCATCGCTGAACGTGGCCGCCGCCACATCAGCCTGCCTGACAGCGTTAACGATGGGTTAGCCGTGAAGCGGCAGTCAACGCTTGCCCAGGTCGAGTCCTGTTGTTCGCACGTTTTCCTTCACCCTCCATTTCAAGGAGCGTCGAGCCTACCGCGTATTGTGCTGATGCATGGCCGCGAAAAACGTGTTCCGGGCTGCTGTGTGTGCTTCCCACCAGCCCGAACGAGCCACATGTTTTCGAAAACTGCTCTAAGGGAAGAACGGTTCCGGCGCGGTATCCCCCTGCTCGCTTACAGCGTTTCACGCTGACTTGTGGCCGCGAAGAACGATTTTCAATAGCAGTTTCGTTACTTCCACAAGCCAGTATCGTCCACGACAACAAGTAACCTGCTCTGGGTTCCGGCCCTCATCGTGCCACACAAGTGTTGATTCGTTTCGGAGAACGAAATTGTGCCTGGGCCTGCTCTCACCTCGCTGAATACAGGCCATTTCTGCATGATGAATGGTGCTGGTTCGTTTGAACAGCGATCCTTTGACTCATTCCCAGGCTGCGGCCGGGGAATGTCTGTCCGCGAAGCTCCAGCTTCGCCACCCGAGCTCTGCGACCAAAGCGCCAAATGCTTGCATCCCAACGTCGTACCCATTTCCGCAGAATTTCAAATTCCAGACGTCGATCGTGCCCATGCCGCAGCGGAGCTTCGGAAAAGAGCCGAAGAGACGGAACAAATCCATCCGATCAATCAGTCCACGTATTGGAATTCCTTGCTCATCATCAGTGCCTGCGCAACCAGCGGCCACGGGGTGCTGATACGGCCAGGACGCTTTATCTTTGCAAACATACGCCGCTGTTGCTCCGCGAACCGCATGACTCGTTCGACTTCGGCCTCGATCGGAACTCTCAGCAGGATCCGCTTAAACAGCCAGGCAATCCGCGACACATCGTCCTTGTTCGATTTGAATTGACCACGTTCGGTCACAGCCACAGACTGGTCGATGACAAATCGCGAATTCATTGTAAACAGCGCCTGTGGTGCAACGATGCTTTCGCCTCGTCCGGGGTTGAGTCTGTATGGGTGAGGGAAAGTCGAAAACCCGTAGTGTCGGATCCCGGTTGAAGCGATTGACAAAACCGTAGACTGCGCGCCGTTTTGTATAATTCTTACCCCACAGTTGTTCGGCCCGACCTCCGATTTTCTTATCCAACTGACCGGATGATGCCAGCAGGCTGTCGCGAGTCGCTTCAACAGACAGTCGCTTTCTATTCGCTCGCCACAGCAAACGATTCTCCGGATCGACGGCGACCATGTTATCTCGCTGGCGACTTCGCTGTTGATAAACCTCCGATCGTACAAACTTTCGGACAAGGTCTCTTGTCGACCAGCCGCTCGCAATAAAGTCGGCGGTCAGCCAGTCCAGCAGCTCCGGATGCGACGGTAGCTCGCCCTGCAAACCAAAGTTAGACGCCGTCTTTACCAGGTATGAACCCAACAGGAAGCCCCGGCACTTTCAAAAATCTTCGGGCGGTCGGTTGACCACGGTTTCCAGGATCGCCCCGCAGATAGACAAACTGGATCACCGGCCGTAGCTTCTCCTGCACTGTCATAGTGTGAGCGGGGGCTCCGGAATGAAACGTCAGCAGTTCGGCGAGCTCTGTCTCACGAATCTTCTGAGCGATCGCGCGATTGTGGTTGCCGGCCGTCTTTTTGCCAGCCCCGTTAATCTTCGCGTCAATCGCCGCTCGTTTTGCCAGATAATTCTGCCGATCTGCTTCGGTGCAGGCGTAAAGGACCAGCAACGGCTGTTGTTTTTCATCGAGCGGATCGATTCTTGTGACCGAGCCGAATACACCATGCAGCGAATAATAATCAACGGTCGGGACCGGCTCGTACTTATGATCATAGCATCGCACACACGCGGCAGTGATCCCCATCAGTCCGTGGGTCGTAACGTCAATCCAGTCGTCGATTGCGTCTGCCGGATGCCGCCGAACATGCGGACCGGCGGTTAGAAAACCAATTGCTGGCTGTTCCGGTGCGTCGGTCGCAAAGCCCATCAGGTCCGCCGCCAGTTGTTCTCGGATAAACTGGCTCACCGGCTTTGTCATCAATGAACGCATCGATAACGTAGTCTCGGTATGTGAACGCGAACGGGAAGTAATGTGGTGTTTTTGTATCCGGGCGATAAGCGCTGTCCGTATCCGCATAGCGGGCCACATCAGGCCACATTCGTCCAATGTGTTCGCCAAAGGCCTGACCGCTCAGCAGTCGGTCGACCGTGTCGGCTATCGCGGCCGGACGATTCTGAGCTGTATCGGCTGCAAACTGCTCCGTTGCCGCCCAGGTTGGCGGCTGGCCGGTCAGGTCGGAACACAGTCGTCTGAACAACGTACGCGCCTCTGCCGGCCGAGACAGCGTCATTTGATTCTGAGTGAGTGCCGCGTAAACGAAGCAGTTGATCGCAGATCTGCTCCAGTCGTCGGCAG
>JABABI010000028.1:27279-86450 GCA_014238335.1 Fuerstiella sp.
CTGGTGGGTCAATCGCGGCCACCGGCTGAAACGCCCAGTGGTCGACTGCTTTCCGAAACAGCAATTCCTGATCACCGAGCTGTGAGAACGCTGTTTCGGCAACGTCCACCCCGGGGCCCGGCGGGCTGCGGCGAACCCAGTCGGTCAGTAATGTGACTTCGCAGGGCGTCAACCGAAAGTCAGACAGCATCTGCAAACTGTCGTTCGTATAGCTGATGGCGGTGATCAGGCGGGATGACCGGGGCTCGCCTGGAACGACCGCCCTCCCTGGTATTCCCACCCTGCAGCCAGCCACTTTCACGGTCGAGCAGCAGGTCGCCTTCTCGGGTGCCGGCCTGTTCTGAATGGCATTCGTAACAGTGTTTGATCAGCAGTGGGCGAACGCGACGTTCAAAGAACTCTGCCCCGTCGCCTGCGCCACGCACGCCCGTGTATGTTGCTAACGACATCGACACGGCCAGACACCTGATAGGTCGCTCTATCTAATCGTCTGTAGCTGGTCGAGTCTGTCACCATGGTTAGCGGAGAGATGGGGGATTCGGGGCTGGTCGTCACCTCTGTGCTATCGGACAGGCACGGCAGGGACTCAATTTTACTGGCGGTCTTCCGTCGTAACCGGACAACGCCGCCAATGGAAGTAACAACATGACAGTAAAAACGCCGGAGGTGCATCCGATCGTTGAAGGGGCCACACCGCCCTGAGTTTGCTCCTCTCCCTCGCGTTGTTCGTTGTCCCCCGAATCGGTCTGCAAACGGGGAGAGGCCGGGTGAAGAGGCAAAGGAATGCCCGTCGGCTTCCCGTTCAACACCCTCAAACCAACGGGTCCACCGGAACGTTCCCGATCTGACAATACGTCGTATTTTGGCAACATTCCTGCGGTAAACAACGACAAATTGTATCTCACGCAACGTTAAGAGAAATGTATCCCGTTGTTGCTCGGACTCAACAGCAGCTTCCTTTCAGGAGGGTGAAGAAACAAACCGGCCATGTAGAACACAGGGTTTGCGGGGAAAACTCAGTGGTGCACTGAGTTTTTCTGCTTACCGGCGCGCCTAGTGCGTGTTTGCCCCTGCACTAACAGAGGCAACGTCATAGCTGCCTCAATCTCCTCATCCCAAAAAAACTAAGGGAACAAACAGATGTTGAAGAATCTTTGGAACGACGAATCGGGGGTCATTCTCTCGGCTGAAATCGTACTGGTTGGTACGATTCTGGTCCTGGGCATGATCGTTGGACTGGTTGAACTGCAGTGTGCTGTTGTTGGCGAACTGAGTGACCTTGGCGACGCATTTGGCAACCTTGACCAGAGTTATCAGACCAGCTCAATCACGTCACGTAAGAGCACTGGTGGTTTCAAGGGAGCAACTTACGGCGCAAGCTACAACGACCAACGAGATGAATGCGACTGCAACGCTATCATTGTTTGTGCGAAGAACAACGGTGAAAAGCGGATCTAAGTAGACCTGCTGTTTAACGAGTAACGACAAACCTGCGTTAGCAATATTATTGCTAACGCAGGTTTTCTTTTGCGCTGGGCAGACAGACGCACGTGTAAGCGTGACGTCTTCTTCAGGATCTGCAGTCACATACACCGCTGGCTGTCAATGGCCGGGGCCGATTCACGCAGTTGCCGAATTTACGTTCTCAGTCGGTGCGACAGACGCATGTCCCGCCAATCTTAGACCAATTCAGTTTGTAGTCTGATCAAGCCGTGTCCACGGTTTGGTGTCCCTTCGTGAATAGCGACACGACGACCAGTGTAAGAAATCCGAGCGGAATCGTGACGATGCCCGGCTGCGTAAATGGTGTCCACGCGTCCTGGGCCGGCAGGCCGTACACGGTTTCGAACGTGTCGCTGCTGAGCAGAATCCAACCGAGGGAACTGACCATCCCCACCAGAATCGCGGCGATGACTCCCTGGCTCGTGACACGTTTCCAGAACAGGATCATCACCAGCGCCGGAAGATTCGCAGATGCAGCCACACTGAAGGCCCAGCCGACAAGATAGCCCACGTTGATGCCCTCAAACAAAATGCCCAGCACAATGGCAATGGCTCCCACAACCACGGAAGTTATCTTCGCGATGCGAACTTTCTCATGGTCATTCATTTCCCAGCCGAATGAACTGCTCAGCAGATCGTGAGTGACGGCTCCCGCGGATGCCAGAATCAATCCACTGACCGTCCCCAATACGGTGGTAAATGCGATCGCGGAAATCGCGGCGAACAGCCAGGGATTCATACTTCTGGCCAGAAGTGGAGCGGCCATGTTGCTGTTGGTCACATCCATGGCCCCACTGGTCATGGCGCCCAGCCCAAGGTACAACGTCAGTACGTAGAAGAAGCCAATGCTGGCGATGCCGACGATTGTGCTTTTGCGAGCGCTGCTTTCGTCTTTCACGGTGTAATAGCGAATCAGAATATGAGGCAGTGACGCTGTGCCGCAGAACAACGCCAGCATCAATGACAGAAAGTTCAGCTTGCCCTTGATATCGTCACCACGAATTCCGGCGAATTTCGGATGTTCACCTGGGCGAAGAATCTCCGACCCGGGCGTCTTTTTCGGGTAATAGACAGTCGTTGTTGATCCGTCCGTTTCCTTCACCTTTTCATTGCGCCACACGACGACTTCGCTCTGCTGCATTGTGCTGAAGAACGATGTCATGCTCAGCGGCCCGGTCTTCTGCTGGCCGTCCGGCAGCGATGACACCCAGCCGACGGGGTGCAGCTCCGGTTCGCCCTTCTCGTCACCTTTCTCAAGCCCATTGACCAGGTCCGGCTGGCCGGTTCGAGCCACATGTGTCTGAGCTTCGACAAGAATCACATTGGCGGGGTTGTCTGTTTCTTCAACCAGCCACGCGGTGATTCGCCCCGTGGCTGATTCCTGCAGACGTACGAATTCGTGCTGCGTCTCTGACCACGATCCTTCTCGCGGAAGCACTTCCCAGCCACCCATCGCTGCAAATGGCCCAGGCGAATCAACGTCCTGCCGCAACGTGCTGATCCGTCGAAACATATGGCCATCATCGCCGCCGGATTTTACTTCAAAGCCACGCTCCACAATCATCCACGTCAGAATCGCACTGAAGACGACCAGCAGCGACCCTTTCAGAAACTGCACCCATGTTGTCGAAACCATGCCGGCAGTCACGACGATCATAGTCACCACGGCACCGACGATCAAAACGCCGACCCAGTGAGGGAATCCAAGCAGCGGTTGCACCAGGACTCCAGCTCCCACCATCTGCGGAATCAGATAAAAAATACTGACAACCAAAGTGCTGACGCCAGCGGCAAACTTGATTCCCTTGCTGTTGAACTTCGCGTCCAGAGCGTCAGCAAACGTGAACTTGCCCAGCCGCTTCATCGGTTCTGCCACGACAAACAGGGCCACGATCCAGCCCGCCAGAAATCCGATGGAATACAGAAATCCGTCGTAACCGTAGAATGCAATCATCCCGCAGATGCCAAGAAACGATGCGGCAGACAGGTAGTCGCCGGCAAACGCAATGCCGTTTACGAACCAGGGGATTTGCCCGTGAGCGGCGAAGTACCCGGCTGAGGACTGCGCTTTTCGGCCCAGCCAAAAACTCAGGCCGAGCGTGAATCCCACGAACAGCAAAAACAACAGCACAGCTTCATTCGCAGCTTCGTAAATCACTGGGCGTCCTCCTGCGTTGCAGCTGCGGTTGTACCACCATCATTCGTTGCAGTGGTCGTCGGTTCCCCCTGGCATAGTGCTCCGTAAATTAGAGCCATGATCAGGGCCCCGACAATCAGGGCGAAGCCATACAGGATGGCCAGGTTAATGCCGGCCAGCGGAGTAGCTTCCATCGTGGTCGGGGAAAATGCCGCCAGCAACACAAAGCCGCCGTACAGCAACAGGTACACACAAAATAATTGCAGCCCCAGCCGGGCATTTCTGGATTCCATAGGACCCCTCGATAATTGCGCAGGTTCTGAACGACGAAGCATGGTCACGGTCGCACACAATTGAGCGTTTGCCCGCCAGTGGAGTACACACCTTTATAAAGAAAACGACAACAGATGTAGAGCCAGGCCACCTCAAGTCCGATTTCCGGGCGATTTTCCCGCTGTCCGGTTATCTTTGTGACTGCTTGCGGGAAGGCTGCTCGTGTCGCAGCAATGGAAAGAAAATTACGTCGCTGATTTTATGGGCGTTGGTCAGCAGCATGACCAGTCGGTCGATGCCAATGCCAAGTCCACCTGCCGGAGGCATCCCCACTTTCAGCGCTTTGACGAAGTCCGTATCCATTTTGGCCATCGAATCTTCGTCAGAAAGACCGTCCAGCTGCGTTAGAAAAAGTTCTTCCTGCAGACGAGGATCGTTCAGTTCTGTGTACGCGTTTGCCAGTTCCATGCCCTTGATGAACAGCTCGAAACGTTCCGCAATGCCAGGGTCATCCTGCTTGCGTTTCGTCAGAGGGCAGATTGACGCCGGGTAGTCAGTGACAAAGACCGGCCCCAGCAGATGATCTTCCACCGTCGCTTCAAAGACTTCACTCACAATGACGTCCGGGTGCGAGCCTTCTGTTTCGATTCCCAGTTTCTTTGCCGCTTCCACGACCGCTGCCGTATCATTCATGTCGCAACCCGCGTGTTCCCGGAGCAGGTCACCGTAGGGTCGCCGTGGCCATGGCGGCGTCAGATCCAGTGTGTCGCCGTCGTCACCCCACGGCAGAACCAGTGAATCGCTGACAGCCTGCGCCGCGTTCACGACGATTTCTTCGGTCAGATCCATCATCGAACGGTAGTCTCCGTACGCCTGATAGATTTCGATCATCGTGAATTCCGGGTTGTGAGTTCTGTCGACGCCTTCGTTGCGGAACACCCGGCCGATCTCGTAAACACGTTCGATGCCACCGACCATCAGTCGCTTCAGATGCAGCTCCAGCGCAATCCGCAGATACAGCTCCATGTCCAGCGCGTTGTGATGGGTCGTGAACGGCAGCGCTGCGGCCCCCCCAGCGACGGCGTGCAATACCGGAGTTTCTACTTCATTGAAACGGTGCCCACGCAGTGTCTGGCGAACAGAATCGACGATTGACGAACGCTGCAGCAAGCGATCCAGCACGCCTTCGCCGTAAATCAAATCTTTGTAACGCTGCCGCAGCTTTGTTTCTTCATCTTTCAGCCCGTTGTACTTTTCCGGCGGTTGTGCCAATGACTTACACAGCATCGTGAGGTGCTCGACTTTGACCGATGGCTCGCCGCTGTCCGTTCGCCAGGCTTTGCCATCGATACCTATCAGGTCGCCAAGATCCATATGCCCCATCAATGCCCATTGTTCTTCGGACAGGTCGCCTCGTGAGAACAGCAGTTGCATGGTGCCGGTCTGGTCCTTGATCACGTAGAACCGAAGCTTACCTGCCTTTCGTCGGAACATCACTCGTCCGGCGATTCGTACGTCGGGTCCGACTTCTCCCGAGATGTCAGGCACCAGGTTGCGAGCATCGGTAATTGGGACGTGGTCGTCGAATCTCTGGCCGAACGGGTCGAGATCCATCGCGACGATTTTGTCCAGCTTATCCTGTCTGGCTTTTTCGAAACGGTCAGGCTTGCTCCGTCGGTTCTCGTTACCGTCGTCTGACATCTTCCAATGATTCCTTTTCCTGGCTGGAGTTTACGGGTTCTTGGGACATGTTCCGTGATCGACCAGAGATCTCAGGTCGTGGGTTTAAGCATTTCACAGCGCAACCGAGCAGAAACACTTCCGATCTGCTCCGCTGCGTTTGTAATGCTGCAGTCTTCGACCAGAGCAGGTCAGTCGTCTTCGAAGCGTCACTCAAGTCAGCCCGGAAGACAAATGGATGCTGGTTGCAAATCTGCTGCATCATAGGAAAGCATTCACGACTCGGAAGCCGTTGCCCTGCAGAACCTGAATGTGCTACGGAAAATCTCTGCTCAATGCTGCCGTGCGGATTTCCGGATCTCGATCGTCGCCTGTGAGGCTGTCGTTGAAACGCAGCGGTGTCGTCATTCGCAATAGTTGTCCGCCTGTACTGTCGGTGACTCTGCTGGCAAATGTGCCCTGGGCTGCTTAAGCATGACCGTATCGCGTCAGGGCGTGTCAACGTAACGGCACAGAGTTTGTCCGCGTTCGTCGCCCCCCGCCCATCGGGGCATAAGCAGGCGGGATGGGGATCACATTCATTTCGGGCTCACCGTTTTGCTGCGCGTAAAAAAGGCCGAGTATGACTCGGCCTTATCGTTATGCACGACACCAAACGGATGTCGCTATTACGGATTCACAACTACAGCGGAAGTGCCTCGGGTTTCGAGGTGTGTGTTTGCGAGTCCGGGCCAAAATGACAAAGTTCTTCACGAACAATGTTCATTGACTTCGGGGCTTCGATTCCGATGCGTACAGAGTTTGGCCCGATCCTAACGACGGTGATTGCCACGTCGTCGCCGATCAGAATTCGCTCTCCAGATTTTCTCGACAGCACAAGCATTGCTTCTACTCCATCTCTTCCTGTGGTCTGAACATCCATGTATTTGAAAGCTCCACTTTGTGAGGCTCCCGGCTGCCGACACCACCACCTGCCGAAATTGCAGTAATCAATGTGACGTCGACATCAGAATGATACTATCCTGGATCTCGCTGCCAACCCTAAAGTCGCCAAAAGCGGCAATGCTTAAAAAACCAGCACGTTAACACATGCCTAAAAAACAGGCAGTTGTAGTGAACCCGTTGAAACGCTTGTAAAACAGCGCTAACTTTGGTCTGCTCTATGTCAACGAGTAGTAAAAACACTGGAATTCTGAAAACAACGTCGCTGTTGTGTCACAGGAATTATCCTCAACAGGGCAGGCTTCACTGGAGATACGGGAATGATTCGGATTGGAATCGTCGGGGTCGGGTTTATGGGATACACCCACTTCGAGGGTGCTCGAGACCTGAGCAACGCCAAAGTAGTCGCGATTGCCACGCGGAATGAGCAGAAGCTGGCCGGCGACTGGAGCAGTATTCAGGGGAACTTTGGCCCGCCAGGCGGCCTGGTCGACGTCTCTGAGCTCAAGTGCTATGCCAACTACAAAGACCTGCTGACGGATCCGGATATTGACCTGGTTGATGTCTGCGTGCCGACGGACAAGCATCACAGCGTTGTGCTGGAATCTTTAGCTGCGGGAAAACCAACGCTTGTGGAGAAGCCAATTTCCGTGGACCTGCCGGAAGCCCAGGAAATGGTCGCCGCCGCTGAGAAAGCGGGCGTCCCATTGCTCGTCGCTCACGTGCTGCCGTTCTTTCCGGAGTTCCGGTTCGTGGCCGAAGCGATTCAGTCAGAGAGATTCGGCAAGCTCAGGGCGGGACACTTCAAACGTGTAATCTGCCCGCCGGACTGGTCGAACGACATGTCTGATTTTCGCAAGCTGGGCGGATGGGGTATCGATCTGCACATCCATGACAATCACTTTATCGCCCATGCCCTGGGCAAGCCACAGAGCGTCTTTTCGACGGGCCTGCTGCAGGACGGTTTCGTCAACCACGTCCACACGTCATATGTCTACGGCGATGACGGCCCTTCGATTACTTCCGTCAGTGGTGGGATTGCAGCCAGTGGCCTGGCGTTCGGGCACGGGTTTGAGCTGTACTTTGACGATGCGACGCTGTTGTTCGACGCCGGCACCTACGGTGGCGAATGGGTCGTAAGTCGCCCTCTGACGATTATTACCAACGATGGCAAGTCGGAAGCCGCAGATCTTTCCGGCAGCGACAAGTGGTGCGCCGCCTTTACGAGCGAACTGCAGGTTGCTGTCAATCACCTGACTGAGCAGGCGGATGCCGGTCCACTGTCCAGCACCGTGGCCCTTGATGCTCTGCGCATCTGCTATGCCGAAGCAAAGAGTGTTGCCGAAGGCAGACTTGTCGATGTGTAGAGCAAGGTCGTGATCCTGGTGACTGGGTGCGGCCGTGAGCAGTACAGCGCCGGTCGCAGGGAGCCAGTTGTGCGGTACCGGTGGTGGCGCCATTCCACTGACCATTTTCATGGAAAGTCATTCGCGGTGAATTCCATTCAACAAAGCCGAAGAGTCTTCCTTCGATCGGCGACAGCGACTGCTGTCGCCGCAGGTACAGCGCTGCGATACCCGGTTCAGGCAAAAGTTCCTGACAAACAGCAACTTCCCAATCCCAAACGACTGCTGGACTGTCACCTGCACATCAATCATTTTGACAGGTCTGTGGAGGATACGATTCACCACATGGACCAGACCGGGACCACCAGGGCATTTATACTTCCACTGGAAACCGGCGAAGGCAATGTTCTGCTGCGGTCAGAAACTGTGCTGCATGCATTTCACCTGTACAAAGACCGAATCATTCCGTTCTGCCAGACCGATATTCGTCAACCCGACGTGCTGGATCGAATCCGGGCCTATCACCTGCTCGGGTGTCGCGGTATTGGAGAACAAAAAGAGCATTTGCACCTGGGTGATAAACGCGTGGAGGCAGTGATTGCTCTGTGTGACGAACTGGACTGGCCGATTACCATTCATTTTCAGGATTCGGCGAGTGGGTACAACCAGGGAATGGCAGAGCACCTGGAGACCTACCTGAAGCGCTACAGGCGGGTACGAATCATCGGGCACGCACAGACATTCTGGGCAAATATCAGTGCCGACGTGCCGCCACCGGACAAGACGCTCTACCCGACGGGGCCGGTCAGGCCAGGTGGTCTGCTGGACAAACTACTGGGTGATTACCCAAATCTCTATGCCGACATGTCGGCGGGAAGTGGCTATCGGGCATTGACTCGTGACGAAGATTTCACTGCTGGTTTCTTTGATCGACACCCCGGACAAATCCTGTTTGGCAGCGACTGTCCGTGTCGAGACGGTGCCGGTGAAAACTTCAAGGGCATGTGCTACTCGACACAATTGCAGCGATTGCTCAGAAAACTTATCCCTGACGAATCGCGTCTTGACGACGCCTTCCACAATAATGCACTGTGCGCTCTGGACGGTGTGGCTTGATCTGTGCGGAACGTAATTTCCGGAGCGATCGTGAAGTTTGAGTCAATCCATCAAGGACTCCTCTGATGTTTCGATGTGACTGTCGTTTTCTGGTACTCATTGGCGTCGTCCTGACTTCGATTGGTGTTGCACCTGCAACAGCTGCGGATCGTCCGAATGTGCTGTTCCTGATCTGCGACGACCTGAATTGCGATATTGGTTGCTACGGACACCCGTTGGTAAAGACACCAAACATCGATCGGCTGGCCGCTCGCGGTGTGCGTTTTGAACATGCGTATTGTCAATACCCGTTGTGCGGCCCCAGCCGAGCGTCGTTTATGACCGGGCTGTATCCCGACCAGACGCTGATTCACCGCAACTCAGTTTATATTCGTGAGCATGTTCCCAACGTCAACACGATGTCTCAGATGTTTCGCGACGTCAGGTACACCGCCGGGCGAGTCGGCAAGATCTACCACTACAACGTACCGAAGCACATTGGCACATCCGGTCACGACGATCCGTATTCGTGGAACTTCACTATCAACCCGGAAGGCAGAGACGTTCACGAAGAAGATAAGATCTTCAGCCTGGTCCCGGGGTCGTTTGGCGGAACTCTCAGCTGGCTGGCGGCGGACGGTACAGACGCCGAGCAGACCGACGGCATTGCAGCAATTGAGGCCAGCAACGTGCTGAAGAGGCATGCAGCATCCGGCGACCCGTTTTTTCTGGCCGTCGGTCTCTACCGCCCGCACACACCGTACGTTGCTCCGAAGAAATACTTCGCCATGTACCCGATTGAAAAGATCAGTGTCCCGACCGTTCCGGCTGGGTATCTCGACACGATCCCGGCCGGTGCACGCACGTCCGTGACGCGAAAAAGGCAACAGAAAAAACTAGTTGGCGGGTTAGCCGAACAGGCAATACAGGCTTACTACGCGTCCATCACTTTCGCGGATGCACAGCTGGGAAAAATCCTGCGAACGCTCGACGATACCGGTCTGGCGAAAAACACGATCGTCGTGTTTACTTCCGACCATGGTTATCACATGGGCGAGCATGGCCATTATCAAAAGACCACGTTGTTTGAGAACGCAGCTCATGTACCACTGGTTATTGCCGGTCCCGGTGTGGAGGCCATCGGACAGACCGCGGCCACTCCGGCTGAGATGGTGGACTTCTATCCCACGCTCGCCGAACTCTCCGGCCTTGACATACCTGGATTTCTGCCCGGCGTCAGTCTGCTGCCGGCGTTAAAGGACGCGTCCGCCAGGCCCCGCAAGTCTGCTTTGACACAATACAGCAACGGCTACAGTATTCGCACGGTGCGCTACCGCTACACCGAATGGGGCGAAGACGGAGACGGGGGCAACGAGCTGTACGATCATCAAAGTGATCCGGCAGAAATGCACAACCTCTCCGGGGTCGAAGAGCAGGCGAATATCGTGGCGAAGCTGTCCGACATGCTTCGTGCCAGGGTTGCACAGGCGAAACAGCCACCAACAGGCCTGAAGCAGAACGTCTTCGATAATAAACGCCGAGTTCCCCAAAACAGCCCGAAGCCGCCTGCTGCACGGTAGCCTTGCTCATGCCCGGCGCTGATTCATGTTGGCGCAGCATTCCGAAGGGTGACTGAGCCTGTCAGATATGACTGCGGCAGCAAACTGCGGACTCAGCGGCGAATCAGGCAGCCTGCCACATGGCCACCGAATCCCAGAGAAATCTTGAGTGCCGACCTGAGCAGTGAATGGCTGGTCAGTCTTTGCGTCAACGATACCGGGCATGCCGGATCGATTGTTGACAGGTTGGTCGTACCCGGCACGACGTTGTCCCGCAGCGCCAGCAATGTGAGTCCGAATTCGACGCTGCCTGCAGCACCGAGTAAGTGTCCCGTCGCTCCCTTGGTGGCAAACGCCGGTATCGCCTGCGGTCCGAAGACCTGAGACAGTCCACTCGCTTCTGCAAGGTCGTTGGTCTCCGTCCCCGTTCCGTGCAGACAAGCGAAGTCCGGCGGATCATCGCTGGCGAGACTCTGGCCTGGCGACATTCGTCGCAGCAGTTCCGCGACCGTCGTTCCTGTTGCATCAATCTGTGTGATGCCGGTTGGATCGGTCAACCAGCCTCCGGAAACGATTTGTCCCAGACTGCGGGCCTGGCGCTGTTCTGCGTGGCGGCGTGATTCCAGCACGAAGACGGCCGTACCTTCGCCGACTACAAAGCCGTCCCGGTCGACATCAAACGGCCGGCAGGCGGTTGCCGGACAGGAGTTTTTCGAGGTAACGCCGAGCCGGTGGAACGCCGCCAGGACGGAAGGACGCAGCGACGCGTCAGCGCTACCGGCGATACAAGTATCGCATTGACCGGAATGGATGAGCGCAGCGGCCTGAAGAATACTCACCAGCCCAGTGGCGCAGGCGGCGACCGGGCACGATGCAGGGCCCGTTGCCTGAGACAAATTCAACAGGACGGACAGCGGTGCGTCCGGCATGAATGATGTCTGCCATTTGTGAGACCGATCCCCGTCCCAAGAATCACAATGGTCGAAACGGCGTTTCCATTCGGACTCCATTGCCCTCAGACTGGCCTTGCTGGTCCCGATCACAAAGCCCGTTCGCTGTGATCCCAGTTCAAAGACGTCCAGCCCGGCCTGCTGGATCGCTTCACCGAACGCACTGACAACCAGATTATTCAGAACATCGTGACTGAAATAATCGATGAAATTCCGTTGCACGGTCGACGGGAAGCCGCGGGCGACACCCAGCGCCATTGTCTCAACGGCCGAGTGGTCCAGCGGGGCGCCACCAGGTGTTCGCTTCAACAGATTTGTCAACTGGGCGAAACTGTCAATATCCGCTGTGCTGAGTTCTCGAGCGGCAACGTCTCCATCCAGCAACCGTTGCCATGTCGTTTCCCGACCCATCCCCAGCGGCGTGGTCATCCCGATGCCGGTGACCAGAACGTCTGTGTCAGAGTCTTGCTGTTCCGAAAGTGTGAACAATTAACCTGCGTTCAGTTGTTTTCCGGATGATAGCCATAGGGTTCTTCGGGCGGAGCCTCTGGTGGAGGTGGCTGCGCCGGTGAGCCTGGCGGTGTGTTCTTGGGACGATTCTGAAACTGTTGAAACGAATGCTTCAGTGAATCCAGCAACCGCTTGGCGTTGGGAGCGGCTACGAAAACCCGACTTGATACTGCGGATCGCGGAAAAAACGTCGTGATGAAATCCAGTGAGAATTCAGATGCCGTATGGCCGATCATGACCGCGTTAGCGTAGACCCCCGACATAGTGTCTTCGTTCAGCTTCAACTGGTCATACAGATCCTGTGCCGACTGTTTGGGAGCGTCGGGGGCCGGAACGGGGGGCGTGGGGAGCAGGATCTGACCAAAGCGATCTTCATGCTTCTTCAGATTCTCCTGCAGCGCCTGAATGAACTGAGCAACCACTGCCGGAGGAAGCACGATACGCGCGGCGACCTGCTGTGGTTGCTGCATGCGGAGCAGAAAATCAACAATGAATTCGTGCTGACCCTGCAGCACAACAGCGCCCGTACTGAAGATGCCTCGGGCAACATGAGCCGGAACAAGAGCTCCCACATGGCTGTGACGTACTTCCTGACTTTGCGGCTGATCCGGTGAATTTTCGTCAGCAGGTGGGGGAACGTCTGACATAAGAAAGTTGATCTTATCTGTGATTCAAGCTCTGCGTTTACGGAATCGAGCGCGACACAACGCTGCCCGGCTCGGAGTCTAACACCTCACCAACGGAAAGACACCCGTGTGCTTGGGGGCTGTCCAAGTTACTGTGACTTCTTTGCTGTCATGCAAGGATCTTTTCAATCACGTTTCCTGCGACATCTGTCAGTCGAAAGTCGCGCCCGTTGTGGCGGTACGTCAGTTGTTCGTGGTTGACCCCCAGCAGGTGCAGGATCGTGGCGTGCAAATCGTTTACGCTCACCCGGTCATCCACGGCCTTGTGTCCGACTTCATCCGTTGCACCATAGGACGTTCCACCTTTGATTCCTCCTCCTGCCATCCAGTATGTGAATGCATGCGGGTTGTGGTCACGACCCGGCTTGGCCGATTTCTGTGCAACCGGCAGACGACCGAATTCGCCGCCCCACACCACCAGTGTGTCGTTCAGTAGTCCGCGCTGATCAAGGTCCGCCAGCAGCCCGGCAATTGGTTGATCCGTTTCGCCGGCAAATCCGCCGTGATTGCCAACGATGTCGTTATGTCCGTCCCAGCTCCGCTGATTTTCCATGCCGCCGGAATAGATCTGCACGAATCGAACTCCGCGTTCCACCATTCGCCGTGCAATCAGACACTGCTTCGCGAAGTGATCACATTTATCGTCGCCGACACCGTATTGCTTTTGAATGTGGTCAGGTTCGCGAGCCACGTCCAGTGCTTCAGGAGCTGCTACCTGCATGCGATAGGCCAGTTCAAAGCTTTCCATCCGCGCCGCAAGGTCCCGTTCCGCGGCACGCTGCTCCAGGTGCTGCCGATTAAGGCTGGCCAGCAGGTTCAGCTGCGCTCGCTGACGTAATTCGTTCAGGTCGGCGGGCGGTTTCAGGTTGTCAATTGGGTCGCCCTGTGGTTTGAGCCACGTTCCCTGATATACGCTCGGAAGAAAGCCGGCTCCCCAGTTCAGCGAATAGCCCTTTGGCAAACCGCGTCCCTTCGGATCGGACATCACGACGAAGGCCGGCAGATTTCGGCTTTCGCTGCCCAGACCGTACGTCACCCATGAGCCGACGCACGGATTGCCCATTCGTGGCACTCCGGTATTCATCATGAACAAAGCGGGGCTATGGTTATTGGACTCTGTATGACCTGAGTGTATGAACGCCATCTTGTCAACGTGTTGAGATAGATTCGGAAAAATCTCCGAAACCCATTTTCCACACTCGCCGTGCTGCTGGAATTTGAACGGTGACTTCATCAATGGGCCGACGGAGTTGGAGAAAAATCCAGTGAACCGATCAAAGCCTGCCAGTTCTTTTCCGTCGCTTTTTTCGAGTTCCGGCTTGTAATCCCAGGTGTCCACATGACTTGGCCCACCGTTAATAAACAGCCAGATCACGCGTTTCACCCGACCATCGAAATGACCGTCTTTCGGGGCGAGTGGATTTGACGCGTCCGCTGCGTGCGCAGGCTGCAGCACTCCTTCGCTCTGCAGCAGAGTTGCCAGACCGAGCAGGCCGGCACCGGATCCGGCACGGCGGAGGAGATCGCGGCGTTGAAGCCAGTTGTGTTGAAGCATTATTGAGTTACCTTCTGATCACTCCACGAATACGAACTCGTTCAGACTGAAGACCGTCTGACACAAGTCGGTCAGGGCCAAACGATCTGATTCGTCGACGGCTTGTCCATCAGATTGATACGATGTTGACTGCGTCTTCAGAAACTGTTCAGCGGACTTTCGTTCGGCACTGGTCGGCTTTCGCGAAATGCCCGCCAGGTAGACCTGGTCGACCCTGTCAGTCCCTGTCGCACTGCGGAGCCGCGCCGCAAAACCACCCGCATACTCGCGTACCTGCGGACTGTTCATAAACATGAGTGCCTGCGAAGCGATCGTCGTGCTGGGACGATTGCCGACGCTGGCGAGTGGTTCCGGCGAATCGAACACCTGCATCATGGGAATCAGCTGGCTGCGTTTGACCATGAAGTAGATGCTGCGTCGTTTCTGTGACTGGTCCAGTGTTCCAGGACCAAACGGTGTGCGATCCAGTTGATTGCTGACGGCCAGCATCGCATCACGAATAACTTCGGCCTCAAGTCGACGTGGCTCGCGCCGCCAGAACAACCGGTTGTCAGGGTCGATCGCCGAACGTTGTTTGTCGAAGGCGGAACTCTGCCGATATGCCGAACTCATCAGGATTAACCTGTGAATCGGCTTCAGCCGCCAGTTGGCATTGATGAGCTGCTGTGCCAGCCAGTCCAGCAATTCCGGATGCGACGGCAGCTCTCCCTGTTTTCCGAAGTCATTTGGTGTCGAGACAATGCCTCGGCCCATGTGGTGCTGCCACAGACGATTGACGACAACACGTGCCAGCAAGTGCCCGGCTCCCCCGTCCGCATCAGTCACCCAGTTAGCAAGCGATCGACGCTGATATGATGTGTGCCAGCCGGCGGGCGGCGTGACATGCCATTGGTTGGTGCCATCCTTTGAGGACGTCAGTACCTGCAGAAACCCAGGGTCAGCAGTGCGCACCTTCTGTGTCGCATCGCCTCTTTTAAGGAAGAACGTTTCTTCGTAGAAATGGGGGAACCCGCGACCGTCCGCATTATGCTTGATCGGTTTGACGCCTTCGCTCGACACCATCACCTTGGCCAAATTCGCTTTTGGCTTCAACTGATCGTGTGCGGCGACGGCGGCTGACAGCTTCTGCCATTCCGGATCGAGCGAACGATACCACGACACCAGATGTTCACGCTGCGGACCATTTTTCGGTATCTTTCCCGCCGCGATCAAATCCAGAAGTTCGACTACGGCCTGCGGTTGCGAAACAGCGTCCAGCGCCGGCGAATTGACCTTGTTGCTGATCGAAAGTCGTACACGACCAATGTTGTGTTTGTTGTTTACGTTGAAGTGCAGAGTCACAATCAGTCGCGTGCCTCGGGTGAAACGGATTGGTTCGGAAAAATCGAATGCTGCAGCGTGATCCTTTCCAAACTGAGGATCGACCGCCCAGCCAGTGTTTTTCGAACCGTCAATCGACGCAGCGATGGAGAGGTTTCCGCTGTTCTGCTCGAATGTCGCCCGCGGATTTCTTAACTTCACGGTAACAGGTTTTGATTCTCCGGATAACGCTTCGGCAGTGACGGTGATCATGCCGAGTCCCATGTTGCCGTTCGATGCACGGCCCGGGCCTCCTTTGACCATGGACTCGTGTGCCAGCGCTTCCAGCCGAAGGGAGCGAATGTCGCTAAGGTGGGTTTCTGCGGTAAACGTGTACGAATCGAAATCGGGATTCGTCCCGGACGCCAGAACAGACTCATCAGGTTGCACGCCCAGCGTGGCACCGCCGGCGGATTTGGCGTCGGTGATATGCAGGACCAGCCACTCCGGATCCTTCGACGATTTCAGTTCATCGATGGCACCTGACGCAATCCATGCATCGAAATTGCGGCTCAGCTGGTGTTCTTCGAATATACGCAGCCGATCAGCGATGGGTTTGTGCTTAGTCTCCCATTTCGCGATCGCCTGTCTTGTTGCCGGCGAATTGAGCTCGACTTCGATATTGCTGCGAATCGTCCTGCCAAATGTCGACAAAATCCGATAGTAATCGGCCGCAGGAATCGGGTCGAATTTGTGGTCGTGGCAGCGGGCGCAACCGATCGTCAGGCCCAGCATCGCCGTCCCCATCGTCGACACCATGTCATCCAGTTCGTCATAGCGCGCCGGTTCGAATTCTTTTTCCGTCAGCTGCGTTGGGAACACGCCGGCACCAAGAAACCCGGTGGCCATCATCGCCAGCGGGTCGGCCGGGGCGATTTCGTCGCCGGCTAACTGCCACCGCACGAACTGATCGTACGGCATATCCATATTGAATGCCTTGATGACGAAGTCGCGATAGTGATAGGCGAAATCTCGGTTGTAATCCTGCTCGAAACCGTGGCTTTCTGCAAAACGTGCAATGTCCAGCCAGTGACGTGCCCAGCGTTCCCCGAAGTGACGACTGTCAAGCAGCTGGTCCGCCATGTTTTCGTACCAGTCGGACGACGGATCGGCCATCAGCCGCTCCAGGTCCGCCGGTTCCGGTGGCAGACCTGTCAGTCCGAAATAAGTTCGGCGAATCAACACACTTCGTTCGGCAGCGTTATTCGGAACGATTCTCTGTTTTTCAAGCGCTCGCAGTACGAAACGGTCGATGTCGGTCCGACACCAGTCCGCGTTCTCGGTCTCCGGTGGCTGCGATAGCGCCAGCGGGCGAAACGCCCAGAAGTCTCTGGCGTCATCCTTGATGGCGCGCTCCGTCCAGTCCTTCAACTCGACAGCACGCTCCACCAGTGGTTTGTCGTAGGGAGCTTCCAGATCAATCCATTTTGCAATGGCCGCGATCTCGTCATCGGCCAGTTTTTCTTCGTCGTACGGCATGTGGGGTTCTTCGACATGAGTAATCATTCGATACAGACGACTTTCGCCGGCCTTCCCGGGAATAACCGCTGCGCCTGTCTCACCGCCTTTCAGCAGTGCTTCACGGGTTGCCAGATTGAACTCTCCTTCCAGAGAATCTCCGCCGTGACAGCCGAGGCAACGATCTACCAGGATCTGCCGGACCGACTTTCGGAATAGCGCCGTTCCGATTTTTACTCGTTCTGAATGATCCGCTGCCACCGTTGGTTTTTCCGTGGCCGTTGCTTCATCTGCTGCGGTTGTCAGTACCGATGTGAGGACGACAAAGATACACACAAGCGATCCACAGACACCGCGAACGCCGACGTTTCTGCGCGACCTGGCTGCTGTCCGTGCCACGCATTCGAGTTTAACCATAATCGATTCACCTGTTTTGCTACGTAGCACTGCCAGCCCAGCGTGTTTCCGGCACCGGTTTCGTGCAGCACACATCATCATTTCTTTAGTTTTTTTCTGATTGGCAAGCCGTCCGGAGCCACGTTGCCCCGCGACGCCCATTGTGTCCATTTTCTTGCCAGCTCTCGCAACCGTTCAGGTTCCTGGCGGGCAAGATTCTTCTGTTCTGTACGGTCTGTTTTCAGGTCATACAGTTCCCATTGACCTTGGCCGCCAAGGCGAACAAGCTTCCAGTCACTCACTCGAACCGCCACGTTGCCTTCATGCTCCCAGAAGATAGCGTCGCGGTCCAGCGGCTTGTTGTCAAACACACGTCGCAGACTGAGGCCTTCCGGCGGGTGATCGCTTTGCCGCCGGCAGCCAGCGCATCCAGGTTGGGCGTGGGAATCTCGCTGCCGTAACAGCCGATGTCTGAGAACCCCATGTCGTCTACCAGTATGACGGCGATGTTGCGCCGATCCGCTCGAGCGAGAAAGCCATTAAGCACAACGAACAATGTCAGCGCGATAAATTTCATTCGAGCTGTTCTGCTTTTCTGAACGTGTGAAAAACGAATGACAACCTGTGGGAAGAATATGAAGCAGCAGGATGCAGAAAACCTTTGCTGGCAGGTCACTGTATAATTAGCGAAATCAATCCACATCAGCTGAGACAGTTTCCCCTGACCAGAATTGACCCTCTTTGTTTCTCAGGAACAGCCGTATCAGAAGGGGACGACCGGACGGCAACGTTTTCAGGACAATCTGGTTTTCGCCTTCACGGGGCTGAGCCACTTTCGTCTTATTGGTCCAGCGATCGGCGAACGTGAGTCCTTCTGTACCGCCTGTGTATACGAAGACACCGGGACTGGTACCGATGTTTCGAATGTTGAATGTAATCTGCGTCTGGCTGTCCGTTCGCTCCAGACGCGTGACATCGATTGCCGATGGAACGCTCCTGAGTGCGCTCAACTTGTCATCCGCGAGAAACGGAACATTGCGCCGATCGGATGGCTGCGCCTTGACATGGCCGTCAACCGGTGGCTTGCGAAATGTCCAGCCACCGGTCTGCAGGTAGAACCAGCCATCAGAGTTGGCTCCGCGATCGGTATACGTAAGTCCGGTTTCCCTGTGCACGTCGCCGACAGACATACGGTCAAGTCCATACCAACGGTCGTCCGCGTCCATGACCCAGCCACGGTATCGCATACGGCGTTCGTACGCGCCGGTCCTTTGTCGCGGCGGCGGACCGGGGACTTCCACGAAGCTGCCCACTGTCAGCGAAGTCAGCGGTCTGCGTTTGTTTTTCTTTCGGCCAACACCAAAAAGCCGCCAGCGTTGCTCATCAGTCGCGTAAAAATAACTGAAGTACGTACTGTGTGTCTGACCAGGTTCGACCCGCAATGCCAGCGTCTGCCGCTGGCCCTGACGTCCGGCCAACGGTTCCCAGTCGCGAATCTTCACTCCTGTTCCCTCATGACCAAATGTGCCAAAGGTCGCACTATGATTGCCGATGGCCAGCAGGTGTGAAAGATCCCGGACGGGTGGTGCTGCCTCATTGCGACCGAAGGACCACAATGAAAAATTGAAGCTGCTGTTGACGGTTCCGTCAGCCTTCCAGGTCGGCCCGTAATAGCCGAACGGCGTTGTGATTGGCGCGTAGAAATCAAGCGATCCTGGGACCGCATCCATTTGCATCACCCACAGTCGCACCGCTTCCGGATTCCGCGAACTGGAAAACTTTGTGTGTGCCGCTGCCGGTCGCCATCGCTTGCGCAGCACGGCACCTTCACGAACCGCCTGTCCGGAAACTTCGACCCAGTACAGTCGTGCCTGTTCAGATGCCAACCCAGTGTTCGTGATTCGCAGAATGTGGTGGCCGCCTTTTTCGATGTCGAATTCGAGACCAACTGCCAGAGCCCGTTCGTGCCCATCAGCCTGCGGGACTGACAGAGTTTGTTCCTGACCGTTCAGGTTTACGGTGAACTCACCGGGAGCACAGCCGCTTGTCCAGACGTGAACCTTGAGGCTGCCCGTATTGCGCAACCACACACCCCATTCGACCTGATCGCCTGCATCCCATCCGGTTACGTAAGCGAACGAATTACCGCCATTCAGGTTTGCCACGTCCGGAACTGCCCCTGTTCCCTCCGCCACCAGGCCCAGCTTCGGGAAAAAGCATTCGTTCGGTGTCAGAAACAGTCGTTCGTCGCCGGTTTTCTGAATCATGTACGTGAGTTCGCCACGATCCGGATCCGGCATCCACTCGATCGGGGAAGACAGCTGACCCAGGGCTTCCGAAAGGGCTCTGGCCGGATCGGTGGCAGTGCACAATGGAATACTGGCCAGAAGAACGAACACTGATGCGGATAAATGAAACATGCCAAACGGGAAAACGGGAAAACGGGAAAACGAAAATTCAGAAAATCCTGTCGATCAGCGAAGGAGCAGAGCAATCTGAAATGCTGATCTAAGTACGCAGACTATACGTCCGGCCTTCCGACACCGCATGATGCGGGGGATGAAAATCCAGGGGACTGGCTGCAGTATACTCACTCGTTGGATGAAACGAGAGGGCGACGGTCCGACTCTTTGCACGTTTCGTCACCACCGCAGACGTCCATTCCTGACGCGGACGGTTGGTACATATCGAGCGGTACCGCGATGTGTCTAGCCCGCTGCGCGGAATCGCAGCGACGGCTTGTCGATGGTGACGATCGTATTCGGGGGAATGCTGCGACTGAGAGTCACACTGGAGCCGATTTGTGAGCCTGCGCCAATCACTGTCGTCCCACCGAGAATCGTCGCATTTGAATAGACGGCCACACCGTCTTCCAGCGTTGGATGGCGTTTGGCATCGCGAATCAGGTTTCCGTCTTCATCACGGGGAAACGACCACGCTCCCAGCGTGACACCCTGATACAGCGTAACACTCGCGCCGATCTGACAGGTTTCGCCGATTACAACGCCGGTCCCGTGATCGATAAAAAACAGCGGACCTATCGTCGCCGCCGGGTGAATGTCAATTCCGGTTTGCCGATGCGCCCATTCGGTAATGATGCGTGGCAGATAGGGCACTGCCAGACGATGAAGTTCATGAGCCACCCGAAACATGATGATGGCTTCGATACCCGGATAACAAAGCACGATTTCTTCTCTGGTCTTTGCAGCCGGATCACCGTCGAACGCTGCCTGAGCATCCTGCTGCAGCGTTTTTTTCAGTCGGGGCAGTGTGCCGAGAAATGCATCGACCAGTGCAGCAGCTGCTGAAGCCTGGTCGTCTGCCATAGTCTCGTCGTGCACAGCTTCATCATGAATTCTCAGAGTTGAATTCCGGACATGACTCAGAGCGCGATGAATCTCAATTGACAGGATGGCGCGGATGCGTCTGAGCCCCCTTGCACACTGGGAGCGACCGCCGGCAGTCATGGCAGTTCCAGCGTTGCGAACTCCAGGAAACAACAATTCTCGCAGGTCGCTGGCAACGGCGATGACTGCTTCCATTGAGGGCAGGGGATTGCGTGAAAACCCCGCCTCGTTGAAGAGAGCTTCAGCGATCTGGTCCATCAATCCGTCTTCAACTTCGCGAATCGTCATCTGTCAAACCATCAAATCAGTGCGAACAAGCCAACAACAACATCAAGACCGAACACTTTCCGTGCGCTCGTCCAGAACGCATTGCGGGGTGCCCCGCCAGACTCATCGACATACAGTGCTGTCAGTCATCACAATGTGCGGAACCGAGATTGTCGTGTCGCGAAGAGCATCAGCGCACGCCTGCGCACACGTAAGAACCGTTTGCGTCCCACCTACTCTGCCTAGACTGAACGCCGTGCAGTTTGATGTCGCACAAACGGCAGCTACGAACAGCGGGCGGCAACAGTCGCCGGACTTTGCCAAAAAACACGACCCGTTGACGGGACGGAAAAGACACGTACGCCATTTGCCGGCGGCGGTTTCGTCGATCCTCTGCTTTGCTGTCCGCGGACCCGATGTGCAGCCGATAACTACGAAGACGAAATTCACTCCGCAAATGAAGAATTCCGACATCCCATGCCAAAGGCTCCCTCACCCGCAAACGACTACTGGGTGGATGCGCGCAAGCCGTTATCGTGTCTTTTGTTTCTAATCCCATGGATCGCGATTTATGAAGTCGGCGTGCTAATGCTCGCCGATCGCGAACCCGATCGAATTCGAAACGGAGCAGACTACTGGATGCGATCTCTGCTGTCTCTGGCGGGCCTTGGACAGGTTCTGCTGCTGCCCGTTTTTGTGGTGGGCGTTCTGCTGACGTGGCACATCATTCGGCAACACCCCTGGCAGGTGCGGCTGGAAACTCAGGTCGGAATGCTGGCGGAAAGTTTTCTGCTGGCCGTTGCCCTCGTCGCTGCCGGGCAGGTCCACCACCTGCTGTTTCTGAATCTTCACCCGTCAGCATCCGACGCGAGATTGTTACTGCTGGCGACCGGCGATCTGACTCGGGCCGTGTCGTTTATTGGTGCAGGCGTGTACGAAGAGGTGATGTTTCGGCTGCTGCTGGTGCCGGCTGCATTTTTCGCGTTTCGGTTGTTCGAATTTCCGAAGAAATGGGCGGCTGTAATGGCAGCCGTGACAACCGCGTTCGTTTTTGCGCTGGCACACCACGTCGGCCCCAATGCCGATGCCTTTAATCTGTTTACGTTTTCCTTCCGGGCGGTCGCAGGAGTCTTCTTCGCTGCAATTTTCTTTCTGCGGGGCTTTGGCATTACCGTTGGGTGCCACGCCGCATACGACCTGCTGGTCGGCGTCTTTCTGGCACCGATCGCGGTGGATTCAACCGGCACCGGTTGAGTCAACGGTTCGGTCTGCCACGAAAGACAGCGCCACCGATTCTATTGGCCTTCAACAAGTCTTTGGCCGCCCGCACTCAACAACTGCTGCGCTACAGCCACGCCAATTTCGACTGCGGATTCAGGCGAACCGTCAGAAGTCGCCTCAAGTCTTTCTGTGCCGTCGGCACTCAGCAGTATGCCGGTCAGTTGCAACTGACCGTTTTCAAGTTCCGTTAATGCCCCCAGTGGTGCGTGACAACCGGCCCGCAGTTCCAGCAACAACGAACGTTCGGCGCGAGTGCAGAAGGCGACGTTCTGGTCGGTGATCTGTTTAAGGACCTGCTGGACGTCTTCGTCGTCGCTCCGGCACTCGATACCAATCGCCCCCTGGCCCACAGCCGGGTACATTTCCGGAGGCTGAAGCAAAAAAGATATTCGGTCCTCGAGGCCCAGGCGTCGAAGACCAGCCTCGGCAAGGACGATTGCATCGTATTCGCCGTCATCAAGTTTCGCGATTCGAGTTTCGACGTTGCCACGAATTTCCAGCACTCGTAGATCTGGCCGCAAGTGAAGCAGCTGCGCCTGTCGTCGGGGACTACCAGTGCCGATCCGGGCTTCATTCGGTAAGTCACGCACCGAATTCACGATCGAGGCTCCCTCTGGAAGCAGGATCGCATCAAACTTTGGCGCACGCTGAGGAATACCAGCCAAAAGCAGGCCGTCCGCCGATTCCGTTGGCAAATCCTTCAAACTGTGGACAGCAATGTGCGCGTCGCCATCAAGAACAGATCGTTGGACTTCGCGGGTAAACAATCCGGCTCCACCAAACTGCCGTAACGGATCCGTTTGGTTTTGGTCACCCTCTGTCCTGACGTGGACAATCACAACGTTGACAGCACAAGCACCCGTAATGAGCGACTTGACGTGGTGAGCCTGCCACAGGGCAAGTTTGCTGGAACGGGTGGCTATTCGAATTGTGTCGAGGGGCATTTTAGACCAGTGAGCAAAAACGGTGTCCAGGTCAGTGAAGCGGGCGTTTCCAGGATTTTGGTGCCGGTGCCGTGGCATGTTAGGAAATTTAATATCTCGGCGATATTCAACATCCATGGGACGAAATGACCGTTTTGCCCCTTGGGGACACGACTCATTCGCCCAGCTGAGACCTCGTCTCACTTACTGAAATTTTTGACAGGTTAAATTGTCAAAAGTGTCCTGCCGTGTATGATAGTTCAGAATATGAAGGTGCTAATCGGCACTTGGACGGAAGACATGGCTTCACTTGATTCCAAAGATCGTGAACTTCTGGAGCATTTGCACTGCCACAGCGGAGCGAATGTCCAGGATTTGTGCGACGTCCTTGGAGTGACACGAAACGCAATTCGACAGCGTATTTCGCGGCTTGAAGCGTGTGGACTGTTGGCCAGCGAACAACGGTCCCAACCACGTGGACGTCCGAAAAATGTTTATCATGTGACTACTGACGGACTGCATTCACTGGGTGAGGATTATCGGGAACTGGCAGTTGTCCTATGGGAGGTGATCTCGCAGATTGAGGATGGTGCCATCAGAGAACAGCTGATTTCTCAGGTTCGGGACCGCTTGGCGGATCGATTTCGTCGAAAATTGACTCAGAATTCCTCGCCGGACGAACGGCTGGATCAGCTGGCGGACGAGATGAAGATCAGCGGGTTTAACGTCGAAAGCGATCATTCAGCATCTTTGCCGATCCTGCGAGAAACCAATTGCCCGTTTCCGATGCTGGCGGATGTGGATGAAACGATCTGTCAGGTCGAACGGCAGGTTTTGGAGCAGGTGTTGGGGGCTCCAGTGGAGTTCAAGAATCGGTGCCGTGACGGGCATCACTGTTGTGAGTTTGAAGTTCAGGTGGGGAGCGCGGGAAAGACCTGAACCAAAGGTCGGAAATCGCCCCCTGCGATTGAAACAAGTGGTTACGCTGATAGAGTTTGCGGTTCGCATTTCCCGTGATGTGGCGTCATGGGATTCAGTCAAACCGCGACTTCGTTGAAACAACTCGTCTGGAACCTGACCGACATGACATGGATTGAAGGACGCTTCGAAGAGAACGTCATTACCACCACGATGGAAGATGCCATGAACTGGGGACAGCAGTCCAGTATCTGGCCGATGACTTTTGGATTGGCCTGCTGTGCCATTGAGATGATGGCGACTGGTGCCAGCAAGTACGACATCGACCGCTTTGGGGCGGGGGCTTTTCGAGCCACTCCGCGTCAGGCCGATCTGATGATCGTGGCGGGCACGGTAACATTTAAAATGGCCAGCCGAGTCCGGCGACTGTACGAGCAGATGGCGGATCCGAAGTATGTCATCGCGATGGGCGCATGTACTGTTGGTGGTGGACCGTACTTCAAGCACGGCTACCACGTTGTGAAGGGCGTGGATCTGGTCGTGCCCGTGGACGTCTACGTTCCCGGGTGTCCTCCACGTCCGGAAGCACTGCTGGAAGGTTTGATGAGAATTCAGGACAAGATCAAAGCTCGTAAGGTCACGAAGGGCGAACAGGAACTGCCCGTTCCTCATCACAGCGGGTATTCAGCACTGAATGTGTAAGTCAGTCTGAACCGGCAGCATGCTGTCGGCAGAATCGGATTCGAATTCGCCACATCGAATCCCGTTGAAATAGTTTAACCGTTTGACTGAATCTCGAGCTGACCAACCCACAAAGACTGTCCGCTTTAACCGGTGGATTGCCGTCGGTGGGACTGGACCGCTCTGACACTACAAGGAAATGCGAACGCGATGAGCAGTTTGCTGAAGATTACTGATCTGCACGTTTCTGTTGCCGACACGCCGATTCTGAAGGGCGTGAACATGGAGATTCGCCAGGGCGAGATTCACGCTCTGATGGGTCCCAACGGCTCCGGCAAAAGTACGCTGGCCTACGCTCTGGCGGGTCATCCGAATTATGCGATCACCGGCGGTTCGATCGAAATCGACGGCGGCAATATCACTGAAATGGAAGCGGACGAACGAGCCAGACTCGGCATGTTCCTGGCATTTCAGTATCCGGTGGTGATTCCAGGCGTCAAAGTGGCCGACTTCATTCGCCATGCTGTCAGCAACATTCGTAATCCGGACCGCAAAGAGGGCGAAGGCCTGATTGGCATGCGTGAATTCCGCAAGGAAATCAAGGCACGCATGGAAGAACTGGGCATGGACGTCGAATTCGCTCGGCGTTATCTGAATGACGGATTCTCAGGCGGCGAAAAGAAACGCATGGAGATTCTGCAGATGGCGATGCTGCAGCCGAAGTTCGCGGTTCTGGACGAAACCGACAGCGGTCTGGACAGCGATGCCGTCCGAGTCGTCAGCGAAGGTCTGGCGAAACTGAGCGGACCGGAAATGGGCGTGTTGATCATTACGCACCACGAACGTCTGCTCGAATTCAATCCGCCTCAATACACACACGTAATACTTGGTGGCCGCATCGTCGAAATCGGTGACGCGGCTCTGGCTCACGATCTGCATGCAAACGGTTATGCCACCGTTCGAGAACGTCACCCTGAAGCCGCGGCCGACAATGCCAAAGCTGAAGAAGCTGCGGCAGTTTAGTTATTCCTGGATTAGCTTCGGTAGGGTCCGTTGAGCGGGCCATCAACCAACATCGGTCCGCACAGCGGACCCTACAAATTGAGAATCAATATGAGTACCGACGCACCGGAAAAAGAAGAAATTGGAATCGGCGATTATCAGTTCGGCTTCCATGACTCCACCGACAACTACGAATTCAAAAGTCGTAAGGGCCTGGACCGTGAAATCGTTGGGCAGATTTCTGAGATGAAGAATGAACCCGCGTGGATGCGGGACTTTCGCTTGAAGTCGCTGGAGATTTTTGAGTCTAGACCAATGCCCAACTGGGGCGGCGACATGTCGGAACTCGACTTCAATGACATCTACTATTACATGAAAGCGACGAAAGGACAGGAACGCAGTTGGGACGATGTTCCGGACGATATCCGCAAGACGTATGATCGACTGGGGATTCCTGAAGCGGAAAAGAAGTTTCTCTCCGGCGTGAAGGCTCAGTACGACTCAGAAGTCGTGTACGGCAGCCTGAAGGAAGACCTTTCCAAAGACGGAGTTTTGTTCACTGATACTGATTCTGCCCTGCGAGAACACCCGGAAATTTTCCGCGAATACTTCGGCACGATCATTCCGCCGGAAGATAATAAATTTGCAGCTCTCAATAGTGCCGTCTGGTCTGGTGGTTCATTCATCTATGTTCCGCCAGGCGTCCATATCGAATTCCCACTGCAGGCGTACTTCCGCATCAATAGCCAAAACATGGGGCAGTTTGAACGCACTCTGATTATCGTTGATGAAGGGGCATCGGCCCACTATGTCGAAGGCTGTACGGCACCAACGTACAGCAGCGATAGTCTGCACAGTGCTGTCGTGGAAATCGTCGTCAAGCAAGGCGGGCGGTTCCGCTATACGACCATTCAGAACTGGTCCAACAACGTCTATAACCTCGTCACCAAACGAGCGATGGCCTACCGTGATGCTCTAATGGAATGGGTCGACGGCAATCTCGGCAGTCGACTGACCATGAAGTATCCGGCCATCTATCTGATGGAACCCGGAGCACGCGGCGAAACGCTGTCCATCGCCTTTGCCGGTGATCATCAGCATCAGGATGCTGGTGCCAAGATGGTGCACTGTGCTCCTCATACCAGCAGTCGCATCATCAGCAAGAGTATCAGTAAAGATGGCGGACGCAGCAGTTATCGCGGACTGGTGAAGGTCGAAGACGGTGCTCACCACTGCAAAAGCAACGTCGTCTGTGACGCTTTGATTCTGGATCCGGACAGCAAGAGCGACACGTATCCGTACATCGAAGTGGAAGAACAGGAAGTGGCCATCGAACACGAAGCCAGTGTCAGCAAAATCGCTGAAGAACAGCTGTTTTATCTAATGAGTCGTGGCCTCTCTGAAGCGGAAGCCAGTGCGATGATCGTCACAGGATTCATCGAACCACTGGTGAAGGAGCTCCCCATGGAATACGCCGTCGAAATGAATCGTCTAATTGAACTGCAAATGGAAGGCAGCGTCGGCTGACCGGATGGGCCGGTCGGCCCGTGGCGACGAACGTCCGGTTTGACTCCGATGAAGGTCGCGCCGCCGAAATCGGTGAATCGGCAGCAGGGTTTGTTATTGCAGAATGTGTGGGACAGGCGGCAGGAGATTTAATTCCGCCCGTCCAGCTCTCAATCTCAGCTTCAGCTTTAAGACGACATTCGAACAGAACATCGATCAACTCGGCGGTGCGACGCTTCACGTCCTGCCGCCCACCACGCCAACAAGGATCGAAGATCCCCCTATGACTGTTACTATTGATATTGATCGCATCGGGTTTAGTGCCGAGATCTTCGAAGAGTTTCTCAGCACGCGGACCGAACCGTCGTGGATCACGGATGCCCGTCGAGCCGCATTTGCAAAATACGAAGAGCTGCTGGGCGAAGAACTCAACCCGGAAGAATTCAAACGGGTTGACCTGAGAATCTTTAACGCCGCAAAGTTTCGGCCGTCGACTGATGAGTCAGATGCGTCTTCCATCAGCACTCTGCTGGCCAGCGAAACCGAATACGGAGGCAGCATCAGACACGTTGATGGCACAACGACACATGAGAATGTGAGTGAAGACATTACTGGCAATGGCGTTTTGTTCGGTGATCTGCAGACACTGCTGACTGAAAACCGTGAACTGCTGGAGCCGTACTTTCTGAAGCAGGCCGTGCGTCCGGACGCGGATCGTTTTTCCGCATGGCACGCCGCCTTCTGGACCAGCGGTACTTTGCTGTATGTTCCGCAGGGAGTGGATGTCGACCTGCCGCTGCACAGTCTGATTGCTCATACTTCTGACGGCGTTGCTGACTTTGGCCACACTCTGATCATCGTCGAGGACGAAGCAAAGGCGACACTGCTGGAAGAAACAACGTCCACCAACGAAGACCACAGCGGACTGCACGTCGGGTGTGTGGAATTGATTGTTGGCAAGTATGCAAATCTGCGCTACGTTCAGCTGCAGAACTGGAATCAGAAAACGTGGCATTTTGCTCACCAGGCCGGCAATGTGGCCAGCCAAGGTTCGCTGCAGTGGACGGTCGTGGGACTGGGCAGCAAGCTCAGTCATATTCACCAGGACGTCAACCTGAACGGTCGAGCCGCTACGGCGGAGGTCAACGGTGTCACATTCGCCAGCGACCGTCAGAAAATTTCTTACTACACTCAGCAGCATCACAAGGCGCAGGGAACGCACAGCGACCTGTTGTATAAGGAAGTTCTGCGTGACGAATCCCGCGTGATCTGGCGAGGGATGATCAAGGTGGATGCGGCGGCTCAGCAGACCGACGGCTATCAGCGCAGCGACGCACTCATGCTGAGCAGCGACACTCGCTGCGACAGTATTCCCGGTCTGGAAATTGAGGCCGATGATGTGCGTTGCACTCACGGTGCCACGACTGGCCGCGTTGACGAAGAGCAGATCTTCTACGCGGAAAGCCGAGGTATCTCAGAGAAAGAAGCCATGCACATGATTGTGGAAGGCTTCTTTCAGCAGGTCTACGACCGCATTCCCATCGAAATCGTCCGCGAAACACTTAGCCGCACCGTGCAGGGCAAGCTCGGCATCGAATCCATGACGGTCGTGTGACGCCTGGGGCATCGCTTCCGCACAGCATTTGTGTCATGACGAACTCTGATTCCCAGCGATTGACGGGCGCGAAGTGATCTTGCCCTGATTTGCCTGAACCGCCAAAATTCGCACGACTTGTTTTCACAACGCTCAAGGATGAGCCGCCCGTGCGCTCAAAGTACGCCTCAATTCGACGTAACACCACCGCCTGTCTGCTGCTCGGCATGATTGCGGCAGCCGGCTGTCTTTCCGGGACATTGCCCAGCCGAACACTGCAGGGCGCGAACGCGATTCAGGTGCCGGTTGAACGCTATGATCTTATCTGGGAGCGTGCCGTTGCGGTGCTGAACAATTACCACTTCATTATTGCTCGCGAGAGTAAACTTGAGGGCATGATTGAAACCCAGTACCGAGCTGGCGCAAATCTGCTGGAACCCTGGCACCACGATTCCGTGGGGTATGGCAACAGGCTGGAAAGTACACTGCAATCGATTCGACGTCGTGTTGTCGTGACGTTTCAGAATACCGCCGACAACATGTTGATTGTGAGTGTTCGCGTTGACAAGGAAATCGAAGACGTGCCCGGCCTTGCAGCCAACTACGAAGGTGGAGCTACGTTCCGTGATTCCAATCCACTGCAACGTGACCTGGACCAGGTGATCGGACAGACGGGCCCGTCGAGGTGGCTTTCGCGGGGCACAGATCCGGCACTGGAAGTCGAACTACTTAGCCAGATTCGACACGCCGTACTTCGCTGAGCAGGCCTCAGTCTGCGAAGTGCCACAGTTGGTCACCATTCCCGTTACGCCTGAAGCTTCCGCTGCAGCCGTTCTTCAGTCGGCGGCGGGGGTAGCCAGTTGTTCCTGCAATTCTTTCAAAGCCGCCGCCGCTTCCGCTTGGCGAGTCTTGATGGCCGTCAGCAGCAGCACTGCTTCCTCGTCATCATCTTTGCTGAGTTCCGACAGTGCTGAGGTGATGCTGTCACAAACAATCTGTTGGCTGCCGTGCAGGCTGTCAAACAGAGCTTCCAGAGCAACAAACTGCAGGTCTGTATATTCGGTCGGGAAGGATCCGAAATCGATGAAGTGTTCCCGCACTGTTAACAACGAAACGATGTCCGCCACATCCTGACGCTGACGAGCGGCAATGGCATTGAACTGCTCTTCAACAGAATGATCCTGAGTACTGACCCATGGCCATGCTTCCGCCACATACTGCAGAAAACTGCGGGCCATGTCGATCAGCACGCTGTTCAGCACTGATTCCGATTGCTGACTCATGAAGAACTTCCAGGGAACATGACACGTCGGAAAAGCCGCAAGGGCGGCCACCGGAGAGAAGACAGAATCCGATTAACCACCGATAACCAGCAACACAGCATGTCCGGCTTCGTTGGCGATTGAACTTAGTCCGTTAACAAGCTGTGGCAGGAAGCCCAGCAGAGCGACCATGACGGCAAGGACAACCACGTAATAACCTTCCATCGCGGGCAGCGGCACTGGTTTGACATCGGCCGGTCGTTCTTCAAGGAACATCGCTTTCAGGATGCGAACGTAGTAAAACAGGCTGAAGATGGTGTTGATCGCCCCCGCGGCCAGCACAACATACATCGCCCAGTGAATCTGTGCTGCCTGGTAAACCGATGCAAAGATCATCAGCTTGGCAAAGAAGCCTCCGAATGGCGGAATACCAATCAGGCTGAAGATGCACACCAGCATTGTGATACACAAAGCGGGACTCTGAGAAATCAGGCCTTTGAAACTGTCGATGTCTTCATTGAAGGTGTAATTGCGAACCAGGGCGATCACGGCAAATGCACCCAGATTCATGAACAGGTAGACGGCCAGATAGTACAGCAGTCCACCAATGCTGTAATTGATGGCTTTGCCCAATCCTGGCGCCTGGTCGCTGTTCAGCATGACCAGCATGGCAGCCACGGCCATCAGCATGTAACCAGCATGAGCGATCGTGGAATATGCCAGTAATCGCTTTAAGTTTTTCTGAGTATACGCTGCCAGATTTCCATACGTTGTCGTGATGATGGCGATAACACCAAGCCCCACACCAAATGCTGTCATCAGTTCTGCCGTTTCAGGTACACCGGACAGTCCTACGCAGAAGCGGACCAGCAGCCCGAATGCTCCGGCTTTGGATGCCACAGACAGAAACCCTGCGACTTCCGCTGACGCACCTTCGAAGGCATCCGGACACCAGAAGTGGAATGGCACCAGTGACAGCTTGAATGCCAGGCCAACCATCACCAGCATCACACCCAAAGCAACCGTGCGAACTTCGGGATCACCGAGACCGGCATTACCACCTTCGGCCACAATCCGAAGTCGATCAGCCAGCAACGTGATATCACCGGTCCCCAACACTCCCGCCACCAGGCTGATGCCGTACAGCATCACACCGGCGGCACCGGCACCGTAAACCACGTATTTCAAGGACGCTTCGCTGCTGGCCTTGCGGCCCTTCAGAAAACCGACCATGACGTAGCTGGGAACACTGGCCATCTCCACACCCAGAAACAGCATCAGCAGATTGTTAGCGCTGGCCATCAGCATCATGCCAATGGTCGCTCCAAACAACATGGAATAGAAGTCGGGGGCGTCTTCGTTGTCCGGGATCCCGGTCAGGACCGTTAGTGCGATGGTCAGGATCAAAAACAGCGACAGGAAGACGCGAAAGAACACACTGAACAGATCCTGCCGCAGCATCCCGCCAAAGAACGAGACGGACATAGTATCATGGGCCGCAATCAGGTCGGCAAACTGTCCAAACGAACACCCACCGGCGGCCGCTGCCCCGATAAGGGCGACAATAAACGTTGGCAGCAGGCGATCGACGCTTAATAACCGCATCAGCAGCATTGCGACAATCGTGCCGCTCAGGCAAAGTTCGGCACTGAAGTACCACAGTCCATGGCCGAGCGTGTCTTCGATCAGATTGTTGAGAAGTTCAGAGAACACGTTTAATTACCGAATGAGGTTGTGGCGGTGTTTGGATCCGAGAGTCTGCGGTCTGGCAGGTTGGTTATCGCATCGCCTGCAGTTCGTTAAGTGTTGCGGCAGCTTTTTCGTATCCCAGCTGCATTGAATCCACCAGAGCACTAGTGGAACTCTGCATCATGTCAAACAGAATTCCCGGGAACACGCCAAGGATTATGGCGAACGCCAACAGCACTCCTGCGACCGTCAACTCGCGGCCGTTGATCGGTGTAATGTCTTCTGAATGCGGTCCTTTGTACTCGGACCCCATATAAACGCGTTGCATGGCCCACAGGATGTAACCGGCTGTCAGGATGACTCCACTGGCAGCCACGATGGCTAACGTCGGGCTGTAGTTCCATGCACTCAGAACAACAAAAATTTCGCCGATGAATCCACACAGGCCGGGAAGCCCAAGGCCAGCAAAGAACAGTCCGGCTGCCAGACCACTGTACAGCGGCATGCGGCCCATCAGGCCACCAAACTGGTTCAGGTCGCGATGGTGCACTCGGTCATAGATGACGCCCACCATAAAGAACATCCCGGCTGACGAAACTCCGTGAGCAATCATCTGGAACATGGCCCCGTTGATTCCCATCAGCCACATATCCGGATTGATGGTCTTGCCGGTGGCTTCGCCAATTTTCCAGACACCCAGCCCGATCAGCACGTAGCCCATATGGCTGACAGAACTATAGGCCACCAGACGTTTGAAGTCGGTCTGAGCCAGAGCCGCGAAGGCTCCGTAAATGATGCTGAAGACGCCGATGGCCACAAGTGCGTAGGCCGCGTAGTAAGCACCATACGGGCACAGGGGGAAGGCGACGCGAATGATGCCGTATCCACCCAGCTTCAGCAGGACGCCGGCCAGAATCATACTGATGGGCGTAGGAGCTTCGACGTGAGCGTCAGGCAACCATGTGTGAAACGGAAACGCGGGCAGTTTGATGGCGAAGCCGATGAACAGCAGGACAAAAGCGGTAATCTGCAGATTCGGGCTGAGTGTTTTGGTTAACGTTTCGCTGGTGCCGGAAGCCGCCTTTGCCAGTTCGATCAGGTTAAAGCTGTCCGTCGTTGCTCCGCTGTTGAAGTAGAACATCAACATTGCGATCAGCATCAACACTCCGCCCACCAGCGTGTACAGGAAGAACTTGATGGCCGCGTATTCTCGGCGAGGACCGCCCCACACACCGATCAGGAAGTACATCGGCAACAGCATGACTTCCCAGAACACGAAGAACAGGAAGAAGTCCAGTGACAAAAAGACGCCCAGCATTCCGGTTTCCAGTAATAGAAACAGGATGAAGTAGCCCTTGTGTTGTTTATTGATGCTCCAGGACGCCACGGCCGCCAGCATGCTGACCATGCTGGTCAGAATCACCAGCGGCAGGCTGATTCCATCAACTCCCAGGCGGTAGAAGACGTTCCACGTCCCAATCCAATCTTTTTCCACCACCATCTGCATGCCAGGCACGTCGTATTTGAATTGCCCCCACAGCAACAACGTCAGCACAAACGTGACGACGGTGAAGCCCAGGGCGATCGCACGTATCTGCGCGACGGCACGACTGTCCAGGAATGCCAGAATCAGCGCGCCAAGAGCGGGAAGGAAAATGATGGCGGAAAGTAGTACGTCTGGATTCATGGTTTAACTCCAGCCTAAAAGCTGGACCAACTGAATTGTTATCTGATGAACGGCAGTCGCCCCGCCGAATTTCAACCTGGAAATGTCGTAAACATGACAGCAAACAGAGCTACAACGCCCAGCACAATGAACATCACATACTGCCGCAGCCGTCCGGTCTGAACAACCCTCAGCGACGCCCCCACAGACTGAGTCGCACTGGCGATCAGGTTGACGAAACCATCAACGACGGTTTCGTCAAAAACGCGATCCCATTTGGAAACGACGATCATGGACTTTGCTGCGCCGTGCAGAATTCTGTCGAATACTGCTCCGTCAAACCATGCACAGAAAGCGGCCACTTTATGAGCCGGCTTCATGAACAGGGCGTCATATAAATCGTCAAAGTACCATTTATTTGCCAGGAAACCGTGCACACCGCCCAGCTGACGCTTGATCTCTTCCACGTTCACCACGTTGGTGCCGTACAGAACGTAGGCGATCAATGCTCCCGACAGTGCTGCGATCAGTGCCCATCTTCCAGCGTCATCATGAACGGCATGAATCGCGGCGTGACCGGGCAAATTGATTCCACCTGCAGTCGCAGCAGTGACGTCGGCCGCCAGATGTGACGGTTCATCACCGGTCAGCATCAGGTACAGATGCCCGCTTTCACCACCGTATGCACAGAACCAGGCAAAGGCTGCAAGGATCAGTAGCGGTACGGTCATCACCCACGGCGATTCATGGGCATGATCATGAACGTGTTGATCTCGCGGTTTTCCAACAAACGTATAGAACCACATGCGGAACATGTAAAACGCAGTTATGCCGGCAGTCAGAAGTGGAATCAGGAATAACATGAAGTGCGCGGGATTCGCATGAATAAAGGCTAATGCGGAAGCCACAATTGCGTCTTTGGAGTGGAAGCCGGAAAAGTGCAGGCCAAATGGCAACCAGAAGCCTGAGATTGCACAAACGCCAACCAGCATGGTGAAAGCCGTGATTGGCATCTTCCACAGAAGGCCGCCCATCTTTGGCATTTCCTGTTCGTGATGACAGCCGTAAATCACGCTGCCGGAACACAGGAACATCAATGATTTAAAGAACGCGTGAGTGATCAGGTGAAACAATCCGGCGGCCCAGCCAAAGACGCCAATTCCCAGCATCATGTAGCCCAGCTGGCTAATGGTTGAATAGGCCAGCACCTTCTTAATGTCGGTTGCCACCATGGCGATGGTGGCCGCCAGAAACAGCGTGATACAGCCGGTGTAAGCGATCGTCAGCAGAACTTCCTGCACAAACATCGGGAAGAAACGTCCTGCAAGATAAACCCCAGCCGCGACCATCGTGGCGGAATGCACCAGAGCTGACACCGGGGTCGGGCCTTCCATCGCATCGGGAAGCCATGTCTGCAGCGGGAATTGAGCACTCTTACCGACGCAGCCGGCGAATATACCCAGACCAATCACGACCAGCAGGTAATACGGAATCTGACGGTTGCTTCCGTCTTCGTTTGTGAGCACGTGTCCGTGAGTGTCTGTAATCAACACGTCGCCTGTGACTTCGTCGCGAGCAACGTTGCCCGTGCCATCACGATGCACCATGCTGAACAGGCCCTGATCGACGACCTGCTCATCAACGACTGTGTCGCCGAAGCGGAACGTGCCGAAGAATGTCCACAACACCATCAGCCCAATCAGGAAACCAAAGTCCCCGATACGGTTCATGATGAACGCTTTGTTGGCGGCGTCGCTGGCGGTTTTTCGTTCTGTGTAAAAGCCGATCAGCAGGAAGCTGCAGATACCGACCAGTTCCCAGAAGATAAACACCTGGAAAATATTGCCCGCGAGTACCAGCCCCAGCATGGCAAAGCAGAACAGCGACATAAACGCAAAGAAGCGGTAGAAACGTCCCGGACGGTGAACGTGACCTCCGTCCGACGTGTGGGCCGAATGGTCAACGTATTCATCCGTCAACTCATCGCTCATGTAGCCGATAGCAAACACGTGAATGCACGTGGCAATCAGCGTCACCATCGTAAACATCACCAGCGTCAGGCTGTCGATGTAGTAGTCGAGTGTTACTTCCAGGCTGCCGAAGACGCCCAGAGTGTAAATCACACCGGAATATGCGGTCTGGTGTTCGGCTGAGTCCGTCTCGTGGTGTCCGGCATCGGCCTGAGTGTCACCGGGATCGCCGTGTTCAGCCGCCTCAAGCACGCACCATTCGTTGGCATTGCCCCAGATTCGCAAAGCGTTCGCACTACACAGGAATCCGATTCCGATACATCCCACGGCACACCATGCTGCCGCTTTACTGTGACGAGGATTCTTGCTGTAAAAGCCAAAGAAAATCTCGACCACGAACCCTGCAAGGGGCAGCAGCCAAGCGATCATCAGCCAGAATTTCAGCGTTTCGCCCACCATCGGATTTCCAAAGTATCTCAGACACAAGACCAGAACAGAACGAATGCCAGGTGCAATCAGCCTTTCAGCTTATTGCCGCGATCCACGTCCACCGTCAGATGGTTGTTGTAGAAGTTCAAGACAATCGCCAGAGCCACCGCCGCTTCCGCAGCAGCCAGCACAATTACAAACAATGAAAACACCTGACCATCCAGGCCCAGTGTGGTGAACTTTGAGAACGCAACGAAATTCACGTTCGCACCGTTCAGCACAAGTTCGACCCCCATCAGCACGCCAATCGCGTTGCGTTTGGTGGCCATGCAAATGACGCCGCAAACGAACAGGACTGCACCGACAAGGAGATATGAATTAAGTTCAGCTGGCATTCAATCGACCCTGGAGCGGGAGGCCCGCAATCCAATTCGAGCTATCGCTCGGAACTAATAGACAACCGCGAAATGACGAAAGACACATCAAAAACTCTGCTAGACAACATCCTGCCGCCGTTTTGCCCGAGCAAGATAAGCGGCTCCAATCAACACGACCAACAAGTGAACAGACGCAATTTCAAACGGCAGCAGATATCCGGCACCGGCCACGCCGTTCGGCACGTCCGGGCGGACGCCCAGCAAGGCAAAACCCAGTGGACGCAATGTATTTCCTTCAGAACGATCGTCGAAACCTGTCGCCCCCTCAGTTTGGTGAGTGGCTGCCATAATGCGATCGCGAGAGCCGTCCCAGTCGACACCGTTAATGGTGGCGAAAACCATGAACAGAAACATCACCCCGATCAGGCCAGCCACTACAGTTTCCCCAGGTGAGGCGGGAATCTTCATGTACGGCCCGCTGGCCGTCAGCATGATGCCGAACACCAGCAGCACAAGCGTGCCACCCACGTAGATCAGCAGTTGGGCCGCACCGATAAAGTCGGCATCTGCCAGAAAAAACAGGCCGGCCACACTGCCCAGCGACACCACCAGCCAGAACGCCATTCGCACGACGCTTTGACTAATGACAACCGCAACAGCACCCAGACAGGCGGCGAGAGCGAAAATTGTGAAAAACAAACTCACTGTCGCACCTCAATGGAAGCCGCCAGGGCGGTTTGTTCAGAGCTGTCGCTCTGTAACTGTAAATCAACATTTTTATTAGTGGAGGCGACGTATTGGCCGGAAGACAATTCAACTTCGATGGACTCTGAATCGTTCGATGATCCGGCATCAGCGTCGGTCGAAACAGATTCATTGGATTCAGAATCATCGTGCCGTACCGACCAAATCTCAGCAGCTCGTTTGCCCAGCGGCTCGGGATAGATCGTTGTCTGCTCCCATACAAACATGAACAACAGCGGCCAAACCGTGGCCCCCAGAAACAGGAAGCAGCTGATCGGCACAAAGTATTTCAGGCAGGTGATCATCACCTGGTCGATGCGAAGTCGAGGCAGCGTCCAGCGAAGCCAGATCTGTACGAACACACCAAATGCAGCTTTACTGACAAAGACGCCGGCACCAATGACGTTGGCCAGATAGCCAAAGGGGGTGAACTCGCCCCGCGTCCTCCACTCCTGCAGAAGTCCGTCCACACCAGGTATCCCTGTATGCCAGCCGCCCAGAAACAGAATCGCCGCGACACCGCACAGGGCGAACATACTCGCGTATTCACCCATGAAGAAGAAGGACCAACGCATGCCGCTGTATTCGGTATGAAACCCGCCAACCAGCTCGCTTTCGGCTTCCGCAAGGTCAAACGGAGCCCGTTTACAACCCGCGGTCAACACGACGAAGAACACGAAAAAGGCTACAAAAGTAAAAGGATCATGGAACAGGAACCAGTTCCCAAGATGCCCACTCTGCATGTCACCAATTTCGCCAAGGTTCAGCGAACCGGCAGAAACGATGGGGATCAGAGCACAAATGGCTAGTGGGATTTCGTAGCTGACCATCTGAGCAGCTTCACGCATGCCACCGAACAGTGACCATTTGGAGCCGCTGGAATAGCCGGCCATGATGATGCCAAAGACTTCCAGTGACAGAATCGCCAGCAGAATAAACAGCCCGCAATCCGCAGAGACGGCCACCCAGCTATGGCTGAACGGCAGCACAACGAACGCTGCAAACGATGCCAGGCAGACGATGTAAGGGGCGGAACGAAACAGCATGGCGTCAGCGACGGGCGGACAAAGGTCCTCTTTCTGGATCAGCTTAATGCCGTCGGCCAGCGACTGCAGCCAACCAAAACGACCGCCCACTCTTGTTGGTCCGAGTCTGTCCTGAATTCGTCCCGAGCCTTTGCGTTCCAGCCAGATCAGGAAGAAGGGGCACAGAGCGAACACATGGAATATCAAGACCGCGTGAATGATCGCAGCAATGACGAATGCAGTGTCACTGGAAATATCCCAGCCCAAAAGCGGCAGGGGACCAGTCAACGCATCCGTGAGTGAATTGGCTGCCAATGTGTTGATCATATTTTCAACCGACGTCGTGGCGGTAGATGTCTCAGAACTGAACTGACATTAAGCGATTCGCTCTGCCCACACGATGGACGAGAGTGGCCGCAAAATGCCGCCGGAACTATGACACATGAAAAAGTCGACTGCAACCAACCGCTTGCGCGATTCGCAGCAGCGGTTCGACTTCCACCACGTGACGGGTTCCAGCCCCCTTCATTTCCCAGTTGTGAGAAGCAACGGCGAGCCGTCATGGCAACCTGGGAGAACGTTTACGTTCTGGTGAACTGCTTCGTGCGATCAACTGGCGTCTGCGACGTGCGGTGGCACTTGCACGCCACCCCGTTAGACCAGTAGCCCAGCCCGCGCCGTTGGTGAGCGTTCTGCAGCTTCACCGCCGGAAAGGGGTCAGTCACGGGATGTTGTGGTACCGGGAGAGTGGCCGGTAGTTGGAGCGAGGAATGAACCCCTCGGCCACAGTACCACTTTCCGCGAATCACCCCTTTGATGGGACTGTGTCCACAGCGGCCTTGAAGTATGCTGGTCGGTACTGCTTTGGCGGCGACAAGTGCATGCCGCGCGAAACGGTCTCGTTACGGAACGACAGGTTTTTCGGTCAAAATCAATTGCTGGTGTTCAGCGATGCGCTGCTTCTGGGCGGCGGGTGCCTTTTCCAGGGCCGTGGTCACCCACTGTTTTGCGGCGTCGAAATCTCCATTCGCGGCATGAGCAACGGCCAAAGTATCCAGGGCATTCCAGTCTTCGTACTGGCTCATACGGCAGGCAGCCGTTGCCAGTCTCACAGCTTCGCCTGGGGCCCTGGTCGAAGCGTTCTGGCTGGTCGCGTAGATCCATGCCAGATCGTTAACTGCCTGGTAGTTATTCGAATCTTTAGTCATGGCCGTCCTGAGATCATTGATCGCGGCCGCGTCGTTTCCCTGTTGAACATGGGCATACGCTCGGTTGCCGTAAGCATTTATGTATTTTTCGTCAATCTTCAGAGCGGTAGAAAAGTCGACGATGGCGGCCTGGTAGTTGCCCTTTCGGGAGTGCACGACGCCTCGATTGTTCAATGCTTCAGGATATTCTTTGTTCAGTTGAATGGCGGCATTCAGGTCGGCCAGCGCATCGTCAAACTGATCGACGGCGATATAGCACAGGGCTCGGTTGTTCATTGCCAAAAAGTGTTCGGGATCCAGTTCGATGGCAGCATTCAGATCAGCCACAGCGGCGGCGTAATCGCTCTTCAGATATCTGGCCTGTCCTCGGTTGTTCAGCACGCCCGCCTGACCTGGTTTTCTTTTCAGGCTTTCCGAAAAATCGGCGATGGCTCCGTCGTACTGTTGGTGGGCCAGTAACGCGATGCCGCGCAGGTGAAAGTTTTCAGCACTGGGGTCTGCCTGCACGCGTTGGCTCAACTCTGTCACAGCTGTGTCGAAATTCACAGTTTCCTGTTCCCACAACCATCCGCCTTTCTGGTCGATCCACAGCCATTCTCCGTTGGTCAGAGTCACAGTGAACGTTTCGCCGAGATACGCTTTCCAGACAATGGCTTCCGGAGTTCGCAGGGGGGCACCGGCCACGGTGACAATGACCTTGCTGCCCACCCGGTCGTCCGCCGCTGCGTCGGTGGTGTTGGCGGTCTGCTGCGGGATCGCAAATGCGACTTGAGCATCTGTCGCTGTAAGCACGAGCCCGCACACAACGACGAAGAGCATTCCAGAAAACAGTCCCTTTTCGGATCGAGACGCCATTGATGATTTCCTGACTTGAAGGGACACGTTGGGAATTGGAAACGTTGATTGAAATGACAGACAAGCCTGCCTGTCGTACAAAGGCCCGAAAGCCATGGTTGTCGTAGGTTTCACCGGAACGCGTACTTGCCAGCGAACTGCTGGTTCTGCGCACGACCTGTCATTCCCGAGCGGCTGCTCGAATCGTCGGGCGGCCGGCACCACCTCTGCCGGCCGGGATTCTAATCATCACAGAATGTTGTGTGGAGACGGGATTATCAGATTTCACGTCGCCAGACTCAGCTGACTATGGCGGAAGCCGGAGACTCACTGGTACGCTGCAAAGTAGTTTATATCAGAATTTCGGAATTCACAGAGGATCTGACGTGTCCGTCGACGCAGTAAAAATACCAGCTCCTTGCCAGGTCAATGTCCCTTTGCGAGTACGGTGTTCAACCGCAACTATGACAGCAGTACGCAGTGGAGTGCTTGCGGCGCTGCTGGTGCTGTCTGTGATTACCGGCTGTTCGTCTGCTGTGACCAGCCAATCCGGAGATGACGGATCGTCGGCTGCAGGACCGCCGCCGGCGCAACCGCCGGCACTAGTGCGGGTTCGTGAAGTTCGGCAGGAACAGATCGCACCGCGATTGATGGCTGTGGGGACCGTGCGGCCGCGACACTGCAGCATCATCGCATCGGCTGCCGACGGTGTCGTCGATGAGTTTTTGCGGGAGCGGGGCAGTTTCGTGAAGGCTGGCACCGTTCTGTCGCAGTTAAGAATGCTTTCCACGGAACTCGCATTAGAGGAACAGCGGGCCGTGCTGGCCGAAAGAAAAGCCCAGCATCAACAGATTCTGAAACCACGCAAAGAAGACGTCGAAGAAGCACAGGCACAGCATCTGGCGGCTGAAGCGGTGTTCGCCCATGCAGAGCAACGATTGAAGGAACTGCAGTCACTGGCAAGTCGGGGCGCTACGAATCCTTCCGCGGTCGATGATGCCGAACTTACGTACGATGAAGTCCGCCACCGTTTACTGGCTGCCAAAGCCGTGTTTCAGCGAGTTTTCGCCGGTGCTCGTGAGGAAGAGAAGCTGCAGGCGAATGCCAGACTGCAGGCCCAGGAAAAACACGTCGCGTGGTCGGTAGCGGAAAAAGAAAAGCGAATCACGCGAGCTCCTTTTGACGGTTTCGTGGTTCAGGAACAGACGTACCTCGGGCAATGGCTGTCGAAGGGAGACCCTGTGGCGACGATGGTGCAACTGAACGAAGTTGATGTTGAAGTTCCTGTCGATCAGGGCTTCATTTCACAGATCGCGATTGGCCACAGCGTAAAGCTGAAGATTGCCGGGACCCCCGACCCGGACAGTGCCGATGGTCGCTGGACCGGAACGGTCGACAGCATCGTGCCACGCAGCGCCTGGGAAACAGGTTCTCGCAGTTTTCCGGTGATCGTGCGGATCAAAAACCGCATGAACGGGACGTCGGATGTTCCAATTCCCACTCTTCGTGAAGGCATGGTGGCCGAAGCCGAATTCTTCGGTCGCTCGTTTCAAGCTACGCTCGTTCCTAAGGACACGTTGGTGCGCACGTCGCGAGGCACGTTTGTGTTCGCAATTAATCCAACCACCAATGGCCAGCCCTCAAGCGTTCGCCAGGTCATGGTTCAACCGGGAATCAGTCAGTCCGAATGGGTCCAGGTCTTGGACAGCGATCTTGAATCCGGTATGCAGGTTGTTACCGAAGGCGCTGAACGTCTGCGTCCGTTCCAGTCGGTGCAGATTAAGGCTTCTGAGCCTCATCAGGAGCCATCTGTTGAATAGTGTGCCGACGACATGAACTTTATTGCCTTTGCCATTGAAAACCCGGTCAAAGTCACCGTCGCCGTGTTCCTGCTGGTGCTGTTCGGGGGCATTGCGTACCTCAGCACACCAGTCCAGTTGACGCCGGATGTGGTTGAGCCGGAGATCACGGTCACCACCGTCTGGCCCGGTGCGAGTGCTCAGGAAGTCGAGCGTGAAATCATTGAAGAGCAGGAAGAACAGCTGAAGAGTGTCGAAGGTCTCGAAGAATTCAACAGCGAGAGTGCAGACTCCCGTGGCTCCATCACGCTCAAGTTTCCCGTCGGAACATCACTGTCCGACGCGCGCGCACGCACGTCGGAAAAATTGAATCAGGTGCCTGAATATCCGGATGACGCCAACGAGCCGGTGATCAGTACTGTCAACGCCAACACGAACGCCGTCGCCTGGTTCATTCTGAAGCCGCTGCCGCCCACACATGAGGATCTGCAGAATCTGATCGTGCTGCACCCGGAACTCGCCACCCCGCTGGCCCCCATTCTAAACAGTCCCGGTCGTGTGGCTCTGACTCGCATCAACGACCTGGTGGATGAACATCCCGTTCTGGAAACCTTTGTGCTGGGGCGAAACAATCCGGCGCTGATGAAGAAGTTCGCCGAAGACTTCATCGAAGCTGAGTTCGAACGAGTACCGGGCATCGCCAATGCCAACGTCTTCGGTGGACAGGACCAGGAATTCCGAATCATCGTCAATCCGACTCGGTTAGCCGCACTCGGCGTCACCATCGATGCCCTTCGCGCCGTGTTAGTCGGTCAGAACCAAAACACGTCGGCGGGTGATATTCAGGAAGGTAAGCAACGCAATGTCGTTCGTACACTGGGCCAGTTTCAATCGGCTGTTCAGGTCGAAGACACCATCATCACCCACCGCGACGGCAGTCCGGTCCGTGTTCGCGACATTGCCACTGTTGGCATCAGCTACAAGAAACCCAGCGGAGTTGTACGGCAACAGGGACTCAGCGCGCTGGCCGTGAATGCGCAGCAGTCGCCGGGCACGAACCTGAAGGCCATCATGGGGCCGGCTCGACAGGAGCTGGATCTTGATGGTGACGGCACCATTACGAGTTTCGAACTGGCAGAATGCGAACGAGTCTACGGCAGGTGTCTGCGGATCGCTGTCGAAGATCTCAACCAGGGCGTACTGAAACAGAAGGGCGTCTATCTGGATCAGGTCTACGACGAGACTCTGTACCTGGATTCCGCGACAGACCTGGTCCGCAGCAACGTCTACATTGGCGGCACGCTGGCCGTCCTCGTTCTGTTACTGTTTCTTCGCAGTCTTCGTTCCGTGTTGATTGTCGGTCTGGCGATTCCGATCAGCGTGGTGGGGACGTGTCTGTTTGTGAAGGCGTTCGACCGCAGTATCAACGTCATCAGCCTTGCGGGAATGGCGTTTGCCGTCGGCATGGTTGTCGACAACGCAATCGTCGTTTTAGAAAACATTTACCGTCATCATCAGATGGGCAAGACGCCAAAGCGGGCGGCGCTGGAAGGAACACAGGAAGTCTGGGGAGCCGTTCTGGCGTCGACTCTGACCACGCTGGCCGTGTTTGTTCCCGTGATCTTTGTCCAGGGACAGGCGGGCCAGTTGTTTCGCGACATTGCAATCGCGATCAGTTGCGCTGTGGCACTTTCGCTGTTGGTCAGCGTTACCGTGATTCCCACTGCTGCAGCACGATTGTTGAGTCGCCGGCGTTCGACTGATGAATCCCATACAGCAGATTTAACAGTGTCGGACGATCCCGTCTCCTTTCCTTCACAGGCGGACGTTGAATCAGGCTTTGGTATTCGCGGCCTCTTCGGTCTTGTTCGTCTTGGGAGCTGGCTGAATCACGGCTTTGCCGACGGGATGAGGCAGCTTCTTTCGATGCGTGGCAGCTCGATCATCCGCTTGGCAATCGTGATAGCGTTTGTGGCTGGTTCATTGACGCTTAGTCAGAAACTGATGCCCGACACGGAGTACCTTCCCGATGGAAATCGGAATCTGATTATTGCGATCCTGTTGCCACCGCCAGGCTACAATGTTAATCAAATGATCAGCCTGGGCGAGAATATTGAAAAGCAGCTGGCGCCCTACTGGCTCGGTCAGAAGGGAGACGACGCCCCGGAAATCGAAAGCTTCTTCTTTGTGGCCAGCGGTCGCAGCCTGTTCATGGGGGCGCGATCAGCAGACGAATTACGGTCGGCCGAGCTGATTCCGATCTTGTCACGGGCTGCCGCCGCACAACCGGGCGTGATTCCGATTGTCAGCCAGGCCAGCCTGTTCGACAGCGCTTTGAGCGGGGGACGCACGATCGATATCGAAATCACAGGTCCCGACCTCGAAGTTCTTGTGATGGAGGCTCAAAAGGCTTTCGGCATCTGCATGCAGGAATTCCCAATGACTGCCGGAAATCAACTGCGTCCGATTCCCGGCCTGGATCTGTCGAGCCCCGAGCTGCACGTCGTCCCGCGGCTGGAAAAAGCGTCCGAACTTGGGATCTCTTCTTCGTCCATTGGCTATGCTGTCAACGCACTTGTCGACGGAGCTTTCGCCGGAGACTACTGGCATGAAGGCCGTCGTATCGACCTGGTGATTTACGGTGACGATGCTTACGCCGACCAAAGTCAGGATCTGGAGAACCTTCCCCTCAGTACACCCGGCGGTGACAATGTGTTGCTGTCGACGGTTGCTGATGTGGTTCTCAGCCGCGGCCCGGAACAGGTAAACCACGTCGAACGTCTGCGTTCCATCACCCTGCAGCTGAAGCCTGCCGGTGGCATCGCTCTGGAAGCAGCACTGCGTAAGGTGGAAGAGAAGATCCGTGGGCCACTGATGCAATCCCCCAATTTTCAGTCCGGGCTGTATCAGATCCGGCTGGCGGGCACGGCCGACAAACTGGCGGACACATGGTATGAACTGAAGTGGAACCTGGTCCTGGCTGTTCTACTGACTTATCTGTTGATGTCGGCCCTGTTCGAATCGTTTCTCTATCCCCTCGTCATCATGACCAGCGTTGCGCTGGCCCTTGTCGGCGGGCTGATCGGACTGACCGTTCTGAATCGATTTTCGTTTCAAACGCTGGACATGCTCACAATGCTGGGCTTCGTGATTCTGATCGGTACCGTGGTGAACAATGCGATTTTGATTGTGCACCAAACCCTGAACCTGATTCGCGACGAAGGCATGACTTCGAATGATGCCGTATGCGAAAGTGTCCGTACCAGAATCCGGCCGATCTTCATGAGTACCCTGACAACGGTTCTGGGTATGCTGCCGCTGGTCGTACCCGTTCCGTCGCTTGTGGAAGGTCACCTGGTCTGGATTGCCGGAGCTGGCAGCGAACTCTATCGAGGCCTCGGCAGTGTCGTGCTGGGCGGATTGATTGTTTCCACCGCTTTTACTCTGATTCTGGTCCCCGCCGGCTTCAGTCTGGTCATGGACGCGCAAGCGGGGCTTGCCCGATTAACGGCGTCATTCCACAATCCGTTCCCCAAACGCCGCAAGGTTTGACTGTCGGTATCGTGCCGATCAGCGTCCTGGATTCCGGTTCTTGAAGTCACGCATTTTCGAAGCCTTCTCGCTGGCCGCAGCGTGACAAAACAATGGGACGTTCATCCTTGAGCGGTTTAGTCGATGCGTTCCTCTATGTATAAACGATTCTCATGCGGGACTTCACTGGCCAGACAACGGGGCACAGATCATTCCTTCGTCAGCTGCAGCGAATGGGGTCCGTATCGACTATCGCCATTTTCCTGTCAGTCGCCGCCTCCGGACATCCCGTTTCGCTGTCTCGTTCACTGGTGTACGTTGCTGGCGACGAAATTCGCGTCACTGTCGAAGTCTTTCTGGAAGACCTGTTTCTGTTTCACGATCTGCAGCCCAACGCGGCGGACTGTCTTGACGCAGTAACTATTCAACAGGGAATCGAGCTGCATCGTTCGTTCGTGGCCGAACGTTTTGTGATGCAGGATGCAGGTGGCCATCGTCTGCAGAAGAGTCAATCCATCAACGTTAACTTTGACGTCCCGGTCGGTGGTGTGCCGCTGACCGAACTGATGTCGCACAAATTGACGTTTGAACTTCGGTACTCCCCGGCAGCATCGCCCGAGTTTCTGACATTCAGTCAGCGCTTCGCCGGCGACGATGGGCTGCTTCCCGCAGAAATGCAGTTGACGATCAAACAGGAAGGTGGTGACGTGCTGTATGACAAAGCTCTCGTCACTGGCATTCCGATAACGCAGCGGTTTGTCTGGGACCGACCGGCGTTAACCGAGAAATCCTCTGACAGGGAACGAGCAGTATGGCTGGCCCAGGAGCAGAACAAGACTCTGGGCATCACCAGTTACAGTTCCGTGTATTCGTTTCTGTATGTGGAAGACTTTGAAGTTCGCCATGAGATTCTGATACCTCTGCTGACACTGCAGCAGATACTGACGTTGCCGCATGATGGAGACGAATTCTTCAGTCGTGAAGAACAGCAGGCAGCAGCCCCTTTGATCGCCGATCATTTCGCCACCGGCAACCCCGTCCGGATCGATGGCCAGGATGCCAGGGCGGTCGTGAGCCGTTGCGACTTCTATGGCCTGAGTCTTACAGACCTGGCGCGTCGTGCGCAGCCGCAGCCAGTGCCTCTGTCCAGTGCTCGCGTCGGACTCATTCTTTCGTATCCTCTGAGCAAGGCTCCTGCACACGTACGTTTGCAGTGGAATCGATTTGCAAAAACTCTGTGGTCTGTAAACGTTGTGGTGTTTGACAGTACCGGTGGTTATCGCAAAACGGTCACCAGAGTTGGAAACAACAACATCGTTGAATGGAAGGCCGGCGTTCGGACAGCCCGGGCGCACGTACACGCAATTCCAGCGGAAGTGACATCGCAACCGACGTTCGAAATTTCGTCGGGTTCCGTGGGTCTCCTGCTGCTTGCTGTGGCGGCATTCACGTTCCGAACGGCGAAATCAGGTCTTGACCGACGAACGGTCATGGCCGTCACCGTTCTGCTCTGCTGTGCCTGGGCAGTCAGGGACAGTGGCTTCGGGAAACTGGCGGTTCCCGTGGGAAGACGTCCGCCGATTACCAATGAAACAGCCGAAGCAGTGTTTGCGGCACTGCATGATAATATCTACGCGGCGTTTCAGTATCGCACGGAAAGTGATGTCTACGATGCTTTGGCCTTCAGTACCAGTGGTGACGTACTGCAGGCCACCTACCTGAAAATCATGGAAGGCCTGAAGATGGAGGAACAGGGCGGAGCGGTGGCGCGAGTAAAGCAGGTGGAGATTCTGGACGGTACGCGAACTGAACTGACCGTTCCGCAACAATCGAAAGCACAACCTGGAGGATTTGCGTATCGGTGTCGCTGGAATGTTTCCGGCACGGTGGAACACTGGGGACACATTCATGCACGCACGAATCAGTTTGAAGCTGATTTTTGTGTCGAGTCGGTCGGCGGGAACTGGAAAGTGACGAACGTCGACATTGTTGACAATCGACGCGTGCACTTTTCCACGGGGGTGCGTGACCTTTCCGAAACGGTCGATGCCTCGTTGTAACGGTTTGTCTTTCCGCCGTAACCGGCATCCCTCACGGTGTCCGTTTTCATGGGCGTGCTCGGTTCATCATGAAACGGCTGACGTACCCGGCAGCGGGGTGCCCTGCTGCAGCATTGCGGTCGGTTCCTGTTCCGCGTTTATCGGCGAATCCTGCCGCACTGGTTTTTAACATCGCCGGACCGCAGCGACGGGCTACGGCCACCAGGACGTTTCCAGCGATTCCAGGTGATCCATCTCAACAAGCTGTATCGATTGTGACGATCATTCTGCATATCACGCCGTCCGGGGGGCTCGGCGTGTTCTGCGTTTCGTTATGCGGAAACCTGCACCTGAGGTCAGCCGATTTCGATCCACCGCAGCGTGTTTGACGTGTTGCCCCTGCCATTATGATGCGGGGCAATTCGGTGACTCAACAGCGAAACGTGGCTTCTGGCAGTCTTCGAACCGCAGTGCTGGCGACGGGTCTTACGATCCTGTTCTACGCGGTCGGACCGAACGTACCAGGCATCTCTGAGTTCGTCACTCGGTATTTCTGCACTCACCCGCTCGAATACATCAGTACGGCCATGTTCTTCACGGGGCTGACCATTCTGCTGCAGAAGCAGATTGGTCTGCGCCACGAACGCCGTATTCTGAAAGGCGTTCCAACGCTGCCACTGCCATCTTCTGTCGCAGCCGATTCGCAGTCCGGTGGTCATGCCGTGCTGACACAATGGTATAACGAACAGACAACAACGTTGCACTCCACGCACCTGTTCTCACGGGTTCAGGATGTGATGAGTTACCTGCGAAGTTCGCACGCTGACGGGCTGGAAGAGCATCTGCGATACCTTGCGGAACTGGCCAGTGAACGTTTGCACCAGAGCTATGCGACCATCCGCACCATCACGTGGGCCATACCGATTCTCGGTTTCTTGGGGACGGTGATCGGAATCACGATGGCACTCGCGAACGTCACTCCGGAACAGCTGGACTCATCGCTGGGTGAAGTTACGGGGGGCCTTGCTGTCGCCTTCGACACGACAGCCCTGGCACTGGGGATGTCCATCGTTCTGGTGTTTGCATCGTTTGCCGTGGAACAGTGCGAACAATCGGTCCTGAATGACGTAGAACGTTTTGGCATCGAGGCGCTGCTGCCTCGTTTCAGCAGCGGGAAACCCAGGACTGAAGACGCCAGGGACTCCAGCGCAGAACTTCTGAAGACACTTGTCAGACAACAGTCCGAAGTCTGGGCCGAACAGCTGGCCGGGGTCCGAAACACATGGACGGGACTACTGGAACATCACGCCGATGGATTGCGGCACGCCCTTGAGGCAGACCTTGAGCAGACATTGAAGTCCCACCGTGACGATGCCACCGACACCCGGGATGCCTATGCACAGGCGCTGCAGGACAGTAGTCAGTCACTAGTAGACCGGACGGAAGAGCTGCTGGATTCATTTGAAGATCGCATGTCCAGCTGGCAGGACGCGATTCGCACCAGTTCTCAGTCAGCGGTTGGCCAGACAGAAGCGATTCATGAACTGGGAGCCACAATGCTGCGCATGGGTGAGTCTGAAGAAAGACTGGTCAGGCTGCAGCAGCAGCTTCATGACAATCTGCAGGCCATTCAGCTTGCTGAGACGCTGGAGCAGACCGCCAACAGCCTGACGGCTGCAGTGCATGTTCTGACTGCCAAGACGTCTCAACGGTCAGCGGCCTAATGTCGGTTCCGCTCGGACAACAACGCGGTGGGCCGGATCTGACCGCCAACGGTCTGACTCATACGACAGGTGGCGTGCCGGGCTGCGGACAGAGACTCCGTATCTCGGAAGGGATACAACCAAAGCTGACTGAATGATCATGTTCACGGGAAATGAATTCAGAGACCAAAGGCGCGCTCACTAACAGACATGGCTCGGCGAAGACATCAAAACGCGATATCGCTGTTTCCCTTTCTTGCAGTCCTTGTCTGCACGATGGGAGCGTTGATCCTATTGCTGCTGGTCACGACCAGACGCATTCGTAACGATCAGCGTGATGCTCAGCTGGCCCAGGTCGATGACAACCCGTCAAAGCCGATAATGTTTCAGGATTCCCCTGCAACCGATTCCGAAAACGCCGTGAAACCAGCAGGGAACCCCACGACAGCTGAAGAAACGTCTGACCAGGCAGCGTTGGTGATGACTCCCGGGGACGATGCCGTCGCCGACAGCCGGAATGCCCCTGGCGCAACATCCGATCGTGCCGGCGACACGTCCCGGCAGGCTAAGATCCAGGAACTTGAGCAATTGTTGGCGTCAGAATCGGCGCGGCATCAGGCGCTCAGGCAGCAGCTGCAAAACGCAAAAGATGAACTGAAATCCTATTCGATTAAGAAAGACGACTATCAGTCGGAAATGAAAGAAATTGCCGCATTAAGAACGCAGGAAACGAAGCTCGCAGATGAACTTGATCGCAGAAAGCAGAATCTGGCTCAGCTTAAATCGGCACTCGAATTGAGTTCGAAAAAAACCGAACAGGCAGAGGAAATCCTGTCGTCACGCGAGTCAGCTCTCGTCAACCTGCGGCGAATCGCCGAGAACGCGGAACGACAGACACAATCTGCGGGCACCGATCAGACGGTCGTTGACTTTACAAACAGCACCGGAACTCAGCGTTCGCCTATTCTGATTGACGTTTCCAAGCAAGGGTTCGGGTTTCTGCCAGCGGGAATCAAGATAACGGCCGCGAACATGCAGGGCTTTCCCGCGAACGACAACCCGCTGATCTCAGGAGTTCTGAGTCTGCACGATATTCGACATGGCCGATCCCTGTCGATAAAACCCTACGTCCTGTTGCTGGTGCGTCCCAACGGCAGCCTTCCCTTCTATGCCGCTCAGCGATTCCTGACAGCGGCTGACATTCATTTTGGCTACGAGTTGATCGAACAGGAAAAACACATTTCCGCCGGCGCTGCGGATGCTGCCGAACGCAAAGCACTACGTGAAGCCGTGCTGGCGGCACTGACACGCCGACAAAATCTTTATGGCGGTTTAGGGAATCGAATTCAAACACTGACTGATCCGCGAATGAAGCCAAAGTCACGACAGGCGCGAGTGCTGCCGGATGGGCGAGTTCTGATCGGTGATGAAGCCGCTGGCGATGCACGCGACGGGAGGTTCTATGCCGGCGGTGAAGCACCGCCCCCGCAGCATCTGCGTTCCGCAAGGCCATCACGACAATCCAGCGATCCGAACGAACTGTTGGGCCGCCACAACGAATATTCGAATTCAGACTCAGCAACGGATGACTGGGCGTCAGAATTTGATTCCGCTGCGAGCGATTCCGTGGCCGCTCAGCCAAACCTGCCACAGGCAGAGCGCCACGGAAACGACGACGTTGCGATTGTCCCGCGAACGACCGTTGACGGCGGAAGTGGCGCAGCGTCAGAAACTGAACGATCCGAATTCGCCGAACTCAACAGCGCCGAGACGCAGCGTGCTCATTCGAAACGACGCCTTCTGCAGAGTGCCGAAGAAATTAGTGATGGCACTTCCACTGCACCGCCGAAAGGCAGTCTACCCAGTCACGACATACAGCGACGCGATGGTATTGATCCCGCAGCCCCGTCCGGCTGGCCGATGTCGGAGTACGCACACTCCGAGTCGGCAACCCGCACAGCCGGACCGGCTGGGGATCCTGCACTGGCGGACATCGCGAAAAACATCCCGGGCGTAAGCCGTGCCATGATCGAAACGGGACGTCCTGGAACACCTTCCGACGTCTCCGGCGCAGGGCCCAGGCCTAACCCCTTCCTGCAGCAGCTGTTGAGCCAGGGGCAGTCGCAGGCACATTCCGGGTTGGTCAGTCGCGTGCCCGTTACGGTGTTTATTGATGCGACCGGCTTAACGGTCGGAGCTGCGGACACCATCGATACAACAGGCTGGGACATCGACAGGATCGTGGCTGCAACGCTGCAGGGACTTTCGCGTGAAATTGAATTTGCGCCGCGCATCAGCGACAGTCGTTCGCTGCCCATGGTCCGGTTTATTGTAAGTCCGGGCGCGAGCCTGCTGCAGTTGCAGCTGGCGGCACAGTTACGCCGGACCGGTATTCCGTGTTCCGCAGTGACTGTCGACAGGTCGTATTCTCAGACTCGGCCGCTGTTTGAAGGGCGACTTGATGCCCGGGAACACGATTCCCGGTCGGATCCCGATGTGACCAGCGATGGTGCACCAGCAGAGCTCGTGCTCCCCCCCGGAATTCTGCGTCCGCCACGTCGTGATCGGAGGCTTGCCATATGAGTCGTCGAAGAAGCAATGGTGATCAGGAATTTGGTTCTGATTCATTTCTGGACATTATCGCCAACATCGTGGGTATTCTGATCATTCTTATCGTGGTAGCCGGTTTGAAAGTGGCTCGCCAGCCGGCAGTGGCGGCCTCGGCAGATTCGTCCACCTCGACCGCTGCGATCGACACGGAGCTGGCTTCGTTTGACCTGGGCGCTGCGGCAGTCGACGAGCCCGATTCGTCGGACATGAATCCCGTGGTCCTCAACATCGCTGGCGGCAGGAAAACCGAACATCCGGTCCTGTCCCCGGATCCGTTTCATGATGGGCCGGCAGTTTCTGACGACGTTGGTCAATCAGCGGCCGTTCCCGCAACACCCGACTTTGACGAACAGGTCCGGAGCCTGTCACTGGAACTGACAACGGCAGAGGTGAATACGGCAACATCTGAAGCAGAGTTACAGCAGCTGCTTGTCATGCTGAAACTGCAGCGCGGGAACGAACAACTTCAGCAGACTCGGCTGCAGGGAATCAGTCAGCAACGAACCGAATTGACTGACTCAATAGTGGCTCTGGCCGAGTCCGTCGGGGCAGCCGACGGAAACGTTGCAGCGTTTGAGTCCACCCTCACGTCACTAAACAGCCGTCAGACGTATGTCACAGATGCGTTGAAGCAGATCGGACAGGAGACACAGCGGCTAAGCGAAGTTCTTGGAGCCGTGGAACAACAGCAGACCGTGGCGGACCGTCTGCTTCATCGACTGTCGCCGGTGGGAAGTGCGGTCACCGACGGTGAAATTCATTTTCGTCTCAGCGGTGCTCGAATTGCCCACATCCCTCTTGAGCCACTTCTGGACCGATTGAAAGCACAGGTCTCTGCTCGGCGCGGTGTCGTGATGAGATTTCACCGTTACGAGGGCGTCATCGGACCCATTGGCGGATTCCACATGAAGTACACCGTGGAACGACAAACCGTCTCGCCTCTGCAGGCACTGCAGTACGGGCAAAACGCTTACCGAGTGAGCGTCTCTCGCTGGTCGATTCTGCCCGCGGCAACGCTGGAGGCCGAATCGGTGGAGGCCGCTATGCGAGTCGGCTCGCGAATGCGGCAGATCATGGAAGCAACCGACCCGGACACCGTGATTACCGTGTGGCTGTACCCCGACGACTTTCAGCACTTTGGTCGGATCCGTGAATTCGCTCACGGCCTCAATTTAAGAGTTGCCGCGCGTCCACTGCCGAACGGGACACCCATTGCCGGTTCCCCCAATGGAAGCCGTTCCACGTCGCAGTGAATCGCACCTGTTCCGGACGAACCACCGTCCCGCAGTTGTCAGACTGTCGACGATCCATTCCCACTGCCATTCCGTTACTGCACCCCACGTCGTGAGTGCAGTCACCGAACGTTGTGAAACTGAAAGAGTGGCGGGTGGTTGCAACGAAAAACGAAGGACACCCCGGGGCTTCCTTCGCAGGCTCAGTCCAGCCTCCGGCCACCCACCAATCCGAGACTGCACTCCCGATGTCGTCGGGCACAGCATGGAGACTGACATCGCGTATCGGCATATGGTACAATGCCGCAAGCATTTCATGCCTTGTCTGTCTCGTCCAGTTCCGCGTCGGCCGCAAACAAAAGTGACGAGTACTTAACTGATGTATCACCTCCGCGTCTTCTTCACCTTCTTTCGCAATGCTTTAATTCGCGAGATGATGTTTCAGGGCAACTTCCTGATTCAGATCATCACGCGGGCCTTCTGGTTTTTCGCTCAGGTCGCCTTATTTGAGATTATTTTCTCGAAGGTGCCGGAAATTAACGGCTGGTCCCAGGATCAATACTTCGCCTTTATGGCGACGGGAATGCTGATCAACGGAATCGTGGAAACGTTCTTCATGCCGAACTGCGCCAATTTGAGTGAGCAGATTCGAACCGGGCGACTGGACTTTGTCCTGGTCAAGCCCGTCGACAGTCAGTTTCTGGTGTCACTCGAACGCATCAATCTGGCGATGCTTAGCCAGGTCGTACTGGCATTGGGATTATTGACACGTTCGCTGTGGAGAATCGGTGAACCACTGAGCGTTCTGCAGGTCAGCGCCTTTCTGTTTTACGTTGCGCTGGGCGTGACGTTTTTTTACTCGATGATGATCGTGACGGCGTGTTCCAGTATATTTCTGGGACGGAATCAAGGGCTGTATGACTTCTGGTTTTACATCACTGTGTTTGCCAGATACCCGCGCAGCATTTACGACGGACGCGATGATTCGCGTTTTGAGGCGGGTGAAATACTGCAGTGTGGCTTCTCGTATGTCATGCCCATCCTGCTGGTGGTGACCGTGCCCGCTCGAGTTATCGTGAACACTCTTGAGCAAACGCACTGGGCTGTTGTATCTGTGCTGGCTGCCGCAGCAGGAATGCTGATCGCTCGCGCGGTGTTCCGCTGGTCGCTCAATCACTACCGCAGCGCCAGCAGTTAACGCCCGCAGAGTTGGTGTCACTGCTCCGACGAATTCTGCCGGACTTTGCCTGACCTTATCGGCAGGTTTCGCCGTCTGTTGCGCAGATGCCGCCGACGTACCGACGCTGCGGCCATACGCTGTACCCTGCAACGTCAAAATCAGCGTGTCAGGGTGCGATTTGGTCTGCCGCAACAGTTACTGCGGGGATATGTTGCGGAACCAAGATGGTCAGAGGAACCAGTACTCATTCGAGTCTGCCGACCAAAAGCATTCTGAGTCATACAATTTTGCTGGTCATTGTCGCTGCGGCGATGCTCATACAGTGCGCCCGGAAAACTCTATTCATATCCAAGGAATTCCAAGTGGGCAGACGAACCTCCGTCAAACAGGATTCCCTCGTCAGCGCATTCCGTTTTCGTCTGTTCGGTTCGGCAGGATGGACGGCGGTTGCGTCTCGGATGAGTGTTGACTTCACGATCGCCAATCTTGCGCTGATTGCAGCGTCATTGTGTCGTCTGTTCACCAATCATCAGTTGTCATCAGCGGACCCGATTGGAGCAGTCGCTGAACGGGTTAACTCAACCTATCTGATGAATGCCGCCTGGTTCTGCCTGACGGCCATCGCTCTGCTGGCGCTAACCGGCGTCTACCGCCCGGTGCCCAGCGGTCGCTTGCCCGACAGATTGATCGCCACCGCCAAATCGTGTGTGGCAGGATTCATTCTGCACTTTTGCTTTGGCAGTCTTGTTCTGGGACGTCCGCTGCCGGCCTTGGAACTGGGAATCCCGGCGTGGTCGATGCTCTTCGCGGGCGTCGCTCTGGTACGAGGCTCACGCTATTCGATCTCGTCATGGTTTCATCTGATACCGAAGACTGAATCGCGCGGAGTGGCGCATATTGAATCCGTTCTGGTCGTGGGCGGTGCCGGTTACGTCGGCTCGGAACTTGTGCGACAGCTGCTGAATTCCGGCTACCGGGTACGAGTGCTGGATCTGCAGCTGTTCGGACTGGACCCTCTGCAGGAACTGCTTACCAACAAACGCCTGCAGGTTCAGAAGGGTGACTTCCGAAACATTGAACACGTGACCAAGGCGTTTCGAGACATGGATGCCGTCGTGCACCTTGCCGCGATCGTTGGTGACCCGGCCTGTGCGATTGACGAGGACACGACCATTGCGGTCAATTATCAAGCTGCCAGAATGATGGCCCAGCTGGCTCGAGCCAACGGTATTTCTCGCTTCGTGTTTGCGTCCACCTGCAGTGTCTACGGTGCGTCTGATGGAGTTGGCGAGATCAGTGAAAATGGCACTCTGAATCCCGTCTCACTGTATGCAACCACCAAAATTGATGCCGAACAGGCACTGATGGAAACGGCTGACGAGTGTTTTCAGCCGACCATGCTGCGTTTCGGGACGGCCTACGGTCTGTCGCATCGACCGCGTTTTGATCTGGTTGCCAATCTCTTTAGCGCAAAAGCCGTGAGTGATGGCGAGATCTGTGTCTTCAATGGACATTATGCTCGTCCCTTCATCCACGTACGAGATATGGCTCGCGCCTGCCACGCGTGTCTGGAAGCACCATTGCATCGTGTGGGCAGCGAGATCTTCAACGTCGGTGACGAAAGCCAGAATTATACAATCAGCGAGCTTGGGCAAATGGTTGCCGCACACGTGCCAGGGACAACGGTCAAAGAGGAATGCGATGACAGCGATCCACGCAGCTATCGTGTTTCGTTTGCCAAGATTCGCACCGTTCTGGACTTTGAGGCCAGCATTGACGTGTCTGAAGGAGTTCGAGAAATGGTGGAAGCTGTGCAGGATGGAAGAATCGGCGACTGGCACGATCCGATCTACAGCAATCAGATGCAGATGCAGGAATACGGCCTGCAGGTACTGAAGTTTCCGACAGCCCGGCCGTCAGATATCGACATGCCCGCGACGTCTGAGTTTCTCCGCCGCGCTGCGTGACGCCTGCGTTGAGTGGGGTCAGCGTTCCAGTCGAAATCCGCGAGGCAGCAGATTAGACAGCAACACGGTTTCCGGTGCGGCCTCTGTGCCGGCGTTCAGATCGTCAATCAAGACTGTCATCGACGGGTTAAATTCGTACAGAAACTGCCGGCATGTTCCGCACGGGATCGGAGTTCCCGTCAGCGAAATGCAAACCGCCACGATATCCTGCTGCCCGGTTGCAATCGCGGCACAGGCTGCCGCACGTTCTGCACAGATCGTGAGTCCGTACGAAGCGTTTTCGACATTGCAGCCGGAAAAAATGTCACCCGCTTTCGTCAGTACCGCTGCGCCAACAGTGAATTCCGAATACGGCGCATAGGCATTGGATCGGGCGTCGCGCGCTGCCGCGACCAAACTTTTCCATTGAACGGGAAGGGCTGCGTGAGAGCCATCAGTCATTGAACTCTCTCCATCGTGTGAGTCGTAACCATCAGACCCACAGATTACACAGATGGCACAGATTTTGCGCGGACGCGAGACAAGGGCACGTTGAGATTCTTCCCTGCAAGCTGTGTAATCTGTGCCAACATTCCGCGATCGCCTCAGCAATAGTTCGTGATGCGCCAGCCTGTACGGTACTATAGTCTGCCAATCGCATTTCTTCCCACCGCTGGCTTCCTTGCCTCTGAACAGATCGTATTCACCGTGGCTGAAACCTACCGTTTGCAAAAACCCGCCAATCCAGGACAAACACCGCCGACTGCCAGGGCGACTTCGACGGAGAAAGTTGCGTCTCCTGCGCCACCAAAACGTCTTGTGTCACTGGATGCCTATCGGGGCTTCATCATGACGATGCTGGCTGCGACTGGTTTCGGCATCTTCCGTTTTGCAAAGTTGAAATCGGATAATTCTGTCTGGCAAACCTGGGACTACGAAACATTTCAGCAATTGAAACCTCACTTTACCCATCCGGCGTGGGAAAGCATCACAGGTTGGGGCGGAGTTTCGTTCTGGGATCTGATTCAACCAGCGTTCATGTTTATCGTCGGTGTGGCGATGCCGTTTTCGTATGCTCGACGTGGTGCGATGGGCAGTTCAAATAGTCGCCGACTGTTTCATGCTGTATTTCGAGCCATCATCCTTACTCTGATGGGCGTGTTTCTGGCATCGCAAAGTTCCGTCGCGACCGAATGGATCTTCACCAACGTGCTGGCGCAGATAGGGCTGGGTTATGTTTTTGCTTACCTGCTGCTGGGGCGTTCGACATCAGTTCAACTGGGGGCACTGGCGATGATTCTGGTGGGGTACTGGGGCTTCTTTTTCTGCAATCCTCCGCCCGCCAACTACGCAGCCGTCGAGGCGTTCAATGAAGACGGCCAGGTCTACGAAGAGAAATTTGCCGCGTGGTCAAAGAACGCGAACGCGGGTCATTTTTTTGATCTATGGTTTCTGAACCTGCTGCGAAATCCTGCAGATGCTTTGCCCGCCGCTGACAATGCTGGCGAAATCGCTGGTCCCTCCGACGTCGACGACACTGACGCAGAAGACGTCGCCCTCACGGTTGGCGGTGCAGCAGCAGAACAGGGACTGCTGCGCAAGTGGCTGTTTTCCAATCCGGAACGGCATACCCACAATCAAGGCGGTTATCAGACGCTCAATTTCATTCCGTCGATTGCGACGACGCTGCTGGGTATTCTGTGTGGACAGCTGTTGATGGGGCGTGACAGTACCGGTAGAAAGCTGGCAACACTGATTGTGGCAGGTGCTGTCTGCTTTGCTCTGGGCATCCTTGCTCACCACACCGTCTGCCCGATTGTGAAACGTATCTGGACGCCCAGCTGGGTGCTGTTCAGCGGCGGCTATGTGATGTGGATGCTGGCCGCGTTCTATCTGGTATTCGATGTTCTTCCGCTGCGAATACTTGCGTTTCCGCTGGTCGTTGTCGGCATGAATTCCATCGTCATGTACATGCTGGGGCAGCTACTGCAGACATGGGTCGGGCAGCAGATTGTGCGGACACATTTCGCGGGCCTGTTGTCGGCGTTCTTTGGCGAAGGCTGTCTTGAACCAGGCGGTATCGGGGACATGCTGCTTCCGACAGCGACCTTTGTTGTGTTCTGGCTAATCGCGTTCTGGATGTACCGAAATCGTTACTTCGTGCGAGTATGAAGATCAGTCACTTCACGGCCGACGCTGTGATTGATTTAATGAAAGCAATGACGTCCGCAAGGTCCTGAGGTTTCAGGTCTTTTTCCAGGCCTTCGGGCATCAGAGAGACTCCGCTGGCAATCAATTCTTCGATGTTACTGCGCAGCACTACGTCCTGTTTCGCTTCGGCGCGTTTCAGAGTGATACTGTTGGCTGTTTCCGCGGCGATAATGCCGTTGAACGAACGCCCCTGTGCGGTCACAACGGTATAGGTGTTGAAGTTGGGCTGTGCCTCCCGATTGGGGTCCAGAATCGCCAGCAGCAAATCGGCTTCAGACTTGTTTTTTACAGAGGCCAGGTCCGGAGCGACCTGATGCCCCAGGTCGCCGACTTTGTGACAGGCCGAGCAGATTTTTTTGAAGATCAGGCGTCCGTTGTCGCCGCGGCCCTGCAGGCTCAGGACGTGCTGATGGTCGGCAACGACCTGTGAACGATTGGTGACGACCTCAGAACCAAACAGTTTGCTGCTTCTGGATTTGGTTTTCATGTCGCGATGTGACAGCAGCACCTGTTTGTGGTCCCGTCCAATGTCGCCGCGTTTGACCGCACCAGCCTCGACCGCAGCCAGCAGTGACTGTGTGCGCTGAGTCGTCGACAGCAACGCATCCACAACATTTCGACGAATCTGCGGGCTGTAGTTTGGCCAGCCAGCCAGCAGTAGTGTCGGCACACGATCTGATTGATGCACCGCCAGCGCATTCACTGCTGCGTTTTGCAAAGTCTGAGATGTACGTGAAGAAAGAAACTT
>JABABI010000290.1 GCA_014238335.1 Fuerstiella sp.
ACAGCGACAGTCACAGGACACAGGCCAGTCAGGCACGGATTCGAGCGCCGGGGAAGACGTTTCTGGTGTGGACAAGAAGAGGCTCGTTGCAATTGTCGGGGCTCGCTTTCACGGTACCTGCCCATGTTGCCACCGTGCTGAAATCGTAAAGGATGGCAAGCGAGTTCCAGACATATCACAGGTCGACCACTACCACCACAGATCAATGGCCGCGATCGAATACGTGTGGCTGGTCTGCAAGACATGCAATCGAAAACTCCGCAACAGAAAGCCGGGCGGGTTCTGGTTGGCAAAGGGGCCAGCGTTTCAGGCATTTCAAGAAATCGTGCATGAGGATGCGCAGCTAAAACTGCCGTTCTGTGATGCCATCAACTGAATCCTCACCTTACCTCTACAACACCAATCGAAAGAACATCATGAGAACGCCGCGTTACATCACCATCCTTCTCGTCCTACTCATCACCACCGTGGCTGGCGGCGCTGTACTCTTACCAGACTCCGATATCACCAACGACTGTGGCGAATCACTCTATGAGATCGAGTCGATTGTTACGAAGAAAAGCAACGACGAATTCGATGGGTCCTTCGTGTGAATATCACGGTTTTTCAGTGACGCCAGCGACGGGTTTTTCTGTTGATGAAGGGTAAATGTCGGTGGACGGCGAGTTCAGCGTCAAATCACAGCGGGAGGTCGCCAGATATTTCAAAGAGCAACCCCGAACGATCGAGCGATGGAGGGCAGAGGGCATGCCCGGCAAGCGTGGCTGCTATGACCTTCAGGAAATTATGTTTTGGGCGGCTGGGAAGGGAAAGTTGAAAATTGCCGCCCCTAAGCTCCAGGCTGACGATCCGATGATGGTCGGCGAATCAAACTCAGAGGCACTCGAACGCTACCGCTTGGCGAGGGCCCAACGTGAGGAAATCAAACTTGCTGAGGATTGCGAACAGGTCATCAAAAGGGACCGGTATCTCGATTTCAACCGAATGTTTTTCGCTCCGCTGAGGCTGGCCCAGGAGACGTTCAAGCGAAAACAGGATCACGATGCGTTTCAAATCGTTGACGAGGCAATTGATGAGATGGGTCGTCGCCTGGCTGATTTCAATGACTCAGCAGACAATACCGATGGACTGGAATGAGCGTGTTTGCCGCGAAGCAGCAGCGTTAACGAACTCCCTTGAGTCCTACGCTCGGACATCTCCGGTTCGCACAATCCGCCAGTTTGCTGAAGAAGACCTCGTCATCCCGGACGGCGACTATCAGGGGCAGTTGTTCCGCGTCCACAGACAACCTGTGCATGGTCTGTGGTTCGATGAGATCGATTCCGGCCGCTGGTCCCGATTCGCATTCGTCGCCTGCCAGCAATCCGGAAAGACCCTTGCGGGGTTCGTTGCCCCGGCGATGTATCACTTGTTCGAAACGCAGGAAACGGTGATCGTTGGCCTGCCCACCATGGACATAGCTCGCGATAAGTGGGAGATCGACATCAAACCCGCGATTGAGGCCAGTCGCTACGCCAGGTACCTGCCAACGTCCGGCCCGGGCAGCAAGGGAGGAACGCCGGAGCTGATCACGTTCAGGAACGGAACGTACTTGAAGTTCATGAGCGGTGGTGGTGGCGATGAAAAACGGTCGGCGTTCACATCGCGAGTGTTGGTTGTGACCGAGGCGGACAAACTTGACGCGGTCGGTGCGGGATCTGACGAGGGCACAAAGCTGCGTCAACTGGAAGGCCGAACCCGGTTCTACGGCAATCGAAAACGCGTTTACCTCGAATGTACGGTCAGTGAAGAGGACGGCTGCATCTGGCAGGAGTTCCTGGCTGGCTCATCGGGGCTCGTTCATCAGCCCTGCCACAGTTGCGGTGAATACGTCGCCCCGGAA
>JABABI010000291.1 GCA_014238335.1 Fuerstiella sp.
CTGTGTGTGCTTCCCACCAGCCCGAACGAGCCACATGTTTTCGAAAACTGCTCTAGTACGACAGTCGCACTTTTCAAGAAACGCTGTTTATTCTATGACTCGTTCTTTAGGAGAGCGAGCATGGCAGGGAAGCCTGGCGTCGATGATATCAGGGAATGGCGGCACGAACTGGATCGATTGAGCGATCGCATTGGACCTCGTTTTGGCAGGACGGAGGTTCGTCGGCGGGTACGTGTCTATTTGGAGGTTCTGCGTAAGCGGGCAACAGAACGGTTGTTGACGGTGGGTTTAACCTGGGAAGGATTTCGTCGCAATTTTCCAGGAGATCCCCATGAATTCGCGTGTTTCCGATCCGGTGAAGATTCAGCAGTGGTCCGAGCGTCTGAGTCGTTTTGGTGACTCTGGTCAGACAGTGGCTGAGTTCTGTCGTGCTGAGCGTGTGTCGCAGCCATCGTTTTATCAGTGGAAGAAAAAACTCGGGTTTCCCAGGACGAACATTCGAACGGTCCCGCCGGGCGCATCAAATTCGTCGACTGAAACCCTGCCGTCGATGGCCGCTTTTCAATCGGTGGAATTGACAGAGCCAGCGATGAACGTCCGACCGTGCAGACCAGGCATGACGGTTCGGCTTGGTCAGGGCATTGAAGTTGAAATCGGGGGCGATCTTCGCGTCGTCGAAACGGTGATGAGGCAACTGCTGGATGCCAGCATGACAGCAGCGGGAGATTCATCGTGCTGAATCTTTCCAGCGACCTCAAAATCTATGCGTACACCCGACCGACGGACATGCGAAAGGGATTCAACGGGCTCAGTGGAATCGTGCGGAGCGAGTTTCAATCCGATCCGACTGATGGCAGTTTGTTCGTCTTTATCAACCGTCGTCGCGATCGGATGAAACTGTTGCATTTCGATGGCGGGGGTTATTGGTTGTATTACCGGTTGCTCGAAGCCGGTACGTTCGAAGAGTTGAAGCCGACAAACGATTCCAGCCGATTGCGGATCGATGCGACTCAACTTTCGATGCTGCTGGCGGGTGTGTCGCTGGTCGCTTCACGAAGTCGCCGCAAACGTTATCCGAAAACATCGGACAAGCAGGCCGTTTGATTTGAACGAAGATTCTCTCAACGGCGAAGCACACATTTTCATCGCTTGCCGGGAGAAAAATGTTTGCTTTTTCTTAACGAAATTCCCAATTGGGCTTGCGCGATTCCGGTTCGTCAATAAGCTGAAACGCATGACGGATCCAGCAAAGTTAACGAAAGATCAATTGCTTGAATTGCTCAAGTTCAAAAGCGTTGAGCTGCAATGCAAAGAGGACATCATCAGGCAGCTTGAGCAGAAGCACGAGGACCTGGAACTGGCCTACCAGAAGCTTTGGCATGAACGATTTTCCGCACGCAGCGAACGTTACATCGCCGACCCCAGTCAGCTGTGTCTGGATTTCGGCAACACCGACGAAGCGAACGATGCGTCCGCGGGCCTGGCAGACGCGGTCGAAGAAGCCGATCTGATCCCTGCTCACCGGCGTCGCAAACCGCGAAAGAAGCGGGACGAAAGCCTGCCAGCCCACCTGCCACGCTACGAAGTGATGGCTGATGTCGCCGACGAACTCAAAAACTGTCCGCTTCACGGCGAGCGAACGTTGCTTCCTGAAGCGATGTGGGATCGAACCGAAACGCTCGAATTCGAGCGGCCTGTACTCAAAGTTCGCGTGACGGTTTATCAGAAATACGCCTGCGACAACCAGCCCGGGTGCGGCGTCGCTTCGCCCGAGCGTCCGACCGGAATCGCCGAAGGCAACAAGTACGACGCGAGCATCGCCGCAGAAATCATCACCGGCAAATGGGGTTATCACCTGCCGATTTATCGTCAACAG
>JABABI010000292.1 GCA_014238335.1 Fuerstiella sp.
GCAAAACGTTGCCAGCTTCCTGACGAAGAACCTGGGGATCGACTGGCGAATGGGAGCCGAATGGTTTGAGAGTCAGCTAATTGATTACGACGCATGCAGCAACTACGGAAACTGGAACTACACGGCAGGTGTTGGAAATGACGCTCGCGGTTTTCGCTGGTTCAACACAATCAAGCAGTCCCAAGACTATGATTCGGAAGGCCGCTACGTTCGTCACTGGTTGCCGAGTTTGAAAGAAGTGCCAAAGAAGTTCGTCCATACGCCGTGGCAAATGCACGTGGCAGAGCAGCAACGTTCACATTGCGTGATCGGCACCGACTTCCCAACCCCAATCGTGGACTTGTTTCAATCGGCGCGAGACATCCAAAGCAAACAAAAGCAGACGTGATGACCTGTTGAGTGCATTCTGCCTGTCGTCATTGGCCCCGAACTTTGTAACGGACAGAACAATCAACCGCGCGGCTCCGGCAGTTTTACGATCACTGCAATGCCGACGCATGCAGAGGCAGAGACAACGAGTGACGGCACCAATGCAAATTGCGTCACGTAAAGAGAAACAGCAATCGCGATCAACACAACGGAAATCGCCTTTGCCTTAACATCACGACGAACTCCGCCTTTCACCTGCCAGTCTACGAGTATCGGCCCGAAGAGCTTCGATTTCAGCAGTCGTTCGTTGAGCTTCGGATAGGTACGCACGAGAAAATAACTCGTCAGCAACAGGAATGGCGTTGTCGGCAGTACTGGAAGGATGACACCGGCCATAGCCAACAGGAAGAACCCACCGGCCAGGAGCAAATAAAGCAAACGGCGTATTCGGGATACAGTTTCGGCTCGACTCACGCTTGATCGATCTACGACCCACTCGGGCGATGAATACGCATCCGACGGTTCCAGACGTGGCTGTTGTGTTCGGACGGTCACTATCACTCACCAGGTTTCAGCTGAAGCAACTCGTCACATCTCGCGTGATCATTACGGAACTGTCGGATTGAGGAACGAGACATCAGGTCCAAGTCGTAAGTCGGAAACATGCTTTGCAGCGTCTTGAAGGCCTCTGAGTTCTCAAGCATCTGAGGAAGACAGTCCTGGATTACCTGCAGCATCAAAGCAACGGACACTGAGGCTCCGGGAGAAGCTCCGAGAAGCGCGGCGATTGTCTTATCTTTGTCCGTTACAATCTCAGTACCGTAATGAACGATGCCAGCTTCACCGTCCGTGCGTTTGATCGCCTGAACACGAATTCCTGCGTCCATCAATCGCCAGTCTTTCTGGTCGGCTTCGGGATAAAACGAGCGGAGCAACTGCATCCGACTGTTCATGCTTTGCAGTCCCTGCTGAATGAGATATTTCACCAGCGGCAGGTTGTACGCTCCGACTTTCAGTAGTGAAGTCACGTTGCTCGGACGTACCGAAAACGGCAGATCAGTTAGACGTCCGTTTTCTTTCAAAAAACGAGTCGTCCACGCAGCGAACGGACCAAACAGCAGAGCCTTCCTGCCGTCGATCACGCGTGTGTCCAGGTGCGGGACCGCCATCGTCGGCGCTTCGCCTTGGGCTTGGCCGTAAACCTTGGCCTGATGCTGAGCCACGATTTCAGGATCGTTGCAGACCAGCCACTGCCCACCGATCGGAAAACCACCGAACCCTTTGCTTTCCGGAATCCCCGACTTCTGCAACAACGGCAAACTGCCGCCACCAGCTCCAACGAAAACGAATGCCGCCGAATTCTCTCGGACTTCATTCCGTCGAAGATCCTTCACGCGAACTCGCCAACCGCTCGCTTCCTGCCGGATTCCCACCACTCGATGGTTTGCGTTGTGAAAAGGCCAGTGAGAGGGGAGGCTGAGTGCCTG
>JABABI010000293.1 GCA_014238335.1 Fuerstiella sp.
GGAGGAATCCGCGGTGGTCAGGTGGTCGGATCGACAAATCGTCTGGGCGAAGTCCCACAGGACCGTCCTTTGCGACCCGGTGACCTGCATCACACGATCTTCCAGATACTTGGTGTCGATCCGCACGTTGCTTTTAACGATCCTTCCGGTCGGCCAATTGCCGCGATTGATCACGGCAATGTGATCAACGAGTTGATCGCCTAGTGCCGCAAGTCGTAGTTGACGACCCACGAATCGAGAAATCAGCGCAGATCGCCAGTGAATTTGGCTTTGCAGTCTACGTATTTTGCTGAATTCGACAGCGACTGAAAGAGCCTTCCCCCGAAGAATACGCGTGACAAACAACTCGCGTTTTCTCAAGGAGGAAGGCTATGTCCGGCAAGGCGGCCAGGATTGTGCTCAGTGAAAAGCAGGAAGAGATCCTGCAATCGATGATTCGCTCGACAACATTATCGCAGCGTCTTGTGCAGAGGGCCAGTGTCATTTTGCTGGCGTTTTCCGGTGAATTGAATGAAGACATTGCCGCGCACGTGAAGCTCGGTCGAAAGCAGGTTGGTTTATGGCGCAGGCGTTGGAAAGAATCGTTTGATTCTCTGGTTTCCATCGAGTGTCGTGAACCGCGTGCAAGACTTCGGCGGGCTGTCGAAGATGTTCTGGGTGATGCTCCGCGAAGTGGAGCGTACGGAAAGTTTACTGCCGAACAGATAACGCTCATTATGGCGATCGCCTGTGAGCCACCTGAACTATCCGGGCGTCCCGTTGCCGAATGGACTCACGCCGAGTTGGCCGCTGAAGCCGTTAAACGTAAAATTGTTCCTTCGATCTCGGCCAGTCAGGTTGGCCGTTATCTGCGAGCCGCCGAACTTCAGCCGCACCGCAGCAAGTACTGGTTGAACACAACTGAGAAAGACAACGATGTTTTTCAGACACAGGTGGAAGTCGTCTGCCAGGCGTGGCGGGAGGCTCCGGGCCTGTATTTTCAGGAAAATACGCATACGGTGAGTGTTGACGAGATGCCTGGCCTGCAGGCTCTCGAACGCATTGCGGAGACGATTCCCATGCAGACCGGTCAGCCGAAAAGAATCGAGTACGAATACAAGCGGCATGGAACTCTGTGCCTGATCGGCAACTGGCATGTTGTCAAAGGGCAGATGATTTCACCGACGATCAAGCAGACGCGAACGGAAAGTGATTTTTCCTGGCATATCCATAACACGGTAAGAACCGATCCCAGTGCTGGTTGGGTGTTTGTACTCGACAATCTGAACGTACATTGCAGTGCCACTCTGGTTGGCTACGTGGCCAAGCTGGACGGCATCGACAACAGCACTCTCGGAAAGAAAGGACGGAACGGAATTCTGAAGTCAGTCGCATCTCGTCAGGCGTTTCTATTAGACCGTAGTCATCGAGTTCGATTCGTGTATCTGCCGAAACACACGTCGTGGCTCAACCAGATTGAAATCGTTTTCGGGATCGTGAGTCGACGGGTGATGCGTCGCGGCAACTTCAAATCGCTTAAGGAACTGAAACAACGGCTGCTCGATTTCATCGACTACTTCAACACAACCTTCGCGAAACCATTTCACTGGCGCCACACCGGTCGTCCCGTCCGTTCAGACACCATCAAACGGCCATCCACATGGAAGGAAAATTGGGCGGCTTCACGGAAAAACAAACAAACTTCTGCTCTGGTGGCCTAACAACTGAGACTTGCGGCACTACTTGATTTGTTTCGAATCCTATCAGGTAATGATCTATTGCGATGGCACATCTGAAAGGAAGTTCACGTCGCAATCGTCCAGACCGG
>JABABI010000294.1:0-676 GCA_014238335.1 Fuerstiella sp.
CCGGTCCAGCAGAGCAGCCGTCATTCGTTCCCCCTGGAATATCTGGCCCCAGTCGCTGAACGCAAGGTTGCTTGTGATCAACAGGCTGCGACGTTCGTAACGGTCCGCGAACACCTGAAACAGAAGTTCGGCTCCGGATCGACTGAAGGACAGGTAACCCAGTTCGTCAACGATTAACAGATCGAGTTTGTCCAGACGCTTCAGCATCCGATCGAGGGCGAATTGCTTCTGAGCCTCCTCGAGCTGATTGACCAGGGTGGCCGCCGTGAAAAACTTCGTCCGCAAGCCGTGTCGACAGGCGGCCAGACCAAGTGAAATGGCCAGATGCGTTTTTCCCGTTCCAGGTTGCCCCAGCAAACAAACGTTAGTGTGCTGCGAAATCCACTCGCACCGACCAAGTTCCAGAACCTTCTGTTTATTGACCGATGGCAACGCCGAGAAGTCGTATGTGTCCAGATCCTTCTGCACGGGAAACGACGCCTGTTTGATGCGTGAGTTCAAGGCGTTGCTCGAACGAGCGTTGACCTCCAATTCCGTCAGACGCAGCAGGTAATCCTGATATGTCTGATTGGATTCCGCTGCTTCCCGAGCCAGTTGTTCGAACTCCGCCTTTATCGTGGGCAGACGTAACTGCCTGAGGTTTGACTTCACCAGCATCTGGTTCGCGTCGTTCTGC
>JABABI010000294.1:684-1733 GCA_014238335.1 Fuerstiella sp.
GGCAGACGTAACTGCCTGAGGTTTGACTTCACCAGCATCTGGTTCGCGTCGTTCTGCTGCGGCAACGATGCCTTCGCAGCATTCGACTTTGGCTTCGTTGATTTCGAAGCTGCTGGCTGCGGACTGTTCGTTTTTGAATTGACATTTTTCTTCGCGGTCATTGTCATCACTTCCTTGTGTTGACGGACTGAGAAACTGATTGAAATGATTCAGGCTCGGCATCGGCACCTGAACCGACAGCACGTCCTGCGAGACCCCTTCTTCGTGAAGAGAACTCACCGGATGTGTTTCTGATGGATTTCCTGCAGACCGCTTCAATCGCTCCGCAGACTGTTCCACGCGACGAACGATTCGACTGGCGTCAGCTCCGTCCGGTCCCCGCAGCTGTTCAATGGCGGACTGCACTCGCGGTATGGGATGAGCCGCCAGTAATTGCAGCACGCGAATATACTGACGCGCCCCGGCACGGGAGCCATGCCGTTCCTCCAGACGCTCCCTGAGCTGTAAAAACACTGGTGGGAGCGTCCAGTTGCGATAGACGTTGGAATGATCAAGAGCTGCCGGTCGCCGCTCAAGAGTCGTCAGAAAATGCAGTGGATTGAGTTCCTGATGGCCTACGGTGTAGCTTCGAACGTGCGTCGCCACGGTCGCATGCCGATGAAGGATTTCGATACGATCGACGTAGCCCTTCACCGTGACCGTTTGAAACGCACACTGTCGAGGCACGCTGTAGCCGACGTTGTCGAAGCGGACGCACTGGTATTTGTCGACCTTGCCGTCCTCACGAGTGCAGGCGTCGAACGAATGCCTCGGCAGCGAAGCCGACAGAGCTTTCTCTTCCTCGAAGCGGACGCCAATCGTTTCTGTCTGACGGCTGCTGACGCGGTCGAGTTCGGCCACGCAGCGTCGTCGCAGATCCGCGTTGAGTTCCTCTATATCCTTCATCTGTGGAACAGGCGTTGACCACCTCCGCTCCAGAGTCTTCACGCGAATTTGTATACGGCGGTGAGAAAGTGTGGCGCTTGGCGGGCGAATTGTGCAGCGCTCTG
>JABABI010000295.1 GCA_014238335.1 Fuerstiella sp.
AAGGCAATTCGATGGATTTCGACCCTGCCGACGTGCGTGCGTCCGTGTTCTATCAGCAGATGATTCATTGCATTGTGCCACGACCGATTGCGTGGGTCTCCACGATCTCAAGCACCGGCGTCACCAACGTTGCTCCGTTTAGCTACTTCACCGGAGTCGGTTCACGTCCGCCCAGTCTGCTTTTCTGTCCGGCCAACAACAGGGACGGCAAACCGAAAGACACGCTGCGGAACATTCTGGATACTGGTGAATTCGTGGTAAATATCGTTCCGTTCGCCGCCGCTAAAGCGATGAATGACTCGGCAGCGGCGTTGCCGCCGGAAGAGTCAGAATTTGATGTCGGCGGACTGACGCCATTGTCCAGCGTGAAAATCAGCGCACCGCGAGTTTCGGAATCGCCGGTACAGTTCGAATGTCGGAAGATACATGTTTTGAATATTGGCGATGGTCCTGGTGGCGCCAACGTTGTCGTTGGAAGTGTCGTTTACATGCACATCAACGATAAGGTGATTGGTGCCAAAGACCTTGTCGACCCCGACCTGCTGGACGCTGTCGGTCGCATGGGTGGAGTGAGCTACTGCCGAACCAAGGATCGATTCGATCTCCCGCATGCCGGAGAGTAGCTCTCCTGTTCTGTACATGGCCCTGGCGCGGGTACACAATCCGCGGGCGAGACGAAAGTCGTGGCCAGAGAATTGACGTCCGCGTGCTGTCAGTCGACACCCGGTGTATTCGTCGGCCGTGATATGTCCGCAGGAATGATCCGCAGATACGATCGTTACCAGTCAGGAACACTGCGCCAGTCGAGCAATGTGGGGTTTGAAGTTTGTGCCTGATCCGCCGATCAATTAGAATTACGTAGGTTCATTTCCTGCCAAACCGGTTCTTCTCAACGGTTTCCGTGATCGTTACCCTGCCTCAGGACTTAATCCATGCATGAACGCAGCGCCACAGCATCGCTCGTTTTCCTCTGCGTGCTGGTGTGCGCGTGCGGGGCGACCGTAATGGCGGAAGATCTCGTTATTTATCCTGACGAGATTGATCTTCGTGGTCCGCAGGCGACTACTCAGGTTGTTGCCGTAACGAACTCTGCTTCGGGGCTGCAGACAGATCTGACCAGAACCGCCAAATACCTGGTTGCCAACAGCAAAGTGGCCGTCGTGTCCGAAGCCGGCATCGTTGAGGCGAAGGGTGACGGACAGACTCAACTGATTATCATTAGTGGTATGGATCGACGGGAAGTTCCGATTTCAGTCAGGGGATTCGACACGCCTGATCCGGTGTCGTTTGGCAACGCGGTGATACCGGCTCTTACGAAGCTTGGCTGCAATTCCGGCGGTTGTCACGGAAAGGCCGAAGGCCAGAACGGCTTTAAGCTCAGCGTCTTCGGCTTTGACGCAGAAGCCGACTTTGAAACGCTCACCAGAGAAAATCGCGGGCGCAGAGTCAATCGCGTTGTTCCCGCCACAAGTCTGATTCTGGGAAAGGCGACAGGACAAGTGCCGCACGCCGGCGGCCAAAGAACAGACGATACGTCGATTCACTATCGCACGCTGTTACGATGGCTTTCAGAAGGTGCTCAGTTTGAAGATGAGCCGGTTGCTGTCACATCGATCGAAGTGCAGCCTGAGGACGCAATGCTGAGTCTCGACGGTCGACAGCAACTGAGAGTGATCGCTCACCTTGTCGATGGATCGCAGCGAGACGTGACCCACACA
>JABABI010000296.1 GCA_014238335.1 Fuerstiella sp.
TCAAAACGTGATACAGAAACCCACCCTGAGATGCTCGTGATGTGCGTGGCATCTGGCTAACTTACCCCCTCGGGAAATTAAAGTAGAATGTCCCCTTTTAGTCTTCCACTGTTTGGGGCAGGAAGTAAATCGCCTACGGCGACGGACTCTGATCCGACCACCGAAAGGAGGCTGAAAACCAAAAGGGTTAATGCCAGTGACTTAGTCTGCCGGTTCATCAGTTACCACCTCAAACCATACGTTCGTTTCCAGCCGATCCTTCAAGAAGCCGATCGTAAGTGAATGTCCGTCATCCGATGGCGATTCATAGTCACAACTATGTTCCTGTTGTGGCTGAATTTGGTCGCCAAACCGCAAAAATCCCTCAACACCAAAGACGGTAATCCCTGACTCTTGGCAGTGTTCGACAAAGCGAATAGCGACTGACGGGTTCATAATGAAAACCGAGCCGACTTGGACGCCTTCGTCTGAGAACTCGAGTTCAGTTTTCGTAGGCATAGTTTTCCCCGTCTACGGCCTAAATGGATTAACAATTGACGGATCAGGAATCCAAGAACTCGGATTTATCCGGTCGCTAAGTTGAATCAACTTGCCTGTTATGTTGTCACGAATGACATGAGTTCCATCAGCGTTAAAGAAGGCAGTGGCCGGATTGTTATTCGCCTTATTGACCGCCGCACGCGTCGTAAATGGATTGTTCACGGTTTCGTTGACGGTCGTACGCGTCCAACCACGCCGCGCGATCTGATTGAACTTACGCCCAGACGAAGGAACATGCGTCACTAAGCTCTTTGGGGCAAGGCTAGATCAACTTCCGAAGCGCATTCACCTCTTTCTCGAGCGTTTGAATGTCCGCGTTCGTCCATTGACGTTCATGGCAAAATCGCAACGCGTTCTTACCTGCCGCCAGAATTGAACGACCGAGTTCGCGAGTTTCCCCGGAACACGACGCCAGCGTTCGGCTTTCCGTGCGGCGATCGACGAATCGGCATTCCACCGAATTATCCACGCAATTGCAGAGTACGCTGTATGGTCCATCCATGAAATCCATCGTTTCCGATGTGGTGTTTCCGTTAAGCAGCCGCACGATTGCCGTCGTCCACCAGCTAAGCACCACAGTTACGAAGTCATTCCAGGCTTCATCGGGAAAAACATGGCCGTTGAATCTCCAGACGACGACTCCCGTTATGCTACCGCTGGCATGCTGCTGCATGGTGTCCTTGTCCAGAACAACTGCAGGCGTTGAAGGCGGTGTCGTAGATGAAGATTTCATGTCACCACCCAATCGGATACGCTGTTTCGATTGTCTTGCTCACCTTGTTGATCCACATTTCGACCGTTTTCCCGTTTACTGTTCCACGCACGAGAACTCGATCGCCTTGTGTGCGAATCCGTTTGGCGCTTTTGTACGCATCCTTAACAGCCCGTTGGACTTGCGTGCGTGACCAGTTGGCGGGAAACAGATCCTTGTTGGGACTGACTCTCGAGCCGCCTCGCGTGTGCCCCGATGCGATATGATCCATATCAATGTTCATCTTTTTCGCAGAAGGCAGGTTCACTGCCTTCCTTGGGGCGTTCTCACAACTATTATGCACGAGCACGCCGTTGAGACCGACATGGTAGACGTGTTCGCCGTCGACTTCGAGGTTGTAGACGGACTGAGTGC
>JABABI010000297.1 GCA_014238335.1 Fuerstiella sp.
ACGATCCAGGTACGTTCGGTGGAGTTACCTCAGCCACTACGAACGAAGACACGGCCACTGGTGGTACGCTGACCTTCAGCGATACGGTGGACGGATTCAGCACGCCTGATTTCACTGTTTCCGTAGCGGCACCTAACGGTACAGCTCAGGGCCAGCGCACACTAAGTAGCTTGTGCGAGCAGGACTTGCAGCAGGAAGTCTTCGTTCCAGCCGCAGAGTCGTCGTTTCATCACGAGGCTTTGTTTGCCGGAATGCTGCTTGAGCAGCGACAATGTGAACCGCCGGAGCCACGCCAGATTTTCGGCAAGATGCCGGTGACGTGTTCGCAACTCATCTTCCCGGTAGGTCATGTCCAGACTCCAGTGGCACGTGTTCTCGATTCCCCAGTGACTCCGAACGGCTTTCGCAAACTGTTTCACACCCATCCGCAGACTGCTGATGAAGTATCGAATTTCCGTCCTGTGTTTCTTTCCAGGCGACTCACTTTCGTAAACCACGACACCAATCGTGCGCAGGCTGGCCCAGCGGTCCCTGCCTTTCAGGTCGTCGGGAACCGGAAACTGAATGTAAAACCGACGCTCCGTACGACCATGTTTCTGTTCTTCCACGACATGGCGTCGAGCGCCTGTTCCTTTGAAATCGTCACTGACATGGGCATCCACAAATTCGATCACCGATTGATGCAGGCTTTCCTGATTCCCTTTGACCGCCAGCACATAGTCGCCACCCTGAGAAACAATCTGTTCGGCGATGGCTGTTTGAGTTCCCATGGCGTCGATCGTGATGATGGCTCCCCGAATGTCGACGAGCTTCAGAACCTCGGGAATCGCCGTGATTTCATTGGATTTCTCCTCGGTTGCGACCTGCGCCAGAGTCAGCCCCGTGTTGGTCAGCCAGACACTCACCAGATGCATCGCACCGAGCCCGTTGCCGCGATCGAAACTGCGACGCATTGTCTTTCCGTCGATCGCCAGAACCGTCTTTTCGGCAGGCGAATCGTCGTCCGAATCCGTTGCGTTCTTCAGCTCAATCAGCCATCCCATAAAGCACTGCTGAAACGCAAGCGGATCGACTGTCATCAGCACGCGGCGAAATACGTCCTTCGACGGAATCCCGTGAGGCAGCGGAACGCAGCGTTCGAGAAGTGTCGTCCGAGCGCCCGCCCAGACGCGAATTGCGGTCGGTCCGTCCGCGCCCGACAACACGGCCAGCAGAGCGATCACAATTACACTGGGCAGCGGGTGATGCAGGTTGACGGACGATCGCGGATCCTCCAATTCGTTGAAGTGAACAAGAACGTCTTCCAGCGCAAACTTCGCCATCAAAGAACCTCCATGAAACGTGTCGAAACGATCTGAATCATGGAAGCTGTTTAGCAATCAACACCAGCAGGCGCAACTTACCCTCACTTTCTTATTTCCCCTAAAGTGCGCGCTGGCCCTGCCCAGGTCGGTTACCCGGTTCACCACGAATCCCACGACGAATAACAGTGCTATCCCCCACACAAAATCGCCCTCCCCAATGTCTCATCCATTACTCATCTCCAAACCAGATACGGCTACCCCACCAGCATTCGCCGCTTTCCCGGGACCATAGAGGATTTTATTCTCTACAAAGGCCTCAACCGCCCCGGGAGTGG
>JABABI010000298.1 GCA_014238335.1 Fuerstiella sp.
GGCAGTGACTGGCCCGCATCGGAAAACGCTGCCGATTATGCAACGCAGCAGCGCATTGTGATGCAGTACGCCTTTGAAAGAGGTGATGATGTTACGCGGAAGTTCTGTTCCCTGAACGCGAAGCGCATCTACAAGTGGGTCGACCGCGACGGGCGCCGGTGACGGGCGCAGCCAACTGGCGGAAATCCGTGCAGTTCATCGATGGTGGTGTGTATTTGCTTGCGCGGTTCAATTAATGTGTGCAACAGGCTCAGAGCTGCGAGCGACGATCAATAGAATCGCTAAAGAGAGCAGTGTCAATTCGTCATGCAGCTTTTCTGCTGAACGATTTCACGATTCCCGCGCGGGCAACATCGGTTGGCGTAGGGTCAAAAAACTGAACCGGCCGCAAAGCTCTCTGACAATCAGGTTTTAGAAATAGAAATCGTTCGCGATTTCGGCCGAGCGTCGGCCAGAGATAACGACCACTGACTGTGAAATTGGCGTCGGGCCACGGTGAGTGCGTTCCTTCATCGCAAAAGGTCCACGTTTGAGTCAGCCAGATGTGACGTCAAGCAGCGCGTCGGTGGTAGGACTTCAGCATGCCACCGAGTCGTTCACTGCACTCGATCTTACCAGCGACGGCACCAACATCCTGATCAGGATCAACGAGATGGTTGCTCAGGCCCTGATGATTTCTCTCGCCATGATAGTGCTTGACGTATTCACCAACTGCGTTCTCAAGTGACTGACGTCCGAAGAAAATTATCCGGGAAAGACATTCTGATTTAAGACTTCGAAACCATCGCTCCATGAAGGCGTTAAGGTTGGGACTCTTCGGTGGCAGCAGGACGACTTCAGTGTCCGTGTTCTGCTCGAGGAATTCCCGCATGGCGATGAAGCTCGTGTCGCGATCCACAATGAGATGCCTGGCGTCTTTCAGGAATCCGTCTTCGCAATCGGTCAGATTGCTGCAGATCTGTTTCATCCACGTGGCATTCGGACTTGGCGTGATCCCGGCAATGTGGACACGTCGCGTTTTCAGATGCATCACAGCGAGAACGTAGAACGTCACGAGTCCGTTCCGCGTCCAGACTTCCGCAGTCGTGAAGTCCGTGGCGAAGATGAAATCCCAATAAGCCCTCAGGAACGTTGCCCACGCTGGCGTTTGCTGTCGATCCGGTGCGGGTTCGATGCCGTGAGCCTTCAGCACGTTGGCGACTGTTGAGTTAGCAATGTGGTAGCCGAGGTTCTTCAGTGCTCCCTGAATGCGATCATAGCCCCATGTGGGATTTTCTTTGGCGAACCGAACGATGGCATCCACGACTTCCTGACGGATGCGAGGCTGACCAGGCTTTCGCTTGCCACTGGAATCGAACTTCTTCGCGACCAGTTCCCGGTGCCAGCGGAGAATCGTGTCTGGCGTGAAGATGGTTGTGAGTTCCAGCAGAGCTTTGCGGCCGATGGCGTGGGCCTTCACCGCGAGCAGCCGAC
>JABABI010000299.1 GCA_014238335.1 Fuerstiella sp.
GGCCGCTACGTTCGTCACTGGTTGCCGAGTTTGAAAGAAGTGCCAAAGAAGTTCGAAGATGAGCCAGTAGGTGGATTCATTGCTTCCTCGTTCCGCCTCATAGCGTCGGATCTCAGCGTAAATATGCCGCGGTGAAATGCACCCCAGCGATAGCCACGGCGAAAACTTAGATGAGTAGTCAGGGCCCAGCATTCCGTTTCGAGTCTGTTTGTACTCCTTCAGGCAGTCGCGTTCCCAGAAGTACTCGTTGAGCCTTTTGAGTCCAGCAGATTCTCCGCCCACGAAACTCATCACGCGACGGCTGTCTGCGATCTGTCGTTTGCAATTCTGTTCAGAGAAGGCGTCAGACCTAGCCGCACTCTCTGCAGTGATTGGCTTCTGATGCTGTGCGGCTCTCAGCAGCAGATCATCAGACAGAGTTTCCTCCAGCGCAACGCGCCAGTTCTTTTCGACGTTCCTCCGAAATTTTGTAAAGACTTCGGGGGCGTCCGCCACGTCAAACGGTAGGTCCTGAAAATCGAGAAGCGTGTTCGGGCAGTAGTCATGGACGTTCACGCTGTTCGCCAGCATTCGCTGTCGTAGCGATATTTCGACCGCCCTCTCCTCTGGCGGGATTTCTCTTTGAAAGTAAAGTGAGCCGGATTGACCGACACATTTCGGCAGCAGATCCTCGGGCTTTCCTTTCATAACGGTCAGGGTTAGGCCGTAATTTCTGAGTCGGTCACCGAAGTCGTTCAGTGCTTCGGCGAGGAATGTGTTCCGAAACGCACCGACGCGGTCAAAGCCGAAACTTGTCTTCGCGTGGCAGCGAGGGTCAATGATATAGACCAATGAAAGCTGTCCGCCGCCATCCGCGACACGTTTGACAGCGGCAGCCAGCGGAGCGTTATCACGGATCCTCAGATTGTTGCGAAACCAGACGACATGATGCGATTTCTTGCTCATTTTCCTAACGAATTTCCAACAGACGAGTGGCGGCAGCGGTGCCGCTTAACCATGCCGCTTCAACGCGGTTCCCGAGGCACCAGTCTCCGCATAGACCGATGTTGAGCGCGTCATCAAACAGGCAGCCCGTGTCCAGATCGAGCGGTGTGCTCGGGATTGCGTACTTCCATCGGTGAGCGGAAAGGTATTCGGGATTCATGGCCACGCCGACTAACTTCCCGAATTCATGAGCGAGTTCGGCTGCGATGGCATCTCTTGAGGCATCAAGACGATTGGCCGACCATTCTGCGTTTGCCTGTCCTACCCAGCATTCCGTTGCGACAATTCTGCTGGCTTTGCTGTTGTTTCGCGCGATCCATGACAGAGGAGAATTTTGAACAACGGCTCCGTCGAACGAGCAGTCAAGGCGTTCCGGGAATGCCAGCATGACACTCCAACACG
>JABABI010000029.1 GCA_014238335.1 Fuerstiella sp.
AATGTGCTGCGAGAAACCGTGGCGAAGGTCATGAACGGCTAGTTGCCAAGGCCCGTCCGCTGCCGTACCCGGTGTGTACGTCAACGCCTGTCGGCAGCAATGGTGACCACCCCTTGTATGCTGAAGTGCGTGCTGTTGAAGGGATGTTTTCATTCCTTCCGGTTTTTTCTCGTGGCAATCTGGGCAATTTCTGTCCAACGGATTCGATTGACACTGGCAATTTTTAGGCGTTTTCGCATCTTAACCCATCACAATTTGCGTGCGCCATCTGCCAGTTGCACAAGATGATCAGAGGGCGATTCCCAACGGCTGACGGACAGTGCCAGAACAGCAACTCGCCTGGTCCGTCGACCTCGGCGCAGGCGTGCGGTGTCCGGACGTTGGTTCGCCACGTCGCGTGGATCTACCGCAATGCAATTCGGCGCAAATTCTCTCGGATTCCGGATTCCTGCACTGCGTGGTTGGCGGTCACCCCATAAACCACGAAAATGATGTTTCTTCAGTAGTCGTAGTATCCATGAAACTGCGACACTTTCCGCTGCTGGTCCATTTGAAAGTCCGGATCATTGTCGCACGACATCTATGAGAACCCGTTAATTACTCGCTACGCGTCTCGCGAAATGGCTGGCATCTGGTCGGCTCAGACGAAGCACTCCACATGGCGACGACTTTGGCTGGCCCTGGCGGAATCTGAGCAGGAACTGGGCCTGCAGATCACCGACAAGCAGTTGTCGGAAATGCGTGCGACAGTCGACGACATCGACTTTGATCTGGCCGCGCAATTCGAGCGGGAACGACGTCATGACGTGATGGCTCACGTGGAAACATGGGGGACTCAGTGCCCCGCCGCCAAGCCTGTCATTCACCTGGGAGCCACCAGCTGTTTTGTGACCGACAATTCCGAATTGCTGCAGATCAAACAAAGCCTGCTGGTCATCCGGCGACGACTGGTTCAGGTGATTGATCAACTGGCGAAATTCGCCGTCGAGTACCGCGATCTGCCCTGCCTTGGCTTCACTCATCTGCAGGCCGCTCAACCGACGACGGTGGGCAAGCGAGCGACGCTGTGGTGCTGGGACCTGCTGCTGGACCTGGAGGAACTGGAACACCGCATCGATACGATTCGTTTTCGGGGTGTCAAGGGAACCACGGGAACTCAAGCCACCTTCCTGAGCCTGTTCGAGGGCGACCACGCGAAGGTCCAGAAGCTGGATCAGCTGGTTACAGAAAAGATGGGCTTCACGGCTCGGCATGCGGTCACCGGTCAAACTTATTCCCGAAAGTTTGATTCGCAGGTCATGGGCACGCTGAATGGAATCGGTCAGTCGTGCCACAAAGCCGGCAGCGACGTTCGCATTCTGCAACATAAAAAAGAGCTGGAAGAACCCTTCGAAAAAAAGCAGATCGGTTCGTCCGCGATGGCCTACAAACGCAATCCCATGAGAAGCGAACGCGTCTGCGCTTTGGCTCGGTTTGCGATGACTCTTCAGGCGGGCACTGACGCCACGATGGCGACGCAGTGGATGGAGCGCACGCTGGATGACAGCGCGATTCGAAGGCTGTCGGTGCCGCAGGCATTTCTGGCGATCGATGCCTGTTTGATTTTGTACCGTAATATCACCGATGGCATGGTCGTCTATCCCAAAACCATCGAAAAGCACCTGAACGAAGAACTGCCATTCATGGCGACGGAAGAAATTCTGATGGCAGGCGTACGAGCCGGCGGCGACAGACAGGACCTGCACGAACGCATCCGAGTTCACAGCCAGGCGGCGGCGGCTGAGGTGAAACAGCAGGGACTTCCCAACGATCTGATCAGTCGCCTGCAGCAGGATGACGGCTTCACCGGTATTGATCTGGCGGGAGCCCTGGATGCCCGTAAATACATTGGCCGCGCTCCACAGCAGGTGGACGCCTTTGTTGCCGAACAGATTGAGCCGGTCCGCCAGCGATACCGCGACGAGCTTGACGGTGACGCGGAAGCTGTCCGCGTGTAAACTAAATTGACTTGTGGCCGAGGCGCACGTCGTCACTTTCGCGCGCCCCACGACCGCATCTTTTGAAAACTGTTCCAGTCGCTCAATCGTTGCTGATTTCACGGGACGTATCGGATGTGTCCTCGTCAGTTCGATTCCGGCTCACACCATCGGGCGGAGATTCTGTGACGGATAACATTGTAAGTATCGGGGATTACAGGGTCGGCACGGGCCAGCCACTGCTGTTGATTGGCGGTCCATGTGTCATGGAGTCCGAAGCACTGGTCATGCAGGTGGCGGAGCGACTGGCCGAGTTCCGTGATAAATACAAGCTGCAAATCGTGTTCAAGGCCAGCTTCGATAAGGCCAATCGCACCAGTGTCGACAGCTATCGCGGCCCTGGATTGCACGAGGGCCTCAAACTGTTGGAAAAAGTAACCACCGCCACCGGCCTGCCCACAACAAGTGATATTCACGACGCCGCGCAGGCGGCGCCGTGTGCAGAAGTGTGTTCCATCCTGCAAATTCCGGCATTTCTGGCTCGGCAGACCGATCTTCTGGTGGCTGCTGCTGACGCCGCTGTGACCCGAAACATCTGTGTAAATGTGAAGAAACCGCAGTTTGTTGCCCCCGAAGACACCGTTCACGCCGTACGCAAATGCGAGGCGCGCGGTCTGCGCAGCGTGCTGCTGACGGAACGTGGCACCACATTCGGTTATGGGCGTTTGGTCAATGATTTCCGATGTATTCCCATTATGAAGTCATTTGGTGTACCGGTTGTGTTCGACGCAACGCACAGCGTGCAGATGCCCGGAGGTGCCACAACAGGGGGACAACGAGAAATGGTCGCACCGTTGGCTCGAGGGGCTGTGGCCGTGGGATGCGATGCGGTGTTCTTTGAGACTCACCCGGATCCGGACAATGCAAAAAGCGACGGACCAAACATGGTTCCATTGGCTCAGTTTGAAGGACTGGTGCAACAACTGACAGTGCTGCGTGAAACCATTTTATCGATGCCCGCCTGAAGATCGGTCGAACATTGATTCGATGCCGCTGCCATTAACGCAACGCAATCGATTGACACACTGAAGCAAACAATAAAACAACATTACCTGAAACAGCAGCGGCGTTTCAGTCCGCCATTGAATCTCTATTCAGATTTCGTGTCCGTATGATTCTGTGTAACAAAGCAACAGCCTGTTTCCTTCGAAATCATTCCCGCCCGTGGCGCAGCGCACAGGCAGTCAGCCTTTTGCTTCTGGCAATAAGTGTTGTCGGGTGTGGCGGACAGGAAAGTCAACCGGTCAGCAAGACGACTGACACCAGGGCACAGGAGACTGTCAGAGAAAGATGTCGCAAGAGACTGGCGGCGGCGATCCGAAGATTCGAGCCCGAAGTTTTTTCGCTGCAGGCGAATCCGGAGAAAACTGTCAGTGGTCTGAATTCGTGGATCAAGTCCTGCGGCGCAGTCCAGATGCGGGAAATGAAGCTGGACGATTCGGCATTGCAGATGCTGGATGCGAATGCTCAGCGATTTGCCTCAGCAGGCATCTACACTGCCAGTGACGCAGCCTATCTTCGAGACTGCTGGGTCTTGAGGGAACTGACGCGGTCGCTTGTTGAACGCACTTCCGGTTCCCGCGACATCGACCGTTCAGAGTCGCAGGTCATTGCCATCTTCGACTGGATTGTACGTAGCATCAGCCTGCAACCGTCTGACGAGCAACGCGTCACACTGGGACTGTTTGACATCATGCTGACAGGCCGCGGAACGGCGGAGGACCGGGCATGGGTCTTCGCCGAAGCATTGCGGCAGCAGAAAATCGACGCCGTGATTGTAACGACCGACAGCGAACCACTGGCGGGTGGGCAGCTGGATTCGGCCCCGTGGATCATGGCAGTGATGCTGGACGAACGTGGTCTTCTGTTCGATGTCGTCTCCGGTCTGCCAGTCATTGATGGCGAAACCCATGATCTGCAGAATCTGAAACCTGCCACGTTACAGACATTAAAAGCTCACGAACGCTGGAAGACTTCGACTGTCAGACTGGTGGCGCAGACAGCGGCCTTTGCTCCGCGAATGCTGCTGCTGCAGGAACAGCTTTCTGCCAGCGACACAGCGATTCTGTACGAGGAATTGACGGGTGGCGTTTCGAAAATACTGCCCCTCGTTGATCGAATTATCGATGCCGGCGGTGACACCTGGTCCAAAGAAGACATTTCCATCTGGCGTTACCCGGAACAGCAAACGACCGCCTCACTGTCACGGACAGAAGCCGAACAAAAACAGCATTCCACACTGATGCGGTCATTCGACGCCCCGTTCGAACGCGCGGACTACTCTGCAGAAAGCACCGAGGAAATGACGACCGTCCCTGAAGCACTACCGCTGGAAGAACGGCGACGTCTTGTGCAGGAGCGTTTAATGAAGGACTTCACGAAGATGCTGGAATCCAGCGAAGACATGTTTGGCAAACCATCGAAGCGGCTGCTGAAAGCACGAATTCAGCAAATCATGGGCAGTATCGGCACAGGTGTGATTCAGCAGCTTCAGCAAATTCGCATCGCCAGCATGCAGGACTCCCTGCGCGTACGGGTGCCCGATGAGGTTCAGAAAGAATTTGGTTTTCCTGAGGTCGTAGCGTTTCCGTTTCCTGAACTTATCCGCGAGGTTAATCAGAGCTCAATGGGCAACACGATGTACTGGACCGCCATGTGTCAGCTTGACCGCAAAGAGGCTGGCGCGGCAATCACGACTTTTGTGAACTACCGTCGACAGTATCCGGATGGACGCTGGAAATTCGCTTCAATGTCGAATCAGGCACTCGCGTTGCTGGTCCAGGAACGCCATGCAGACGCCCGAAAAATACTGGAAGACGCAGACGTCGCAGACAACCCGGAACGCGTGCGTGTCAAGGCATTACTGCAGGGGATCCCAGTGCCCTGACTGCCCTCCCGCCACAGATGGCGGAACGGTTTGGAACATCGCTCTGTAGTGGCCGCTACGGAGTCAGGATTTCGAGCAACGTCACGCTGGACGACGGGATGAAGTCGGCCTGCAGCAAAGACGCCGGCAGCAGCACCGTCTGTCCCTTTGCCAGTGTCAGCGATACTGATTCCGTCCTGAGCTCTGTGTGGCCGTCCAGCACCATCAAAATTCGAAAATGACCGTCCAGCTTCACACCAAAAGCTGTCTCGCTGCAGTGTCGGCGAATGATGAAATAATCGCAGCAAACGAGTTCTTCAGACCGATGCTCACCGGCGTCCAGTTCAACGGGTACCACAGGATTTACTGGGCCACGTTCGAAATCGATACATGCCAGTGATTCCTCAACATGAATTTCCCGCGGCTGGCCGTCCGCGCCAACGCGGCCCCAGTCGTGCAGCCGAAACGTCAGATTGCTCTGTTGCTGGACTTCCGCCAGCACAATCCCCGGCCCGATCGCATGCACGGTCTGAGCCGGCACATAGATGCAGTCGCCGGGAATCGCCGGGATCAGATGCAGCGTTTTCTCTATGCTGCCGTCGTGCAGACACTGCTGAAATTCATCTCGTGTTACGCCGTGCTTCAGACCGGCACAGATCAGGCTGTCCGGTTCCGCCGCTACAATGATCCACGCTTCCGTCTTTCCCTTCTCCTGGGGATTCCACGTCAGTGCCTGTGTGTCATTCGGATGAACCTGCAGTGACAGCCAGTCATTGGCATCCAGAAACTTCATCAGCAGCGGAAACTGGGCCATATGAGACTGGCAACCCAGCAATTCGTCACGATGCGAACCAATCAGTTCACGCAACGATTTGCCGGCGAACGGCCCACCGGCCACGACACTCTGTCCGCTGTCGTGGTCAGCAATCTCCCAGCTCTCAGCATAGTCAGCAGCGGTGCCGATCTGCTTGTTCAGCAAACTGCCCAGCTTTCTGCCACCCCACCGAATCTGCTTCAGCAGCGGCGTGAATGTTAAAGGCTCCATTCTGATTCCATTTGCTGTTGAATCATGTCGGGTAAGTCGTGCTGATTCCGTCTTCCAACCGGTGAAGGTGCTCGCCCGCTTTTCGTACCAGCAGAATGCCTTCGTCTTCACGATCGGCAAAGGAATCAACGTCAATCGTCGCAGGATCCCGGTACGCCAGACTGATCCGCTCACAGACTTCGCGAGGAATCTGTGATGCAACCGTTACGGTAACTCGTGGCTTTTCGACACCGTCAACGAATTCGCCGCTGCCACGCACATGAGTTGAATGTGCCAGAACACCCCACGGATGATCCTTGAACTTATCCCACTGCTTCGTGAAATAGTCCCGCACGTGATACCCAACAGCCTCGATGGCTGTGCCATGAGTCACAGAAATATCCTTCATGTGGGGAGCATAAATGATCAGCTCACCGCCGTCTGCGACCACCGGTTCCAGCTTGTACATGCATTTGCCTGCCACCCACAATTCATCGTACATTTCCGGAGCACAGGACAGCACCTGTTTGTAGGGCTTCCGAAAGCGTTTGATGTGTACTCTGCCGGACAGTTCCGAAGCACCTTTCCATGCGTCTTCCGGAGATCCGTGAAATAGTCCATATGGCGAGGCATCTGGTGCAACCACAAATGCCAGACAACGTCGTTCAATCGGAATCAGCTTCGCCGCATGATCGACCACTCGGCGAACAGCCGTGTCCTGAACGCCGATAATGCCAACATTCGTGATCAGAGCGCCCAGCCAGTGAAAGAAATTCAGCAATTGCGGACCGGAGACACCCGGGAAGAAATATTTATTGCCGCCACTGAACCCAACGACTTCATGCGGAAACACCGGGCCAACGACAAGGGCCACGTCGTAGTCAAGCACTCGCCTGTTGATCTGAACGGGCACTTCCTGTGAAAGAACGCCGGCAGATATCTGCCGAGTCTCAGCCTCGCTCAGAGTGCCAATTGTGGCTAAAGCATCTGGATTGTCCCATTCATGATTGAACAAACCAACGTCGTCGCAGGGATCATCATCCTCAATACCCAGCATTGTGCGGATTTTGTCCTGCGGCATCGGCGGATGCGTGCCCAACGCCACCAATACATCCAGCTGTGGGCAGATCGGCCCCAGCAGCTTGCGCAGCGCCGGAAAGATCACTGGCAGAGGTGCCGTGCGGGTGCTGTCGGGCACGATCAGCAGCACCTTCTTTCCCGCATAGTCTTTGAGCGGAAGGTTTTCGTGGATCCAGGAAACAACACTGTCAGCGCTAAGTGGGGTGAGGTGTGTCATTCCGTACTTCGGAGAAACCCGGGGATGAGGTTATGCGGGGCAGCGAATCGGCAGCGAATCGGCAGCCGCCTGCAACGTTCTGCTGTCAGCGATACAACATGACGATGTGTTCACCTGGGCACAAGAAAACTGCCATCCTCAGGCAAATCCAGTCAGAGCTCCCCTGCGCCGCGCATTGCTGGCGCAGTGTAGCGACTGCGAGGCGAAACGTACATTCCGTCATTTCACATCCGCAACGGTGAGGCATTTGACGTCAGATTGTGAAAACTGTGCAGCTGTTCTGGTAAACAATGCCCGGCATGCGTTAACCTTCCTGGTCCGCCAAATTTCGGCGCCGGCTTGAGTCACCCGTCTTTTCCGGACTCCTCCGGTTTTTGGTCCGTCGATGTCTCATCAGCCTGTCAATTCACGAACATCCCGTGATCTTTCTATTGCTTCAAGGATTCCATGACTCTCGCGGAGCTTCTTCAAAACCGTTTTCGAGCTGATCTTAGACATCGTGGTGCAGCCTACATCGAAGCCGAACGTGTTTCATTGATACGTGTAACGGCGGAGAATGTGTTTGGCGTTGTTGTGGACGGCGTTGAGTACCAGACTCAACTGCGATACCAGGAAAGTGATATCGCCCTGTTCTGCACGTGCGATCAGTTTGCCAAGAGCAAAGCCTGCAAACATCTGTGGGCAACTGTGCTGACGGCGGACCTCGAAGGCTATGTCAATCCCTCGATTCGCCCAGGTCGTCTTGCGCCGTTCGTGTCGCGGGACCTGACAGCGCCAATACGTATCGATGACCTCAGTCCCGGATTTGACGCAGATGCCGCCGGACCTTCGTCACGCAGCAGCAGGAAGAAGGTCACCACGGTCCAGCGAGAGGTGCGGCTTCGTCCCTGGGAAGCCAAGCTCGCGGGACTTGAAGAGGAGATGTCCGTCTCGACCAAAAGCGGCAAGAAGTCTCAGGGACAGGACCGGCAAATATTTTACGAAATCGATCTGGAAGCCAGCCGAGAATCAGAAACACTGGTCCTGCAGGCTTCGCAGCGGCAGCGCCGTTCCAGCGGTCAATGGGGTAAAGTGAAGCCGTTGAAGATTCGGCCCGGCGAGTTGACTGAAATTGAACATGAAGACGACCGCGTATTTCTGTCGTATCTGGCGGGGGCCATTCCGGAGCGAAACAACTGGTCCACACAGCAAGCTGAACTGCGTGCCGCCGCGCATCGATTTCACGTGCCGTATGAACTCGGAACTCTGATTCTTCCGGACATGTGCCGGTCAGGCCGTCTGACGGTTGGCGGAGTCGACGATAAGGGACAGCAGACACTGGGCTGGGACGAGGATGCGCCGTGGGAACTGGCGGTTCGCGTCAAACGCAATTCTGACGGCAGCGGCTGGCTCGTCACCGGACAACTCATCCGCGACGACGAAATTATGGAACTCTCGGAGACGCCACTGGTTGTGCCCGGGGGCTTCGTCGTGACGTCTGACTCGATTGCTCGACTGCGAGACTTTGGAGCAGCCGAATGGATGAAGCTGTTGGGAGGAGAAAAAAGCCTGACGATTCCTATGTCGGATCAGCATGACTTCGTAGATAAACTGCTGGACATTCCAGCCCTGCCGCGTCTGGAACTTCCGAAAGAGCTGCAGCTGGATGAAGTCACGGCTTCGCCGTCTCCATCGTTGAAGATATTCACCCCTGCCATGTCACGATGGCGCAACGATTCGCTGACCGCAGAGGTCATTTTTGACTACATGGGCACTCCGGTCGCAGGCCGCAACGCTCGGTGGGCCGTTGTTCAGCGGGAACATAATCGTTGCATCATCCGAGACCGCGCATTTGAGACTCAATGCTGGGAACGGCTGCGCGAGCTGGGCTTTCGAAAGCGTCTGAACGGCTCGCAGACAAACGCCGACGTCGAGATTCCTCGGCGCGATCTGGGACGGGCCGTACGGGAACTGGTCGACAACGGCTGGGAAGTCTATGCGGACGGGAGCCAGGTACGGCAGGCCGGGTCAATGAAGTTTCGCGTGGAATCAGACATTGACTGGTTCGGCGTGAATGCTCAGATCGATTTTGAAGGACGTTCGGTTGCGTTTCCAGAGCTGCTGAAGGCCCTGGAGCGGGGTGACACCACCGTTCGTCTGGACGACGGATCGCTGGGAATCCTTCCCGAAGAATGGCTCGAACAGATTGGCATCATCTCAGGCCTGGGCACGCTGGATGAGGAATCGCTGCGGTTTTCAAATTCACAGGCCGCACTTTTGGATGCGCTGCTGTCGTCCCAGGAAGACGTTGAGTTCGATGCCAAATTTGAAGAAATGCGGGAACGATTCCGCAACTTCACGGGCATCGACAAAATTGACGCCCCCAGAGACTTCAAAGGAGAACTGCGTGACTATCAGTGTGACGGCCTGTCATGGATGACATTCCTTCGCGACTTCAATTTTGGCGGATGTCTGGCCGACGACATGGGGCTGGGCAAGACTGTGCAGTTCATCGCCATGCTGATGCTGCATCAGCAGACCACCAAAAAGAAGACGGCACCGACACTGATCGTGGTGCCTCGGTCTCTGATCTTCAACTGGTATAACGAGTGCGAAAAATTCGGTCCACGATTGAAAGTACTGGACTATACGGGGATGGAGCGCGCCAATCTGCGTGATAATTTCGATAAACACGACGTCATCCTATCCACGTACGGCACGATCCGCCGGGATATCGGTATTCTGAAGGACACCGAATTCGAATATGTCGTGCTCGACGAAGCACAGACGATCAAGAATCCTTCGTCTCAGATTGCCAGAGCGTCGCGATTACTGAGAGCCAAGCATCGTCTGGCTCTCAGTGGTACTCCCATTGAAAACAACGCAGGGGATCTGTGGTCTATTTTTGAGTTCCTGAATCCCGGTATGCTGGGTCGCAGTACTGCTTTTCGTAGTCATGTCTCAGACCCCGAAAGCACCGATTCACGGCAATTGGTTTCCCGTGGTCTGCGCCCCTTTATCCTTCGTCGCACAAAACAACAGGTCGCGTCTGAGTTGCCGGAACGGCTTGAAGAAACGGTCTACTGCGACATGCAGGACGAGCAGCGACGACTGTACGACGAGCTGCGACTGCACTATCGCGATTCTCTGCTGGGCGTCATCCAGGAACAGGGCATCGCCAAGAGCAAAATGCACGTGCTGGAAGCCCTGCTGCGACTGCGGCAGGCGGCCTGTCACCCGGCACTGCTGAATCGAGGCGACGAAGATGAGCCGTATGCCAAACTTGAATTCCTGATTCCACACCTGGTGGAACTGGTGGCCACGAACCACAAGTCGCTCGTGTTTTCTCAGTTCACCAGCATGCTGTCGATTGTGCGACAGCATCTGGATGCTGCTGGAATTGAGTACGAATACCTGGACGGGCAGACACGCGACCGCCAGCAGCGCGTGGCCAATTTTCAGGAAAACGATGATTGTCGAATATTCCTCATCAGTCTGAAAGCAGGAGGCCTGGGCTTGAACCTGACCGCGGCAGACTATGTCTTTCTGCTGGATCCGTGGTGGAATCCGGCCGTTGAAGCTCAGGCCATCGACCGTGCTCACCGAGTTGGCCAGACCAAGAACGTGTTTGCTTATCGCATGATCTGTCGCGACACGGTCGAAGAGAAAATTGCTGAACTTCAGAAGAAAAAACGCGACCTGGCCGATGCGATTCTCGATGGCGGGGACCAGAAGAGCATTCTGAAGGACCTGTCGGTCGAAGACCTGGAATTACTTCTGTCTTAACTCCGCAAACCCGCGGTCAAATGTTGCCGCTCAAAATTCGACAGCTCGTTCCCGCCGGTCGGTTCTGATTGGACAAGACCACCCTCAGAAAACATATTTAACCCGGTGCAGGGACACCCGGACGATCTGCGCCCCGCTGCACGCAGTTCCGTCTACCGTAGTTTCCTGCTGGAAGACAGAAACTACTGATGTCCGCAGGTGACGGGCGGTTGTTCTTTCCGAGGACTCTCATAGTTCGATGACTCTTGCCATCCAGAACATTCCTCTGGAACGACTGGCCATTGCACTGATCCCGGTGGGCCTCGTTCTTCTGATTCTGAACGCGTGGTCGCTCGGCGTGCGGACGTCGCTGACGGCGATTGGCAGAATGCTGTTGCAACTGCTGATACTGGGTTATCTGCTGGGATACATCTTTCAGACCGACACCTCGTGGGTCGTGATCGCAGTGCTGACAGTCATGCTGGTCGGGGCCAGCTGGATTTCGCTTCGCGTGTCCACACGGGGACGCCGCGAACTGCTGCCGACCGTGCTGTTGTCAATTTTGCTGGGTGGAGGATCGACATTGCTGATCATCACTCAGGTGGTTCTTGGCCTTGATCCATGGTACGCACCCCGAATGATGATTCCCCTCGCCGGAATGATTTTTTCCAACTGCATGAACAGCATCAGCCTTGCGACTGAACGGTTCGAATCAGAGATCAGTCGTGGCGAACCCGGCAATGTCGCACGCCGTACGGCTCTCGAAGCCGCGCTGATACCCATCACCAATTCTTTGCTTGCAGTGGGACTGGTTTCAATACCCGGCATGATGACTGGCCAGGTACTTGCTCAGGAAGACCCGTTGACGGCGGCACGGTATCAGATCATGGTTATGTGCATGATGTTTGGTTCGTCGGGCCTGTCAGCTTCGATCTGTCTGACGCTGATCGCCCGCCGTATTCCCGCCAGTTCGGGCACACAGGCCACCAGACGCTGAGCAGGCAGCGTCTGGCTGCTGTTCACACACTTCAGACGCGTATGACCTCCGAGAGGACGCTGCCGCTGCCCGTCACCTGAGTGGGGCTGCCGGAATGTGGGCGCGACCGTTCTGCCCGTCGATCGTCGGAGTGCGTCCGAAGTCGCCTCCCTTGACCGCGACCGCATTTTGACTGGTATACGCCGGGTTTGGGTGTCCGAAGAAGATGGCACAAGATGCCGTGTAGACGCTGTCTGCGCGAAAAGATCATTCAGATGCTTCGAGAGGTGTAAATTCTACTGTTGCAGGGGAAGAGCGCAGGAGAGACCAGCCGCATCGGTATCGTCGCCGACTTCTTAATTCCGTTTCCGCTCGCTGGATGGTCATTCGAAACAGCACGTCCTCCAGTGACAGCCACAGCGGATAGCTGAGCACGCTCAGCAACAGTCCGATTGCCACCGCGGGCACAACAAAGCGGTCGATCAGACCTGCCCCGGCCCCTGGACGCCAGAAGCCGGGCGAGGCTGTCATGACTGATGCTTCGCGGAGAATTTACGTTCCTGGAATGCGACGCTCGCCAACCGTAAGCATTCCATTCCTGTATTCGGACACGAAACAAAGCGGTGGTCTGCAGGTTCAGACACAGCAGTGTCGTCAGTCAAGTAAACAGCATGGGCGAACCGCATACGTCGCCCACAAGGTCCGCCACGAAACCGGGTGAAACCCACAACAAGACGGTTTCCACGGAAGGTCTCAGCAGAAACAAGACGACACCACGGATCACACTGAGCAATGTGTTGCGTACTTCGGGGCAGCGATTCTTAAACGGGACTGACAGTCCGTACAGAATCGAGATCACGATCGCCAAAACGGCGTTGTTCGCATGTGCCACCATTCATTCCAGCGATACAAACGACATGTGATCTTTCGGATAGCCGCCGCCCACGTATGAGTGCATGCCGGCGAACCAGACCTGCTGGACATTCCGGGGTTCCCAAACCAGAGCTTCTCGCTGTCGTGCGGTCAGGGACACATGTTCCCTGTCGCTGACAGCCTTCCGCATCCCCGTGAACCTGCCGAAGTCCAGCCATAACAGCGAGTAGAAAGGTTGCCGTTTGTCGTCGATGGAAATTGCATGAAACGCGTAGCGGACCCGGGGATGCAGGTCATCGTCTTCCCACGCCCTCCACGCCCCCGGCTGATTCTCGTTTCCGGTCGGACGATGAAAATTCAGCAACGAGTATCGAGCCCAGCGCAGAAGCCGAAAGCTGGTGACCTTCCGCCAACACCAGAACAACACCTGCGGCACATTGCGGAACGGCACGCCGACCGTCGCAACGGTATCCCCCACGCCAATAAATTCGATGGGGAAACGCACTATCTCGTCTTCGCTCGGCTCCTGCGCCCCGTCACCACCCAAACCACGATGCCCACCATATTTGAGGCGAAATCGTTCGTCATCTCCCGCGTGTCGAAACTTGTACACATTGACAGCCTTGTGAGCGAGTTCCTGAATTTTCTCCGGTGTGTACAGATTGCCGTTGTCGTCACATCGATCAGCAATGTACGCCCGAGTGCGAATGGTGTAGGCACTGCGGCTGAACCCGAAAAGTACATCCGATCGCCAGACATTCGTGCCATTGAAACGTCCGCCGACATTGCCGCTCCCGTCAGAACAAATGACGATATTCCTGCTCTCTCGAGTCGTTTCAGGATGGCGTGGGCTGCTTGCAGCGTCGGCGCTGCTGGTCATGGTGCTGAGTTCCGAACGTTTGCTGCAACATTCTGTGGTGGGCTCGACAAGGACCGCAAAACCGCGCCACAGACCGATATGCTGTTAAGTCAGGTCAGTCTGCCAGCGAAGTCTTTGCCAGCTGCGCAGATTCGCGAGCAACCTGGCCCCGCCCTGCCTCGAATGGCAGCATCACGCGCAGAGTACGGCGCGTGATGTGACACGTAAGGCTGCAACAACTCGCAGCGTTTTGAGACACACGCCGGTGACAGAGCGTGAAACCCGTGACGGGCTGTCCGGGATTAATTATTGCTCGGAATCACCACTTGCGAATCTCGAGTTCCAGCTCAACTCCGAATTTTTCCGCCACCGCAACTTTAACCTTGTCGATCAGCGATTCGACATCCGCGCTCGTGGCATCAGCGCCTGTAACAACGAAGTTGGCATGCCGGTCGCTGATTCGCGCATCCCCCACGGCAAGATCCTTCAGCCCACACTGTTCAATCAGCGCGCCAGCGCTCAACCCACGTGGGTTTCGAAAAATGCAGCCGGCCGACTGGTCTGCCAGTGGCTGTGTTGAACGTTTCATAATCCAGATTTTCTTCATCCGAACCGTCAGGTCGTCCGAGTCATCGGGACGGAGTTGCAGCGTCGCAGACAGGACAGCCAGATCTGTGATATTGCCGGACCTGTAGGTGAAAGCCAGTTCATCACCTGTTCGCTCTTCAACTTCGCCTTCATGGGTCACAACCTCGACTTTGCGTACGAACTCGCCAATGTCCGCATGACGTCCACCCGCATTCCCCACAACTGCACCGCCGACCGTTCCCGGAATTCCCACCAGACTTTCCAGCCCCGCCAGTCCTGCCCGGACAGATTCAGAAACCACGTGGGATAACAATGCGCCACCGCCAGCCGTCACGGTATCTCCACTAACGTCCACCTCAGACAGCAAAGGCTCAACAATCCGAATTACAGCGCCGGACACAATGCCATCACGGACCAACAGATTGGAACCGCGGCCGAAAACACGTACGGGCACCGCAGCAGCAACACACGCACGAACGAGCGATAACAACTCGTCCCGCGACGATGGTGTGTAGAACCGTTCCGCGTTGCCGCCGAGCTTCAGCCACGTATGTTGCGCAAGTGATTCGTCAGGCGACAGAATGTCGTTGAAGTCGTCGAGTGAGTTGGTCATGGATAAGATTGGTCCTGCCGGCTCCCATTGTGAGAATAACGTCGTCGGGTCTACCGGAATGGTCTATTCTTGAGACAACCTGGTCAAGATTGGCAAACAGGAAAGCTTTAACAGCGTTGTTATTCAGTTCTCGCACCAGTTCACCACTCAGACGGCAGCACTCAGAATGAGTCACCTGTTCCCGAGCGGGCAAAACGGGCAGCAGCAGCACTTCGTCCGCCAAAGACAAGGCCTGCATGAACTCCTGAAACAACGAACGGGTCCGAATAATCTGGTGTGGCTCGAAGACCGCAAGAATTTTTGCCTGCGGAAAAACACTGCGAGCGGTCGTCAGCGTCGCTGTGATGGCCGTGGGATGATGAGCATAATCGTCTATCAGCGTCATGTTGTGATATTGCCCGCGCAATTCAAATCGCCGTTGAATTCCCGGAAAATCGCAGAGCGCCTCTGCGGCCACGTTTGTGTGCACACCATATTCTGCAGCGACAGCCACCGCGGCCAGGGCATTCTGTACATTGTGTTCACCGACAGCGGACAAATCCACGTCAATCGACCGCTCGCCTGGCCGCACCAGGCGAAAATGCGTTCGCCAGCCGTCGCACCGAATATCTGCGGCAAACCAGTCAGCCCTGCTGTCCTTCAGGCTGAACGTTGTCGTTCGGCAGGCTGCGGCTTCAGCAATTCCAGCCGTTCGCCGACACTCCCTGCGATAGACCAAACAACCATCACGGTGAATTTCGGCCGCAAATTGCCGGAACGCAGCATCTTCGGAGATGGCGGTGGGGTAGCAATCGAAATGGTCCCGTTCGATGCCCGTGATCACGGCCAGGTGAGGGCGAAAGTGCCGGAATGACGACTGGTACTCACAACTTTCAAGCACAGCTGTGCTGCTGTTGCCTGCTCGACCGGAGCATTTGAATCCGGATTGTACAGCACCCACAAAAAAGCCGGGGGACAGACCGGCTGCTTCCAGAATCCATGCCAGCATGGCGGACGTTGTGCTCTTGCCATGGCTACCGGCAACGCACAGCTGATCATGACTGGCAAAAAGACTGCCCAGACACTCATGCAGCGACAGCACTGCAACGCCCTCACGGACGAGTTGTTTTACGATGGGTGTGTCTCTGGACACTGCGGGGCTGACAACGCATACGTCAAATGGTCCGTTTTTCAGGGCTGCTCCCGACCATGGCAGCAGATGGACGTGGTTGTCGGACGGCTGGCTCAACAGGGAAAATACCGGCCCGAGAGATTGGTCCATCCCCGCCACTTGGTGTCCCACATTCAGCAGGATCTCGCCCAATGCCGTCATTCCGGCACCCTGACAGCCCAGAAGAAGATACTTTGCGCGTGCGGAATCGGCGTTTGGGCGATCCTTCAACGATGCCGGTGAGGCTGGCGTCATGCCGGGGATTAATTCTGGAGGTCTGGGAGCTTTAAATCTGTTTGAAAGTTATTGCAGATAACGACTTATCGCAATGTCAACGTGCTGGTTCGGTCGCGAAGTCACCGGGAATTCAGTCCGTTCGTAAGGGACCGCGAGAGCCGATCGACGTTTTCCGCCCGATGCAGACTGGGAAAATATGGATTCTGTGGTAAAAATGAGGGATCAATGGCGAAGACTTTGTTGTCGAATTGTCGTCAAATTACAGGTAACTGCCTCTTCAGACGCGGCTCGTGGTACTCTGGGATCGCGCCAACCAGTATTCGCTACAGTATATACTGAAGAATTGCCGGCAACGGACAGGTCGTACTCCTGGACACCGAATCCGTAATCGGCAGCAATGCTGTTCATGCAAAAGTAACATTTATCGGCCGACCGAACCCTTCTTTCCCATTCTCTTCCATCATCCTCAGAGCGACATTTGTGTCGTGTTTTGCTCATTCGCGATTAAGGCATTGGAATGCAGAAATTCATCAAAAACGCACCGTCGATCGTCGTTTCGCTGGTGGTGCATGTCACCGTGCTGGTAGTGCTGATGTTGATTCCGCTGGCGATTCAGGGTGGAACGCCGGACATTTTGCTGGAATCCATTTTTTCTGAGGAACTGCCAAGGGAGCAGATGGAGCAGCAGCTGGAGCTGGAAACGAAACCCGCCGAAACGCTGAACGTAATCGCCGGTGGCACTCCGTCGACAGCCGTTGGTGCAGCCGCTCAACCCGCCTCAACACCGGTCGACGTGCAAAAAGCTAAAGTTCTTGAAGAAGCCACGGTCGACGCTCCGCGCGTTGAAACGATGCAGCTCAGCGACGAGGTGATGGCGGCCGAACTGGGTGAAGGCGAAATCACGGGTGAAGTCGGTGCGATGGTCGAAGGCTATGGAGATGCGATGGGTGTCATCACTCAGGAAATCATCCGCATGATGCGGCAACAGAAGGTGACCGTCGTCTGGATGTTTGACGAATCCGGAAGTCTGGAAGATGACCGCAAGGAGATCAAGGAAAACTATATGCGGGTCTACGATGAACTGGGCATTGTCACGAAGCAGGACAAGGATCTGCGCCGCGGCAGTGAACAGTTGCTAACTGTCGTCGGGAGCTACGGAAAAACGATTCACGAATGGACACCAAAGCCCACTGGCGATCCGGAACTTGTGAAGGCCGCCATCGAGAAAGTCCCGATAGACGAATCCGGCGAAGAAAACATGTGCCGGTCCATTGCGGCCATGATTAACAAGTACAAGGCCATGGCCATTCGCGGCAAGCGCAAGCTGGCCATCATTGTGGTGTCTGACGAATCCGGCGACGATGGCGATTATGTCGAAGAAGCGGTGGCTGCAGCTCGGGCCGCCAAAGCCCCAATTTACGTGATGGGTCGTGAAAGCATGTTCGGCTTCCCGTACGCCAGGCAGCGTTGGACTTACGAAGACAAGGCCAAGAACATCAAGGAAGACTTCTGGATCAGAATTCGGCGTGGGCCGGAAACAGCTTTTCCCGAATGTCTGCAGTGGGACGGAATTCACGGTCGCTGGGATGCCCAGGCAGCAGGCTTCGGCCCCTACGAACAGGTCCGCATGGCGCGTGAAACAGGAGGCATCTTTTTTGTGCTGCCGGGCAACGAGCAAAATCTGGTCGGAAGAGACGCCAATGACAAGCGAAAATACGATTTTCTGGCCTTGCGAGAATACACTCCGCTGCTAATGTCACGTCGGGAGTATGCAGGTGACCGGGCCACCAGTGCGTTTCGACAGACACTGTGGAAGGTGATCGTCCGACTGAATCCGACGCCAAACAAACTGCTGTTTGAAACACACGATGCAAGCCTCAACATTCGGCGTGAACACTATCCGCTTGAACCAACTCCATTTAAGGAAGAAGCGGCACGACAGGTGCTGCGTGCGTCCAAGGCCCTGCTGCTGGTCAACGAAGGTCTCGGCTTGCTTGAAAATGTCAAGGCGATGCGTGCACGAGAAGCGTCGCAGCGCTGGCGTGCCGGGTACGACCTCGCGTATGCTCAACTGCACATGTTTCGGCTGCGTCTGTACCAGTTCCTGCTGTACATGGACTCTCATGCCAACAATATGCCGAAACCAGCCAACAAGAACGGCATCTCAAACGAGTGGAATTTCTTCAGAAGCAGAAAGACGCTGATCCCGAACGACGATCAGTTTCTGCGTTTGAAGACCGCCTTCAAACTGAGTATGGAACGCAGCGAGTATCTGACGATGGTCACCGAAGAAGAGAAGAAAGCGGTCGACCTTCTCGACGTCGTGATCAAGGATCACCCCGGCACGCCGTGGGCACGTCGGGCAGAACGAGAAAAGGGCGATGGTTTCGGATTTGTGGTCCGCGATCGCCTGTGGGATCCGAAGGGCGTCCGCAGCACGATCAAGCTGCCGAACCTGTAGGTCCGCGTCCACATCACAACGGCCAAAGTGTCTTCTGCCAGCCGAGACACCCCGGATCGCGCTGTCGCTATGCATGGTGGTCGACCAGCCCACTCGCATTGTCCTGACGGTTCGCCTCCCCAATGCGTGCATGCGGCGTGGAGCGGCCAATGCGTGGCGTAATATCCTACGTGCCAGCAACCAGAGAAACGCCGTGGACAGTATGGTGGTGGGGGCATACCACACGGCGACAGGACGATATCACAGCAAGATCAATGAATCTCCGTATCCGACGGATGAGCAATTGGAGCAAATCACATCAAAAGATCCCGCCAGACTGCTGCAGCAGGCCGATGCGGCCATTCGTGAAAAGGACCAGTTTCGTGCTGCAGCTGTGATTCAACGTTACGGCCAGCTGGGACATGCCGCCCGGCCGGTGTTCGATCTGATGCTGGGGTATGCCACAAGCCAGGACGGAGCTCTGCACGCGGAAAAATACTATCGCACCCTTTCTGAAGAGTACCGGACGACGCGTGAGGCATTCAGGTGGCGTCAAATGGTGGCACTGGCCCGCGTGACAGCCAGCGAAGCGGGGAATCCTTCTCCTGGCTATGCAGAAGCCTGTGGTCTGCTGAACGTCGGTACATAACAGGCAGCATACGCTGCGGGGAACGCACTGGACCGCAGAGCATGGCCCAGCGTATCTCAGTCCGGCCCTTGCTGAGGTTTCAGACGTTTCTTACCAGCATGTTGCCCGGCAGTCGGCGGATGAAGTGTTTCATCTCCAGTACAGTCAGTGTGGACAACACTCGAGACATGTCCAGCTGTGTTGATCTCAGCACTGCGTCGACCGACACCGGAGACGTTCCGATCAGGTTCAGGATTTCCTGTTCCTGCGGGTTGAGACTCATTTCACGCGGATCGTGAATCGTGGTCTGTGACTCCGACGTTGTCGGACTGGCAAGCGGCCCCAGTTCTTTGAGGATGTCGTCGACGTTGCGAACCAATGTCACCCCGTCGCGAATCAGATCGTGACACCCTTCGCTGGCCAGACTGTCAAGCTGGCCAGGTACAGCAAAGACTTCCCGCCCCTGCTCCAGTGCATGACGAGCAGTATGCAGAGCGCCGGAGTTGCGGGTGGCTTCAACGACGATCACGCCCAGACTCAGCCCGCTGATTATACGATTGCGCTGTGGAAACAGTCCCGGACGGGGCTTCTGATCCAGTGGAAACTCGCTGACAAGAGCTCCGTTGTCCACGATTTCCATCGCCAGATCCGCATGCTCAGGCGGATAGATTTCTCGCATACCCGTGGCCATGACAGCTATCGTCCGTCCTCCCGCGTTGAGCGCCCCGCGATGGGCGGCCCCATCGATTCCGCGGGCAAGGCCACTGACAACAGTGAACCCGGCGCGAACAAGCGAACCAGCCAGCCGTTCTGCCTGATGCCGGCCGTAGGTCGTGCAGCGACGGGACCCAACAACAGCGATGGACAGATCGTCCTGTGACTTCAGCATGCCGCGACAATACAGCACCTCCGGAGAATCGTGGACGTGGGCGAGACTTTGTGGATATGCCCCTGTCCGTTTCTGCAGCAGATGAACTCCCAGTTCCTGGCAGCGCTGCAATGTTTCGCCAGCCGCGGAAATGCACGAGGTCTCAGCAATACGATTTGCCAGCTGAGCGCCAACTCCGCTCACTTGCTGCAACGTCTCTTTCGACTGTTTCAGCACCTGATCGGCCGTGCCGAAATGCTGCAACAGTGTGGCCTGCAGTAATGGACCGATTCCCGTGATCAGTGACAACGTCAATGACGCGCGAAGATCTGCGTTTTCGCTGTCGCCTGAAGTGACGGGGTCGACTGCTGCCATTGGTACTGGTCATTCGGTGCGACAGCATACTACGCTGACTTGTGGCCGCGGCAAACGTATTTCCACCTGAGAGTGTCTTTATCCCACGAACCCCACGTTCCACATCCTTTTGAAAGCTGTTCTAACGCTGCCTTGTACCGCCGGAAAAATATGCCCCTAGTGACGAATTAATCTTACCACGAACGGCAACCTCTGCCCAATCATCGATATTCAGTTCAAAGACCGCAACGCTGGCGGGGGTCATTGCGAAAGATTCTTCCGCCCACGACATGACCAAATTGCCGATGCCAGGGTTATGCCCAATCATCAGCAGCACGTTGTTTTCCTGAACAGCAAGTTCAGATGCAACGCCCGGATAGGTTCCCGGACCAGCCAGATACAGTGAATCATTGGCTTCCGGAGTCGCGCTGGCACCGCACGCTGTCGCCACCAGCTCTGCAGTTTCGACGGTCCGGACTGCAGAAGAACAGATAATGCGGTCAATATTGTATTCCGTCAGCAACTTTCCAGTCCGGCTGGCCAGCAAACGTCCTGATCCTGTCAAAGGTCGTTCATGATCCGACCATGCCGAGTTTTCGGACGAGGCGTGTGAGTGCCGCATCAGGACCAGCGTCTTCATTCCTGCTCTGCTTCTCACGTTTAAAGTCGTCGTGAAATCTGTGTGAATGCCCGGTGTTTCCGGACGGCCCTGTTGCCCGCAGCGTAGCTATATTGCGGAAAAACCGATACCGACGCAATGGCTACTGCCCGCCGCGAATCGCCGGAGCCAGAAATGCGGCACCATGTGCCAATACGGTCTCAAGAAAGCAGGTTGCTCGACTCTGCATATCTCTGTCGTCGGAAACGCATCTCAGCATCGTCAGTGTCTGGTCTGCGAATCCCTTCTGCAGATCCTCAAGGTGGTGTATCATGCGTCCGCGAAAATCCTCCAGCGCGTCCACTGAAAGATCCATCCTCGAAAGTGTCGTTTGCTCACCAGTTTTGTCTCGTCGAAGTTGAGCCAGGGTAGTCGCCTGCGTACGAAACAGCAGACCGCCTTCGAACGACCGACGCAGCAGGCCATCCGCATCGAACTGATAGAATGGGTCCTGTTCAAAATAGACACTGAACGAATCGTCCTTTCGAAACCCGACAGTAACAATACGCCAGGCCGTATCATCACCTGAATGGGTCTCACGACTGAACTCGGCGCGAACCACAAGTGCCGTGGCCTCGACCATCAGATCTTCTTTGTCAGTTTCAACGCGTGCCATTGAAAAACCGTTTCATTAAAGAGCATTTCCTTTGTGGGGCTTTCGAGTCTGACAGGTTCGAACCGTGCGTGCTATCCACTCTCAGACTCTTTCATGAGACACGTGTCGCAGTGCGAAAAGCCTGTCAACAAACAAGGTGTCTGCAGCACGACCCGCATGGCGGCTACAACAATTACCAGCCTTTGAGTATGTACCAACGTCTGAATCCGCTGTTCTTGGCAGGCAAACAGCAATCTTAAGCAATTCATCAGGTCAAAACGCCGGCAACTCTCTTATACTGCCCCTCCCGCCTCTCCTTTCCCGCCAATGCTGCCAGACGCCTAATGCCCATGAATTTCGACGGAAACCTCAGTCGCCTCACGCCACTGACTATAGCTGCAGTGATCTTGATTGGTTCCTGTTCTGCACATGCCCAGGTGAGCGGTACGGGGCAGAATCAGAACGCGCAGGCCCAATTCTTCGAGTCGAAGATTCGCCCGGTATTGCTGAAGTACTGCTATGAGTGTCACTCCGCCGACGCCACGAATCTCAAAGGCGGGCTGCTGCTGGACACACGCGAGTCTGCTCGCAGAGGCGGAGACTCAGGGGCAGCAGTCGTGCCAAAGGACGTGGACGAAAGCCTGTTGGTCAGTGCTCTGAGGTATGAGAGTTTCGAGATGCCGCCCACAGGTAAGCTGCCCGACTCGGTCATCAATGACTTCGTTCAGTGGATCGAAATGGGTGCCGTCGATCCTCGCGATGGCGAAGTCGCTGCGAAGTCTGAAATCGATTACGAAAAGGCTCGCAGACACTGGGCTTACCTGCCAATCGTGGAGCCGAAACTTCCAGCCGTCAAACAGTCAGACTGGCCGGCAAGTGCCATCGACTATTTTATCCTGGCAAAGATGGAAGGCCGTGGCCTGCATCCGGTTGACACAGCAGGAAAGCGGGAACTGATTCGCAGAGCCACCTTCGATCTGACTGGCCTGACACCGAAACCGGAGGAGGTCGACGGGTTTCTGAACGATGATTCCGCAACAGCGTTCGAAGCTGTCGTTGATAGGCTGTTGAATTCCCCGCATTATGGCGAACGATGGGGCCGACACTGGCTGGATGTCGCTCGCTATTCGGAAGACCAGGCCCATACGTTTTCCGTGACGCAGAACACAAACGGATTTCGCTACCGCGACTGGGTTGTGGACGCCTTCAACTCCGATATGCCGTACGACAAATTCGTAAAGCTGCAGATTGCCGGCGACCTGATCGGCTCTGAGACGAAGGACTCATACGATCACCTGGTGGCGCTGGGCTTCTTTGGACTGGGTGCTCAGTATTACAAAAACACAGATAAGGAACGAGCCGCCGCTGACGAACTGGATGACCGAGTGGACACACTGACGCGAGGATTTCTCGGACTGACAGTTTCCTGTGCTCGCTGCCACGACCACAAATTCGATCCGATTCCCACGCAGGATTATTACTCACTGGCGGGGATCTTTCGCAGTTCCAGACTGCACAATGCCCCGTTGTGCAGGGAAGAAGACGTACAGGCCTACAATTCTGGCCAGAAACGTGTCAAAAACAGTCAAGCTGCTCTTAAGAAATTTCTCAACGACGAAAAGTCGGCCGCGGCGGAATCGAAGGTCGGGGAAATCGCGAAGTACATGAAGACCGTCTGGACGTATCAACAGGCAATCGCCAGCGGTAACCCCGTTAAGACGTCGGAACTAAGCGACAAGACGGGCCTGAATGAATTCCTGCTGAAGCGCTGGATCGATTTTCTGCATCCAAAGAAAAAAGGCACAAACAGCGCTCTCGCACCGTGGTTCGATCTTACCGCGGCTGAGGATACGAGTCCAAACATTGATGAAGCTCCCGTAACCGTGACGGATGTTGCCACCGCATTTCAGCAGCGCGTGCAGAGGTTACTGAACGTGCGACATGGAATCGCCACAACCAATCTTGTCGTATCAAATGCTGACATGCCTCACGAGCCTGGTCGTCCTCGATTCGTGACACCGCTGGTCACAAAAATCCACCCCACGGCCGGGATCGACGTTGACATCACCGGCGCAAAGCAACTGTATCTGGTGGTGTCTGACGGCGGAAATGGCAAGAGCTGCGATCATGCCGACTGGCTGGACCCTAAACTGGTGGGACCGAACGGTGAGCTGAAACTCACGGAAGTAAAATGGAAATCACTGGAAGGGTTTTCGGGAGGGAAAATCGATAAAAACTATCAGGGGCAGCCGCTTAAGGTTGGCGGAAAGACTTATCCCGTCGGTATCGGAGTTCACGCTCACACCGTGATCGCCTACGATCTGCCGGAAGGCTATGAGCGTTTCCGGGCGATTGGTGGTCTGGACAACAGCGGCGCAAATCAGGGCGGCTGTGGTGATCAGGCCAGCATTCAGTTCAGTGTTTACACGGAAAAGCCGGTGGAAGGACCAGTCGGCCCGGGCAATGACCTGCTGACGATTGTGCTGGGCACGGACGGGCCGCTGGCCGTCCGTGATGCCGACCTGGAACAATTTCTGACGGGCGAAAAAAAAGAGCAGTTTATAAAACTGCAAGCCGATTCGCAGACGGCAAAAACGTCGGCCCCTCCGATGTATCCGATCGCTCATTCGTACACCGATTCCAGCGGCGCAGACATGCACGTTTTTGTCCGTGGCAACCCGGCTCGCAAACGAGAAATCGCGCCGCGCCGATTTCTGCGAGTGCTTGCGGGCGCCGACCGTCCTCATTTTCAGAACGGCAGCGGACGGTACGATCTGGCCGAAGCTATTGGCAGCCCCGATAATCCGCTGACAGCTCGAGTCATCGTGAATCGCATCTGGCAGCATCATTTCGGTCGGGGGATCGTCGCCACGCCGAGCAATTTTGGCACACTCGGCGATGCGCCCACTCATCCCCGGTTGCTTAACTACCTTGCGGCACGTTTTATTGAGTCCAACTGGTCCATCAAGACGCTTCATCGTGAAATCATGCTGTCATCGACATATCGGCTAAGCACCGCGTTCGACCAGGGCAATACCGAAATCGACGCGGACAATCGCTTTCTGTGGCAGATGAAGCGAAGACGACTGGATGTCGAATCATGGCGAGACGCTCTGCTGGATGTTTCGGGGACGCTGGATCGAACCATGGGTGGCCCGTCAATGAACCTTGCGGATGCGGGCAACGTACGTCGGACAATCTATGCCAAAATCAGCCGCCATGAACTGGATGGCCTGCTGCGACTGTTCGACTTCCCCGACGCCAACATCACCAGTTCCAAACGCACCGAAACCACAGTGCCGCAGCAGCAGCTTTTTGTGCTGAACAGCCCGTTTATGGTCGAACAGGCGAAGGCCTTTGCTGCTCGGTTGCATATGGAAGCGTCACAAAACGACGAAGCCCGCATTCGACGGGCATTTCTGCTGGCCTATGCCAGACCACCCAGCGAACTCGAATCGAAAATCGGTCTGAGTTACCTGCACGGTGAAAAGGATCCAAAGAACGACCTGTCGCAGTGGCAGAGTTATGCGCAGGTGCTGCTTGGCAGCAATGAGTTCATGTACCTTGATTAGTTGAATCGCAACGGCAGCTGCGAACATCCACGACAAGCAGATCACTGAAGCTGAAAATGAACATCTACCCACAACAACTCGGCCTCAGCCGGCGCCAATCTTTGCAACGAATGGGCACCGGCATTGGTATGCTGGGCCTGGCCGGCATACTTGCTCAGGATGGAACACTGGCTTCTGCAGCTCTCCCGGCTTCCGCCAGCCCTCTCGCGCCAAAGCCTGCCCACTTTGCACCACGGGCAAAGCACATCATCCACCTGTTCATGAACGGAGGGCCATCACAGGTCGATACCTTCGACCCCAAGCCCGCTCTTGAAAAACACAATGGTCAGCGTCCGCCGGCAGCAAATCTAAGTACGGAACGCAAGACCGGCGGGCTGCTGATGTCACCGTTTAAATTCAGGAAGTACGGCCAGTCAGCAATCGAAGTCAGTGATCTGTTTCCCAACGTGGGATCGTGCATCGACGACATTTGTGTCATCCGTTCGATGCACACCAACATTCCCAATCACGAACCATCGTTGCTGATGATGAACAGCGGAGAAACGCAGCCCACGCGACCTGCCATGGGGTCGTGGCTGCTGTATGGACTGGGCACCGAAAATCAGAACCTGCCGGGCTTCGTTGTCCTGTGCCCGGGTAAACCCGTTGTCGGTCCGCAGTTGTGGAGTAACAGTTTTCTGCCCGGTGTCTTTCAGGGCACTCACATTAATCACGCGAACAGCCTCGACCCCAAGAAGGTCATTCGTCATGTCGATAACCAGTATCTGACGCGCACGGCCCAACGACGTCAACTGGACGTCATGAAGCAGATGAATGAACTTCACCTTGCACAACGAGGCGGACAGGATAACCGTCTGGAAGGGCGTATCGAGTCACTGGAGATGGCCTTCCGAATGCAAACGGAGGCTCAGACCGTATTCGACCTTGCCAAAGAAACAAAGACGACGCAGGACGCATACGGTTCCGGTCAGTTCGCCAGGGGCTGCCTTGCGGCCAGACGGCTGGTTGAAAGTGGCGTGCGGATGGTTCAGGTTTACTATGGCAACGGTCAGCCGTGGGACGACCACGGCGACATCAAGGCGCATGCAGACAAGGCCAAGAATGTCGATCAGCCAATCGCAGCACTCATCAAAGACCTGAAGGAACGTGACTTACTCAAGGATACTCTGATTGTCTGGGGTGGTGAGTTCGGCAGGACTCCTGTTGCAGAAAACGGAAACGGTCGCGATCACAATCACCACGGCTTCACCATGTGGCTGGCGGGAGGCGGCGTGAAAGGCGGGACGACCTACGGCGCCACAGACGAATTCGGATTTGCTGCTGTCGACAAAAAGGTGCATGTGCACGATTTGCACGCCACGATTCTGCACCTGATGGGACTTGATCACGAGAAACTCACGTTTCGATACAGCGGTCGTGATTTTCGCCTTACGGATGTACACGGACAGGTCATCAGAGATCTGTTCGCCTGATCGAGTACAGGGCTGACGCCGTGACTGCACAGAGCAAGACACATCGCAAACGTCGATGTCCGGCCGTTGACTATTGTCACACCGCTGCGATTTACGGCGAAGAAGGACTTTTCTACCGCAGCCTGAGATAAGCAGCTGACTGTTCCCTCGCCTGTGAATGTTCGTATCGACCCAGGTCCCGGCCCGAAGATCAGTTCCGACAGGCGTTCGATGTCGCATTCGGACACCGTCGACGGCGGAACGCACGTTTATCTAAAGTTTCCATTTCCGGTTGAGTTGTCGGCCATGTGGATCTACTCCGGCCACAGCGGTTCGTACCATTCGGCCACGCTTGCCAGCGCTCTGGTGCCCCGCGACGGTAGCAGTTATCGGGAAGTTGGAAACAGGAAGTTCCGAGAACGTGACGCCCAGTAAGAGTCAAAAAATCACGTTTCGTGGAATTCGGTTTTATTGGGGCGACACAGAGATCTTTCGACGGGCGATATGCCTCGTGAAGCCCTGACAGACGCAGGTTGCTGGATACCAACGTCAGACCGTCTCAGAATTGCCGGACACACGAACGTCATTCTCCTGCGGCGTCGTTAGCCCCGTTTTCAAATCTGACGAAACGCCCTGGCAACTGCGAATTGCCGTCAAACGAAACCGGCTTTCCTTCACGGACGACTGCTGTTCCACTGACGAACACGTCTGAGATTCCCGTCGCTCCCAGGTGCGGTTCATCATAGGTGGCATGGTCCTGAACTTTGTCCTGCTGGAAAACGACGACATCCGCGACAGCGCCTTCGCAAATGACGCCTCGATCCTTGATACCAAATCGATCCGCGGCGTGTCCCGACAGTTTGTAGACTGCGTCTTCGATCGACATCAGCCCATGCTCACGCACACATGTGCCCAGCAGTCGAGCAGCTGAGCCAAACTGACGCGGGTGAATCATGCCTCCCTCGGCATAAATACCGTCGCTGCCCATCATGTACAGATCGTGTTGCAGAAACGGATCAATCAGGCGGTCGTCTCCTTCCAGGTAAACGCACAGGACGGCCAGACGTTCTTCAATCAGCAGATTCAACAGCGCTTCTTCCGCCGGCAGCCCTGTGAATTCAACGTACTCACTGAGCAACGATCCCTGGTGCACGGAATTCTCTTTGCTCTGCACCCACGCGATGCGAATGCCGTCCAGATCCAGCTTGTAATCCCGCAATCCGTCTCGAAACCGTTCCTGCACGTCCGGGGCCTGCAGCCGTCCCAGCGCGGCCAGCGGACCGTGCTCCCAGATTTCGTATGGCAACAGATAGTTGAGCATCGTGGAACCCGGCATGTAGGGATACACGTCGAAGCTCAGCGAGACCTCTTGGCGAGCGTGTTCAACCCAGTCCAGCACGATATCCGCGGCTTCGCCCGTACCGGCTTTCAAGTGCGAGATGTGCAGATGTGCTCCCGATTCTCGAGCGATATGTAACGCCTCGTCGAGCGCCGGCACCATGCCGAGTTTGTAGCGAATGTGGGGGACATACAGACCATTGAACTCGGCCACAACTTTGCACGCTTCGATCAATTCCTGAGTCGTCGCGAAACACTGCACGATGTAATCCAGCCCGGTTGACAGACCCACAGCTCCCGCTTCCATTCCTTTGCGAATTTCGGCCCGAATCGACCGCATCTGGAAGTCATCCACCGGTCGACTGCTGAAACCGCACACCAGTGACCGCACGTTGGCATAGGGCACGTGCAGCATTGAGTTCTGAGTTGTTCGTCTGTCCAGTCGGCGACCAAAGTCCTCCATGGACTGCCAACCCTCGTAATCACTCAGCCTCAGACCATCCAGCGCACGCAGATAAAAGAACCATTCCCGCCAGGTTTGTTCGTTCACGGGGGCGTATCCGATGCCATCCAGCAGCACGACTTCAGTCGTGAAACCCTGCAGAGTCTTGGCCGTCTGCAGCGGTTCCCGAATCATCCAACCGTCGGAATGGTTATGAACATCGACGAATCCAGGGGCGACGACCTGGCCAAACGCGTCTATGGTGTGACGCGATTCCGCGGCAGAAAGGTCGCCAATGGCCGTGATTCGATCTCCGGAAATGCCCACGTCGGCTCGAAAAGCACGCGATCGGGTGCCGTCGACTACATTTCCGCCGCGAATGACTGTTTCAAACATGAGGGACAATTGCCTTGGAAATACGGGATTATCGCGATGATTGGCCGTAATCGCGTGCCAAACGCGTGTAAAAAACGGAAACACCGTCAAAATTTAGTAAAATTGCAGCCACCCATTGGCTGGAAAACAAGGCATTGGAGCGGTTCGGCTGGACTTGATTTCATCTCGTCACGAAAATGCCGGACTTCATTTCTGAAGGGCTACCGGGACCTGTCTACCCAAACGGAAATGTGCCATTTCCAGGCACCTGCCCTTCCGCCTCATCTTTGGCGACCCAAATGTTACAACGTGAAGCGATGCTGCAACACCTTCGGCGTAACAGCCCGGTGATTGCACCATCCATGCTGAAATGCGATTTCGGCGATCTCTGCAGCGAAGTCAGGAAAATTGACGCAGCTCAATTGCCACTCTATCACCTGGACGTGATGGACGGGCACTTCGTTCCCAATCTGTCGTACGGTCCCATGGTGATCGAACGGCTGAGGAATCTGACAGCAACGCCGTTTGACGCTCATCTGATGATTTCTGAGCCGGACCGATATCTGGACGACTACGTAAAGGCCGGCTGCGAGGCGATCACATTTCATCTGGAAGCCGTTCCGGATCCAATTGACTTACTGCAGGCGATTCGCGGTCAGGACGTGGTGAGCGGGCTGGCGATCAACCCGGACACCCCCATCGAAGCCGCCGAACCTTTTCTCGACCACTGCGACCTGCTGCTGATCATGAGTGTTAATCCCGGATTTGGCGGACAAAAATTCATGCCCGAGGTACTGCCAAAGGTACGGCGGGTTCGTCAGATCGCCGGAGACCGATTGATTATCTCCGTTGATGGTGGAGTTGCCGGCGGAACAATCGGTCAGTGCGCGGCCGCCGGGGCCGGCGTGTTCGTCGCCGGCAGTTCGATTTTTGATTTCGATGACTACCGGCAGGCGGCGGACGTGATGCTGGCCGAGATCCACAGTGGTACGGAAACAGCATCGCAGAAGGAGGCGACTGAATGTCGACCGTAGTTCTGATACGCCCCGGCCTCACTGATTACGATGAACAGTCCAGGGTCCTGGGCGCTCTTGAAATGCCCATGAACGAAAAAGGCCTTGAGCAGGTTGAGGGCATCGTTCGGCATCTTCGGCGTGAAGGCGTGCAGCTGGAGGCAGTTTTCGCTTCGCCGTTTGATCCATGCTGCAGTACCGCGAGAGCAATTGCCGAAGCGCAGAAGGGTGTCAAAGTCAAAGAGCTGGAAGAGCTGAGAAACGTGGATCAGGGCCTGTGGCAGGGATTGCCGGAAGCCGACGTTCGCAAACGCTATCCAAAAATTTTTCGAAATGGCCGCGAGAGACCTCAAACGATCTGCCCGCCGGAGGGTGAGACACTGAGCGAGGCGTGTCAACGAATGCAGAAAGTGTTCAAGAAGGCGATTCGCAAATACGACGTCTTCGCAGTGGTCGCATCTGACCCGATAGCCACCGTAATTCGATGCACACTGCAAGCACGGTGCCCGAGCGTCGGTGCGTGTTTGTGCGGTGAAAACGATCGCGCGGCCGTCGAGTTCTTTGAAACGGACAGCTTCGACTCGTCTCGGTTTCTGGAATCGGTGCAGTCCAGTGACGCGACGGAAGTCGGTGTCGAGTCGGCTTCCTGGGAAACAACAACATGACAGCGACTGATAAGTCCGGACAACGAACCTGGTTACAGGATATGAAACGCCCGAAACGAGGAGTCCCCGAAGGTCTCTGGCTGCGATGCGATGGCTGTGGAGCCACAGTATTTCGCAACCAGGTGGAAGAAAACCTGAACATCTGTTCAGAGTGTGATCACCACTTCTATGTGTCCACGGCCAGTCGCATTCAACAGCTGCTGGATCTGGACAGTTTTGAGGAATGGTATGCCGACCTGCGCCCGTTGGATCCACTCCAGTTTGCTGACCGCAAACCGTACAGCGAACGACTTGTCCAGGAGCAGAAACGTACCGCCATGACGGAGGCCTGCACAGTGGGTCGCGGCTACATGCGAGGGCGACCATTGGTATTCGGCATGACAGATTCCTCGTTCATTATGGGAAGTATGGGATCTGTCGTCGGTGAAAAACTCTGCCGTGCCGTCGAACAGGCGACAGAAAAATCACTCCCACTGATCATTGTCAGTGGCTCAGGCGGCGGGGCGCGCATGCACGAAGGAATCATTTCTTTGATGCAAATGGGCAAAGTATCGGCGGCTCTTGCACGATTTCGCCGCGCCGGTGGACTGTTCATTTCCGTGCTGACGAACCCAACAATGGGTGGAGTTGCGGCCAGCTTTGCCTCGCTCGGTGATGTCGTCGTGGCGGAACCGAATGCTCTGGTCGGATTCGCAGGACCACGAGTGGTTCAGGCGACGTGTAAGATCGATCTGCCCGATGGATTTCAGACCAGTGAATTTCTGCTGAAACACGGTTTTGTGGATCGAATCGTCCACCGAGCACAGATGCGGACAGAATTAGCGCGGATCATCGACTATTGTGTCCATTAAGCCAGCTCGCGCGAAAGACGATTGCAGGAGCGTCGAAACTTTCCGACGCGATTCTCTTGGCTTGACTTTGCAGGGCCGGACGACGGACACTGTATTTTCACACATTTGACAATAGCAGTCGATGGTGCGCCAGTGATTGGGTCGTCAGCGGAACCAGCCAATGAGCATGTTCAGGAATCTCTTCGGTGAACAGCCGGAGCAACACGAGAAAGTTGATCTGTCCAAGCGATATAATCTTATCGCACGCGTCGGGCAGGGAAGCATGTCGCGGGTCTGGCGAGCCGACGACGAAGTGAATGCGAGATTCGTCGCCATCAAGATCCTGGATAAAGAAAAAACCGAGCGATACGAGTCACGGTTCCGCGGATTGAACAAGCCGACGGAAGCTGACATTGCTCTCTCGCTGAGACATCCCAATATCGTCCGTACTCTCGAATGTGGCTGGACGCTCGAAGATGAAATGTATCTGGTGATGGAATATGTGGAAGGTTCGGGGCTCGGCTTACTGGTTGATTTGCAGTCTGATCAGATGCGACGATATCGGCTGCGCTACATGATCCAGATCGGTGAAGCCCTCAGCCACTTTCATCAAAATAACTGGATTCACCGCGATGTCTGTCCCCGCAATATCATGATCACAGAGGACAACCAGGTAAAGCTGATCGACTTCGGACTTACCGTTCCGGACACGTCTGACTTCCGAAAACCCGGCAATCGTACAGGAACTGCCAACTACATGGCGCCAGAGCTGATCAAGCGGCAGCCAACCGATCTGCGTGTCGACGTGTTCAGCTATGCTGTGACATGTTTCGAAATGTACACGAAGCGTCACCCCTGGGATGCCGCCATGACGCTGGATGCGGTGCTGCAGCACATCAATCTTCCAGCGATAGACATTATCGATCTTGTTCCCAACATGGACCCGAAGATCGCGGAAATCATCATGAAGGGGCTTGAGGCCAATCCCGCAAATCGCTGGCAAACCGTGGATGAGATGGTGGTGGCGCTGCGCGGTGAGGAAGTCCGGATAGTCAGAGAAACGCGTGAGCTGCTGATCAAACAAAAACAAGCGGCGGCACATAGGAAGTCAAACGGCAGCACGGCACAGGCGAAGAACGCTGCGGGCAGCGAAAACAAATCGTTGAAACACAAGTCCCGTCCGTCCAAAGACAAGAAATCCAGACGAACCAAAGCTGAGGATGCGGATACAGAGAAAACTCCGGCTGATGCTGAGATCGATCCGGTGCAGCTGACAGACGGCAAGTCTGGCCACAAAGAAGATGGTGCGGCGGTGTCCGACGCTCTGGTAAACACCGATTCAGAACAGGTTATGCAGAAGACGAAATCGCCTGAAACTTCAGAAAAAGCGGAGACTGACTCGGACGAAACCAACTGACTGCAACGAATGGTCGGGACAGTGAAAATCCGACCGTTCACCACAACCCGCGTTTCGAAAATTCCTCATGAACCGGATGCACCGCGCAACAATACCGAATGTGACTCGCCGCCAGGCCCTGCAGGTTGGTGTCGGTATGTTCGGACTCGGACTGCCTCAGTTTCTGAATGCGGCCGCGGCAGGCGGGACTAAGGATGTTTCGTGCATCTTTCTGTTTCTTGCCGGTGGTCCCAGTCATTTTGAGACATTCGATCCCAAACCTGACGCGCCTTCAGAGGTTCGGGGAATCTGGGATCCGATCAGCACAAACGTCCCCGGCACGTTTATCTGTGAGAAACTGCCCTTGATGGCTCAACGCATGGACAAAGTTGCGATTGTACGATCGTGGCAGGGGAAAAGCGGCTCCCACAGTACAGGCTCTCAACACGTTGCCAGCGGAGTTTACCCTGGCTCCGGAGGACAGCACTTTCCAAACTTTGGCTGCCTTGTTTCGGCCCTGCAGGGCAACCAGTTGCCAGGTGTACCGGCGCATTTCGGACTGCCCGTTGCTGCTCGCTACACAGATCCACCGGGTTATCTCGGCCCGTCACATGCGGCCTTCAACGTTGAGAACGATCCCGCTGCCGCAAAGGACACATTTGGCAAATTGAATCTGGAACCAACGCGTTTTGAAAACCGTCGTTCGATGCTGACCCAGCTGGACAATCTGGAACGCTACGTCGATGTGTCCGACGCAGGGTTGGCGTCAATGGACCGGTTTTCAAAGGAGGCCGTCGCGCTGCTGACGACCGACGTCATGAGAAACGCGACAAACCTTGACGCAGAGCCCGACGAAGTTCGCGAACGCTATGGTGCCAATATTTACGGACAGCGGGTTCTTCTGGCTCGCCGACTGATCGAAGGTGGTGCACGATTTGTAACCATCAATCATGCCGTTCAGGGTGGTCTGTTCGGCAACGCCAAAACAAACGGCACCTGGGATAACCATCACCTGCTGTTCGATTCCATGATGTCGTTTCGTCACACGCCTGGAAATGTCCCGAACGGATACAAATGGCACAATTACGACGGGCCTGGAAACCTGCCACAGCTGGACATGTCGCTCTCTGCACTTCTGGATGATCTGGATGAACGTGGTCTGCTGGACACCACGCTGGTCGTAGCCATGGGCGAATTCGGGCGCACGCCTAAAATTAATAAGTATGCAGGACGCGATCACTATCCGGCTGCCGGGTGTGCTCTGCTGGCTGGTGCCGGAATCAACCGAGGCGCCGTCATCGGTGCCACAGATGCCAAAGGAGCACGACCGATGACTCGACCATGGACGCCGGAAGATTTTGGTGCTTCGATTTATCACGCTCTGGGTATCAATCCACACACAACCTATTTTCCTCGACTGACACGCCCGACTCCAATTTCTTCCGGGACGGTGATCGATGGACTGTTTGTGTGAAGATACGTTCCCTTACAGCCTTTGAATTGCCGATTGAGTTGAAGACAGCGATTCGTCACGCCTCACACGTGCGACGTCACAATGACACGTTGATCATCCGCTGTGAGCTGACCGACGGAAGCATTGGCTGGGGCGAAGGCCTGCCGCGAACATACGTGACAGGGGAATCGATCGCCAGTGTATGGCGGCATCTTCAGGCCACAGACTTTGAACAATTGGCTGATGCGTGTTTGGCCTCGCCGACCGACGCCGTGGTGGCACTGACCGCTCTTCGCCTGGCCGACGTACCCGCAGATAAAGACATCACGCCACGGGAATGTTTCGGCAACTCGGTCCGCTGTGCTCTGGAACTGTCTCTGCTGGATGCCGTGTGTCGGTCAACGGATTGTTCGTTCAGCGATGTGATCCACAAGCTGCCGGCGGCTGACGAACTGTTCGCTCCCCGCGACGACGTCCATTACAGTGGAGTGATCACTGCAGCGACAGGACTCCAGCAATGGCGAAACACTCTCAAGATGAAAGTATTTGGATTCCGGCAGGTCAAGATTAAGGTCGGCACGGCAGGTATTGATGACGTGATCAGCGTCGGACGCGCGCGTCGAATTCTTGGGCGTCATGTCGACCTGCGTCTGGATGCCAACGAAGCATGGGACTGCGATCAGGTAGTCACGCGCATCCAGACACTGGAACCGTTCGCGCCCACCTGCCTGGAGCAGCCAGTGCCGCACTCACAGGTGCAGGGACTTGCCGACGTGAAGTCGTGCATCGCCACTCCGATCATGCTGGATGAATCAATGTGCTGCGAAGCAGACGCATCGCGTGCAATAGCTGCTGGCACCTGCGACCTGTTTAACCTGCGGATATCCAAATGCGGAGGCATCATCCCCTGCGTTCGACTGGCCGCCCTGGCCCGACAGCACGGCCTGGGTTATCAACTCGGTTGTCAGGTCGGAGAAACCGGAATTCTGTCGGCGGCAGGACGTCAATTCGCCTGCAATATCGGTCAGATTCGTTACCTTGAAGGCAGCTATGATCGCTTCCTTGTGCGAAGTGCTGTTACGAGAGAAGACCTCACTTTTCGCTACGGTGGACGAGCCACTCGCCTTCATGCTCCGGGGCTGGGGATCACGGTTAACGAAAACATCATTCGACAGACAGCAGTCCGCAAACTGTCCCTTATTGGCGACTGAACAGACACCGATATTTTGAATTTATGAAAGTTGCATTATTCATTCCCTGCTATGTCGATCAGTTCTACCCTCAGGTCGGTATGGCCACGGTTAGGTTACTGGAATACTTTGGCGTGGAACACGAATTTCCCGCAGCGCAAACGTGCTGCGGGCAACCCATGGCGAACTCGGGCTGCATGCCTGAAGCAAAACCGCTTGCTGAGAAATTCGTCGAAGTCTTTGACGGATATGACTATATTGTTGCACCGTCCGGCAGTTGCGTATCGATGGTCCGGAACCACTACGCAGCATTTTTCGACGAAACCGCCAAACGGGAAAACACCGTCCGATCGCGTACGCTGGAACTTTCCGAGTTCCTGGTTAACGTGCTGCAGGTCAAACGGATCGAAGGGCAATTCCCTCATCAGGTGGGAATTCACCAAAGCTGCCACGGATTGCGGGAACTGCGGCTGGCCGCGTCTTCTGAAGTCATGACAGAACGTCCGGGCATGATGACGGGGCTTCTTAACGGTCTGAACGGGATCTCGTTTTCCAAACTCCAGCGTGAGGACGAATGCTGTGGCTTCGGCGGCACGTTCGCTGTTGCGGAAGAAGCGGTATCCTGCATGATGGGAGAGGACCGGATTCAAGATCATCTCGAATCCGGCACGGCGGTGCTGACAGCCGGCGACATGTCCTGCCTGATGCATCTTGACGGCATTATCCGACGACAGAAGCACGACATTAAAGTCATGCATTTTGCCGAAATCCTTGCGGAAGCGATGGTGCGTAACTGAAGCTCCACCGCACAGTGAATCAGAATGTTCGCGACGAGTTTCGGCATAATCTGCCGAATGGGACTGCACTGTCGATGAAGACGCTCCTGCACTGCCTGTGGCCTGCGGCGGACTGCTGAAGTCACGCAACGCCGCGACGACCTTCTATTGACGCAATCTGACGTTCACCACTACCTTCCGCGCTCCGACACTCATATTCCGGAGCTTTCTGAGTCCCCGCCCTCCGTTTCTGTGGCCTGTCCCTCATGTTGCGGCTGACCAGCCTTATTGCAATTGTCACACTCAACGATACAACGTTGTCGTCTGACGAGTTGCCGCTGCGCCGGAATACAGGTAAAGAACAGACGTTACTGGTCTTGAATTCAGGTCGTGTGGTGAGCGGACAAATGACGCCGCGCACCGGGGGCTATGATATACAGCTGCCGGCCGGGCGAATGTTTGTTGGCAGCCAGCAGGTGCGTTTTCAGGCTCGCAATATGGACGACGCCTATCGCCGCATGAGAAATTCACTGAACGAACACACACCGAACACTCACATGGAACTGGCCAAATGGTGTCTGGTCAACAAGATGCCGGAGAAAGCACGCAGCGAAGTTCTCGATGCACTTCACCTGGACCCTAATCGGGATGACGCTCAGCGATTGCTGGAGGCCCTTGTGCGAAAGCAACGCCAGACGTCCGGCCATACAAACCGGAAGGTGGTACCGCGCGGTGGCAGCACAAGCGACAAAGTGACACTCAGTCATCCGAGCATGATGCCCGAGCGCCGCTCACTCGGTGGCCTGCCAAAGTCTCTGGCCAGAACCTTCACACAGACTGTTCAGCCGATTGTTGTGAACAGATGTGGTAATGCCCGCTGTCATGGCGCCCGACAAAATTCATTTGCAGTCGTTTCGATCAGGAGCGGTTCCACATCACGCATCGCAGAACAGAATCTGGCCGCCATACTGAATCAGATCGACATGACAAACCCATCGCAGAGTCCGCTTCTGAACGCGACCAGAGCCGTCCACGGAAACTCTCGGCAGCTGATTTTCCCGGGACAGAGCGGCGGTCGCCAAGCCACGGCATTAAGGCAATGGATCGTCGATGTGACTCGAGAGATTTCACCATCGACACAGAGAGAATCGGTCGGCGCACATACAGGTCAACCGGCGAGTGCAACTGAAATCATAACGGCAACAGACGCCGCGCTGCCAGGCGAAGAAACTTCGGAGTCGCTCAACGGTCACCGGAAAGTACAGAATACCGCATTCGTTCGAGACGCAGTGGTCGCCACAAGACATGATGATTTCGATCCGGACATCTTCAATCAACGATATCACGAATCGTCGACACTGAACAATCGTCTGCCTGGCAATGAATAATAATCAGAACGCAGCACAACGTATCAAATCGGCGAACCGACAAAACGCGACGGCAACCTGGACCCGCCGGCCGCGGAATCTAATCCATTCGAAAACAACTCAGTTCAACGGCCACTCCGGCTCGTCCCCGAAACGGAACGGCACGACTGACCGTGATACACAAACAATCCTGACCGAACGGACCAGCATAACGTGCTGCCTTCGGACGAATGTCATGGAGGAGCTGCGATGAATTCTCGCTGGCATGTAATCTTTGTCCTGCTGCTGCTCACCGGCGCTACAGGTTGTTCACGGTTTCGTGATCTGACGCGCCGCGACTATGCGCTGCTGCGAGACCCGTTTGTCAATCGGTTCAGTACCGACGACGATGTGGCCGACACGGCTGAGCCATTCGATGATGAAGACACCTCGGGACGTGTTTGGATAGACGACACGGCAACAGCCGCAGCAAATCATGACTTTTCCAATGAATTGAGAACGGAAAATTCACTTTTCGGAACGTCCGCCACGGCAGGCAGACTCGGCGAAATTCAAATCCAGGGATCGCCCAATGACGTCGCCCAGGCGAGCGGTCCATCCCTCTCGGATTTCATTGGTATGCGACCAGAGCAGCCCACGACAAAAATGGCGCCTTTGCCAAAACGACCTGACGTAAAAAGGAAAGTCGCTAAATTTGGCGTATTCGCCGAGAAGCGGACCGCATCCATAGAAGAAACGGTAACGCCCGCTGACGTTAACAACGACTTCGCAGATTGGGCGTCCCTGCAGCACAAAAAATGGAACAGCGATGGGCCATCGCCGGCCGATCACGTTCTCCCCGGGCAGATACGGCAGGTCAGTCAGACCGTAAAAACGCCAGCGACTGACGACGGTCTCCCGACGCTGCCGTCACCCGACTTGGCAGGTTTCGGAACTGATGTGACGGACAAAGTCACACCCTTGACTGCCCCGTCACGATCTCAAAACACGACCACTAGTCCGCCCATTGGAAGTGAAAACCCTTTTCCCGGAACAACATCAGCACGCAACTCCACGACGCCGTCACAGACGACAATTCCGCCGCCAAAACTCGACTTAGCTGCTCCGACGGCGAGCTCTAACGCACACGTCCTCAGACAGCAACCACGGCCCCCTGTATTCGATTCACCCGCTAAGCGGTCGGAGACGACACCCGATCCTTTTGTGAATTTCAACAAATCGAGGACTGCTGCAGGCGGCACGTTTGCAGAGCCCAGTAAAGCCGCGACCAGCGGATCGGTGGACTCGACCTTTCACTTTGATACGGGCTGGAAGCCGTCCAATCTAACGCGCCCATAGCTGAGTGCCAATCATGGAATTCAGCTTCTGACGTTGCTGCACGTTGGCCAACAAAGTACTGCTGGCTGGTGGACGGACCCGCCAGAGCCTCAATCCGGCTACACGGCACAGACAATCGGCTCACCACCAGAGCTGCTCGCGTGGTCCCCCCAGGATTTCCATGGCCGTGATGTTGGCTGAGGTGCCAGTCATAGCGTCGCGCCCCGGATACGCACCCGGCCAACAAAGTTGTGCAGCAACTGCTGACAGACAGGACGCTCACGAAGAACGTTAAACCAGCCGTGGCCTATAACAGATTCACCTGTTCGGTGCTGTCGCCGAGTTCGCCGATGTCAGCACCGACGCCATGAGCCATCGCCAGCAACAGGTTGTTCAGTGGCGTTTCGTTGGGGTGATGAACCGCGCGACCTGTTTTGACACTTCCACCGCCTCGTCCTGCAACAACAATCGGAAGGTCGTGGTGATCATGTCTGTTGGCATCAGAAATTGCACTCCCGTACAGAATCATGCTGTTGTCCAGAAGATTACTGTCACCTTCCTGTACGGCCTTCATGCGCGTTAGAAATTCCGCGAACTGTTCAGCGAGGTACTTATCAATTTTCGCAATCTGTGCTATCTTCTCCTCATCGTCGCGATGATGTGACAACTGATGATGGCCCCCTATCACGTCTACTTCGCGGTAAGTTCGGTTGCAGCCGGCGTCTCCAACCATGAACGTTGCAATTCTTGTGGAATCTGTCTGAAACGACAGCAGCATGATGTCGTACATCAGACGCAGATGTTCTGAGAGTTCTGCCGGCACACCTGCGGGAAGGTTGACCTCAGGAATATCCTTGGGGCGCAGATGATTGGCCCGATCAATTCGCTGTTCAACTTCACGCACGCTGGTAAAGTACTCGTCCAGTTTCTGACGGTCAGTTCCACCGAGTTTATCCTGCAGGCGTCCGGCGTCTTCAGAGACAAAGTCCAGAATGCTTTTGCGGAACCGTTGACGGCGTTCCTGCGTGGCGGCGGCTTCTCGACTGCCGAATATTCTTTCGAACGCAAGACGCGGGTTGATTTCCTTCGCCGTTGGTGTGTTCGGCGACTTCCAGCTGATGTTTGTGGAATAGGCACAACTGTAGCCCGAATCACAGTTGCCGGCATTTCGCCCACGTTCGATTCCCAGTTCCAGTGATGGTAATCGTGTTTGGTCACCGATCAGCTTCGCGGCCGCCTGATCGGCGGAAATGCCGACTTCGATATCCGCGCCGGCTGTCTTTCTTGGTTGTGCCCCGGTGAGAAACGCACTTGCATTGCGTGCATGGTCACCGCCACCGTCACCGTTCGCTCGCGCGTGGTGCTGAGTCAGCCCGGTCATAACCAGAAGATCACTCTTATGTGACTCTAACGGCTTGAGTGATTCCCCCAGCTCAAACTCAGTGCCTTCGCCGTCTGGCTTCCAGCGATCCATAATCGCACCGTTCGGAAAAAACACGAATGCCATGCGCGTCGGAGCAACCGCCGCCGTTGAGGCCGCCGAAGCGGCATGCATGATGTTGAGAAATGGCAGCGACAGCGCCGTGCCGGTACCACGAAGGACAGTTCTGCGGTGGATGTAAGTGGATTTCATCAGTGATATTTTACCTGAATTCCAAACCGAAGAGGATTCGGCCAGCCGATGGGGCTGTGGTGAGGAAACACTGAACTTCTGAACTACGGTGCCAAACCGCCTGGCTGATTTTCTGCAGCTGACGTGGTCACTGCACTCTTCTTTAAGAAGGGATCGGAAAGAACAATGGCCTCAACCAACGCCGAGAAACGATTGCCGCGTTTATGCAGCTGTTCCAGACACTGGTCGACGGCACATTTGTCGTAATACTCGGTACCACGCCCAACGGCGTATACTAACATTTTCTCAGACATTGTGCGAAAGAAATCTTCTCGCCGATTCCGCACGATTGCGATCAATTGCAATGGCCCGTTAAAGGATTCCCCCGACGGCAGGCTGCCGGAGGCATCAATTGCTCTGCCTTCATGCTCGGTCCGCCACTGTCCGACGGCATTGAAGTTTTCGAATCCCAGTCCCAGAGGGTCCATCAGTTGGTGGCAGGCAGCGCAACCTGGATCTTCACGATGTTTCGTCAGCTGTTCCCGCAGAGTTGCGTCCGGCGCCGCCTTTGCAGTTTCTTCCAGTTCCGGAACACCAGGCGGTGGCGGTGGCGGAGCCTCACCGAAAATGTTTTCCATAATCCACTTGCCTCGTTTAACGGGGCTGGTGCGATCGGGATTGGAAGTCAGCGTCAGAATGCTGGCGTGGGTCAGCACCCCCGAGCGGTGCGTGTCGGCCAATGATACCCGCTCAAATTCATTTGACTCGATTCCATTGATTCCATAGTGTTCGGCCAGACGGCTATTGACGAACGTAAAATCAGCCGACAGCAGATCTTCGATACTGCGATCTTCCAGCATGACCGTTCGAAACAGCAGCTCCGTTTCCTGTCGCATATCACGCTTCAGTTCGTCGTTGAAGGATGTGAACACGTCGGTGTTTGGACTGACGTCTTCCAGGTTTCTCAGATTGAGCCATTGCGCCGCAAAATTGTCCACCAGAGCTTCAGCACGATCGTCATGCAGCATTCTGTCAACCTGTTGCCGCAGCGTGTCCGGGTTTCCCAACTCATTCTGACGAGCCAGTTCAAACAGTTCGTCGTCCGGCATGCTGCTCCACAGAAAATACGACAACCTCGACGCCAGCTCGAAATCATCAAGTCGCCGCTCTGACTGACCAGGTTCCGGCTCACTTTCCAGACGAAACAGAAAGTCTGGCGCGACCAGCATTGCCTGCAGCGCCATGAACAGCCCCGTGTCATAGGTCTCTTCCATGTCATCGACGGCCATCCGAACCAAAAGCGCGTAACGATTCAACTGATCTTCCGTTACCGGCCGCCGAAATGCTCTGTCTAGAATTGGCTGCAGGACCTGTCGCGCGGCCGCTGTTACGTCCAGCTCTTTGCCAGGGCGAGCCGTGACAAAACGCTTGTGTACCTCGGGGTACTTGACAATTCCTCCGCCGATGGGGCCGTGCACAGAAATACTGCGAACAGCAAAATTGCGATCTTTTCCGGCGTCGGGATCATAGGCGTCATTCAGAAATGCGGCGGCAAGCCGAACACTTCCCGCTTCCAGCCGAACCCGATGCAGAAATGTCTCGTCCGTCTTATGCTTCTGCACATCAAATTCGCCCAGCGAATCCTTTCCATGGCGAAGGGCAAATCTGGCCCGCTCTTCTTCCATCTGTGTGGCACTGGCGATCACGCGAATTTCATAATCGCCGGTTGCTGGAAGATCAACGATACCAAAAATTTCGCCGTTCGAAGGCAACCAGCGTGAACCTCCGGACATTCTGCCACCCTGGAGTTGGTCCGCAGGCATTGTGAGTGACAAAGGCCGTGAATAGTCGGTCGTGTCAATGACGGCGTCCGCAACCTGTTCGGCTGCATTAAGATATTTTTCCAGCAACAACGGGGGCAGCGACAACACGTCACCAATGTTGTCAAAACCTTCGCCTACGTCGTCCGCCGGAAAGTCATTGGCGGGTGTCAGATCAATGCCGAACAGATCCTGAATTGTATTATTGTATTCCGCCCGATTCAGACGCTGGACGGCCGGTCGGCCGGGGTTGTATACCAGTGTACAGTCAAAATTATTCAATTCATCGTACAGAAACTCAGCAACCTGCTGCTGTTCGTCCATCGCGGGACGAGGGTCATGGTCGGCCGGCGGCATCGCACCGGCTTTGACCATTCGATAAACGCGCTGCCACGTTTTCCGTTCGTCCAGCAACTGGTCCACGGATTGCAGTTTGTGAACCGCGATATCCCCTTCCTGCGTATCCGCTCCGTGGCAGTCTGTGCAATATTTGGAGAAAAACGGAAGAACCACTCGCTGAAGAGTCTGCGTACGTGCAGCTTTCTGCTGTTCGCGTTGCTGAGCAGCTGACTCCGCTTCGCTGTCAGCTGCAACAGGGTTTTGCAGGCTCACGAGGATAGCGCCGAAAGCGTCGTTACTGGCCACAAACCTCTGAGGGCCACTGGCAACGGCTCCCCCCCGCATCACAGACCAGAGCCCCATGAGAACAACGCTCACGGACATCACGCCACCAAAAACAACGAGTACCAGTTGCCATTTCGATGCCTGGGACTTCGACTTCCGACCGGCCGAAACCACCTTCGTGGGCGTCGCCCGGGGCACGATTTTTTCTGCAGATCTTCCGGTGCTTCGTGCAGTCCGTTTGGCAACCTCGCTGGAGCAGGACGTCCGCAAGGATACCGAAGAATGACAGGCGACTTCGGTGTTTGTAAGACGAACCGGTGAGTCGCATCCGTCCGACGGACAGCGCACAACAGCTCCGAGAAATCGATCCTCAACTCGGAAACGAAATCCACAGGCGGTACATTGAAAGGAAGTTGTGGCAGGCAACATGAAGCGATGGCGTAATGCGGCGGGGGAGTTGCATCCTGTCAAATGGAGCGTTGTTAATACGGCGAATGCAGGTCAGCATGCCGTGCGTGGTATTCTAGCGTACAGGATGTTGTATTCCAGCAGACTTAACTAACTGAAGTCCAGAGTCCGGCATTGGTCACAACGCTTTGCAGCGGTTGCACCGCTGTTCTGCTTCACTCCATCAGCAGCATTCCCGGAGGCTCTGAAGACTGGATGTTCCTGCAGTTTGAACTCGCGGTGGCCGTTAGGGCGCCCCCGCTGGCACGTCACGATTCTACGCGCAGCATTGACGCGGGGGTCGCGGGGGTCAAAATGGCGGCAGTGTCGACAATCCGAATGGACGGCGTTTCTTCCTGCAGTCGGGCGAATTTCAATGCGATATTTACTGTGTGTGCTGATAATTCTTGCGGGCCACCATTGCGAAGCAGGGGATCTGCAGGCTGGCGCCGCAGCAATCGATGTCACTCCGTTGAATCTACCGGTGTCGATGACTGGCAGTTTTCAGGATCGCAAGGCCACCGGGGTCCACGACCGACTCCACGCCAGGAGCCTTGTGCTGGCGGACGGCAAGACACGATTCGCGTTTGTCATCATCGACAGCTGTCTGATCCCCAGAGACATTCATGACACCGCGAAGGAAGTCGCGTCACAGCGGACCGGCATTCCCACGTCCCGGATTCTGACGGCGTCCACTCATACTCACACCGCACCGACCGCGTTAAAAGCGGCACAGTGTTCTCCCGACCCGAAGTATCTTACCTACCTCACAAAGCAGATTGCACAGGCGGTTGTCGTGGCAAATGATCGGCTGCAGCCAGTTGAAGTCGGATGGGGTGTCGCCACAGCGCCCGATCAGATTAACAATCGGCGGTGGTTCATCAAACCGGAGGCCATGACGGCGAATCCCTTCGGTCGCACGGACGACCTTGTCCGCATGAATCCACCTCGCGGAACAGGACTTCTGATTCGACCGGCTGGCCCCGTGGATCCTGACGTCACGTTCCTGAGCGTCCGTTCGCCAGATGGTGCGGCGATTTCGTTACTGGCAAACTACGGGCTGCACTACGTCGGCGGCATTGCCCCCGGGCAGCTGTCGGCGGACTATTTCGGCGCGTTCGCGCGACAGATCGGGACTCGACTAAACGGCGGAAAAAACTTTGTCGGCATCATGTCGAATGGGGCCAGTGGCGACGTCAACAACTACGATTTCCTCAATCCACGTCCGCGGGCCGCACCCTATGAACGCATGGAGAGTGTCGCGGAGATCGTTGCAAATCGAGTTCATGATATTCACGGATCCGTGCGATTTACGAGCGAAGCCGTACTGCGCGCATCTGAGCGAAAGATCACACTGGGCGTACGAAAACCTGACGAAGCCGAACTGAAACGGGCTCGCCAGCTGTTTGACAATGCTGCTGATCCACTGCGGCTGAACATGGAAGAATTGTATGCCCAGGAATCCATCCGACTGCACCAGGCCGCTCCGACGGTGCAGATAATACTACAGACAATTGCAGTAGATGAACTGGCGATCGTTGCCATTCCCTGTGAGGTATTTGCGGAGATCGGTATTGAGATCAAACGTCGCAGCCCGTTCCGAACGACATTTGTGATCGCACTGGCGAACGGCTACAACGGTTACCTGCCCACGCCTCAGCAGCATGCTCTTGGCGGTTACGAAACCTGGCGATCGGGCTGGAGCTACCTGGAAACAGAGGCGTCCACCACGATCACAGAAAACACACTGCAGATGCTGAAGTCACTTCGTAACAACTGAAGCCGCAGCGGCATTACTCAACCCGGCAGAAACTCTGTTCAGGCGGCCTGCTGCCGTCGCTGTTTTCGGGACAATCGTTTCGAGTTGTCGGGCTCGGTGCCTTCTGAGGAATGGCTGTCGTCGGTCGAAGGTTTCTTCGCTTTGGGACGCACGACCGGTTCCAAAGATGCGGGCTGATAACGGGCGACGAGCACTAACAGCGGTGGCAGCAGAATCAAAGCGACGGCCAGACATGAGGCGATACCCATCGCGAGCACGATGCCCACACTCTTAAGTCCCTGATGGGCGGCAATCATCAGGCTGCCGAAACCAACAATGGACGTTAGCGATGTCAGCAGGACTCCGTTCACCGTGTCACCGGAAGGCGAATATTCCTTGGCGCCATCAGCCAGCTGACGGCGGTAGTCGTGGACCATGTGGATGCCATCGTCCACTCCGATCCCCAGCACCAGCGGCAGAACGATCAGATTGATCGGGTTGAAGTCGACATTCAGCAACGCCATTAGTCCCAGCAGAATGAGTCCGCCTCCGACTGGAGGCACCATGGCCAGCAGAGTGTCCCGCAGGTTCCGCACGTCAAATACGGTTGCGATAAACGCCACCATCGAAAGATAAATGGCCACCAGCATGTGTGGATCAAGACTGGTTGCACGCTGCATCGCGGTGTACACCACGGAACCCACGACCAGCATGGGGGGAACTATGGTCAGCAGCTTCTGGCCGGGCCGCAGAAAGTCGAACAGCAGGAACAACGCAATGGCGGCCACCGAGTAGATCGCAATTGTTGTATAACATTCCTTCATCTTGTTGGCAGAATCAAAGTTCTGTACGGGCACACCGGTGATGGATGGGTCCACGGTTCGCAGATCTTTGACAAAGGACGCCAAAGCATCCTGATTCCAAATGCCTCGTTTCGGATAGACCTTCATGAGCCAGAGTTCCCGGTCACCGTCAGCTCGCAGATAACGATCACGCCATACGACCGGAAGATCCTGGTGGCTCACTGGCTCCAGCGAGGTCGCACGGGCAACCTGGTGAAATTCTTTCAGCAAAGAGCTGACCATTAGATTCTGGTACGCTTCAATTACGGCCGCCTGCTGACTGGATGAAAGTGCCGCCAGCCGATTAAGAAATTTGTCGAGAGTGTCAGCGGCATGCTGCGCTTCCAGATTTCGTGAGGCTTTCAGTGATTTGTACAACTGGTCGATGCTCTTTCCGACGGGTATTGGATTAGATGTGGTAAATGTGGGTGTCTTCGTCGGGAGATTCGTTAATTGCGCCGCCAGGGTTCGAATTAATTTCTGTTGATGAGCATTCGGAGGATCAGGTATTTTGCTGGAAAGATCCGTTACTCGCCCAACGGTGGGAAGGGCCATGAACTGCGTTCTTAGTTCATCCACAGCGGACTTGGAATCCGCCAGAGCAACCGCATAAAGCAACGAATCATCTGAATCTGCCAACGTTCTTTCTGCACGGACGGATGGCAAATTATTGTCCTGCAAAGCCATCAGGTTGCCATCGTAGTTGACATGCCAGTGCAACTGTCCGTCCTGATAGCTGGCCGCCTGCCGGACAGTGGCTCCGATGGCGACGACCGCCACAACGATGGCTGTCAACGGATAACTGGCGACTGCGACTCGCCAAAATTTGCCCGACCTGGGTTCCGGCAGGTCTTCAATGTCGACGCGTTCATCAGACAAAGCGATCAGTGCAGGAAGGAAGGTAAACGTCAGCAACGCACAGACCATAATTCCACTGGCAGAAATAAGGCCCAATTCCGCCAGGCCGGGATATCCAGTCAGTGTAGCGCTGCCGAAAGCGATTGCTGTCGTCGCGGCCGATGTCAGAATTCCACTGCCGACCGACGTGCCGGTCAGCACCAGCGACTCATCCATCTCGTACAGCTCCTGTCGCAGGAACAGGTAGCGAGTCACAAAGTGTATTCCGAAATCGACGCCCAGGCCGATCATGATCGCCGCAAAACAAATGCTCAGAATATTGAGGTGGCCGACAGCAAGGGTCGCCAGTCCGAACGTCAGAACCAGCGCCAGTACCAGCATAATCAGAACCAGGACAGGATGCCGCAGCCCTCGCAGTCCGAACGCCAGAAGGAAGCCGACAGCAGCGAACGCGATCAGGGCCGCGTTAATCATGTCCCGCCCGGAACGCTGCAATTCATCATATTCAAGGGCGGGAATACCCGTCGCCGACAGCTGCAGGTCCGGAGCCAGCTGACCATACTCTTTTGATAACTCTGCAAGGTGCTCGCGAAGACGCCTGATGGCCGCCGCACTGCCGTCAGTGGCAGAATCTCTGACCACAGGCAGGACGTGCAGCATGCCGACACTGCGATCGTCATTCATCAGGTATGCCAGATCGCTGTCTTCAGCGGAGTGTTCAATTTCTGCGTCGACAATCTCCGGCCACGGTGATTTGAAGCTGCCACTGTTAACGACAGCGTCCGAGGCATTAACGGGCAGAAAATGATCCAGGCTGGCGGCAAAACGTTCCGCGTAGCGGGTCGCTGCTGCTGTCCTGCCTTCACTGTTCGCGGCATGAACGCTGCGCTGCAGCTGGTTGGAAAGTCTTTCGACACGCAGCAGATCCCATTGTTCCTCTCGCAGAATCGGATCGAAACTGTGCACACGTCGGATCGCTGACTGCAGCTGTTCCGTAGTAAGATACTGCAACCCCTTGCGTCGCAATGCCGACTGGTCAACTCGATAAAGAACGTGGGAAAACAGTTCGGGCTCGCGCTCAAGTCGCGTCCCAAGCTGACTCAGTACGGTTTGAATGAGCTGTGGATTCGGTCCGTCAGTTTCGACAACGACAACCAGGTCCGCCTCGTCGCCAAACGCCCGATTGTAGTCCTGCCATGCCTGGTCGGGGCCGAGCAGGTGAGACCGACTGCTTTTGAGTTTCAGGTCCGAAACCGTAACGCCAACAGCTGCGCAGCCAAGGAAGACCATGAGCCACAGCACAAGTCGCGGCCGGCGCGCAGAATGACCGACGATGCTGCCGACGCATCGGGAGAACATTCCGGGGGAAGTTTGACTTTCAGATGCCACTGGCCTGATTCGTCCGAGACAAAAACGCCGTGGGGCGTGACACTTAACTGCTCAAAAATGCACTCGGGCGCACAAAGCAACCTTCGGCGCACAGAAGCGGATTATTGATTTGATCGTCACAACCGGTGCGACAGCTAAAGGCGAATTGGGCCCCAAGTCCATCAGACTGCCGTCGCAGGCCCGCTTCGTAGAGATCATCGCAGACGCGGGCCCTGGACCGGCATTTCATGCCGCATGTCCCAACGGAGATGCGATTCGGCGATCATGCCTTGACCGGCAATCATCGGTACAAGTGCGGTTTGAGACGTCATTTGTTCTAATGCTCGGACTTTTGGAAGACTTGATTGTGCCCCCCCATATCCGACACAGCATTTTGAGGGTTTGAGAGATCGTGGACGCAGCTGACGAAAGTGCATCGGAACTAAAACAGTATCGGCGAATTATTCTGCTTACGGACGGGTTTTCGACACCGTTCCTGGCGAAGACAGCGATCAGCTTATTGCGATACAGGCAGAACCACATCGCTGCCGTTCTGGATTCCACTGAAGCCGGGAAGACGGCCCAGTCTTTGTTCGGAACCGGTGGCACCGTACCGGTCGTCAGATCGCTTGACGAGACTAATGCGGATGCTCTGTTCATCGGCATCGCACCGCCGGGAGGGAAACTTCCGGAACATTGGCGGGCCACCGTCATCAGCGCATTATCCCGCGGCATTGACGTGGTCTCAGGACTGCATGACTTCCTTTGCAACGACAGTGAATTTACCAGCGCCGCCGAAGAACACGGTTGTCGATTGATTGATGTCCGCAGGAACAACGAACGCCACACGGCGCAGCATGTCGAATTTCGTAAAGAATGTCTGCGAATTCTCACAGTCGGTCATGATTGCAGCGTCGGCAAGATGGTCACGTCTCTGGAGATTCAGCGTGTTCTGGCCGAACGCGGTGAGGACGCACAGTTTTTGGCAACCGGACAGACCGGAATCATGATCGCGGGCGACGGTGTTCCGATTGACTGCGTCGTCGCTGACTTTGTCAACGGATCCGCCGAATTGCTCGTCCAGAGACATGAGCAGCACGACATCCTGCTAATTGAGGGTCAGGGCAGTATTTCTCATCCAAGCTTTTCGGCTGTCACGCTGGGTTTGCTGCACGGCTGCGCTCCGGACGGTCTGATCATGTGTTACGAGGCCGGTCGAGAAATGGTCAAGGGGCTGCATGAGATTGCAATTCCGCCGCTGCAGACACTGGTCACGGCATACGAAACCAACGCAGTGTTGAGAAATCCATGTCGTGTGATTGGTATCTCCGTGAACGGACGTAACCTTTCCGCTGAACAGGCAGCAGCAGAATGCGAACGCGTCAGTTCAGAGCTTGGACTGCCGGCATGTGACGTCTACCGTGACGGGGCCGACGTACTGGCCGATGCCGTCCTTGCACTTCGCGGAGAGCAACGATGATGAATGTTCAGCTGCATAGATTCGCCCTGCCACTGGAACATGAGTTCAGGATTGCTCGAGCCACAACGACGGTGCAGCGTTCACTGGTTGTTGAACTTCAGCATGACGGCATCTATGGACTCGGCGAAGTGACGGAAAACGCATTCTACGGGCATTCACTGGATTCGATGGCCGAATCGATTCACAGTTGCGAGTCCTTTCTGAAGCACTACACCTTCGGAGATCCGGAAGACCTGTGGGACCACCTGCAGGCACTGCTGAAAGACGACCCCTTCGCTCTGTCAGCGATTGACCTGGCAGCGCATGATCTGTACGGGAAACTACAGTGCCAAAGCACTTACGACCTGCTGGAACTACAGTGGCTGGATGTTCCGCCGAGCAGTTACACGATCGGAATCGCCCCCATAAACGAGATGGTCGCAAAACTGCAAGAGAAACCCGCCTGGGACATCTACAAAATCAAGCTTGGAACCTCACTGGACGTTGATATCGTCCGGCAGCTGCGTGAATACACATCTGCCGTGTTCCGCGTCGACGCCAACTGCGGCTGGACGGCCGATGAGACAATCGCAAACTCTGTTCAGTTGAAGCCACTGGGTGTCGAGTTCATCGAACAGCCTCTACCGGCTGCGGCAGCTGACAAAGATCATCGTCGTGTGTTTCACGAGTCAGCGCTTCCCGTGATCGCGGACGAAAGCTGCCTTGTCGAAACTGACGTCGAAAAATGTATCGGGCGTTTTCACGGAGTAAATATCAAACTGTGCAAGTGTGGCGGACTCACGCCGGCCGTGCGCATGCTGATGCAGGCGCGTTCGAGTGGCATGAAAACCATGGTCGGCTGCATGGTGGAAAGCACGGTGGGGATCTCAGCGGCCGCACAGCTGCTGCCTTTGCTTGACTACGCCGATCTTGACGGTGCTGTGCTGCTGGCGGAGGACCCTGCCGATGGCGTTGCCGTCATCAACGGTCGTGTCGAACTCAGTGACCGGTACGGAAATGGTGCAGAGCTTGTTCCGGAGCGAGCCAATAAATTGACAGTCTGAAATGCCCGAATCGGCATGCGAGAACCCCATGCAAAAACCTGTACCGGTAAGTTCGTACGCTGTGTGGCTCTTCTGGAGCTGTCTACTTCCCTGTGTGTGTGGCGGTGAGTTTCCTGGACGCAGCTGGGAACGATTGAAGTCACCGTCCGCCGCCGGTTGGTCTGTGGAGGGATTGGCAAAGGCCCGGGAGTTTTCAGATTCGCTTGACACGACAGCCGTCATGATCGTGGAAGGCGGAAGTGTCCTTGAGCAGTGGGGTTCCGTTGCGCTGCCACTGAAATGCCATTCGATCAGAAAGAGCCTGCTGAGTGCCCTGTACGGCTCACACGTCGGCAGTGATCGTATCGACCTGAACCTGTCGATGCAGCAACTCGGTATCAATGACAACGAGCCATCACTGACCGATTCCGAACGTCAGGCAACGGTCCGTAATCTGCTGACAGCACGTTCCGGTATTTATCATCCGGCGTTGTACGAAACGACGGCCATGGCAGCGGCTCGACCGCCACGAGGATCCCACGCTCCCAACACGTTCTGGTATTACAACAACTGGGATTTCAACGCGTCGTGTTCCATCTTCGAAAACCTGACCGGGCGCAGTATCTTCGAAGAATTCGATGACCACATCGCCGGGCCGATTGGACTGCAGGACTTTCATCGCGATCGAGATACGCAGTATGTCACGGGCGACGATTCCGTGCACGCCGCCTATCCATTTAAGCTCAGTACTCGCGATCTCGCCAGAATCGGTCTGCTGTTCCTGCGAAAGGGAAAATGGGACGATCGACAACTGATTCCCGAGAACTGGGTGCGCGAAAGCACAACGTCATATTCTGACGCGGGGGCGTCGGGCGGTTACGGCTACATGTGGTGGGTCTCTGTCGATGGCAGACATTTTCCGGGTGTTTCACTTCCGCACGGCACATATTCAGCACGCGGCTACCGTGGACAGTATCTGTTGGTGATTCCCGAGTGGGATCTGCTGATCTGTCATCGCGTGAACTCATTCCAGCAGGGTACGTCAGTCTCGAAGACCGATTTCGGAAACCTGCTTTCGCTGATCATTGCTGCTCGACCGGCTGCAGCTGCAGGAAACGCACTTCCAAATCCGCGTCATGCGGCTGCAAGGAAGCCGCCCGTCAGCAGCGAGAACCCCAGGTTCGATCTGGTAATTCGTAACGCGGAAGTAATCGACGGAACAGGTCGCCCCCGCTACAAGGCTGACGTAGGGGTGCTGGACGGTGTCATCACTGAAATCAGCATGCTGGCGCGTGCGGCGGCTGAGGACGTTATCGATGCCACAGGCCGGATACTCGCGCCAGGCTTTATCGATCTGCATAGCCACGCCGAAAAAGGTCTCGTCGACAACGACCCGAGCCGGCGCAGCGCGCCCAATCTGATTACTCAGGGCATCACGACCGTCGTTGTAAATCAGGACGGAGCAGGCCCGCTGGACCTCGCTGCGCAACGGCAGACAATGAAACGGCTTGGCGTCGGAATGAACGTTGTTCCCGTTGTTGGACACGGGACAATTCGCAGGGAAGTCATGGGACCGGATCACCAGCGACCGGCCAGCATTGATGAACTGAAACGCATGAAGCAGCATCTGCAAACGTCCCTGCAGCAGGGTGCATTCGGTATGTCGGCCGGCCTGGAATACGTTCCCGGTCGCTGGAGCACTCCCCGCGAAATGGAAGCACTGGCAACGACGATCGCTGCAGTAGACGGCGTATACATTGTGCACGAACGAAGTTCCGGCAGTCGTCCGATGTGGTTTCTGCCCAGTCGTGACTCAGCGGATCAGCCTTCGATGCTGGACAATCTTCAGGAACTGATCCAAATAGCGGCCGCAACCAAAGTGACTACGGTCGCCACACATATCAAAGCCAGGGGAACCGATTTCTGGGGCTCCAGCCAAAAAATGAACGAAATGATTGGACACGCGCGGAGTGAAGGATTGCCGTTTTTCGCCGATCAATACCCGTACAATACCAGCGGCTCCGATGGACGAATCGTTCTCATCCCGGCCTGGGCATCGTCAAAACAGTCCAAAGAAAATTCTGAAGCAGATAACGCACTGAGCCACGCCGACAGGCTTGAGAAGATTCTCGCCGACGAATCTCTGTCCGCCAACGTACGTCGCGACATCGAATACGAGATTACTCGCCGCGGGGGTGCTGACCGGATCCTGGTTCTGGAACATCCGGACACCGATCTTATCGGAAAGACGCTGGCTGAATTCGCCAGACAAACAGAATCGACGATCGTCGATTCCGCCATTTCACTGCAGTTGAACGGAGATCGAGATCGACGCGGCGGAGCTCGACTAAGAGCGTTTTCAATGTCTGAAGAAGATGTGGAATCGTTCGCTGCCACACCATGGACCGCGACGTCCAGCGACGCGGGAATTACACTGCCTGGCGATGGCCCCGTGCATCCTCGCTTCTATGGAGCATTTCCCCGAAAAATTCGACATTACGCGATCGACCGTGGCTTGATGAGCATTGAGGAGGCCGTGCGAGTTTCCACCTCATTGCCGGCCAGCATACTGAACCTGCCCAACCGAGGTGTCATTCGAAAAGGTGCTCGCGCGGATCTGGTCGTCTTTGATCCAGCGCGAATTCGGGACAGGGCAGATGCGTTTCACCCGCATCAATACTCCGAGGGGATCGAATACGTCCTTGTGAACGGAAAGCTGGCAGTCGATCGTGAGCAGTGGACTGGTAATCTGTCCGGTCGCGTGTTATCCCGAACTCACTCGGCCACAACAATCGCCCCATAATCGCCTTCGCTGAACGCTGAGACCGTCCAATGAACTTGAAACGCATCTGCATCCTGGCCGTAACAGCAACGGCATTCGTTCCATCTGTCGGCGCTGACGAACTGGAGCCGCAGACTCTCGGACAGATCGACCAGATGATCTCGAAGCTTGTTGCAGATCGCGGCATACCAGGAATTTCGGTTGCTGTGGCCACGGACAACCAGCTTTCCTACACCAGGGGATTTGGCCTGGCTGACGTCGAAAACTCGGTTGCTGCCACCGCAGACACGCGCTACCGCACCGCATCCATCGCCAAGTCGATGACGGCGGTAGTCGTGCTCTCACTTGCCGAACGAGGTGTCATCGACCTGGATGCGGAAGTTCAGCAGTACAGACCTGAATATCCCAGAAAACGCTGGCCCGTTACGTCACGTCAGTTGCTAGGCCATCGCGCCGGCGTGCGGCACTATAAGAGCGGGGCAGAAGCCCGTTCGACTCAGTATTTCAATAGCCTCTCCGCAGCGCTGCCGACCTTTCGTGACGATCCACTTCTGCACGAACCGGGCACAGAGTTTCTTTACACGACCTTCGGTTTCAATCTGCTTGGCAATGTGTTGGAAGGAGCAACAAACGAATCCTTTGTTGAGTTGTTGCGCCAGCATGTGCTGCGACCGGCAAAGATGTCGCAGACAGTTGTTGATGACCAGTACGCGATCATTCCGCACAGAACACGTGGCTATATCCGGCCGACAAAAGAACAGCAAACGGCGTTGTTCGGTAATGACGCTTCAACTCCAGACAAGCTTTTCAATGCCCCATTGCACGACACCAGTATGAAGATTCCGGGCGGTGGTCTGTTGTCCACAGCGTCCGACCTGGTGCGATTTGCGATCGCGGCAAACACGGGAAAGCTGCTGAACAGTGAATCGTTGCAGCAAATGTGGACCAGCCAGAAGACTCGGGATGGGAAGGAAACAAACTACGGTCTCGGCTGGCGAGTTGACTCGCATCTGGGTCAAAAACGGGTCTCACACACGGGCGGTCAGTCGGGGACGTCGACGGTACTGCTTCTGGTACCTGAGACTGGCACGTCCGTCGCGGTCATGTGCAACCTGCAGCATGTCAGGCTGTCGCGGCTTGCTGAGTCGATCGCCGACGTTGTGTCACCGCGTCCGCAACCTGCAGCAGTAACGGACTACGCACGCGCCGTGAAGAGACTGCAGGCCGCCATTCGTCACGAAGTCGAACAGAAACAGCTGCCTGCATTTTCTATTTCACTGGTCGACAGCGAACGTGTCGTCTGGAGCGACGGATTCGGCTTTCAGGACGCGCAGAAAAAGATTCCTGCCACGGCGGACACCGTTTATCGAGTGGGTTCAGTTTCAAAACTGTTCACTGACATTGCCGTGATGCAGCTGGTGGAAAGCGGTCAGCTGGACCTCGATGCTACTGTCAACACGTACCTGCCGGAATTTAGGCCGAACAATTCGTTCGACATACCGATTACTCTGCGTCAACTGATGACTCACCGATCCGGTCTTGTGAGGGAGTCACCGGTGGGCAACTACTTCGACCCCACCGAACCGACTCTGGCGGACACAGTCGCCAGCCTGAACCACACAAAACTGGTCTATAAGCCGGACACCAGAACCAAGTATTCCAATGCCGCAATCGCCGTTGTGGGCGCCGTGCTGGAAACACAACTGGACAAGTCTCATGCAGCTCGGGTGCGGCAGTCCATCCTGGACCCATTAAGCATGAGCAGCAGTGGGTTTGTAGTCACTCCGACCGTGCGACAAAAGCTGGCAACAGGTTGGATGCGCACGTACGACGGTCGACGGTTTGAAGCCCCCGGTTTTCTTTTGGGTACCGGCCCTGCCGGGAACCTGTACTCAAGCGTGACGGATTTGTCAAAGTTCCTGGTCTGCATGTTCCAGGAAGGGCAGTCGCCCACCGGAACAATTCTGCAGCCGGACACATACCGGTCGATGACATCACCGATTCTGGACTCTGACGGACAGCCTCAGGGGTTCGGGCTGGGGTTTCACATTCAAAGCCTGGACGGCTTCCAAAAAATCGGGCATGGGGGGGCTGTCTACGGTTTCTCTACTCAGCTGGAAGCACTGCCCGAACGAAAAATCGGCGTGGCCGCCGTGTCGTCGCTGGATGGCAGTAACGGCGTAGTACGCCGACTTACAGATTATGCTCTAAGACTCATACTCGCTGCGCAGGACGACAAACCGCTTCCGTCGTATCGTACAACGGGGCCTGTTCCCTCCGGACGAATTCAGGAACTGATTGGTACTTACCGCGAAATCAATGGAACACAACTGACACGAATCAGCGAATTCAACGGTCGCGTTTCCATGCAGCGAGGCACCTTTCAATACGATCTGCGCACTGCAGCAGATGACGGGAGTCTGCTGACCGACGACGCGGCCGGCACTCGTACCAGCGTGCAACTGCAGGATGCCGGCACGTTGCGGGTTGGCGAAGACACATTCCAGCGAATCGCGAACAAACCGCCTGCCGAGATACCAGACCGATGGAAAGGACTCATCGGAGAATACGGCTGGGACCATAACACGCTGTACATTCTGGAAGACGCTGGCCAGTTGTACGCGCTGATCGAGTGGTTCTACTACTATCCGCTGAAGGAGATCAGTGACGATGTGTTCACCTTCCCGGATTACGGTCTGTACCACGGCGAAGGGCTGAAGTTCACTCGAAATGCAGAAGGTGCTGCCGTTAACGTCGTTGCCGCGGAAGTCGACTTTCAGCGCCGTGAAGTGGGCACGAAAGACGGTGAAACCTTTCGGATTATTCCCGTAGAGCCGATTGACAATCTTCGCGAGGCGGCTCTGGCGGCAAGTCCACCGCCGGAACCAGGTGAGTATCGCGATCCTGATCTGGTGGAACTGACGTCGCTGGATCCCACAATCAAGCTGGATATCCGGTACGCCTCAACCAACAACTTCACGGGGGCCCTGTTCTACAAACAGCCTCGAGCGTTCATGCAGCGACCTGCCGCCGAAGCCGTCGTGCGTGCGCATCAGCGGCTGAAGGAACGGGGGCTCGGCCTGTTGATTCACGACGCCTATCGGCCGTGGCACGTCACAAAGATGTTTTGGGACGCAACGCCGGAGGATCTGAAGGATTTCGTCGCCAACCCGGCCCGCGGGTCTCGGCACAATCGTGGCTGCGCCGTTGACCTGACGCTGTATGATCTCAGCACGGGTGCACCGATTCAGATGGTCGCCGGCTACGACGAATTTTCACCGCGATCCTTCCCTCTGTATCCCGGTGGGACGTCCCGTCAGCACTGGTATCGCCAACTGCTGCGGCGGACCATGGAAGCTGAGAACTTTTCGGTTTACGAATTCGAATGGTGGCACTTCGATTTCACAGACTGGAAGAAGTACCGCATCGGCAATATCACCTTCGAACAGATTCGGAAATGATGTTTCCGGAAACTGGACGGCAGGAGTCCTGAACAGCAACAGAACATCGATTTCAGTCTGTCGCCTGTTTCAGCGGAACCTCTCCGTGCCACCGCGCCGACTGTGGCATGTGAAACATAGCGAAGGATGTCTGAATCGGATAATTGCAGACACAACCGACCGAAAAACACGGAGCATTGAGCAAGCCGTCGGCAGCAACAAGACTGTTGCTGCACCCTGAGCGCAGGTTTCGAATGGCATACTCCTGCCTCGATTCGACGTCGACGTATGTGGCGCAGTTCGATCGTAAAAATAGCAGATTCTTTCCGCCAACAGCGTAATTGCAGCCGCCTCGACGAAACAAGGCTGCCCCACTAACGAGGTCTCCGGAGGCCACGCCATAGGTGTGTCCCGTCTGATTAATAAATGTTTCGGGACCAAGGATCAGCGGCTGCTGGCCACGCACAGGGTTTTCCCAGACTTCCTGCCCCGTTGTGCCGTTCAGGGCAAACGTGCGACTGGCTTTGCCGGCCAGCAGCAGATCATGTTCTGTGGAATAGGACAGCCAGTCGTCCTGAGTTCTCAGACTCATGAAGTGGAGCGTCGTTAACGTTGCCGGCGGATCGTTGCGAACAGTTTTCCATAATTCCTGACCGCTTCGCGCATCCAGCGCCAGAACCGTTGACGGGAGTGATTCCACGCTGTCCCCTCGACGACGCATCAAACCGATTTCTGCCGGTGCATGCGAATCAATACAAAACACGTGTCCCTGGGACAGCGCAATGGCAGCCGTATTATACCGCTGCGTTGCCTGACGACTCCACAACTGCTGGCCTGACACTCGATCCAGAGCCACCAGTAATTCGCTGTTCCAGCGGCCTTTTTCGATGGAGTTCTGTGTGTTGAATCGAACCGCGATCAGGACAGTTTTGTCTCCCACACGAATATCCGATGCACTCACTGGCACATCAGCTGGTCGATTGACGTCGACGTCAAACGTGTGCACGGCTTCGCCACTGGATGGATCCAGCACAAGACAGGTCCGCTCGTCAGCCACGTAGACAGCATTCGGCATGGATGCATATCGAGCCGAAGATCCCAACTTCCGAGACCACAGCAGACGCCCGGTATAGGCGTCGACCGCCTTCAGTGAGTTGGTAGCGACCTGCAAAGCGAACATTCGGCCGCCGGCGACCTGCGGTTTGAGACCATGACCATAATCCTTCCGCTTGTAGAATCCGTGGTCGCGACCGTCACCATACCACAGAACAGCCAGAGGTGCCTGCACCAGTTCGTCACGAGAATAGAATGTCCTTGCGGCGTCGCCAGACTCGTGAGACCACACGGCACTGCCAGGCAACGACCCCGTCCGACGAAGCACCAGTAATTCACCAGTCCCTTGAGTCTTCACGCCCGGAAAATCGCCTGATGAAACGACTTTCAGAATGGCGTCACTGTTCGGTTCGTCGACAGGCAGACATAACGTTCCTCCGTACGGCCGCAGACTTTCATACAGCATCCGCAACCGCGAGCCGGCGGCAAGTCGGAGTTTCTCCACGTCTTCCGTCACGATCAGATTCGCGATGTACGGAGGCAGCCGAACATCATCCGTGCTGTCAACGATGGCCTGAAAGCGAGACCGGAATCGCTCGTCAGTACCAAATTTTCGGCGTAAACGGTCAATGATTTTCGCGTCGGTATCAAGCGCAATAATGTTGAACTGACTCTGCCTCAGCAGTTGTTCCACAAGACGTCCGTTCTTCAGTCCGGTGACGATCGCGTAACCGTCACTGCTGCGAGCCGCTTCGAGAATTGAGCCCGTAACTTCGGCCCAATTGTCCTGGGGTTTGGTCTCAGCGGCGATCTCGACGCCGTGCTGCTTTTCTTCGCCACTTCTGCCACCGAAGCAGTGAATTGCCCCATCCTTAGCGACCACGATCAGCCGGCCTTTGGCTGCCAGCAGGCTGGCCGGTTCGGCGGGCAGCTGCTTCGCCCACACAACCGTACCGGGTTTCGTTTCGTCAACCTCCAGGGCAACGCAAAACAGATTCGTACCGCTGTGAGCGATAAGTTGCTGTCCGGCCTTCAGCAGCGAGGTTGTCTGCGTTTTTTTTCCGGCGAACGGCGTTGTCAGCGTCCACAATTCGGGCACATCCCAGCGTGCGGGTTTAATGTCTTTACCGTTGAACTGCTTTTCCTGAAGCGAGGTTGACGCATTCTTCATGTCGTATGCGTAGACGGTACCGTCATTGACACCGTATGCGATCTTGCCGTCAACAACGGACCGATAGTCACAGCCGGGTACGAACTTGTACGGAAACAACGGACCTTCAAACAGGTCCGCCTGGGGGCCGCTCCAGCCTGCGGGCGCGTCTTTGCCGGCTGCTGCCCAGCGACTGGCAATTTCACGCCCATCCTTCAGGCTGATGACGCCGGTTCGGCCCACGAACGCGGTGTCGCCACTAAGCACTACCCGACTGTCGCCGTTGCGATAGCCCTGAACAAAATAGTGCAGCCGGCCCGTTTTGCGGTCCAGCCGCGCCGGCATGGACCGACCGTTGGGCACGATCAGCAAATCGCCGCGAACCAGCATGTGCCCCTGCGGCGATATTCCCGATTCCTGCAGATAGTTGTGATCAACCCGGACGTTCGCGATCGCATGACTGTTGTCATTCGTCCAGATCAGACGCCCGGTCTGAGCATCCACAGCGTGTACGAACACGCCAAGCGTCGGCCAGATCCCGGCTCCGAAGTAAACGACATCATCAGCCAACACCGGGCCACCTCGGACCGGCCAGAACGATACGACTCTTGCATTTCCCAGATGACAATACGTTTCACGATCCCTGGGCGCTCCGGAAACCCGCCACTGTAATTCCCCGGTCTCAGCGTCGACGCAATACAGCCAGCCGTCGTCTGAGCCGAAACAAACACGTCCGGCAAACGCAACCGGTGCCAGTCTGATCGGGCCGTTGGAATAGAATCGCCAGAGCTCCTCGCCCGACGCGAGGTCATAAGCTGTCAGGCTGCCATCCACCATTGAACCGATGAACATTCTTGAACCAAGCACAACCGGTTCGTAGGACGCATCAAAATGCAAACGCGATTCGTTGGGCCACGCAGGCATTGGTGGCGGAAGCTGGCGAGACCATTGCAGATGAAGCTCTGCCGGCAGCTCGGCGGTGGACGCACCGCTGCGCTGGGCGTCGTTACGCCACATGGGCCAGTCTGCGGAATTTGCTGTACCCAAGGATAACGACCAGACAACAATACCGGACAGCAGGACGATCAGACGTGGATACAACATGCGGCGAGTCTCCGAATTGGTCATTGTGCCAACGACAGTCCCATCACTTCGATTCGGGTCCGTTACGATTCCACAACGACTGAATTGGTCCTGAGAAAACACGTGTCCAAATTTGTGCCTTGAGTCTGCTGAGTGATTTTTGCACAATCGCCAACGATTTACCTCCTCCTTTCCTCGTTCCTCGCGTCGCCGCCACAAAATGTCATGAATCGTTCTGCGGCTCGCGAATTTCCCGACGTTTCCTGCCGTGAACTTTCTAAAGTTCGTCCATGAATATTCCCATTTCGTCGTTTTCCAACTTCCAACCCCAGGTGCCGCCGGGCGATTCCGTCTCGCGGATGGTCTGCAACCAGTGTAACTGGATTCACTACGACAATCCTCGAGTCATCGTGACGGGACTCTGTACATGGCAGAATCAGGTTCTGCTGTGCCGCCGGGCCATCGCCCCGCGATATGGATTCTGGACGCTGCCCGGAGGTTTCATGGAAACTGGCGAAACGATCGAAGAAGGTGCCCGCCGGGAAGTGCGCGAAGAAGCAAGGGCCGAGGTGGACGTTGAGACGCTGCTGGCAACGTACACTGTCTTCAGAATCGGTCAGGTTCACATGATCTTTCATGCGGCAATGGGGTCTTCTGAATTTGAAGCGGGGCCCGAAAGTCTTGACGTTCAGCTGTTCCCATTGACTGAAGAATCCATTCCGTGGGATGATCTTGCGTTCCCGGTAAATGACTGGGCATTGCGAGATTTCCTGAGCCTTTCCGGAGAGCCTCCCGCTCAACCGTTTACGACTCGCCCGGAACATCGGGGCCAACGGATGGCGCAGGAACCATTCCACCCCGATTTTCCACCGCCCGATACTGACAGAAATCCGTGCGGCGACCAGACCACAGGTGAACAAGGATGAAAGAACCACGATCGTGCGGTTTCCTGATCGTCAAAGGAGATCCCATTCAATCCTTTCTGCTGATGAAACATGCAAATCGGTGGGACCTCCCCAAGGGCCACGTTGATCCCGGCGAAACAGACCTCGAATGCGCGCTGCGTGAACTGGAAGAGGAAACCGGCATCCGCAGCGACCAGATCGTGGTGGCTGAAAACTTCCTGCACGAAACGCGGTATATGGTGAGCGGCAAACGCTACGGGCTTGGCAAAAACCCGGTTGAAAAAATCCTGCGAATTTACCTGGGACGACTGGCCGAAGACGTGGAACTGACACTCACTGAACACATGGGGTTTGAATGGTTTGAATGGAACCCACCTCACCGCATTCAGGCCAAAGCGGTCGACCCTCTGCTGGAACACGTGGCTGCAGCAGTTAATCTGCCGACAGCGGAACACGAAACACTTCCAGCTGACGGATCACAGTCATAAACGAACTGTCGGCCGGACAGCGGATGTCGCATGCGGATCCGGTAATCGGATGTTCAAACTCAAGTCGGACGGCTGCAAGCATCAGGCGTTCTGCGCCAAAGTGTTCCCGATACACGCGATTGTGACGACCATCGCCATGGGATGTGTCTCCAATAACCGGGTGAGAAACGTAGTTGAAATGTCGGCGGATCTGATGATATCTCCCCGTCTCCGGATGTGCCTCAACCAGTGAAGAGCGAGTCGTCGCGTGCTGGCCCAATGCAATCGGGACCTCGAACTGCTGTAAAGTTCGATAACCGGTCAAAGCGTGCTGAGGTTCTGCCCATGGGTGACCTGCAAGTTTCTCTCGTCCGCGGGCGGATATCAACGGAGTATCAATCTGCCCTGCCGCGGTGGAGTATCCACGAACAAGTGCAAGGTAGGTTTTCCTGATGCGACGTTCCGAAAACATCAGGCCGCAAGCCGCCGCTGCGGTCTGTGATCTGGCCAGCAGCAGAACTCCGGACGTCGCACGATCAAGTCGATGAACTGAATAAACGTTCTGCGCCAATTGGCTCCGCAGTGTCTGAACAACCACAGATTCGGCACTTCGGTCAGCGTCACTGCGATGAACAAACATGCCCGACGGCTTGGCGACGGCTACAAGATGTTCGTCCTGATACAGAATGTGCACCTGCTTCACCCTGCAGACAAGACTGTGACACATGTTGGCGGCGATCAATCCCACTGGCGGACCGAATTTACCTGCCGTATTTACTCGCAGCTTTGAACCGAACTAAGAGAACGGTCGCGTCGTTCCGACCTGCCCTTAGGGCATTCCGCGTTCACCGGCCACCACTGCACAGCGATTCAAGATCTTCGAAGTAATTCGGATACGTTTTTGACGTACATCCCGGGTCCAGAATCCGAATTCCACCGGCCCTCAGACCGAGCAGCGAAAAACTCATCGCCATGCGATGATCATCATACGTTTGAATCTCTGTCGGCTTCGGTTTCCCGGGATATATTCGAAGACCATCATCGAATTCCTCCGCCTGAATTCCGGCACGACGCAACTCGGTGACGACCGCTGTAATTCGGTCCGTTTCCTTGTGACGCATATGTCCGACACTTCGAATTGTCGTTGGTGAGTCAGCAAAGACAGCTACCGTTGACAATGTCTGAGCGGTGTCGCTGATGGCATTCATGTCAATGTCGACGCCGTGCAACGGCCTGCCGGTGACAGTGATGCTGGCGTCATTCCATTTCACGTCGCAACCCATCCGCTCCAGCGCTGCAGCAAAATGCACATCACCCTGTAAAGCATTCTTCGTTAACCCGTGAACCGTCACCGTACCTCCGGTCAACGCGGCAGCACCAAAAAAATAGCTGGCCGCCGACGCGTCCGGTTCGATTTCGTAGACCTGCGGCTGGTACGTCTGAGGTTCGATTCGGAATGCCGAAAGGTCGTCCGGGTACTCCACATCAACGCCAAAGGCCTTCATCATTTTCAGCGTCATCGTTACGTACGGTTTTGACACTAACTCGCCGTCTACCTCCAGACGCACAGCGGTCTTTGCCGCTGGAGCCGTCATCAGCAGACTGCTGATAAACTGGCTTGAGATGTTGCCCGCGATTTTGGCGGTCCCCCCCTGCAGTCGGCGTAAACTGCTGTTCACCGTAACCGGCGGACACCCACCAGTCTGGTCTTCGCAGTGAACATCCGCCCCCAGAGAATTGAGTGCCTCAATCAGATCCGCAATGGGACGTTCTCTCATGCGTTCGACACCATCGAGTCGGTACTGCCCGTCACCTACTGTGCAAAACGACGCCAAAAATCGAATACTGGTCCCGCTGTTTTGCAGCCAGAGATCTGCCTCAGGTTGCGAAAACCCGCCTGAGCAGCCGACCACGGAACACCTGTCTTTACTCGCATCAGACTTCACCCTGAGCCCCAGTCTCGACAGACTGTTCAGCATCACTTGAGTATCCTGACTGTGCAAAACGCCGGTCAGTTCAGACCGGCCATCCGCCAGTGCCGCCAGAATCAACGCCCGATTTGTGATGCTCTTGGACCCCGGTGGACGGATGTCTCCTGAAACAGGTGCGTTGATACAGATGATTTCTTTGGCGTCTGACATGCGGAAATGGTGGGTTCGAGTCTTTCGGTAAGACAATTGTCCGTCCTGGCTGACCGCAACGGTTCCGCACAAAAGCGGAACATCTACAGGCAAGGTGTACAGGAAACGGTTCCGAGTACGACGCTCTTTTTGCACAGTGCGGGGCACACCGGGTGGTCGAACGGTTCCGGAAACATGACGGAATCCGGGCAACATAACGAAGTGTCTGCCAGCACTCCCGGCGTTTCCTGTCGGAATCGTCAGAATTTCCAGGCAACTGCCGTTCACCAATGGCAGATGCTGCCAACCAGCACGCTAAACGCCACGTGCTTTGCCCGTGATCCCACAGGGCCAACCGTCTGCTATTCGTTCCTGGAAATTACTCAGTGACACCAGCTGACCCGAAAAAACTTATCTGCCGCGTCTCACCACAGGTGCTGTGATTTGCCAATTGAGAGTTTCGCATTCTGCCCCACTAAGGAAAAGAATTTAAAACCCGTATACTACTAAGTCTATCTGATTTGACCGCGACAGACAGATGGGTACACTCTTCCAATTAGGTAGCTTGGAGGCAGTGCGATAACTGGGTCCTTGATTATCGTGACCGTATCAAATAGTAACGAGGGAGAGAATGCAAATGAAACATTTAACGTTGTCAGCAGCAATGCTTGCGCTGGCTCTGTTTGGATTGGGCCTGAGCGCTGACGCGGGCCACAAGAGTCATGGTTCGTACGGTTCCGCGGGCTCAACAGGGTCAAGCGGTGATTCCTACGCCAGTAGCGGTGGCTCATATGGTTCATCAGGCGGCTCGTCCGGCGGAATCTCTCGTCGTGAAGCGCGACTGATTGAGCGAGCCGAGAGACGTGACGCGTCACACGGTTCCAGCGGCTCCCTTGGATCGACTGGCAGCTCAGGAGGATCCTACGGTTCTCACGGCTCTTCGGGCGGCAGCTCTGGATCTTACGGATCCACGGGGCACCGCCATCACGGCCTGCTGCATGGCTTGTTCCACGGTTCCGGCGGTTCTCATGGTTCGGCTTCCAGCGGGGGTGCCTCCAGTGGTGGCGTTTCCAGTGGTGGCGTTTCGAGCGGATCTTACGGATCAACATCTTCCGGCGGCCACCTGCAGTCAGCATATGCGACTCCGAGCACCCAGTATCATGCCACTCGTCGGTCACCAGGCTACGCTGTGCGACCAAACGCGGTGCCTGCAGCCGAGTTCGCTTATGTTGTTGTCCAGTTGCCAGAGGATGCTACGCTGATTCTTGGTGGTAACAGGACTTCTGTTTCGGGCAACATCCGGAAATTCAAAATTCTTCTGTCCGATCCTCAGCAGGATTATCCGTATATAGTTCGAGCGGAAATCACTCGCGGCGGGCAATTGTTTGTGGCCCAAAGCACTGAGACTCTGGTCGCTGGTCAGACAATCAATGTGAAGGTCAACGACGTGGCTGCACCGCCTACTGTTGACGTGGCGACACGATAGCCAGAATACAGACGGTCGATTCGGTACAGCAGATCGGCGCTGTGCAGGCGAACGAACGCACACTGAACACGGCGCTCCGGCCAGAATTGTCGGGGTTGCCGTTTTTTAATGCGCCATACAGGAGCATCACTCAGCTCGACACGGGGCCGTCGTGTAAAGAATTCAATCGCTGTCGCATCCCGTATTTTTCTTGCTTAGTGCATGCCGGCAAGGCGATATTACGACTTGATAAACCTCCACGCACCGGGGCGCAGGCCAGGATGGCAAAGCCAATACGCAAAGCACGTTTCCATGCAACTGTCACAGAAACAAATCAATGTGTCTTCCCGCCGTTCGTGGTGCTTCATGATTCTGGCGATGGGAATCGTCAGCGGCTGTTCGGTAAACACCGATGGCCCCGAGGTGACGTTGGAGAAGGCCAACATCATGTCGGATCGGGGACGCTACGAAGATGCCGTTTCGCTCTATACAGAGGCGGCATCGGCATTCCCGAATCGCGGTCACATCTACTACAGACGCGGTGTCTGTTACGAAAACCTGGGACTGCTTCCCAGAGCGCTGGATGATTATCTGCAGTGTCTTGAAGTGCAGCCATCGCACACAGATGCCTTAAACAACAAAGGTGTCGTTCTGGCGAAACTGGAACGCTACAAGGAAGCAGCAGAAGCGTTTACAACTCTTGTTCGTCAACAGCCGGACAACGTTCTGGCGTTGAGGAACCGTGGGCTTTGCCAGCACGATCAGGGTAACTTTGATGAAGCGCTGGCTGACTACACGGCTGCCATCGCGGTAGCGTCTCATGAAGCAGAAAACTGGTTCCAGCGCGGCAACGTCTATCTGGAACAGGGACAGCTGGCAGCAGCGGAAGCCGATTACACACAGGCCGTCGAACTCGATGCCAGTCATGCCAAAGCGTGGATGAATCGTGGCGTCGGACGTTACAATGCCGGTGAGCGGAAGTTGGCAATGCAATACCTCGAACACGCCCGCGAACTCGACGAAAACATCATCATCCCTGGTATTGACTGGGGCGAACTCGCTCCCGCTGCTGCGGAGATCGTGGCAGTGCCAATAGTGGACGATGCGAACTTCAACTGGGAAGCATGTTCAGCTGTCGCCCAGGCAGTACTCGCGGATCACGGCTACGAGCAGTTGTCGGTGGTTAAGGATTACCCATCATTTCGCTGCAGCAGACTCTCCGCACAGAAAGATGGCAAAGGCGTCGCCGTATTTCTTGGCTGTGAAACGGCTGATTCGTATCAGGTCGCGCTCGCTGCGGCCGACCCGTCGGATCAGTCCGCCACCAGGCGTGTTCTGATGATCCTTCGTCACACCCCGTCCGGGGATGATGCGGTTGCTGCGTACAGTGTCATCCGATTTGTGGAAAACTGGAAAGCAGAACCCGGCCACACGCGCCCCGTCGTCGTCTTCGTGGATTTAGTGCCGCAACAGGAAACTCCTGCTCCGTAGCCACGGCATCAGACCTCCGTCGTGGACACTACCGCGGTGTCCGGCATCAGATGTCAGCTGTTATGCTGGCGACGAATCTCGTACAACAGGATTCCGGCCGCCACGGAGGCGTTCAACGACTGTACGCTGCCCATCATGGGGATACTCACTTGAACGTCACAAACGGCCAGCAGGTCCGTCCGGACTCCGCGTGCTTCGCTGCCAATTACCAGCGCGATGGGCCCTCCGAGGTCACACGCCCACACGCACTCTTTTGCTTTTTCTGATGCGGCAACAACCTGAAAACCGGCCTTCTTCAGTTCGACGACAACGTCGACGACATGCTCAGCCATCGCAATCGGCAGATGATGCACAGCACCGGCAGATGACCGAGCGACCTGCGGCGTCACTCCCGCCTGTTGTTCCGTACCAATCACAATGGCTGTCACACTTGTTGCGTCGCAACTTCGAAGTATCGCGCCGAAGTTGAACGTATCCTGAATCCGGTCGCAGACCACAACGATGGGCACCGATGGCGAGTCGAGCGATGAACAATCCCTAAGTCGTTCCCGCAGCTGCCGAGGTGTCTCATAGGGATACGGCCCCATACGGGCGGCAAATCCCTGGTGGTGATCGGCACTGCACAGTTCGGCCAGACGTTCTGTACTTTCCCGACGGACGCCGATCTGAGCGGCCTGTGCCAATCGTTCCACCTCAGCGGTTTCTGATAACGTCAAAGAATCTGCGACATGCAGTTCTTCAAAGGGCCACTTCGCTGCCCGCAACGCTTCCGTCACTGCATATCGACCAATCAGCCAGTTTTTCTGATGGCTGGCCTGAAGTTGTCGGCGGCGGCTTTTTCGCTTTTCGGATCGTGACATCATTACGCCGTGGTATCACGTCGCGTTGACGATGTCGTCGCCGTGTCCGTAGGGATAAAACAGACGACCGATATCGTCGGCAAGTCGAAAGAAATACTCGTTTCGGAATGTTTCATAACTAACCTCTGAAGCGGAGCGTGGCACTTCTGTAGGAAAAACGGACTGGACATCCCGGTCAAAAATGCGAGTGCCTCTTCCGTCAGTCTTCATCTCATAAACACTTACCATCGCTTCACAACGACCTCGAAACAGACTGGTACTGTCCCGTTCATACAGAGCAAAGTCAGAAATATCCACATACACCACATAGTTCACGTCAAACTCAGCGCCAACTTCCGCGGCCGTGTCCCAGTCCGGGTTATTGACCATCCATGCCTGAATCACATCCGGGTTGATGATCTCAATCTGGTGTGCATGCAGCATGGTCGCCAGTCGCAGCGCCAGCATCTGATCGATGTTGTCATGGAACTTTGTGAGATCATCAGGAGCGTAACAGACGACAGCCACCCGGACATTTCGATCCGTAAACGACTTCTTCGTCTCCTTCTCAAACAACGGCTGCAACTGCGGCGGACCACCGATCAGGTACCCGAGCAGGATAAAATAGTTGCAGCCAGGAACCACCAGCAGCAACATCAGCAGGGCCGACAGGCGGCCAATTCGACTAACAAGGTGAAATCGTGTCATCGTCTTCTCAACCGGATTTGTGTTCGTTTGAACCATCGTGCCGTCCGTCATTTGCAATGTGGTGGGGCTCCGGAACGTCCAGCGGCCCACCGGTCGATTTAGTGAATGGATTCGCTCGCTCGATAGTCATACAGATACTGGCTAACGTGCAGCGCCAGTCGATCAAGAAATCCCTGAAGGAACATGTCCTCGGACCGCTTTTCCCGTGGTACGGGATAGGACGTCGGAAACTTCAGAGAGAAATTCCGATCGAACACCTGACTGACCGGAATCGGTGTCTGTTTCGTCTTCTCGTACACTTCATGGACGCGGATCCGGCCTTCGGCTTTACCCTGCATCAGATTTTCACTTTCCGGCACCCGATAATCGAATTCGCGAACTTCGATGTGCAATACATATCGAGCGTCGAATTCAGCAGCGAGTTCGGAATAGTCGCCCCACTCGCCGTTATCGTCGTACCAGGTGGCGACGTCACCAGACGGAATGACCTGTACGTTTTGCGATTCCAGGTTACGTGACACCCGGTCCACAATATCGATCTGCAAGGACTGAAATTTCGCCAGCAGTCGGTGTGGAGCGGAACAGATGATCAGAACGGCATCCTCGCCATCGCAGATGTCTTTACCGGTCGCCGCCTTCAGCTGAGACGGTATCTTCGGATCACCGAATACAGCCTTGCCCGCCATGACAAACAGCGAACAACCTGTGCACGCCGAAATCATCAAAATGGCCAGCAGCAGACACGCAATCGTTCGCCTCGTCACAGAACTTTGTTTGGTGTGTTCGTGTGCAAAATACATTGTGGATGCCACGTTTCAGGTGATTACACGAGTAACGGTCTAAACAACGAACGACCGAATAATCCAAATACAGAACGCCAGAAAGACGTAGCCAATCGCTCCGAAAATAAACCAGCGAAATGGTTCCCGAGTCAGAAACCATCTTCCGGTTGACGAAACAGCTGCAGTCCACGGTATGCAGAACCCACAGATAAACGCCAAAAGAACGCCGCACGGGTTTGCCGACCATGCCGCTGAAAACTCACCTCGAACAACATGTGAAAAACTGGTTGTCATCCCACAGTGCGGGCAGTGCAGCCCGCTCAGTTCTTTGAATTGACACGGTGGAAGTCCTAACTGCAGATGCGTTCCAAATCCTCGGGGATCCGGTTGCAACCAGCACGCCACTGCGAAGACAGTGATCATGCCCGCGGCAAACAGTCCCATCAACATTCGCATGCCTGGTGTCGGCGGTTCATTTTCTTGCTGGAACGTCACAGTCACTCGGTCCCGAGTTTATGCACACCGAGTCACCACCAGATGAGGTATCTCGCGTTCGGCATTTTTGAACAAGTTCAACCGCCGACGATTGTGAACTGCGCCGGAGCTAATCGGCCAATTGTGCCGGAGCCTGCCGTGGCGACGCAGGAAACGAGCTGACAGAGCGCAGGATGTGCCGAAGACTGACCCACGGCAGGCGTTTCGTACGGTATGCTGTGCACCGGTGTCGAACGCATTAATCTGTTCGACGTATGAACTGTCTGTGACTCATGGCTGGCGCAGATGAGCCGGGTCGACACGAGAGAGATTCCGTGAACAAAGTCAACTGTATCCGGACGTGTTCTCCACGACAACAATCTCCCGCGTTGAGAACACTCGATGCCCGGCGACCACTACGTGTCTTCTTCGTCGTCGGTAAGATCGGTCCGAATGTCAGATTCTGAAATAGTATCCGGCTCAATTGACGGGCTGACCCCGTGATCCACATCAGCTTCTTCGGACGCGGATCCTTCGGCTTCCGTGGATCCTTCCGATGCGTCGTCCTCACCTGCGCGAGGCCCCAGGATTCTTCGCACGTCTTTGCGTTCCAGTTCCTCGTGTTCCAGAAGCGCTTCAGCCAGTGCATCCAGCCGGTCGCGGCGTTCGGTCAGCATATCGATGGCGGCCTGGTTGGCCTTCTTTAGAATCTCCTGCACTTCGACGTCAATAATGCGAGCGGTTTCTTCGCTGAACTCACGGTACGAATGCATCTCTTTGCCAAGGAACGGGTGCTCATCGGACTGTTTGAACGACACCGGACCTACTTTCTCCGACATGCCCCAGTGAGCCATCATGTGCCGAGCAATCCGTGTCGCCTGTTCAATGTCGCCGGACGCTCCCGCCGAATACTCATTGAAGACAATCATTTCAGCGGCCCGGCCCCCCATGGTCATCACCAGACGCTTGAAGAACGCGTTGCGTCCGACGTTGGGCACCTCTTTCTCAGGCAGGAATCGTGTGACACCGCCGGTTTGACCGCGTGGCACGATAGAGACCTTATGAACGGGATCCATGCCTTCCTGATACCATGCCAGGACAGCATGTCCCGCTTCGTGCCACGCTGTCAGTCGTCGTTCTTCCACATCCACCTTTTCACTGCGGCGGGTTCCCATCACGATCAGGTCTTCTGCGTAATAGAAGTCTTCCATCGTAACCGCGCGTTTGTCTTCACGAGCCGCCTTCAGCGCCGCTTCATTGACGAGTTTCTGCAACTCAGCGCCGGAATATCCCATTGTAGTCTGGGCCAGTGCGTCCATGTCCACGTCGTCCGCGAGTGGAACTTTCTTGGTGTGAACCTTAAGGATTCCCAGTCGCCCTTCGCGTGCCGGCAGATCCACCGTAACGTGGCGATCGAATCGTCCCGGCCGCAGCAACGCGGGGTCCAGCACGTCGTGGCGATTCGTGGCAGCCACCACGATGACGGCCTGAGTCTGTTCGAATCCGTCCATTTCGCTGAGAATCTGATTCAGTGTCTGTTCACGCTCGTCATGACCGCCACCGACACCAGCCCCACGAACCCGGCCAACGGCGTCAATTTCGTCAATAAAGACGATACACGGAGAAGCCTCCCGCGCAGTCTTGAACAGATCGCGTACGCGAGTCGCACCGACACCAACAAACATCTGAATGAACTCTGAGCCATTAATGGAAAAGAACGGAACGTCCGCCTCACCGGCGGTCGCACGAGCCAGGAGAGTTTTTCCTGTGCCCGGTGGTCCAACCAGCAGGACGCCTTTCGGAATCTTGGCTCCCAGCTTCGAATACTTCTTGGGATTCTTCAGGAAGTCGACGATTTCTTCCAGGTCCTGTTTGGCGAACTTTAGGCCCGCCACATCGTCGTAGGTGACAGGCTCGTCGCTCTTTTCGAAACGACGTGCCGGGCTGCGAATAAAGCCCCCCATCATTCCGCCACTGCCGAACGGATCGCCACTGCGACGCATCATCAGAAACATGACCAGCAGGAACAGCAGCGGGATGCTCAGCCATGTGAGCAGTTCCATCGCCGGACTCATGGTCTGCCGTTCAGACTCCACGTCAAGACCATCAATCGCCTGCAACTCCAATTCCGTCGCCAATTCGCTGTTGCCGGTGTAATCTGACAACAGGACGGTATTGAACTCCAGCTTCAACGTTCCCACGAAGTCCTTGGGAACCTCATCGGGAACGGCAATCCATTCGCCGGTAAGTAGTTCACCGTGAACCTCCACGGATTTGACGTTCTTCTGCTTGAGCTGCTTCCAGAAAAATCCGTACGGAACCTGAGTCCCGTGATTTGAGGTGTTGCTGAACAGAAAAAAGGCGAAAAACACCAGTCCTGCGATCAGCAGAAAAGTGACCGGCCCCATACCCCGACGCGGTTCGTCACCGGGCTTCCCACCCTTAGGATTGGGTGACTGCGGTCCGGAAGATTTGTCTTCCGTGGAATTTGTCATCTGTTGATTCTTCTACTGAACTGACGGACTCAGGCCGTCTGAATTACTGCTGACATAGTTGCTGCGGCGGCTCACGCCCAACGTCCGGTTGGTGCCTGCACCGTCTATTTTGCCGTTTGCCGGTGGAGGTTAACGCGCCAGCGGGTTCCCTGCAATTCGCCCAACAGGGTGGCGCACGCAAGAAAGGAGATCATCTCATTTCGTGATCACCTTGCGACGAACTCGCACGCCTTCGATCTGCCCGTATGTCAGCAGAATCGCCCCAACGGATGCAAATTCATCAAACAAACTGGCAATGACATGTTCTTCACCAGGCCAGGGAAAAGCATACACAACATCGAAGTCCCCGGGGCCCAGACCCAGCTGAGGATAGGCATCGTCCACATTGGAAGTCAGCCAGCAATGTTCACCGGTGTAGTGCTCCTCTACTATGGGCTCGCCACCCTGGGGAATGAAACTTCCGGCGACGAATTCCACAGACAGATCAAAATCTTCTGCAAGAATACGGGACTCGTCGACCAGGCTGCGTTAGATTTCAATTCCATATGCCTGAAATTCCAGCATGGCCGCCAGCATCGCGATGGCTCCGATCCCGCAGCCCCACTCACAGAACACGTTGCCCGGCGAAATATTGTTTTCAGCAATGGCCTCCAGGGTATGGTAAACAATATCAAAATCACTCGGTACGAATCCAGTGATCGAGTGGTTCCCATTGTCGATGAAGTCAACAACGCGGGCATTCGCTTCCTCAACGAATTCATCGACATCCGCAGGAAGTCGTCCCTCACGCGTCATTACTTTCAGATCGACGAGCGCCATATCAGCAAAACCTGGAAGAGGACAGAGCCTCAGGACAGCATGCATTCCGTTTCAGTGACCAGCGGTTGTTCGTCACCGTCAGGAGGCTGCCTAGCAGTCGCGGGCCGCAGCGTTTCAAGTTTAGGAACACTCGGGCCGTCACATCTACTTCTGAAGCAGTACGTTCACGCCTTTCTTGTTCGACAGTACGATGTCGGGTTTCCCATCGATGTTCATGTCGTGAATTTCAAATTGAGTGCCCACTCCGGTACTCTTACCAGCGATAATCTGGTGAGGAATAAAGGTCGGCGGCTGTCCCTTGACGCGTTTGACTTCGTACCAGTACATCACCACTTCGTCGTTGCCCCCGGGATCATTCCCGTTGTGAGCAAAGAAGCGTTTTCCGGTTACGTAATCCAGCTGTCCGTCACCATTAATATCAATGGTTTCGACGGCGTGAGTCTGCGAATACGACATGTCGATCGCATGCAGAGTCCAGCCACCAGCTCCCTTGTTCTCTGCCCACCACACTCCATATTCGTGAGCCGAACTTAGAAACAGGTCGGCATCACCGTCCAGATCAAGATCGTCGGCATACAGATTGGCAGCTTTCGGCAAAGGTGCTTCACTACCATTCACGCTAATCGGGTGAAATTCCCAGAGGTCCGCTGCCCCCAGATCTCCCGGCGACTGCCACCAACCGTGGCTGATGATCACGTCACGATGCCCGTCTCCATTCATGTCGCCCGCACCGAGACCGTGGTAGTACTTAAACGTCCCGTTATCCAGGCCACGGTTCTTTTTCTGCGCGGGTTCTGCACTGGGTTCACTGACAGCGTGAAACTGGAACGTTTCCGACACCTTTGCCGGAGCAGGGATTTGCACGAAGCCCATCTGAGCTTCCGGCTGTGAACCGAATATGAATTCAGGAGTTCCATCACCGTTCAGGTCTTCAAATTCAGGTGACTCATTGCAAATGCTGGTCCAGATTACGTGCTCTTTCCATGGGCCGCCGGCACTTCCAGGGTTCTGATACCAATGGAACGGATCACCTGGAAAACCGATGACAACAATATCCTGCCAACCGTCCCTGTTCATATCCCAGGCGACATTGGCAAAGCTGTTGCTGTAGCCCTTGCCTGCCACAAAGTCACCAGGCATTCGAATTTCATGCAGCTTCCATTTCGTGGGGTCGACATGATCGGCTGAACCTTTTGCAGGGGCTTCGTACCACACGTCACCGGCAGCCACATCAGGCGTGCCATCGTTGTTGAGGTCAGCAGCAGCCACTCCTTCTGATCGAAATCTCTCGTCCAGTTTGATGCGCACCCAGTTAGCGTCATCCGCGGCCTGCACAACGGATTGATTCAACGACAGCAGAATGGTTGTCAGGACGATGCAGAGGAATTTCATGGCTTAATACTCGCCGGTGCGAAACAGAATTCAGAACAGCAGAAAGAGTACTAGAACGGAATCGGTCGGAATGTGCACGCGTCCAGCGAAGTCCGTCGCAAAAAAACCATGACTCCCGCAGCCGACAATTTCAACGCTCACCCGATTAGTGCTCTAATCGTTGATGCTCGTCTCAAGGAATCGGGCCAGCTTGTGAAAGTCGCTCCCGGGCGGAATGAAGCGTACCACTGTCACCAGTGTGGCCGGGTCAACCAGCTTCTCGAACTCCACATAGTGCAGATCCAGCTGACCGGACACCGACACCATCACTCCGTTGTGTTCTTTCTCACACAGAGCCCGGTAGGCCCCGACTCCCAACTGGCTGCCGAGCAGAACGTCGAAGGCATGCGGGCGGGCACAACGGGATTCATAGCCCAACTGCAAACCTGTGACCTTCTTTTTGGCTCCCGTCTGACGTTCGTATTCATCGGCTGCTCGTTTGGCAAACATCTTGCCAAGGTCGACATGAGCAACAGAGATGTGTCCATGGTCATCGCGTGGAATATCCTTAAGAACATCGTCAGAGAGATATTCCGCCAGCCCTTCAGCCAGTACGACAACGCCGTATTCCTTGCCCTGCTTTTCCTGACGATAACGCATCATGCGGACAATCTTCTGGGTCAGCTTATCAACATCCATAATCTTCCGGTCATGCGGCGATTCCGGAAGAAGCAAATCGTCGGTAATATCCTCCACACTGACCACCATGGTGGCTTCGCCGGATATGGCGGCACCGTATGCCAGCCAGCCTGCGCTTCGCCCCATACTCTCCACCATGAAGTAGGCTCGCCCCGCTTCCGCGTCCGCATGCAAATTACGAATTTCAGTGCCCAACGTTTCTACAGCAGTGAAATATCCAAATGTGAAGTCGATTCCCATGTAGTCGTTGTCGATCGTCTTGGGCACGTGGACGACGGGGATCCGGGGACTGCCTTCGGGAAGACTGTCCTGGTACAGCTTGAACTTGTTTGCCGTTTTCAGAGTGTCGTCGCCGCCGATGGAGACAAGAGCATCGACCCCCAGAGAACGCAGTCCATCGTAGGTACACTTCAATGGAGCGATTTTCTCCGGATCATTCATATCCTCCGGACTGGAAACGAATTTTCCTGGATTCGATCGAGCCGTCCCGATCAGAATCCCCTGCTTGCTGCGTGTTCTTCGCAGCATGATTTCGTGCAGCTTGATGTAGTCTTTGTCCTCTTTAAGCGGCCGTTCCGGATTGAAATCGATTAGGCTCGAATAGCCGTGTTTGATACCAACGACATCAATGCCGTTGTTGATGCACGAAATCGCACACGTGGAAATAACAGCGTTGGCCGCAGGTGCGGGCCCACCAGAGAACAGCAGAGCAACTTTCTTGATACCGTGAGACATTTGATTTCGATTTCCATCAGTAAACAGGGCATAGAGACGGCGTGGCGATCGTACGCATTCGGTCGTGGACCGCATTCACAGAGTTGTTATCGCCGCGAACTCACCACGGCACGACAGCGACGTTCGTTGATTCAGTTGTCATCGAAATGACTGTTCATGGCTCCGACGCACGCCGGTTCCGCTACCACGTCCGTTCAACAAACGTGGTGTCGACGGTGCCGTCCGCGAAGGCAGCGTGATTGAACATTTTTTTCGCTAACGGCAGAGTCGTCTTGACGCCCTCGACGGCAAATTCTCGCAGACAGCGTTTCATGCACGCAATTGATTCTGTTCGACTTGGCTTGTGTACAATCAGCTTCCCGATCATCGAATCATAATACGGGCTGATCGAGTAGCCTTCGTGAACATGCGAGTCGAATCGCACACCGAGCCCCCCCGGCTGTCGTAGCTTCGTGATCTTCCCGGGACTGCCGCGGAAGTCATTTTCCGGATCCTCTGCATTCACTCGCAACTCAATCGCACACCCATTGCACGGGATTTCCTCCTGAATGAACGGAAGCTTTTCGCCTGCAGCAATAAGTATCTGCTGTTGAATCAGGTCGATCCCTGTCACCATTTCGGTCACCGGGTGTTCGACCTGGATGCGTGCATTGACTTCGATAAAGTAGAATTTGTAGTCCTTATCGACAATGAATTCGACAGTACCGGCGTTCTGATAGCCGGCCTGTTTGATCAATCTGACGGCCGAACTGCAGATGTCATCGCGAACTTCCGGTGGCAGATTCGGGGCTGGGCTTTCTTCGATCAGTTTCTGATGTCGGCGCTGCATCGAACAATCACGTTCCCACAGATGGACAGCGTTGCCGTGAGAATCCGCCAGCACCTGGACTTCCACGTGCCTCGGACGTTCCACATACTTTTCCACATAAACGCCGGCATTGCCGAACGCCTTTTCCGCTTCCGCAGACGCCGCCTGCAGGCCGGCCCGCAGAGAAACGTCATTGCCGGCAACTCGCATGCCCTTTCCGCCACCACCAGCGGTCGCCTTGATCAGAACCGGGTAACCGATTTCATTGGCGACACGAACGGCTTCGTCTGCATCTTCCACCAAACCGTCACTGCCGGGTACGCAGGGCACATCAGCCGCCATTGCGATGGCTCGAGCGCTGACTTTGTCGCCCAGCTGAGACATTGCCTCGTGGGGGGGACCGATGAATTCGATATTGCAGTCGCGACACACTTTGGCAAAGTGAGCGTTCTCTGCCAAAAACCCATAACCAGGATGAACGGCCTGCACATTGCCAATCTCAGCAACACTGATCAGCCTGTTGACCAGCAGATAACTGTCTGACGCAGCGGCCGGACCGATGCAATATGCCTCCGTTGCAAGGTCCAGGTAATGTGCGCCGCGGTCGGCTTCACTGAAGACCGCGACGGACTCGATACCAAGTTCGCGACAGGCACGAATGATTCTCAGGGCTATCTCGCCGCGATTGGCAATCAGAATTCGTTGAAACATAAATCGGGTACGCCGTCCAAATCCGACCGAAAGAAACTTAGTTCGCCTGCCAGACCTACGCTGGTTCAATACGGAACAGTGGCTGGCCGAATTCCACGGGATCGCCGTTCGCCACGAGAACCTCGACAATCCTGCCAGTCTTTTCGGCCGGAATCTGATTGAAGACCTTCATGGCCTCAATCATACAAATGGTCGTGTCCGGCTGTACGGTCGACCCAACGTTCACAAAGGCCGGTTCCTCAGGAGTCGGCGACGAGTAAAACGTGCCAACTGTGGGAGCGTCAATCGTGATGCCCGCCGGTGGCGCCGGTGCTTGCGCGACGGCCGGAGCAGCTGCCGCTGCGACGGGTGCGGCGGCAACCGATGGCGTCGACGTCATTTCCGGAGCAACGGCCACCTGTTTAGGGCCGCGGCGTACCTTCCAGGACTCGCCATCTTTTTGCAGATTCGCTTCCGTGACCCCGTACTTTTCCATCAGCTGCAGGAGTTTGCGGAATTTATCGAGATCAAAACTGCCTTTGTCGGCACCGTCAGGTTTCGCCATAAATCCTCTCCGTCGAAGCGCAACGCCTCGGGGAATACTTTTTATTCAGACACCTCGTACATGCTGGCGAGATGCGGGGTGTGCCAGTATGGTGGCGACACGACTTCCGAAAGCTCGCAGCCGCGCCAAAGTCGCACACTTTCCCGTAGATTCGGCGTTTATGCAAGGAATTCAACGACGGCATCGTCGAATTCGCGAGGAACGGACGTCAAAACCTCATGACCGGTATTTGTTACCAGAATATCGTCCTCAATACGGACGCCAAACTTGCCTGGCAGGTAGATACCAGGCTCAACGGTGACGACCATCCCCGGTTCCAGAACCTGCTCCGAAATCGGACTCATCCGCACCGATTCGTGGATGTCCAAACCGAATCCGTGCCCCAATCCGTGCCCGAAGAACTTATCAAAGCCTGCGTTTGCGATCACTTTTCGAGCCATCGCGTCGACCGCCTTGCAGGTTGCCCCCGGTTTGATGGCCGCAATCGCCTTCTGTTGAGCCTTCAGAACGGTTTCATAAACGGTCCGCATCTGTTTGGTGACACGCCCCGTCACAAAGACACGAGTCAGATCGCTGCGGTATCCTGAACGAGTTTCGGCGCCCCAGTCAATTAACAGCATTGGCGATTCGCTCACCAGCAGGTCCCCCGCGTGTGCGTGAGGCAGCGCGCCTGTCGGACCGACTCCGACAATTGGCTCAAACCCGGGTCCCGTGGCACCGAAACTCCGCATCGCCGCTTCCAGAGTATAACGGATGTCACGCTCGGTCTGATCCGGTCGCAAACTGCTGCGGACCACACCGATGCCGCGTTCCGCCTGGTAAATGGCTTCGCGGATCTGAGTCAGCTCCCACTTATCCTTGATTTCTCTTAATCGTTCGGTCAATCCACTCGTCGACACCAATTCCGCCGACTCAATTCTTGCGTGCAAAGCTGAATGCTGAGTGACAGTCAGATGATCAGCCTCAAAACCCAGTCGCCTTGCCTTCGCCTTCTTCACCACATCAGCAGCAGCAACGCTCATCGGCCTGCGAGCATCACGAATATCAACGTCCAGACCGGAGCACTCGTTGGCGATCTGAGTCGTGTACCGACTATCGCTGAGCACCACCTTCGCGGTTTTGCTCAGATACAGCCAGCTGGAGTCTCCCGTGAATCCGGTCAAATACCGCACATTGGATTCACCGGAAATCAGCAATGCGTCGATTCCAGCGTTCTTGAATGTGCGCAGCAATCGGGATCGACGACTTATGTAGTTTGGACCGGACATCGGGAATCAGAACTCCTTGAATTCGTAAATAGAAAGCGCAAACGATACCGGCTGCACGGCATGTGAACCAGCGTAATCAGGTTCCTCTTCCACACTGTCGTGCTGTGCGGTGAGGACACGGGCAACCACAGGCAGCCCGGCCCCACGCCAAAGGGTCAGTGAGACGCAGATGAAAATGCGTTTCAAACATGCAATTTCTGTGATGACCTTTCGACATCCTGCCAACGATCTTCAGGGGAAATTTCCAATAAATTCCACCAATATTCGGACGACACAGACAAATACCTCTGACACGCGTTTGTTTTTCGAAAGGAGCCCCACATGACCGAAGACCCCAACGATGAGACGGAAGCGACGATCATTGATCGAAGCGACACGGGCAAAAAGTTTCTGTGCACGTTCGTTTTCGTGGTCATCGCCAGACTGATTGAAGGTGTGCTGGCGTTTGTCGTCCTGTACCATCTGCTGTATACACGAGTCACTAAGCAGCCGCCCAAAGCGCGAGTCACACGCTTCGCCAACCGGTTGCTGCGTTACGCACTGGAAATTGGCCAATATGTGACTTGGGACGAGCCTGAAATGCCCTTCCCGTTCAACGACTTCCCGGTCGTCGCTGATGACCTGAGTCCGGCGGCAACGCCATAGCGGCATGCTGAAAAAGTGCCAAACCAGAGTGGTTCAGGCACGATTCCGCGAACGGCCGACACAGTGCCCCAGAGCGCTCTATTCCGCCCGACATCAGAAATCCCGATTCGTGCGTACGCTGTCCCTCGTCCAGTCGATCTGCGAACTTACATGCCGAACTGCGTGTCAGTGACGTCACTTGTCGCGATTACAGCAGCTTTCGAAAACACGTGGCTCGTGGAAAGCACGCCCAGCAGGCTGAAGAACGTTTTTCGCGGCCATGAGTCAGCGTAATACGCTGTAGCCAGCGGCGTACTGGTTCGGCATATCTGATCACTCGGGAATTCTAAGTGTCTTCTTCGCGATCAGCAGCCACTGTGCAACACGAAACTCATGCATTCCTGCTAAGGACGGCCGAACTGTTGCACCGGCACGGAACTCCGTCGTACCGTCTTGAAGGCGTGATGAGCAAGGTGGCCGAAAGCCTGCACGTTCGCGGCACTTTTCTGTATACACCAACGGCGCTCGTGGTCTCCCTGGACGCGGGAGCAGACGAACGGACTTACCTGCGTCGAGTTGATTCTGGTGATATTGACATCACCAAAGTACTGGCGTTTGATGCGGCCCTGGAAGACCTGGAATCCGGTCACATATCACTCAGCGAAGCGACAGCCAGACTTGAAGCCGCCGCAACAGCTCCGCCGGCGTTTAATCTGCCCGTTTCACTCCTGGCGGCGGCCATCGCGTGTGCCGGGGTGGCCGTCATCTTTGGTGGCAACATCATCGATACCATCGTCGCCGGACTGTTTGGCTGCGTGATCGCCTGGGTGACCACGCTCTATCAACGATCGTTCGCGCAGCGGGGGTGGCTGGAACCCGTCCTCGGCTTCACAGCAGCGATTGCCGCCGTCGTAATCGGTCAATGGCTGCCCGTCAACGACAAGCTGATTACTCTGGCCGCACTGATCCTACCGATCCCCGGTCTCACACTTACGATTGCACTCACCGAACTCGCGTCCGGCCACCTTTCCTCTGGCAGTGCACGCCTGGCAGGCGCGACAGTAACCCTGTTCACTCTGGTCGTCGGTGTCGCCATCGCGTGGCGGTTGTCGAGCGTCTGGGCCCAGCCAGTTCGGCCGGCAATGGATGCTCTTCCGGGATGGTGCCTGTGGGTCGCAGTCATCCTGACGCCGCTCGCGTTCGCGGTCGTCTTTAAGGCCCCGATGTCGCAGTGGCCGGCCATCCTGCTGGTTGTGGTCAGCGGATTCGTGGCCAGTCGACTTGTGGGATCCGTGGCAGGACCACAAGTTGCAGCATTCGTCGGAGCACTGGTGGTGGGCTGCTGCAGTAATATCTATGCACGGATGCTGAATCGCCCGGCAATGGTGCCACAAACGCCAGGACTCATGATTCTCGTGCCAGGTTCCATCGGCTATAAGTCGTTAACAGCAATGGTCGAAAGTAACACCATTCGAGGTGTCGAACTGGCATTTTCGATGTCAATCGTGGGCGTTGCTCTGGTGGGCGGATTGCTGCTGGCCAATCAAATTATTTCCCCGAAACGCATTCTTTGATTCAACAATGCCAATCAGACTCGTGCTAAGCAGGCAACCGAGGCCGTTGATGAGCAGCGGAAACTCACGTGATGCAGGGGGCAGTCTGCCAGTTATTAATGGTGTGTCCGGGGATAACACAGTATTTCCAGGGATTTCATTCCATGTCCGGCAGAAGCGGTGCGTGTTCTGATATGTAACGTGCAATAATGCCTGTCCCCGCATTTTCCCGCCTCCGTTATACGCCAATGCCCCCATGTGTACCCTTCCAGACACATCACCCAGAAGCGAACTGCCGCGCAGAGTTCTACATCGGTATGGAACGGTGAACACAAGAAGACGATCAGCAGATCGGTGGTCACGTTTATGCATGCCAATTATGTTTGGCCTGTTCGTTGCCATCACATCGCCGCTGCAGGCCGAAGAGTCTGATGCGAACGTCGACGCCACGGTCACCCTGATCGACGAACGGATCATAAACCGCTGGCAGACATTGGGCATAACGCCTGCCGAAGATTGCAGCGACGCTGTCTTTGTCCGCCGCCTCCATCTGGATTTGGCGGGACGCGTTCCAACGCTCAGCGAATCGCAGAACTATCTTGCCGACCAGGCACCCGACAAACGGGAACAACTGGTGAATCTTCTGCTTAACAGCGAAGATCATGTTCAACACTTCGCCGACACCTTCGACACATTGCTGATGGGCCGAGGAGAGTCGAAAGATTACGACGAGCGGAAGAAACATAAATGGAGGGCATGGCTGGAGCGTGTCTTTCGCGAGAATCGCCCATGGAACAAAGTTGTAGCCGACATGCTGCTGGCACGTCCCGAATCGGACTCTGATCAGGGCGCCGTGTGGTTTCTTTACGAACGCGAAAACGACCACCAGAAAATCGCGGAATCGATCGCCCCTGCTTTTTTCGGCGTGCGGATCGAATGTGCTCAGTGCCACGATCACATGAGTGCCGCCGAGATCAAACAAAGCCACTATTGGGGGCTGGTCGCGTTCTTCAATCGCGGCAGGAACACGAATACGAAGAACGGACCACAGGTCAGCGAATCTGCGATCGGCGGTTTTTCCGACTTCGCCAATCTGGAAGGCAGCAGTATGCCCAATCTACTGACGTTTTTTGACGTGGACACAGTGGCTGAGCCTCGACCCGAAAAGGATGAAAAGCAGGAGGACGCGGAGGAACTCTATTCCGTCGCGCCGCGTGATAACGATCCCCGCGTCCCCGGATTCTCTCGCCGACAGCAGTTCGCCAGTACGGTCACCGCTAATCACCCTCTGATCGCTCGAGCAGCCGTAAATCGCAGCTGGGCGATGCTGTTAGGCAGAGGCATTGTCCATCCGTTTGATGAAATGGACAGCGTACATGATCCGTCGCACCCCGACTTACTGGACGCCCTGGCCGACGATTTTCGCCGTTCCAATTACGACACGCGCCGACTCGTCCGATCAATCGTACTCAGCAGGCCTTATCGGGTGAGTTCCCGGAAACCTCTGACAGCAACAGATCCGGCTTCATTCGCATGGTACCTGGAGCGTCCCTTAACCGCCGAACAATTGGCTCGGTCGATTCAGTTGACGATTCGCGGGCAGTTTCAGAACGACAGCTCTCTGGTGGGTCAAATTCGTCAGCGTATGCCGGAAGTCCTGCCCGACGAGAACGTGACCACAATAAAAGATGCCATGTTCCTCAGCAACAATAAAGCGCTGAACGACGTCATCAACGACAACGACGATTCGGCCCATCTGGTCACCCGACTGGCTGGCCTTGCTTCACATGAAGAACGCGTTGAGCTGCTGTTTCTGACGTTTTACGGGCGGAAGGCGTCTGAGGATGAACGTAACGCCGTCATCGACTACCTGCGGCCGGATGAGTTGACGAAGCACCGTCTTGAACAGGTTGTCTGGTCGTTCGCGACTAGCGCTGAGCTCAGATTTAATCACTAAGGCCGGATAAGAGCCGCAATAAGCAAACCGTTTCGCACGAAAGATCATGTAGGGCATTGCCAATGAAGCGCCAGCACGAACAGTCCGTCGACCGCACCTGCGGCAGTCCGGAGCACGCGATTCACCGCAGAATGTTTCTCGGTGGCTCCATGGCTGCCGGTGCCGCTTCAGTTGCCAGTTTCAACGGACTGTTTTCTATCCCGGCAATCGCCGACGAAACTCGTCGCAACGGGAAAAAGTGTATTCTGCTGTGGTTGTGCGGAGCCCCCAGTCAGTTTGAAACATGGGATCCGAAACCCGGAACGCCGACCGGCGGACCATTTGGTGCAATCGACACGTGCCTTCCAGGAGTGCAAGTCAGTGCGCTGATGCCAAAGTGCGCTTCCATCATGGATCGACTGGCCGTCATTCGTTCCATGAAGACGGCGCCGAAAGAGCACACGCAGGGGATCGACGTCTTAACCCGCGGTGACGGGCCACGGCAGCCCTTTGTCCGACCAATTCTGGGTTCGGTGGTCGCGGAGCAGCTGGGCCAGCTGGACAGTCCTGTGCCGCAGTTCGTGCTGC
>JABABI010000002.1:0-17917 GCA_014238335.1 Fuerstiella sp.
GCCCGACGACGTCCTGGTATGGAACGAATCACAGATGTCTCAGCCAATTCCCGAAGACAAAAAGGCGCGGGGATTCCGCGTCGGCACTCGCGTCAGCTATGTCACACAGGCGGAAAACAGCATGCAGAATTCACGAGGATTCGTGGTCATGGGAGACGCCCGCAGTAAGGCCAATGGCTGGGGACACCACGCCGCCGCCATTCCCAGTGTTACCGACGAGCATCTGTATATGCCCGTGATGAACGGCACGGTCTATGTGCTCAAGTGGCAAGCCGAGAAACTGGACGAAAACGCGATCGCAGCGATAAACGACCTGGGACCGGCCGGCCGTTCATGGACCCGCAGCAGCCTCAGCATCGGCAACAGCACTATCTTCGCCCACACAATACGCGAACTGATCTGCATCGGCAGGTAAACCCAGTAGAGCAGTTTACTTATTGTCGTCGACGATACTGGCTCGTGGGAGCAACGAAACTGCCATCGAAAAGCATGCTTCGCGGCCACAAGTCAGTGTGAAACGCTGTAGCCGGTGCGTGCCTCCGGCTGGCTGGGAATGCAGCGCCGCAGACACAGAGGGACTGCACTTACCGTGCTGTGCGCAGCTCCCTCACCGCCGCACCACTTGATTCGTTCGGACCGAAAACGCGCCATATAGAATTGAGAATAACCAGTGGTGAGTACCTATTCATCCTGCGACTGCGTTGTTGGCGATATTGGCGCCACATCAAACGGGGCAGTTGTGTACGCCCGTCGCTGCAACTCCTGTTGCCCTTCTGTGATCTCAACAAACTGATCAAACGGCAACATCACGAAACGTCTGCGTTGTATCGCTCGTTGGCCAGTAGATCTCAAGCGTTTGTACGGACGTGGCCTGCCCAAGTCCAAGGTAGCTTCGCAACGGGTTGGCTCCGAAACTTCCACCGCTGCTAACATGACGATAGACCGATCGAATTTCTTCACCATCGTCGATGACAGCTCGAATTTGCGCACCAATAGCCGACCGATTCGATTGTTGACCGATCAAACGAACGCACAGCCAGTGATTTCCAAATCCCGGGTTTCGAAACAGTGCGTTCGGGAAAACATCACCTTTATAAGCCCCACCAAGCTGAATAAAAACATCCAGGTCGCCATCATGATCCAGGTCAGCCATAGAGACTCCGTGCCCTTTCTGCAGATGCCCCATGCCTGCTGCAAACGTCACGTTCTCGAAACCGGCACCTCGCTTATTCCGAAAGAGCATGTTCGGAACAATGCCTTCATACTGAGGATATCCGGTGCCAAGATAGAAGTCCGGATAACCATCGCTGTCAACATCTCCGAAATTAGCTCCCATGGTCAGAGCGACGCAATCCAGACCATATTCAACGGACACGTTTCGAAAACCGCCATCGGTGTCGCCCAGAAACAACGCTGGTGACTCGTGCGCCGTTTTTTGACCGAAATACTGTTCAGCCAGATCATTGATGTGACCACTGTACGAAGAAACAAATAGGTCAAGCCGCCCGTCATTGTTACAGTCCCAGAACCATGCTGGAAATGAGTGAGACGGAAACTGGACGCCCAGTGCTACAGCTACGTCCGTAAATTTCCCATCGGCCTCGTTGTGATAAAGCCGGTTTTCGCCGTAAAGATTGGAAACATAAAGGTCTGGCCGGCGATCGTGATCGTAGTCACCCCAGACACATCCCCTGACAAAACGATCATTGGTAAGTCCCGCCTGTGCGGCGATGTCGACAAACTTTCCGTCCCCTGAATTCTCAAACAACTGAGATGCGGCAATTTCTTCCACGCCCACGAACAGATCCAGATCGCCGTCATTGTCGAAGTCAGACCAGGCGGCTGAATGTGTAGGCAGCGCCGGGTCCACCAGACCTGCGTCATAAGTCACATCGCGAAATTTCCCACCGCCAATATTGCGCAACAATGAATTGGGGTGACGTCCATTCTCCTCCAGCCAGGCACCTCTCAATACAAAGATGTCCGTATTCCCGTCGTTATCATAGTCCGCCTGAATCATATTCAGGCCACCAAGCGAATCGGTCAGCCCGGCCTCTCGTGTGCGGTCCGTGAAGGACCCGTCGCCATTATTTCTGAAGTAGTGCATGGCACTGGATGTGTCCCATGTGGATGTCACAATGTCCAGCCAGCCATCGTTGTCAAAATCTTCGATGATGACTCCGCCGCTCAGATCCACAGTATCGAGGCCGAGTCCGGCAGCAATGTTGGCGAATTTCGGAAACGATGATTGCGACTGAAAGACGGATGGAGAGATTCGCCAGGGCTCAGGAACTTTTTCGGGATATTCGCCTACAGTCATGGCTGCGACGTTCAGCAGCCACCGCGCAGAATAATTTTCGGGCTCCTGAGTCAACAGACTCGTGAGCACTTTCATGGACTCCCGAGTCCCCTCCGGCTGACGATGTAAACCGCCCGGACCAATCGGCAGGATGCAGCTTTCTCCTGTCTGACAGTGAAGGCAGTTTTCTGTTTCGGCAACCCGCAACCATGCCACTCCGAGATCCAGCATCATGTCTCTGCAAATCCTGCCGAATTCGCCTTGTCGCTCAGGTGGTACAAAATCTCGCGCCGCCGAGGACAACGCCAGTGCTTCTGTAAGTCTTTTTACGGCATCACGGTTCTTCCCCTGAGACAATTCAGCGTTTCCAATATTGGCCAGCAGCATCATTCGCTGAATAGCCGGTTCTGACACCTTCATTCCGCCAAGTTGCCGAACCAGTCTCTTTAGTTCAGCGTCGCCCAGATATTTATTCGTTTGCGGCGTGTCCCGCAAAACGGCTCTCAGCTGCGCCGCCATACGTTCGTGGCTATCCAGTGGCACTTCCGGAGACGCTGAATCTGTCTGAGCGTCCCCGCATCCGACGACCAACATGCCAACAAACATCAGAATGCAGTGCAAATACTGACGCGGCATTCGCAACAGATGGACAGCAACAACCATACGTTGGTCCCGAATTCCGCGCGGCCGCGTCACCCACGACACATCGACGTGACACCAGAGTCTTCTTTCAATCATGCCGTTGTCGCCTCATGTTCGTGCGAGTGGACGCAACCCAACTGCTCATGACGAAAAGAAATTGAGATACAGGATTATGGTCAGACCAGCTACGATTCTCAATCGACGGTACGTTGCCGAACAGTATCCATGATCATTGCTGCAGCCGCCCCTCCTCATCACTTGCCAAAGCAGGCAACTCCTCCGTCCAGCATCGCGACCATCAGTTTACCGTCGTGGTCAACGATTCCGGCTCCGAAATAGGCGATGCCATCATTGACCAGCACACCGGTGTTGACCGGCCAGGTGGAGCTCAGCGAGCCGTAAATCATGAGACGTCTTTCGACCGGCGCCGCACGGAAACGCCACAGCATGCGACCGGTCGCAGCTTCGAGACAATACGCATATCCATCGGCACTTCCGACATACGCACGATCCTGAGCAATGGTCGGCGGATATTTGACGGGGCCGGCTGTCTGAAATGACCAGCATGCCTCCCCGGTTTCTCCATCAAATGCGCGAACATTGCCGTCTTCGCCGCCCTGAAAGACCAGTCCACCGGCAGCACTGAGATCTGAGGACACGTACGCCTGACTCGGTGTGTAATGCCAGCGCAGATTCTTTGCGGCCTCAATCGTCACGTTCGTGCCACCCGATCGGCCTGGATTACCGCGATAGGTCGCCCAGTCACTGTCTTTCACTTCAAAGGCCGTAACCGCAGTCGGACTGTCGGCAACTTCCAGACGCTCCTCATTCATAGCCTTGTAGTCAAAACGAAAATCACCGGCTGAACACCGGGCAACGTTACCGATCAGCGACAAATTACAGTCACAGGCCCAGGGACCAAGGTAAATCACACCGTTCGCCGGAATAACACGATCGTTGCACGCAGGTCGGACCGCACCGTCAATCTGCACAGTCTTGCTGGCACGGTCAAACCGAGTCATCCCTTCGCCTCGAACAAAGAATGAATCTGCACTGGCCGTCAGACGAGTGCAGGCACGTTTAAAGAATTTAAGACTATCTTCGACCTCTCCTGTCTGCGGATCGATGACCAGATGACTGCCTCGCTCTCCAACTCCGATGACAACCTTGTCGTTGACAAAAATCGCGTTGGGATTGTTCGTGACTTTCGGTCTGTGCCACAGCAGCGAACCGTCTTCTGTGGACAGCCCCAGCACATTCATTCTGGTCTGCCCCTGAATGACCAGTGCTTCCGGCGTCGCCACAACAAGAGTCTGCGTCCGCCAGCCAGGCGTTGAAGTCAGACCTTTGCCCGGCTCTTCGATCAAACCGAGTGTCTCATCATCGCTGTTCGTCCACCGCACGGCGCCGGACGCATAGTCAAGCGCGCGAAAATGCCGCTCAGGGCAATACAAATACAACTGGTTATCACGAATGGCCAGGCCGCGGGAATCGATCAGCGATTCCTCGCGATGTGTCCACAGCGTTTTCTGACTTTCGACTTCGAAAGCTAAAAGAACATCACCAAACCCATGTGGAATTCACTTCGGATAGTAGCCCTTGCTGAGATCTGCCCAGCTCCAGCCGCCGAGCGCCCGGTCGCCCTTCACCAGTTCCACGCCGTCCCCCGGTTTTCCCGCAAGGGCGTACAGAACTCCGTTGTGCAACGCGATCCATTTCCAACCGCCCGGAAAGTCCGCGATTGGGATCTTGCCTTTTTGCTCACCAGTTCGCGCATCCAGCAGCAGACAATGATCACCGTTGATCATGAAGAACGTATCTTTCGTCGCGATGAAAGCAGAGCGGTGAACAAGGTAGTCCTCCGACAGCTTGCGTTCCCACAGAATCGTGCCGTTGTATCCGTTTCGTGCGATCAGACGATGCAGTGCTCCCCACTCGCGCTCGTGATGAGCGATGTGTCCCATGGCCAGAAACGTTCGCCCGCCGACCACCGTCGTAACTGCCGGCATTCCGATGTACCACGGCCTGGCCATGAACTGGGTCATATACGGCGCTTTGATCAGCGTATCCTCCGAAACCGGATTGTTGTCCGGAGATTTCTCCCAGTGTGACCATTCGCCCAGACCAAACGGAACGGGTTTTAAAAACTGAATCCAGTCGCCGTTTGCATCCGACCATGACTTCACAACCTCGACGCCGCCAGCCCAGGCTTGAAGTGTGTCTTGCGCATCGTGGCCTCCAAAGATAGCGACTCCTTCCGGCCGAAGGGCTCTCAGCACCTCCGCCACAGAAAGTGATCCCGCCACGTCAGGACGATTTGATATCACGAGGTCGAGAGTATTGTCGGCGTGCGGCAGATGCCCGAGGCCATCAGCTTCGACCAGCAGTCGCTGAATGGAAAATCCGTCGTCGTCTGCACGATGGCGGAGTTCTTTGACGGCAACCGCGTCGGGATCAAGGACGTGAATCAGCATCTCGCTGTGTTTTGCAAGATCCAGCGGCAGTGAACCATCGCCAGATCCCAGTACGCAGCAAATGCCGCGATTCAGGTTTGCCTGTTTCAGCAGACCCGACGCTTCCTGTGCGGTGCCATGTTGTATGAGAAACGAACAGGCCCCCATCAGAGTGCACGCAGTTGACAGCAATCGTATGACAAAATCTCCGGTCAGGATGATTCGACGATGAAGAGATTACATCGGAAACGGCAAATTCGATTGTCATGCCTTCACTCTCGTGCGCCTACCGATTGACAGAATTTTCACCGTCACGGGTGCAGTTACGGATTATTGTGAAACCGGGAAGGTGGCCGGTGATTGAAGCGAGAAACGCCGGCGCTTCCTTCGCAAACTCAGTCCAGCCGCCGGCCACCCGAACGTCTGGCATATGACGTCTGGCGATTCACGACCGGCACCTTTGCGAGCGGAGAACTTCCCGTTGCTCGCAGGCACTACGTCAGACTTAACTCAGGATCTCTGTCACCACGCGTGGCGGTTCAACCCCGGTCAGTCGCTCGTCCAGACCGCTGCGACTAAAGAACAACTTCTGGTGATCCAGGCCCAGCTGATTAAGAATGGTGGCATGGAAGTCATGTACGCTGACGGGGTTCTCGACCACGCTGTGTCCGAAGTCGTCGGTCGTCCCATAGCTTGTGCCCCCCCGGACGCCACCGCCCGCGATCCACGAAGTGAAGGCCTGCATATTGTGATCCCGCCCTGAGTAACCGTCAGCAGACTTCTGCGTCGTCGGCGTACGTCCGAATTCACCGCCCCAGATGACAAGTGTGGAATCCAGCAGCCCCCGTTGTTTAAGATCTCTCAGCAGACCGGCCACAGGTTTATCCGTCCGTTGGCACGCGCCTCGGTGATTGTCAGCCAGGTCGGCGTGGCTGTCCCACGGCTGTTCCTCAAGAAAGATCTGTACAAAACGCACGCCGCGTTCCACCAGGCGGCGGGCCAGCAGACAACGACGTCCGAAGGAATCGGTCCACTTTTCGTCGACACCATACATCTGATGTGTATGCGAGCTCTCACGTGACAGGTCCAGCGCTTCGCCCGCGGACAGCTGCATCCGCGCCGCCAGACTGTAGGATTCGATTCGTGCGTCGAGCTCACCGTAGTAGGGTCGGTCTTTAAGATGAATAGCATCAAGGCGGTTCAGTAACCCACGAGCCGTTTCAGTCACCTCGGACGGCTGTTGGTACTGCGGTTTCAGATTAAGAATCGGCGAACCGGTCGGGCGGAATCGTGTTCCCTGAAAGACAGGAGGCAGAAATCCGGCTGTCCAGTTGCGTGTGCCGTTTTTGGGAGGGCCGAGTGGATCGTTCAGGACAACGTACGCGGGCAGATTCTGATTCTCCGCACCCAAACCATAAACAGTCCATGAGCCGAGCGTTGGGTATCCCATGAACAACCGACCGCTGTGAATCTTGTACAGAGCGTTGTCGTGATTAGGATGGTCGGTCCACATGGAATTGATGAGACAAATATCATCCGCCAGCTGTGCTGTGTGTGGCAGGACGTCGGCCATCCACGTGCCGGACTGCCCGTGCCGGGCGAACTTGTATCGACCGCCCATCATCACTCCGATGTCGGCAGCGCCCTGATTTCCGATTTCCTCGACGTTGCCCGGAAACGGTTTTCCATCAAGACGGTTCAGCACAGGCTTTGGGTCGAACAGGTCCATCTGACTGGGGCCACCGTTCATGAACAGCTGGATCACTGAAGTCGCTTTGGACGGGTGATGAGTCTGTTTGGGCTTCAGATTGTAGACAGGCGGTACGCCCGTCGCAGCATCGTGCTCCTCACCGAGAGCTGCCGGACCGCCAAAGAAATCGCCACACATCAGTTGCGCCAGCGCGGCCCCCAGCAGCCCATCGCTGGTGCGCGCGAAGAAATCGCGACGAGTATTTCGCTGTGCGGACTTGTTCGTCTCTGCGTTTGACATGGTCGGTCGATCAATCGACGTACAGGAATGCGGCGGAGTTAAGAATCGTATGACAATAGGTCTCAAGCGCGGCGTGCGGTTTTTCCTGCCAGACACGGTGCAGTTCGTTCAGGGTTTGGACACCGAGTTGCCGTTCCATATCACCTGGCGGACGACTCAGGGCGAGCTGGTAAACGGTATCAACCTGATCTCCACGTGCGTCGTGACCACGGCGATCAAGAATCGATTCGACTCGCGCTGCGAACGAGACCGCCAGATTGTGGACGTGTTGATCGTTCATCAGCATCAGTGCCTGTGGCGAAACTGTGGACACGCTGCGAGACAGACAATTGGGACCCATCTCCGGATAGTCAAAGGTATCCATCATGGATGGAATCTCTGTCCGGCGGTACTGCAGATAAATGCTGCGTCGCCAGCGACCGCCTGCCCGCGAATCCGCGCTGACCAGACCATCACGGTTGACAGAGACCGGATCGGGCGGACCGCCGGACGTATCGTCCAGCCGTCCGGAGATGAACAACAGCGAATCACGAAGCGCTTCGGCATCCATTCGTCGCAGACTCATTCGCGAAAGCAGTCGATTCCCAGGATCGTGTTTCCGCGTTTCGTCCGTGACGTGGCTTGACTGGCGGTACGTGCGGGAATTCATGATCGCTCGGTGCAGGTCCTTGATACTCCAGCCGCGCTGCACGAAATTCACCGCAAGCCAGTCAAGCAGTTCCGGATGCGAGGGAAGTTCGCCTTTCGCGCCGAAGTTTTCCAGCGTCTTTACCAGACCGGTACCGAAGTGGTGATACCAGACGCGGTTCACCATCACTCGCGCCGTCAGTGGGTGATTCGGCTGAGTTAGCCATCGCCCAAAGGCAAGCCGTCGGCCGGTTTTAGGTGCCCCGTTCGGAAACGGAGGCTGAACATCGAATGGTGTCCGCCCATTCGTCAGAACCGACGGCACACCGGGGCCGACCAGTCGTCCGGGCTTGTTGTGCTCACCCCGGCGCAGAATGTATGTTGGTGATGGCTCTCCACGATCCCACAAAGCCCGAATGGTCAGTGGTGGTTCAAGTTGCCGGCGAACACCTGCAGTTTCGCGATGGATATCATCGACGGCACGGCGGGCTGCCAGAACGGACGACGGCTGTTCTGAATCCGGAAGCACTTCGGCCTGCTGCAGTTTCTCAACCAGGATGCGCTGCGGCTGAGTCCGGTTATTGTCTGCAATTCTCAGCGATCGCAGCGTTTCCCTGCGATCGGCTTCGGACTGAGTCGGGTAATGCTGCCGAAGCGTTTCGGTTTGCAGAGCCGTCAGAGCCTTCTTTGTATCGGCTTCCAGCTTCCTGATTCGGCTGAGGAGTGGAGGATTGATCTGGGCAACGCGCTTGTGTCGTTCGGCCGTGTCAACGTCCAGGGAACGGTTTTTGAAGGTCAACCAGTCGTGCTCATCCAGAGCCCCCTGAAAGATGGCTTTGAATCGGTAGTAGTCACGGTGAGGGATAGGATCGTACTTGTGCGAATGACATCGAGCACATTCAATCGTCAGGCCCATGATTCCTGAACCCAGCACGTTAATGACATCACCGATCACGCCCAGCCGCTCGGGCACAAAGTTCATGGTGCGTGATCCTGTCTGATCAATCCCCATGCGAAGGAAACCAGTGGCCGTCAGATTCTCAACCATTTCTGCAGTGACAACGGGCGAGTTTTCGTGGTCCAGCAATTCGTCGCCCGCAATCTGTTCAATCAGAAACCGATCGTAAGGTTTGTCGCTGTTGAAAGCACCGATCACGTAATCGCGATATTTCCATGCCACCTGGCGGATCGGATCTGCCGAAACGCCGCCTTCCGAATCCGCAAAGCCAGCCAGATCGAGCCAGTAGCGACCCCACCGTTCTCCGTAATGCGGCGAAGCCAGCAGGTGATCCAGCATCTTCTGATACCAGACCGATTCGCCACTGTCGCGCCACCGCTGCCACTCATCGAGACTGGGCGGAATTCCGACCAGATCAAGATAGGCGCGGCGGATGAGCGTGTCGCGATCGGCTGCGGGCGAAAAAGTCAGACCGTTTTCTTGCAGTCTTTTCAGAATGAAATCATCGATCGACGCCGCGTCGTGTCCAATCACGGGCGGCTGGAACGCCCAGTGCTGTCGTTCTTCGTCTGTGACAAAAGGATCAGGCTCCGTGGTGGCAACGTCGGGTAATACATCGAATTCCGGCGCACCGGCAGCAATCCATTCTCGCAGAACTTCAACCTCAGCGACCGGTGGACGTTTCACAAAATACTTCAGCAACAGTTCCCGGGGGGGGCAGGCTTCACTTTCAATACGCTGCATCATCAGACTGGCATCCGGATCGCCCGGTACGATCGCAGGTCCGTTCTTGCCACCCTTCCGCATCGCAGTGGGAGTTCGAAGATCCACACCACCCTGCTTCAGACGTGCACCGTGACAGGTCGTGCAGCGCAGCAGCACGATCGGCAGTACGTCGTGCTGATTGAGCTCCTTCTCGACAAAATCTGCCGGGCTTTCAGACCGTGCCCCGCCCGCGATCCATGTCCGGATCAGGGCACGTTCTTTGTCGGTCAGCATCGGCTGCCCTTCCGGAGGCATGTCACCGCCGTCAATCATCTGCCACAACAGACTGTCATCGACAGAATCCGCGACAGAAGCATCACCTGACTCACCGCCGCGACGAATGCCACGCATCGTGGACAGGTCGAGCCCGCCCTTTTGCACTTTGCCACTGTGACACTTGCCACACTTACGGGAAAACAAGGGCTGAATATCCGACTGAAATACCGGCATGGCTTCATCGGCCTGACCCTCCGAGCACGGAACGAGACAACAGCTGACAAAAATCAGAATGGTCAGACGTTCAGACTTCATGGAACCTGCAAATCAGGAAGAAGTGACGAGCCGCGTCCAGAGCTGTTTACATACTGCCGTACACGATACTGGCTCGCGAGAGTAACGAAACTACAATTAAAAAACGTTCTGCGCGGCCACAAGTCAGCGTTCAACGCTGTCATCATGACGGCTGAAGAACATCCTTTCCAGAGAAGAGCACAATTGGTGTCGATACCGGAGATCTGCCACTGGGTGAACTGGGCAGAATTTGCGGATTATTCCGGAAAATCCTGAAAGTTGTGGTGTTATGGTTGCAGTGACCCCGTCAGTCGTGCCGAAACAGATCGCAGGGAACAAATCTGCATTTCAGCAGCCGTTACCTGGTTGCTGCTGTTTTTGATATGCAAAAGGATAAACGACGATGCGAACGCACACACTGTTGGCCAGAGTCGCGTGTAGCGCGGTGTGCTTTGGAGTCCTCCTGACCGGCCCGACGATGGCTGGTGTCAAGGGGATCATCAAGGACATTCAAATGTCGGCCGATGGCACTCTGTACGGACTGGTCGCTGCATCTGAAGGTCGCCCGGTTTCTGATGCGGTCGTGCAGTTGAGATATCAGGGTTCGCCGGTTGCGGCAGCGAAATGCAACGCTGAAGGACGTTTTGCGATCTCCGGCGTTCGTGGAGGTGCCCATGAAGTCGTCATTGGTGCATTGCGAACTCCGGTTCGACTGTGGGCCAGCGGAACAGCGCCGAAGGGTGCAAAGCCGGTCTTGGTGATTGTGAATAAACAGACCGTCGTCCGCGGACAGGACCACGACCAGAACGGAAATCCTGTTTACTGTGATGACAACTTTATTGGTTCCAGTCCTACAGGATTCGGGCTGCTGGACGTAATCACTCTTGGAACACTGGGTCTGGGCGGTGGAGCATTGGCGGTCGCCCTCGACAACCAGAACGAAATAGACAAACTTAAAGCTGCAATTCCTGCCAGTCCATAGGTGCAGAGATACATTCTTTGCCTGCGTAACAGCAGAAGCAAATAAAAAAGAGCCGTATTGCCTTCAGCAATCGCGGCTCTTTTTTTGTACCGTGAGTGTGAATTTCTTCAGGATTCAGAAAGCAACAACATCGCCTCAGACGCAGCAGCGATGGTCTGTTCAATTAGCTCCGGTGTGTGTGTGGCCGAAACAAACAGGGCTTCGAACTGGCTGCACGGCAGGTAAACGCCGCGATCCAGCATGGCATGAAACCACCTGGCAAAGCGGTCGGTATCAGAAGCCGTCGCCGTTTGCAGGTCAGTAACGGGGTGTTCGTTAAAGAACAGCGTCAGCATGCTGCCCACACGATTGACCTGTACGGGTACGTCAGCATCTGCGGCCACTTTCAGAAAGCCCTGCTCCAACTTCGCGGCAAGGTTCTCCAGATGTTCATACAGATCAGCCTGTTGAAGCTGCTGCAGTGTGGCCAGACCACTTGCCATGGCAATGGGATTCCCGGACAGAGTGCCGGCCTGATAGACCGCACCCATCGGCGAAACGGCGTCCATGATTTCGCCACGCCCGCCGTACGCTCCCACCGGCAAGCCGCCGCCAATGATTTTACCAAGTGTTGTCAGATCAGGCGTGACACCAAGCCTGGTCTGTGCACAGCCGAGATCAACGCGAAACCCAGTCATGACCTCGTCAAATATCAGCACGGTTCCGTGGTCCGTAGACAGTTGTCGCAACGTCCGCAGGAACTCGTCCGAGGGTATGACGCAACCCATATTGCCGCACACGGGTTCCAGTATCACGGCAGCCAGCGAGTCGCCCTGTTGTTCAAAGGCCTGTCGCAGCATCGCCACATCATTGTACGACAGCACCAGTGTGTCTGCCGTACAGCCTTCGGGAACACCGGGACTGGACGGTGTTCCCAGCGTCAGCGCACCACTTCCGGCCTGCACCAGCAGACTGTCCACGTGTCCGTGATAACAACCCGCAAACTTGACAACCACGTTTCGTCCCGTAAATCCACGTGCCAGACGAATTGCTGACATTGTTGCCTCGGTACCGGAATTCACCATCCGAACTTTTTCAACGCTGGGCACCAGTTCTACTACAAGTTCCGCCAGATCGGATTCCGAAACAGTGGGAGCGCCAAAGCTGGTTCCCGTTTCGATTGCCCGCTGAATCGCCTCGATCACGGCCGGATGCCGATGCCCCAGAATGTGTGGCCCCCACGACCCGACAAAATCGATGAACTGATTTCCATCAATGTCGAACAGGAACGGACCGTCCCCGCGCTGAATAAACGGTGGTGTGCCACCAACAGCCCCGAATGCGCGAGCCGGACTGTTGACTCCCCCGGGAATGGACCTGCACGCACGCCTGAACTGATCCTGGCTGTTCGGGCGACTCGAAGTATTCTGCATTATTTCCTGCGTCTTTGCTACATTTTCAAGGAGGCGGCAGACGGGATGCCCGCACCGCAAACAGAGTATTCTGACGCTGCACTAGTTTTCGAATTCGATGACGGTCAGTCCGTCCTTTGCGTTGAGCTCATCGACGATGTCGAAGCCGATGTTTGTGTTGGCAACATTTAGTTCCTGAAGAGCGGGCAGGCCTGCGAGCTGTTTGAATCCGTCATCGGAAAGGTTTGTTCCTGCAAGATTCAGCTTCCTGAGCTTCTGCATTTTCAACAGAACAGGGACAGAGGTATCGGTAATTTGAGTCGCCTTGAGATCCAGCTCTTCAATGTTGACCAGTTGGCTGAACATAGCAAACGCATCGTCGTTCAGCTTGGTTTCCCAAAAACCCAGATACGTCAGTCCGGTCAGCTTTCCGATGTGTTTCATACCGTCGGCCGATACCACACGACACTCACTAATATCCAGATAACTTACGTTGGGCAGGTTGCAAATGATCTCAAGTCCGTCGTCATCCAGTGATGTGTCCCGCAGTTCAAGCCGTTCCAGGTCTGTCAATTCGGCGATGTGCGTTAATCCGTCTCCCGTGATATCCGCACCTCGAATGCGAAGCCGCTTCAACTTCTTCAGGTTAGCGACCGCCGCCATACCTTCATCCGTGATCTTCGTGTAATCCAACTGAATCGATTCCAACGCCGACATCGCTCCCAGAACCTCCAGCGACGGATCACTGACTGACGTACAGTAGTTAAAATTGACTGACTTCAGAGAAAGTCCCTTCAGCATAGCGACCCCCCTGTCAGTCACATCTGCCTTTTCCAGCTGCAGATCGACCAGCGTTGACAATGCGGAAAAGTGTGTCAGTCCGTCATCGGTAATATTGCTGTTCCGCAGGTCGACCGCACGTAACTTTGGCAAACCACTGATGGCCGCCAGACCGGAATCAGTGACGCCGGCCCGGCGCAGTGATAGTACTTCCAAATTCTGCAGCCCGGAGACGTGTTTCAGCGTTGCGTCGGTAATGGCCGAATCACTGAGATCAAGCCTCTTCAGGCCAGCAAAGCCGGTCAGCACATCCATCCCTGCGTCGCCCATTGCCGGGCCGGAAAGCCGCAGGTTCTGCACGCTGTGCAGCCCCGACAGATATGCCAGCGTCGCCGAGATGTCTTCGTTGGTGTTCATCGAGCATTCTGTCACTACACCGACGGCATTTTGCGTGAGGATGAAACCAGCTTCCGTCAGAGCAGCGACGGAAGCCTCATCATCCGGAGTGACGACGGTTTGGGGAGGCGAACTCGGGGTCTGAGTGCCCGGCGCGGCAGGTGGTGCCGACTCCTCCCGGCACCCCCAAATCAGACACGTCAGGGCCAGCAACAGAACAGGATTCCATGGACATCGAGAATTCATCGGGAACAAAACTCCGGGCGAAACAAAGGGCCGACTGAGACGCTTCAGGGTAAGCAGAAACCGTCAAATTGGCAACGAATTCGACGTAGGATTGGGTAATCTCGATCGTTTGATTGCTGTTTTCCCGGACCTTGGTATCGTAGCTGACTGCCAACCTCGAATTTGGCATTTTTCCAGCTGATCTGCTGGTCTGCACGGGCACTCACCTTATGGTTGAGATCGTGCCCTCACCACTAACACCATCAAGCCTGCCTGAGGTACCTATTTCATGACAAGAGACACAAGTCGACGCAGTTTCATTGGCCAGTCTGCAGCACTCGGAACCGCGTTCTGGGTTGGCGGACAGACATCTCTGAAAGCCAACACATCAGCCCTGCAGTCACTTAGCGCAGCCTGTGTGGGTGTTGGCGGAAAAGGTGGCAGCGATACCAGTCACATCGCTGAACAGGGAGTTTCCATTTCAGGACTCTGCGACGTTGACGGGGGAACACTGAAAAAGAAGGGCCGCGAATTCAAGGATGCCAAGCAGTTCACGGACTATCGTGAAATGCTGGACGCCCTTGGCGACAAGGTTGACATCGTGACCGTCAGCACGCCTGACCATAACCATGCGGCCGCGGCCGTTAAAGCAATGCGCATGGGCAAGCATGTCTACTGCCAAAAGCCCCTGACATGGTCGATTCGGGAAGCTCGCACCATGCAGGAGGTCGCCAAAGAAACGGGCGTCGTCACTCAGATGGGCAACCAGGGGTCTTCCGAAAACGGACTTCGCGAAGCCGTGGAGGTTGTCCGTTCCGGTGCCATCGGCGACGTCAAAGAAGTTCATATCTGGTCCAACCGCCCCGTCTGGCCCCAGGGAATTGGCCGACCGGAAGGCTCAGACCCGGTTCCTGAGGATCTGAACTGGGATGCGTGGATCGGACCAGCCCCGATGCGACCATTCAAGAAAGGCGTGTACCACGGCTTTAAATGGCGTGGCTGGGCCGATTTTGGCACCGGTGCACTCGGTGACATGGCATGCCACACGACCAACATGCCGGTCATGGCACTGCAACTCTGGGATCCCGTGGCCGTAACGGCCGTTAAGAATCCGGGTATCTTTGAAGGTGAAACCTTCCCGGCCAGTTCCAGCCTGCTGTTCGAATTCCCGGAACGTGACGGCCTGGCACCGTGCAACTTCCATTGGTACGACGGTGGAGACCTGCCGGATGATTCGATCATCAGCCAGCTGCCGGAATCGTTCCAGAAACGAATTCAGCAACAACGGGACGGTGGTCGCAAAACGAGCGGTGCAGTTTTGGTGGGCAGCAAAGGTCTGCTGTTCTCGCCGGATGACTACGGTGCCAAGTACTTCCTGCTGCCAGAGGACAACTTCAAGGACTTTGAAAAGCCCGAGCAGACGCTGCCGCGAATTCCGTACAACGGCGGTGGCGATCAGCGGCAAAAGTGGGAATTTGTGCAGACCTGCAAGGGCGAGTACAAGACAGGCACGATGTCCAACTTTGCCTATGCCGGGCATTTAACCGAAACGATTCTCGTCGGCAATCTTGCCATCCGGTCCAAAGAAGGCAGCCGCATCGAATGGGATGCCAAGAACCTGAAGAGCACGAACATGCCAGGGATTAATAAGTTCGTGCACCGTGAGTACCGTGATGGCTGGTCAATCTAACGCTGCAGGGACGTTGATTTGCTGCGTTTTCGCGTAGTTGTCATCAACGTCGTTCCGTGTGTCTTCACATGTGACTAAATCCAACCTGTTCTAAAACGGCATAAACTGCCGAAGGCCATAGGCCTTCGGCAGTTTTCTTTTTGCGCGCGATTGAAGCAACCGCGTCATGTGTGTCATATCCACCTCAAACAGCTGGCACACACAGACTTGCGCGCGATCGGGACCATCACTACATTCCGAAGTATCCGTGCAACCCTCATATTTTAACTCAACCTGTCAGGGGTGTATTTCCGATCGAACAGAGTAACCGATAGCGCCGGTACATCCCGCGCAATCTGCCCCTACGGATCGATCGGAATAACCGATGAACACGACACGGATCTTTGCTTCTTTCTGCCTGGCTCTCAGTTGCTGCGCCCTGATCACCGCTTCCAGCGTGTCAGTGGGCGACCAGCCAGGAGTCATACGAATGACTTCACGCGATGAGATCTTTGACCCGCCGGCCCCGTTGCCGTCTGCGGGTGAAGACCCGGTCGCCGGAAATCAGAATGCGCCTGCGCAGAATCCGGTCCCGGATAACAACGTTCCACCTGTGGACAATGGCGGCAGCGTCGCCGACAACCCTCCCACAACTCAGAACGGCCCGGGCGCCAACTTCACGCAGCCAACAGACTACACTCCTTACTTTACCCAAAGTGGCGGGGTCACAGAATCTCCGGTCCTTGGCCGTCGCGTCGTCGACAACCCGTTATTCGGGCCGCAGCTCATGTTTGAATCCAACGTCAGCGACGGTCTGGGATTTGACGAATCCTATCAGCGTCTGAACGCAAGGATTCCGTATCACGTCGTGCCAGGCCACTCAGTTCTGATCGGAGACCTTTCCGCGTCGCTCACAAACGACAGGGGAGAAGCATACAACTTCGGGATGATCTGGCGTAACTACGATGCCACTCGCAACAGAGTGTTTGGCTGGAACGCATACGGTGATATTGATGACGGACAACAGAACAACCGCTGGACACGTTTCGGTGTCGGTATGGAGTCACTGGGCAAGTACATTGACTTCTTCGCCAACGGATACTTCGTTTCAGGCACGGACAGCGTCCTGCTGAGCAGCAGTCTGGGCACAGACCTGAGTCTGGGCGGCAACGGTGCGTTTCGTACACGCACGTCAACATGGGAAAATGCCTATTCCGGGGGCGACTTCGAAGTCGGCGGTCCGCTGCCGTTGCTGGGCCGTCGCGGTATCAACGCGTATGCCGGCGGCTACTACCTGAACAACGACCAGGGTTATGAAACGTACGGGTATTCGGCTCGAATGCAGGCTTTGGTCACAGAATCCACCACGGTCGACGTACGATATACGGGCGATGATACATTCGGTGACAATCTGTGGGTCAGCCTGGCTTACACCATTCCAAATTATCGTGAACGATCCATCCTGCAGCCTAAACGAGTTCGTGATCGTCTGGCGGATCCGGTGTATCGAAACAATCGCGTCCACACGAACAGTGACATAGTCGATACCGCCGAAGCCATGATTAATACGGCCAAGGGCCGAGCGTATAACCTGATCTATGTGGACCCGGACGCCACAAGCACGACGGCTGTCGGTGCCGGAGCAGGTACGCTGGAAGATCCGTATACGTCGCTGCTGGTTGCGGCCATGAACAATAACGTCGGAATCGACGTAATCAACGTGGCTCCGCGTGATGACGACAGCGGCACCAACCTGACGGTGGCTGGCGGACTTGCTCTGTTCGACTGCCAGATACTGCGGTCCACGACCGAAGCACACACGCTGGCTACGATTGCCGGCAACAACTTTATCATTCCGGCTGTCGCCACGGGTACAAATCTTGGTGCATCGATCGCCAATCCCACGATGGTCGCTGGTGGCAGCGTCGTAAGACTGGCCAGTGAAAATACAGTGCTGGGCATGCGAATTGATGGATCGAATACAGCCATGACGGTCTTTGGAACGGGCATCACGAATCCTCTGCCGTTTACGGACGCCAGCATCATCAGAAATACGTTCACCAATTACGAAACGGCCGTCAATCTTGTGGATGGGTCAGGAACGATCGTCCTGGATGAGAATACTGCGACAGGCCTGTCCGGGGCGTCCAATTCCGGTCTGGTGCTGACGACGGCCGCCGGTTCCACAACGGAACTGCTGGTCCGTAACAATACGGTCAGTGACAACGCG
>JABABI010000002.1:18592-122508 GCA_014238335.1 Fuerstiella sp.
AGCTCCGTTGTTGACGGACTTGGGCGAACGGTGAATCCATTCGACATAACACCTTACGGTTTTGCGGCCTCTGACTATGCCACAGTCACAAACGCGATCACGCAGACCATTCAGAGCTACTATCGTGATATCCCCACGACTGACCAGGATTCCCGAAGTTCGATCCCCCAGGGCATGCAGCTGGATCTCGATTTTGTCATTGGTGACGCTGGCGTGGCACCATCGAATGGAGCAACTGAGTACTACGCTGTGACCATTGGAGACAGTGCCACCAATCTCGGCGGGCTGGCTGGTCAGGCGGCTGACATTGGCAACATTCGAAATGCTCAGGGACTGGGGCCAGGTCAGGGATTGGCCAGCGTACCACTGGTTCTGGGAGGTTCCGCCGCGGGTGTTTATACAAACCAGATCAATCAGTTTTCTGGATTGCTTACCCCTCCGGACGCTTACACAGGGCCAGCCTTCCCTGACCCGATCATTGTCGAAGACCCATCACAAACACCACAGTTCGCTATCAACGCGCTTACGTCCGGCAACCTTACGTTTACACGACGGGCTATTGGACTGATTACGGCACACGAACTGGGGCACTCGTTGTCTCTACGACACATCGAACAGGCCGGAGCGGTCACACCGACCGGACAGAATGCGATTATGGGCACGCCAGCGATCGATTCCCCAATTCAGTCCTTGATTGAACCGGCGGAATTTGCCTTTAGCGGCACCAACCCCGGGGAACTTCCGGGAGAAGCTCCGTTCGCCTCAAATTCAGTCGATCAACTCGCAGCCGCAATCGGCCTGCGGGCGGCGGGGGCAGCCACACGCAACGGCGTTACTATCACGGCAACCGATAGTGCTCGCCTCATCGACTCGACCTTTAACAACAACTCAATTGTTGGCGCTACCGAACATGGGATCAACATCAGCATGAACGACAGTGCTCGTGCTGAAGGCCTCACGATTCAAGGCAATACAATCACAAACGGCGGTGGACACGGTGTTCGCCTGAATGCTGACGGCCCCGGGGCTTTCATCGATGCGGACAACACAATCGGTGGTTCCGGTTCGAACACGTATAGCGACACATCATTCCTGCAGGGTAACAACATCTCAACGAATGCAGGTGACGGCTTCCGTGCTATTGCAGCAAATGGTGGCATCATTCACGGCAACCTGATTAACAACCAGCTTACTGACAACGGTGGCAATGGTGCGACTCTGTCCATTGACAGCAGTGGCGAGATCGACTTCGGAACACCAGCCCTTAACCGCATCATCTCCGGTAATACGATCACCGGCAACACGGGTATCGGAATTGAAACGGTCAGCACTGTCACTTCCACCGGAACGGGACTGCTTAACGCCGTCATTCAGAATAACGATATTTCAAACAACATCGGAGGCGGCATTGCTTCCCGAATGTTCGGACCGAATATGGGCGGGGTCACAAACAATGTCATCAACATGACTGTTGGAGGAACAACGGATCAGGCAAATACAATTGACGGTAATGGCAACGCCGGTGTCAGCTTCAACGTCGCCGGTAACGGAAAAGGCACGCTCGTAATGAGCAACGCCTCCGTTAACAACACAACAAACGGACCGGACCCGCTGACCAATGGAGATGGAATCTCACTGCGTAGAAACGACTCTTCACTGCTGACTGCAAGTATCACAAGTGTGACAGCGACAGGCAACGAAGGCGATGGCCTGGCAGTTGATGTACAGGGCAACGACAAGAGTGATCCGAATCAGCCGATGTCAGGAACGGTCAACACAGTCACGTGGAACACCAATGACTTCAGCAACAACGGCGGCAATGGTGCTCGCTTTATCACTCGAGGTGATGCTCAGCTGATTGCTGACGGCGAAAACAATGTGCTCAACAACAACGCGGCACATGGCGTGCTGATCAGTTCATCTGAAAGCTCCACGTTCGGAGACGCCACCGACGGGCTGCCACCTGGTCGTCGTGTCCTGCTAAACGGCACGACCGCGTCCAACAACGGGCAGGATGGATTCAACATCACGGCTATTGAAGATGCCAGAGTCCTGCTGGAAATCACCAGCAACCGCACTGCAGCAACTTCGGTCGGTGCTCATGCGGCACTCAATACAGATGGCGACACTAACATCAGCAACAACGGTAATAACGGAATCGACATCACGACAACCGGCGGCACATCAGACATCCTGATAACGGCAGGCACCGGCTCAACGACAATCGACGGCAACGGTACGACTGGTGGTGGCAACGGTATTCGCTGGGACGCCAGCGGGGACTCGGATGGCATTGTTCGTGTCACTGGAACGACCATTACGAACAGCGTTGCAGGAGTGTCCGAAGACGCAAACGGCGATGGAATACTTGATCCCGGCGAAGACGGCAGTCTGGCCGGCATTCAGGCCGGCAACATCAACAGTGATATTGACGTCACCGATGGTGATGGGATTCAGTACAACGTTACTGGTCTGGCAACAGCCACACTGGTGGTCGGCGGAATTGGCGCCGGCAACGTCATTCAGAGCAATGCAGACGATGGGATCGACATCGCTGCAGCCGGTTCCGGACTGACAATTTCCCGCCCCGTCATCAGCATCGTGGAAAACACGATTGGCGGTCAAAGCGCTGGACTGACAGCGGGTAACGGCGGCGATGGCCTGAGCCTGAACGTTATCGGCGGCATCGATGATGTGTCCTCCATTGGGTCTGACCCGGCGAACATCGACTTCAGCGTTCCGCCCGCAGATACCGACGGACTTTCGCCCAGCAACGGTGTCCAGGAAAATGGTCCGATTGTGCAGCTGACCGTCACTGACAATCTGCTGAGCAACAATAATCGCAGAGGTGCAAATTTGCTGATCACCGGAGCTGCGGGCGAACGGGACCGAGAAGGTGCTGTCCTGATTGACCCGCTGCGGATCACATTTACGGGCAATAATGTCAGTTCAAACGGAGAAGAAGGTGTATTCTTCCAGGGCGACACCAATATGAATCAAAGCCGCCTGACCTATCTGGCGAACTTCCCATTCCCCGACCCGCCGTTTAATCCGGCAGACGATCGGCCACAAATTTTTCCCTTCTACACACCGATTCAACCGGACTTCCTGGACAATAACATTGGTACTGTCAACGGAAACACGGCGTTCTCGCCCACCGCTCCGGATGGCGCTCTTGGATACCTGAACCTGCGAACAGTGCAGAACACTGAGTTCGTTCTTACGGGCAACCAAATCCAGAACAACGGCGTGAACACCGTGACCGGTGAAGGAGTAGTTCTGCGAGTGGGAACTTCGGCTTACCTTGCAGCTACCGTCAACAACAACACGTTCGGGGGCAATCTTGAAGAAGACCTTCGAACAGAATCCTTCCTGTCGTTCGACGGCGATAATGGCAATGGCATTGGCAACACGTTTGCTTCCATTGACAACGCCGGTGATGGCACATTCGACGTGATCTACTGGGACGATACGGCTCTGCTGGATATGACATTCCAGAATAACACGGGTAATCAAATCCTGCTGAGCTCCAGCGGGGCCACCTATACGGACGGCGACTTACTGAAGTCGATCGCACTCGGAATCGTTGGAGTCACCGACCGTAATGCGGGCTTCTTCCAGGTCGACGACGGACTCAACCTGGACAATCCGAACAACACGTTCATCAACTTCGGTGCAACTCAGGACATTGATGGTGCGTTCATCAACGGAGGATTCAATCTGCGATCCATCGCCGATCCGGCCTTCCCGAACATCGGCTTCGCCCCATTCCTGCCATAACGGTGAATGCCTGTGGCAACCAATAAGGCCCCGTGGAGTCAGGGAAAGTTTGATCGATGATGGAAACAGGGGGCGAACATCCAACGTCTGTATCCACCGATCCGGGATCGGTGGATACAAGTCATCTGGCTAAAATGCTTCCACTTCCGGGACAGATTCGCCACCGGCAACGCTGGACTGACTCACTGACGTGGCCGGAATAGAAAACGTTTGCGACTCGGCCTCAAATGCAGGATCCGGTACAGGCAACGGCATTGCAGCAACAGAAGCGTTTTCCGTTCCTGTCGTGATAGCTGCTGGCGGTGTTGGAGTGACGGAAGGGTCCGGCAGCCCGCCTGTACCCAGCGGCACTGACATCAAGGGGTTGAAACCCGCCATGGCGATCGGACTTCCAGACGGACCGGAAGGCATCGGCTGTGGACCAAAGGCACCTATCTGCAGTGGTTGCTGAGCCATCATCTGCGGCTGATAGGCCATATGTGGCTGCGCCATCGTCGCACCACCCGGGAACTGCGTGTTCAAATTGGGCGGAGCAAAGGCAAGTTGCTGTCGCGGCAGACTTTGAGGATGAACACCGCGAGACATGGCAGTTCGACTCATGGGATGAGCCGGGCCCGCCGCTTCGGCGGCGGCTGCCAGGCGTGAATGCACCTCCGGCTGATTCCAGTCGGCACGCAGAGATTTCTGGTACAACGACACTGCCTGAGGCGACTGACCGGAATCCTGGTAATACTGTCCAAGATGAGCCAAAGCCGTCGAATGGTTAGGATTCACCTGCAACGCGGCCTGCAGTGAGCGGGCCGCTGCGTCAGGCTGCCCCATTTCACGCTGCATCCACGCCAGTTCCACATGGGGCTCAGCCGTATACGGCTGAGTCGCGGCCCACGTATTCAATAACTTCAGGGACTCGTGTCCTCTTCCCTGAGCCAGCATCAGATCCGACAATCCGTGGTAGGACGGCTGATGAGAAGGGGCCACCGTAAGAGCCTGTCGATAAAGTTGCTCGGCAGCCTGGTTGTCTCCCATCTTCATTCGCGCTCTGGCCAGGTTAGCCATGTAGTCCGGATTCGTCGGACTACTGGCCAGTGCTGTCTGAAATTCACGGGCGGCCATCGCATAGTTGCCTTTGTCATAATACCCGTGACCGGATGCGTTCATAACGTAACCGTTCATGGAATAGCAGCCTGACAGCACGGTCAGGCCAAGGCACAGAGTGACGGCAAGTGTGTTGCGGGACGGGCTCGTTGTGATGACCGACCCGATTTGTCGGGGACAATCGACGCATTCAGCGTTTGGCACAGACGGCGGTTGGTTGCGCATATGATATGCCTTTCCTGAGAGACGGAGTTGGCAGTGGAGAGTGAGGCGGGAAAGATTCGCTGTCCGCAGATGCAGATGATCAGCTCACAGGTGAGAAACGGAATGAGCCGGACCTTTAGTGAATCTTAAGAAAGGATTCAGATGGAGAGGTCTGGCAGAATACGGGTGGGCGAAAACTGCTGCAACATGGATATGAGCGCAATTAGTGCCAGCCGACCAACAAAAAAACAGGCATCGGCAGATGCTGCCGATGCCTGAAGTTGCCTGAAGTTGCCTGAAGTTGTTTTCGGTCAGTGAAAAAGACGCGGCCCCTGTCGAGAACAGCGGCGCTCAACAGATCCATTCAAAACGAATGTGCACCGAAAAATCGCCTGCTCTTCGACTACCTCGGCGCTGACAACACATCAGATGCGAGCAACGCCCCCCGCCGGGGCTTCCGGCCTAGCCGTCTGCCACGTTGACGTAGACTTTTAATGCGTCTTTGTCTTCGACCAGCAGTCGCATCATTTCGGCGTAGTTGTCGAGACCATCAACCGGGTTCGTCAGAATCTTCTGCAACACACCAGGGTACGTCACTTCGCCGAGTGCAAGGTCCGAAATCCCTGACTCAAAGTGGCGGAAATTCGCGTTCACAGAACCCACCAGCAACTTGTTGCCAAGCACCCAGTTCAGGTTCACGCTGTCGCTGGGAACGTCAACTTTGCGTTGTCCGCCGGTGATGCTGGTCCAGACGATACAGCCGTTGTGACCAAGTACTTCCATGCATTCGAAGGCGATGGCGCTACTGCCCGTGGCTTCGATAATCAAATCGGGCTTGCCACATTCCGCCGCCAGATCCTGCAGCGATTTTTCTGCCGTGCTGATGTATGTGGAACCGAGACCTTCAGAGATCTCTGATTTCAGATTCGGCTTTGCTCCGCGAGCGATCGTAAATACTTCCATGCCCCGCAGACGCAGAATCAACGTCGACAGCAAACCGATTTGCCCCGATCCTGTCACCCACGCTCGCTTTGGCTCCCAGACCTGCAGACGCTTCTGCGCCAGAAAGGCCTGTTCGACGGCTTTGGCCGCACAGCTCATGGGTTCTGCCAGCACATGCAGGTGCTTCAGGCCGACAGGCATTCGTACGATGAATTCTTCGTCGTCAACAAAGTATTCGGTCAGATACCCATGGCGCAGATTGATTCCGCGTTCGTAGTATTCCTCTTCGCTGGTGATGTCAGAACGGCCGATTGCGTCGAAGATGGATCCCCCTGGTCGACGCACGGTGCACGTCACGTAGTCACCTGGCTGCACCTTTTTGACGGCTGACCCAACCTCTTCCACGATGCCAAAGCATTCGTGACCGATCACCAGAAAGTCATACCCTTCCGGAGCATTGCCGTACAGGGCGTCGTTAATTTCGCGGTCGGTTGCGTCCACGCCCACCTTCAACACGCGGACAAGCACGCCGCGATCATCAGGGATGTCACTGACGGAAGGTTTGTCAAGTTCCGCGACATGTACGCTGTTGGACGTACCGGGACGGACGGCAATGGCTTTCATGTTTGAGTGGCTTATGTTGAAGAGTGCTCTAAGTGTTTCGTGAGACCTGGCGACGATGACGAAGTTTTTCGAAGCCACCAGCGTCGATAGTCTAGAGTCGACGATTGGGTGATTCCACTCGGAGCGGGCAGTCTCATGTGGAAGCAAAGGAATCAGCCGTGATTTCATGTTCTCCTCGTTTATCGGACTCGCTCAGCGTTCCATCACATGAGCTCAACACCTGCGAAGTACGGTAAAACAGTTGACCCGGCGGGACTGCAGGAAGACTCGAGCAACGACTCCGGGACTGTCGTCTCACTCCCGTTGGTCGCTGAAAAGGATGGGACCGCAACAAATGGTTGTAAAGTCGGAGAGTGTAGCCGGGGGATGGGAACGCTCGTTCTTTCCCACAATTACATTGTCGTGAAGCAACGAAAGCAGGTAGCCGTCAGTGTGACCCCACGGATTGTGTTTACCACGAAGCGTCGTAGCCGCTGCGCGACTCAATTCACGTAAATGTCCCGTAACCCACGGCTTACGCCGTCAGCTACATGCTGTCGCTGCTTCGCGGCTAACCATATTTGTGGATAAGAACAGGGGTTGGAGCGAAACACGAGTGAAACTCCGGGGCTTCCTTCGCATGCTCAGTTCAGCCCCGGAAACACAACAATTCGAAACCACAATCTGTTACTGCCCCCGCAAACGTGCGCGTAGCTCGGAGAGTTGTTTTTCTGAAGGACTCGAACATACTGTTGCAGCACTTTCCTTGAAAAAAGCTCGGCATGAACGAAACAGTACAGCAGGCTTTCAGCCAAACCAACTTCGGAACGATCGACGCCGTCATCGTGGTCGTTTATCTGCTGGTGTCCCTGGGCATTGGTCTGGCTGTCAAACGCTACGCCGGGTCGATGGAGAACTATATCGGCGCGGGACGAATGGTCGGCACGTGGCTGGGCGTGGCCACCATGACGGGCACGGAACTGGGTCTGGTCACCGTCATGTACTCGGCTCAGAAGGGCTTCACCGGCGGATTCGCGGCATTTCATGTTGGCCTGATCGCCGGTGTCGGTACGCTGTTTGTCGGTATGACGGGCTTCATCGTCGGACCGCTGCGTCGCATGGAAGTGCTGACCATCCCCGAGTTCTACGAAAAGCGATTCAACAAGAACATTCGAGTGCTCGGCGGCGTGCTGCTGGTACTCGCGGGTGTGTTGAACATGGGATTGTTTCTAAAAACCGGCTCCATGTTCATCGTCGGTGTGACCGGCATGGCCAGCGAAGGCGAAGCACTAAAATGGGTGATGGTCGCCCTGCTCTCGCTCGTTCTGATCTACACGACACTCGGCGGCATGATCTCGGTGATTCTGACCGACTACGTGCAGTTCGTCGTCCTGTCCATCGGTCTGCTGTCGGCCACCGCAATGGCCATCTGGCAACTCGGCTGGTCCACGATTTTCGACGGAGTACAGGCGCAACTCGGCGATGCCGGATTCGATCCGACTCTGGAAGGCACGGGCTTCGGTTGGTCGTACATCTTCTGGATGATTGTTACGACAGGTTTTGTCGGCAGCGCCGTATGGCCGACCGCCGTCGCACGAGCCCTGGCCATGGAAAGTGAACAAGCCGTCCGACGACAGTATTGCTGGTCGTCATTGTCGTTCGCCGCCAGGTTTATTATTCCGTACTTCTGGGGCATTTGTGCTCTGGTGTTTATTACATCCACACCCGCCGGAGCGGACCTGAAAGAACTGTTTCTGCCAACGAACGGAAACAAACCGCCGCTGGAAAATCTCTACGCAATGCCGGTCTTCATCGGCCGCCTGCTGCCAACCGTCTTCCTTGGCATCGTGACGGCCGGCATGATCGCCGCCTTCATGTCGACACATGATTCGTACTTACTGACGTGGAGCTCAGTGATCACTCAGGATATTGTGGCACCGCTGCGAAAGACCCCCTTCCCCACTGCCTCACGGGTGCGTCTGACGCGAATTATGATTGTGCTGATGGGCGGCTATGTGCTGTACTGGAGCCTGTTTTACAAAGGTCGCGAAGACATCTGGGACTACATGGCTGTAACCGGTGGAATCTATTTCACGGGCGCCTTTGTCGTGCTGATGATGGGTGTCTACTGGAAGGGAACCAGTAGTTTCGGTGCCCTGCTGGGGCTGCTGTCCGGCCTGCTGATGCTGCTGGCTCTGGAACCGATTCAGATTGCCGTTGGTCTCAAACATCAACTGACATCAGGCGAATGGGTTGAAACTCTGACCAGCCCGCAAATCGGACTCATCACAGTGGCAGTCGCCATATGTCTGACCGTCGCCGGCTCACTGGTGCGACCGGACAACAGAGACACCGGCAGCATCCGACTGAAAAACACAGATGATACGGCGGTCTGAAAACAGAAGAGTGCTGAAGCTACGAATCCAACGAAAGGTCTCGACATGAACTGGCAACTGATCTGGCAATTCGTTTTTATCGGCCTGCTGCTCGGCTTCGCAGCAATGTCTGTCCTCGTCATCATCAACGGAGCACGCGATGTGCGGAATCTGTTGTCGAAGCTTGACGACGCACGTACAAATGCCGAACGCAACAGCATCGAGCGCTGATTGATGAGACGGTCGATATGCCAAATCCACAGCGATGCAGGACCGGTTCGCACGTGTCCGATCATCCGACCTTTGGTGGCTGGCGGATGCGGTCCAACAAAGATTGGTAAGCGTGTTGCAGATGATTGCGTGTTTCTTCCTGAGCCAATGACGCGTCGCCTGCTACGAGCGCGGAGTAAAGTCGGGCGTGGGATTTTTCCGTGTCCGAGTGTCGCTTGGCTGACCAGCGCAGCTCATTGAGATGAGGTGCCAGTTCTTCCATCACGGCACACAGCATCGCAGCCGTCACCGCGTTCCCGGATAACCGGGCGATCTCAAGGTGGAATTCAATGTCGAGTCGGACGTAGTCCTTTCCCCGTTGCTTGGGAGGGATCGACGCCATCTGCTCCAGAATGTCTCGCAGTGAAAACAGGTCCTCGATCTCGCGCTTACGCGCGGTCTGGGCGATCAGTGCCAGTTCCAGTGTCTCCCGTGCATCCAGCAGGTGGAACAGGTTCTGATTCTCAGCCGCCAGCAGTTCACGCAACCGCTGCCCCAGGCGTTCGGCCGAAGTGGAAGGCTGAAGGGTTTCGACTGGTGTTTCCACAAAGGCGCCGGCTCGTGGCAGCACTTTGACCAGTCCCCGCCCCTGCGCATCCAGCAGGGCATCCCGGACAAGCCCCGCCTTGACTCCAAAGTGATCCGCCAGATCACGAATGGACGGCAGACGGTCACCCGGCTGAAGGCTCTGCTGCTGAATGAAACGCCCCAGCTGGTCGACAAGCCCGGCAGAGCCAATGGACGGAGTTGCTGATGGCAATGTGCTGGTCCCTTGTTTGATGGGTGAGCGATGACGACCTGATTGACTCGGTCCAGCCGCTTGACGCAGCTCTTCTGATTGCCCATGATAACCACTGATTGATCAGTGTGCAATCAGCATTTATCATTGGATACCGACAAATGAAGACCGAAGCATTGAAGCGGTTTCGCGAAAAACTCGCCCGCGATGAATCCGTCTGTGGGCTATGGGTAACTCTGGAGTCCGCGAGCATCACAGAGATGGCCGTCGCGCTGGGACTTGACTGGGTCGTGATCGATGCCGAACACGGCCACCTGGACTGGAAAGACATCAACGAACACGTCCGCGCCGCACTGCGCAGCGAAACCGTGCTGCTGGTCAGGCTGGCAGAACGAAACACGTCGCTGACGAAACGCGCACTCGACATCGGTGCCGACGGAATCGTCATTCCATGGATGGAAACGGCTGAGGAGCTTCGCGAGGCGGTTCGGGACTGTCGCTATCCCCCCGAAGGACGACGAGGAATTGGTGGCGAACGAGCAACGGTCTGGGGCCAGTGTTTCACAGAGCACACAGCGGAAGCAAATGAAAACGTTCTGGTCGTGCCGCTGATCGAAAGCGTGGGTGCCATTCCCAATGTACCAGCCATGTGCGAGGTCGATGGGGTTGACGTCTTCTTCTTTGGACCGGCCGACTTCTCAGCTACTGCAGGTTTCCGCGGTCAGTGGGAAGGACCGGGAATTGCCGAGCAGATTCTGAGCCTGAAAGACACGATCAAGTCTTCCGGCAGACACTGCGGCCTGCTGGCGACCAGCATCGACAACCTAAACGAACGCATCGAACAGGGATTTCGGATGCCAGGCCTGGGAGCCGATACGGGACTGCTGTGTCGATCGCTTCATCAGTCGCTGCAGGCAGTCAACCGCGATCACCAGCCAGCAACAAGTCTCGACCCGCGCGACGGCCGACCCATTCGGCTTCCCCTTTCGCAACCGCCGGAACACATGCAGCCGGACCGCGACGAAGTGATCACGACACTCGCAGACAGCGACCCGATCGAACTGCAGACGGGCGTTATCTTTCGGCCGTTGGTCGGCGACTTCAATACAGCGCGCAATCTGACAACCGGGATTGTGAGTTTTGCACCTGACGCCGATCTGGACTGCCACACGCACCCCTGCAGCGAGTCGATCACCGTACTGGATGGCCGGATTGAAGTCACGGTGGAAGGTCGCGAATATCGGCTGGGACCGCTGGACAACATCGTCATACCTCGCTGGCTGCCGCATGCCGCAAAAAATCCTGACTTTGCGAATGCCGCAACGCTACACATCGCACTCGCAATGAGTGTGCCGGAACGAGAACTTGTATCGCGGGAGTTCGCTCGCACCGAAATTTCGCTGGATTCGACCGGCCTGCCGGGAGCCGAGCGGGTAAACCGTTTCGAGTCGGCGCCACGTTCGTTCGGTGTCAGTCCCGGCGCGGAGTTTATCGATTTCTTCAACGCAGAACTGATCCCCGGCATCGAGATGAGCGGCGGGGTCGCTCGCTTCCAGCCGGGTGGCAGGCTGCCTGCGCATCTTCACGACTTCGACGAGTCGATCTGCATCACCGATGGCCGGGCCGACTGCCTGGTGGAAGGACGTGGTTACTCGCTGAATGAGTGTGCCACCGCTATGGTTCCACGAGGAAGGGTCCACTATTTTGTTAATAACTCTGCAAAGACAATGGACATGATCTGGGTCTATGCCGGCCCCATACCGGAGCGGGTCGTGGTGGACGAACGATGCGGCGCTGAAGGCCGGACTGACGGGAACAACGACAAATGACTGATGTTCAACGTGCGACGTTTCGTGTCGCTCTCACGGCTGATTTCTATGATGAGGACGGCAATCCAAAGTTTGACGACCTGGGTCTGGGCGTGTTCGAGGACAGTGACGGCGTCGAAGTGACGCAATTCGGTGAACACCTACCGGAGATGACGCCGGATCAACTCGCCGGTTGTGCCGGAGTGGTGGTGCTGACTCCTCAGGTCACCGCCAGTTCTTTGTCAAACTGCAATGAACTGCTGGCCATTGGCAGGTTCGGTGTCGGTTATGATTCGGTCGATGTGAATGCGTGCAGCGACCGCGATGTTCTGGCCATGATCACAGCGGGAGCCGTCGACCGTCCGGTCGCGGAAGCGACGATTGGCTGGATGATCGCACTGACGCATCACATGCTGCCCAAGGACCGCATGGTTCGTACGGGACAGTGGGACGACCGTACTCAGTATATGGGCTGCGAGTTGCGTGACCGCACGCTGGGTATTATTGGGCTTGGTGGCATTGGCCAAAAGCTTGTGTCGCTGCTTCAGGGCTTCGGCATGCAACAGCCGATTGCGTTTGACCCGTTTGTACCCGCCTCTGTGATTGAGGAACTCGGCGTGCGCAGCGTCACGCTGGATGAGTTGCTCACGACCGCTGACTTCGCGTCGGTACACTGTCCGCTCAACGAGCAGACGCGCGGACTGATCGGAGCCAACGAACTTGCAAAGATGAAACCTGATTCATATCTGCTGAATACGGCACGTGGCGGCATCGTCGATGAACGGGCCTTGTTCGACGCGTTGCAGAACAAACGTATTGCCGGCGCGGCTTTCGATTGTTTTGAAGTTGAGCCCGTTACAGAACCACATCGATTTGGTGAGCTGGACAACGTCATTCTGGCGCCCCATTCCATTGCATGGACGGCCGAGCTGTTTCGTGACATCGGTCGTACGGCCTGTCAGAGCATGCTGGACCTGTCACACGGCAAACGACCAGCCGGCGTGTTGAACCCGGAGCTTCTTGAACGCGCGAGCTTTCGTGCCAAGTGGTCGCGAATTACGGGAATTGCAGAGGAGTCACTTGGATGAGCAACCGACTGGCAGGACAGGTGGCATGGATCAGCGGCGGCGCTTCCGGGATTGGTGCAGCGACCGCACGAGTATTTGCCGATGAAGGTGCTGCCGTCGTCATTGCGGATGTTGGCGATGCGACCGGAAAGCAGGTTGCTGATGAAATCACTTCGAATGGCGGTAACACCGTCTACTGCTCGTGCGACGTTTCCGACGGTGACAGCGTCGCTCAATCGATCGCCACGACCGTACAGCGCTTCGGCGGCCTGAACATTGTCGTTAACTGCGCAGGGATCGTTCATGTCGGACTGCTGCACGAGTACTCGGAAGCCGACTGGGACCGGCTGATGGGAGTGAACCTGAAGGGCATCTTCTTCTCATTGAAGCACGCCTTCCCGCACTTCAGCAGGAACGAACGCAGCTACATGATCAACGTGGGCTCCATCAGCAGCCTTGTCGGACAGCGGGCAACACCCGCCTACACCACATCGAAAGGTGCCGTACTGTCGCTGACTCAGTCCATCGCGCTGGATTACGCCGCCACCGGCCTGCGCTGCAACTGCGTCTGCCCGGGCATCACCGATACACCGATGCTTCGCAAACACCTGAACACGACACCAGACCCGGACGAAACACTGCGGCAGCGAGTCCGTCGCGTCCCCACGAATCAGGCGATGCGGTCAGACGACGTGGCACGCACAATCAGGTACCTGGCCTGTGAGGACTCGGCCGGAGTCACTGGCACATCAATCATCGTGGACGGCGGATACCTGGCGGCCGCCGAATGGGATACCGCTGATGATCCACCAGCAGCAGGAAACGACACATGACCTTTCGACTGGCGTGTGCGGATTTCACGTTCCCTCTGTTGTCGCACGAACAATCGCTCGACGTGATCTCGATGCTCGGCTTCGACGGTGTCGACATCGGACTGTTCGAAGGAAGATCTCATCTGCATCCGTCGCGGGAATTCGCTGATCCGGGAGCCGCGGCAACGCTGCGTCGCAGGACTGCTGATCGGGGACTCCGGGTGGCGGATGTTTTCCTGCAGATGGACCCCGACTTTCATGCCTTCGCCGTGAATCACCCTGATGCAGCACGTCGCGAAAAAGCTCGCGACTGGTTTATGCGAACACTGGAATATGTGTCGGCCTGCGAGTCCCCGCATGTGACTGCGTTGCCAGGAGTATTGTTTGATGAAGAGGCGCCAGCTGATTCTCTCGCACGCTGTCACGATGAACTTGCCTGGCGAGTCGAACAGTCAAAGTCTGCGGGCATCGTCTTTGGCGTGGAAGCTCACGTCGGTTCTCTTGCACAAAATCCTGAGCTCGCACTGCAGCTGGTGGAATCGGTGGCCGGACTGACGCTCACGCTGGACTACACGCACTTCACCCGCGACGGTGTTCCCGATTCGCAAATTGAACCACTCATCGCCCACGCATCACACTTTCATGTGCGTGGTGCCTGCCAGAACAGGCTGCAGTGTTCATTCAAAGACAACGTGATCGATTATGCGCGGGTCGTCGATGTCATGCAGAATGTTGGTTACTCCGGATACGTCGGCGTCGAGTACGTGTGGATCGACTGGGAGCATTGCAATGAAGTCGACAACCTGTCGGAAACCGTTTTGTTCCGTGATTTTCTGAAAACAAAGTTCGGCACACAGGACACGTCGCGTTGCTGACACGAAGCCGGCCTGCCAGAGCGGAGAATTCATCGAAAATGTATAGATTTCAAGCGGTGTTGTTACTGCCCATAGTCGTCGCCACCAACCTGCTGACGCCGCTGGCCGTCGCTCAGGCCACAGCGCCCGGTGGGCTAACGGCGACTGACCTGCGCTGCGAACACCTCGTCAATCCCCTCGGCATCGACGATCTGCAGCCACGACTGAGTTGGAAACTTGCCGCGACAGACAAAGCTAAACGCGGTCAAATCCAATCGGCATTTCAGGTCATCGTTGCCAGTGATCGTGCGGTGCTGCAGCAGAATCGCGGGGACCTGTGGGATTCGGAACGCGTCGCATCGGACAGGTCCCACCTGGTTGCTTATGCAGGAAAGCCACTCGATTCGCAGATGGATTGCTGGTGGAAAGTTCGTGTCTGGGACGAGCAGGGAAATCCTTCAGGCTGGAGTCATGGCGCTCGCTGGTCAATGGGTCTGCTGACGCCAACCGCATGGAACAACGCAAAGTGGATTGGCCTGGACCAGGTCGACGATCCGGGCATTGAGATTTCCGAAATCAAAGCGGCCAGCTGGCTCTGGTATCCGGAAGGCAACGCGGCTTTCGACGCCCCCGTTGAGACGCGATATTTCCGGCGTGACATCGTCGTGCCAAACGACCGCAGAATCACTCGTGCACTCGCGTTCTGTGCCGGCGACGATTCGGTGGCCCTATATGTCAACGGAGCGCTCATCGGGATCGGCAACGGACATCCTAACCTTGTCGGTGCTGATCTGACGGGCAACATCGAACCCGGACTCAACCGGCTGGCTGCCACCATCACGAACGGCAATGCTGACGTGCCAAATAATCCAGGCGGGTGGATCGGTGCGCTGCGAATTGAATTCGATTCCGGTCCCCCACTGGTCATTCATTCCGACAGCAAATGGAAATGCGCGAAGTCCGCAGCCGATGGCTGGCAGACGGCGAAATCCACGGGCTCTGACTGGGTGGCCGCTATGGAACTCGGCAAAGCCGGAATCGCTCCCTGGGGCATTCCGTGGAAGGACCGCTGGCATTCAGAGCATCGACGCCTGCCAGGCCGTTATGTGCGTCACCAATTTCAATCGGCAAGAAACAAAACGGTGCGGCGGGCGACGGCATACGTCTGCGGACTCGGCTTCTTCGATCTATACGTCAACGGACAACTAATCGGCGACCAGCTGATGAATCCGGCGCTCACCGGGTATGACAAGCGAACGTTGTACGTCACGTTTGATATTACGGACGCGATGCGTTCCGGCGCAAACGTGATCGGCGCCGTTCTCAGCAACGGACGCTTTTTCGCACCTCGATCGCAGAACCCGATGCCGATGCATTCGTATGGCACGCCGCAGATGATCGGGCAGATTCACGTCGAATATGGGGACGGTTCAGAACAAACGATCGTCACGGGTGAACACTGGCAGCTGACGAACAACGGTCCTTTGCGCGCCAGCAACGAATTTGATGGTGAAGAATACGACGCACGAATGGAAATGCCCGGCTGGGCCACCGCCGACTTTGACGATTCCGACTGGCAACCCGCACAAGTCGTCAAATCGCCGAGCGGGCAGCTTGAAGCTCAGATGGTCGAGCCAATTCGGGTGACCGAAGTACTCAACCCCGTACAGATTGTGCAGCCCAAGCCAGGCATCTGGATGGTCGACTTTGGGCAGGCGTTTTACGGAGTCGTGCGCCTGAAGGTCACAGGACCTGCGGGGCATCGGGTCAGCATGCGGACAAGCTTCAACGTGCTGCCCGACGGAACGCTTAACTCCATCAATGACCGCAGCGCAAAGAACACGGATGTATACACACCCAAGGGCCAGGGCGTTGAAATCTGGCATCCACGATTTCGAGGCAACGCAACGCGCTGGGTTCAGGTCGCAGGATTCCCGGGCACACCAACGAAAGACAACTTTGCAGGCCTGGTCACTCACACAGACCATGCCCCGGTTGGCGAATTCACCTGCTCGAACGATCTGATCAACCGAGTGTACCTGAACGCTCGCTGGGGAACTCGTCTGCAGAATCGCAGCGTGCCAATGGAACCGGATCGCGATGAACGCATGCCCTGGTCCGGGCATCCGGCCCGAACATCGGAGAGCGAAGGCTGGGCCTTCAACGTCGCCCGATTCTACGAACATTTTCTGCATAACTATCGGATGCATCAGGGGGCAGACGGCAGCCTGCAGGAGATACTGCCGCCCTATTGGAAGTTCAACGGGAAGGACATCATCTGGCCCAGCGTGGTCACCATCATTCCCGACTGGTACTACAACTTCTACGGCGACGACCGTCCATTGCGCGACAACTACGACATGATGAAGGCGTTTGTGCTGTATCACGAGCGCACGAATCTGAAGCCCGACGATACGATGGACCACTGTACATACGGCGACTGGGTCGACACAGCGTCCATCGGAGCCAACAGCCGCAACCATGGCGCGACGTCCCGACCATTGCTGGGCACGGCGTACCTGTACAACAACTGTCGTATTGTGGAACGAGCAGCTCGGATCATCGGCAACACCGCTGACGAAATGTATTTTGGTGATCTGGCCGAACGAATTCATGTCGGATTCAATCGGCGGTTTTTCGATCCGGACATCGGCACCTACGAAAGTGCAACGCAGTGTTCCAGCGTCATGCCACTGGCGTTTGGTCTGGTGCCGGAATCGCAGCGGCAGCGCGTTATTGATCACCTGACCAGCGACATCATGGTAAAACACAAAGGGCACACATCGGCAGGACTGATCGGAACACAGTGGCAGATGCAGGTGCTGACCGACATCGGCCATCCCCAGGTCGCGTACAGGATTGCTACGCGAACAGAACGCCCCAGCTGGGGATACATGATCAGCAAAGGAGCGACCACCTCGTGGGAACGCTGGGACACGGATACGCAGGACGGTGGCATGAACGGCGAAAGCCAGAAGATTCTGTCGGGAAATTTCGAAGCCTGGTGCTATCAGACGCTCGGTGGAATCAACTACGACCCGGCGCACCCCGGCTTCAAACACATCATCCTGCGGCCTCGTCCAATGAACGACCTGACGTGGACCCGCGCATCACATGTCAGCGTTTACGGAAATATCGAAAGCGACTGGAAAATCAGCGATCGAGAATTCCACTGGCGAGTCGTCGTACCACCCAACACAACGGCGACAGCACATGTCCCCACGAGTTCACCGAACCAGCTGCGTGAATCCGGCAAGCGAATTTCAGAGTCACGAGGTGCCTCACTGGTGGAATTGCAGCAGGCCGTCGCGATCGTCAAACTTGGCTCCGGTATCTATAAGTTCACTACGCCATTCGACAAGTAATTCACGACCAGAAGGCTGAGCTGACAGAGATGAACCAACCTGAATCCATCACCAAACGCGTTGACGCACTTTACGAGTTCGAACGTGAACCTGTCTCTGCAGACAAGCTTGAAAGCGGCAGGCACTTTGCTGCGTTGTTTGGCGGCGAACATGTGGCCGGAACAGAATTCGTGATCGGTGCAGCGTTTGTGGCATGGGGAGCCAGTGCCGCAGACGTGCTGATCGGCCTGCTGGTCGGCAACGCACTGGCGGTACTGTCATGGACATGCATCTGTGCCCCGATCGCAGTACGGACGCGACTGACACTGTACTGGTACCTGCGGAAAATTGCCGGTCCGGGCGTCACCGCCGTGTACAACGTGCTCAACGCATTTTTGTTCTGCATTCTGTCCGGCACCATGATAACAGTCTCGGCCTCCGCAATTCGGATTCCGTTTGGAATTCCGCCGCAAACGAAGTGGTATCCGGAAGACCTGCGGTTCGTATTAATCGTGCTGGTGGTTGGCGCGGTCGTTGTCAGTGTGGCGATTCTGGGATTCAAGCGGCTGGCGCAGTTCTCTGAAGTCTGTGTGCCATGGCTATTCGCTATGTTTGCAGCAGGAGCCGTGGGAATGCTTCCTGTGCTCGCAAACGCCTCACCAGGCATGGGCGCGATCAGTGGAGTCTCGGATTTATGGAGAATCGCACAGGAACAGATCTGGCTGCACAATCCGGAAAGCGGTCTGGGCGTCTGGCACATCATCGCCTTCGCGTGGATCTGCAATCTTGCGTTTCATGTTGGCTTATCGGACATGGCCGTTCTTCGTTATGCACCAAATGCCAGGTATGGCCTGTTCTCCGCCTGCGGCATGTACCTCGGACATTACGCCGCCTGGGTCTGCGCGGGCGTGATGGGAGCGGCCGCGGCGTTGATTCTGCAGCGTCCACTCGCAGAACTCGACGCTGGGGAAGTTGCGTTTCAGTCGCTCGGACTTTCAGGAATCCTGGCGGTGATCATCGCCGGCTGGGCGACGTCGAACCCGACACTCTATCGCGCGGGGCTGGCGTTACAGGCCGTCACACCGGGCTGGCCTCGCTGGCTGGTGACGTTGCTGGCAGGGATCGCCACGACAATCGTGGCCTGCTTTCCGTTTGTCTTCACCAAACTGCTCAGCTTTGTGGCTCTATTCGGAATTCTGCTGTCGCCAGTGGGAGCGATCGTCTTCGTGGAGCACTGGCTGTTTCCGCGTCTGGGCCTTCGGCAGTACTGGTTCAGCACGACGGGAAAATCAATCAGCTGGCCGGCGTTGTCGGCGTGGGTAATTTCGGTGAGCATCGCGATGTTGTTGTGGTTCTCCGAAGCGCTGCACGAATTTTTCATTGCCATCCCGCTGTGGTTCGTGTCAGGAGCTTTGTACACCGTATTTGCTGCGGCTGCCGGCGCACGTTCGACCACCCCCGTCGCAGAAGGTGCTGGCGATGCCGACACCCGCTCTGCTGATGCCGCCACGCCGGTAGAGAAACAACGCCCTGCCTGGCTGCGGGCGGTGGGAGTCGTCGCGCTATTGAGTCTGCTGATTCAGTTCGTCCTGCCAGTGTGGGTTATGACAGAGGATGCCAGTGCCTACGAAGCAAAACTGCCCGGCTATCACTTCTGGCTCGGCGCCGCCAGCATCATTCACCTGGTCACCATCGCGGCGTGGGTCCTGATCAGCGAGCGAACCGTTGCAAAGACTGACAGGTAACATGCAGGACCGGCTCACACCGGCCACATTCGGACGACTGCCCGGTTTCACCGGGCCTGCGTCTTTCACACCTGATCGAGTGGCTCCGTGGCGTCGCCGAAGCGGTCGCGATGCACGCCCATCTTGTCCATTAGGCTGAGGTACAGTCGAGACATCTGACGATCGGGTTTGTCCAGGTAATCCAGATTCTGCCCGCCCTTGATGCGCCCGCCACCACCGCCCAGCATCACAACCGGTAGTTTTGTCGCATCGTGATGTCCATTCAGCATGCTGGAACACAACATCAGCATGGAATTGTCCAGCAGCGTTCGATCGCCTTCCTGAATGTCACGCATCCGCCCGGCGATATAGGCCATCTGTTCCAGGAAGAACTGATTCACCTTCAACCAGTCGTCTGTGTCGTTGTGCGACAGCAGATGATGGATCATATAGTCGACATTCAGATGTGGAAATCGCAGCGTTCCATGATCGTTATTCAGCTTCAGCGTGCAGACCCGAGTCGTGTCGGTCTGAAACGCCAGCACCAGAATGTCGGACATCAAACGCATGTGTTCGACGATATCCTGAGGGTAGCCGTCTTTCGGCCGAGGCATATTCGGTTCCGTCAGCGTCGGTCGCCAGCCCTGCAATTCTCCACGATCGCCGGCACGTTTGATTCGTTGCTCGACCTCACGTACAGAGTTCAGATACTCATCCAGTTTCTGCTGGTCCAGCTGACTGATGCCACGACGGAAATCTTTTGCATCTTCCAGCACGGCATCAAGCACACTCTTGTCGCCACGCTCTGCGCTGTCCTTAAACAGCTGATCAAAAGCGAGCGCCGGGTAGACTTCCAGCGGTGTCGGTGTGGTCGGACTGCTCCATGAAATATGAGAGCTGTACAGCATCGAATAATTCTTGTGGACCGACGGATTGGCTTTCTCACAGCCCAGCACAAGACTGGGCAGCTTAGTCTGTCGTCCGACCTGCTGAGCAACGATCTGATCGACGCTTGTGCCACTGCGAATCGTGCCTCCCGCGCTCAATGGTGCACCGGAAAGCAGGTTGCCGGTCTGTGAACTGTGGATATTGCCCTTCAGCGCTTCTGCGTTGTACAGCCCTTTGATGAAGACCATCTGATCCCGAAAGTCATTCAGCGGATGCAGAACCTTTCCGAGTTCCATATCAGGACCTTCACCCTTCGCCCACCATTCCTGATTGTGATAGCCACAGCCTGAAAACAGGATGGCCATGCGGGTAGGTGCCTGACTGCCGTCCTGCTTTCCTTTCGCTTCGTCGCCCCAGACCGGCGTTGATTCCAGCCATGGCAAGGACATGCTGACGCCCAGGCCATGAAGCATCGTTCGACGTGAAAATTGATGTATTGTCATGTCAGTCCCTGATATTTCGGCCACGGATCGCGCGAAACTGTTTGCTCAGCACAACGGATTCTACCGCAACGTGGAATCGGTAGTCACTGGAATTCAGATTTTTCAACATATCGTCAATCAATGGCTCATCGGATAACTGCACTTCGCGACCCAGTGCATAACCCAGCAATTTGCGGCATAAATTGCGGACAATGTCGTCGCGCCGCTCGGTTGCCAGATAGTCACGCAGACCGTCGATCCCCACAATTGTCTGGCCTTCGAACAGCGTTGTTCTTGTGTCCGCTTCAGCCGTCCGTACACGACCGACCGCATCATACTGTTCCAGAGCGAATCCATACGGATCGATCCGCGCATGGCACTTGGCGCAGGCGGGATCGGATGAGTGCTGCTCAATCAACTGTCGAGCCGTCAGACCGGTCGGCACGGATTCGGGCAACAGGGGCACACCGACCGGCGGTCGGGGCAGTCGTTCACCCAGCAGCGTTTCCGAAACCCAGTTGCCTCGCAAAATCGGACTGGTGCGTGAGGCTCCCGACAGACTGGACAGCATCGTCGCCATCGCAAGAACACCACCGCGCTGCCGACTGCGCATGTCCGGGACGCGCCGCCATTCCGATCCACTCACGCCGTCAATGCCGTAGTGCTTTGCCAGGGACTCATTCAAGAAAGTGTGGTCGGCGTTCAGCAGGTCCAGAATGGATCCATTGTTGCGAAACATGTCCTCAAAAAACCGCACGGTCTCTTCATACATGTCGCCGCGAAGCGAAGAGAATTGGGGGTACAGTTTTTCGTTCTTGTCATCGTTCTGGTCGAAATCGCGAAGATGCAGCCACTGACATGCAAAATGGATGGCCATCCGTCGAGTCTTCGCATCACGCAGCATGCGGCGAGTTTGGCGCAGCAGTTCACCGGGTTCGTTCTGCAGTCGTCCAGCTTCAGCGACGCTGCCAAGTTCGTCATCCGGCATGGTCGACCACAGAAAATAACTCAGGCGGTTCGCCAGTTCGATATCAGTGACGGGCGCCGGAGCAGATCCGGATGCGGCTGTTTCCAGACGATAAAGAAATGCAGGCGACGTCAGAGCTCGCGCTATGACCAGCCGGATCGCTTCCTCGTGCGCCATCTCAGTGTCTCGTAACTGGCGGTACAACACCCGCAGGCTCTGCTGTTCCGCAGCTGTGAGCGCACGTCGCCATGCACGACCGACGAATTCCAGCACTGACTCCAGATGCGTCGGCTCGGTCTCAATCACACGTTTGCGGAATGCTGCGGCTGATGCAAGGACGCGCGGTCTCATCTTGTCCCATGGTCCGACAAGGTCCTGACGATCCTGGGTGGAAAATTCACGAATCTGCTCCAGCGACACGACCATTTTCAGAGGTTCCTCGCTGACGTACAGGAGGTCCTCCCACAGGCGGTCGAGTTCAGCGGCCTGCTTTTCATCCAGCATCAAACGTTTGAAAAGATCGTCTTCGCGGTAGTAGAGCATCGCCGTTACAACTTCGTCGACCGGAACAATGCGTGTGTAACACAGTGCGATCGGGAATAGCTCACGAAATTCAGCCATAGCTTTTTCTACTTGCTTTCGCGCTTCGCTGTCTGCGGCACAGATGACAGTGTTGCCCGACAATCCCTGGTCCGCCAGCGGGGTCGTGCCAACGTGCAGCTGAGCCGTCCCTTCACGGCCGTGTCCGACGTCATACATTCCGGCGACGACCAGTTCGCGGCCAGCCGCAAGTTCAGCGGGAATCCGGAATTCGATCGTGGCCGGCGCCTGAACAACAAGATGATTCGGATCCGTCGCATGTCCGAGCGGATGAGTTCCAAAACGCGGGTCTGGTGCAACTTCCTTCATCAGTTCACCATCGAGTGGCACAGCAAACGACTGCAGCTGCCCATACAACATTTCGTCCGGCGAGTTCTTCTGGTCACCGACTGGCGGTGCTCCTAAGGCCAGCGCTGTCACCTGCTGCGCGAGTGTGGTGCGTTTGCCGAGATCTGATTCCGTCATCCATCGGGCCAGCAGTGACCCGGCGGGTACGACCGTTTTCCTGGACTCTTTCGTTTCCCGGCCTGACATGGCCCCGTGATAGAAGTGCCAGACATCGTTGTTGCCGAATTGGTCAGCATGAGGATTACCGGCCCCGATGTCGTCGGTATTGTCCTTCCCCGCATCCCAGACTCGTTTTTCACCCACGGTTTCGGTGACGGTTAGATCGATGGCGGTCAGATCACAGCTGTGATTCGCGTCCCGCGGCCCAATGATCAGCGAGATCAGTTCTCCCTTGCCAACGGCGACGGACGCGGGCGGCATCGTAGCTGCTCCGGCAACAGAAATTTCTCCTTTCATCAGTGTGGACATCGACTGCGCCGTTGAATGCTGCACAAACCACTCAACGCCGTTACCACATTCCGGGTGCGCATCCGACAGCGAGGCCTCGACCTGCACAACACCATCAGTCGGACTGCGCCAGCCGATCGCTACGAACTCAGTCGGTGTCGGATGAACAACCAGTCCATGAGGTCGAGAAATGCCGGGAATTCGAACCTGCTGATCCGACGAATTCGCCAGCAGCGAGGGCAATCCGCCTTTGTGCCAGCCATTGACAAATTCGTAGTTGGACGCCTTGAATAACTTCTCTGTAAATCGCCCCTGTACTTCAACGGCCCCGCCGATCGCAAGGTAGTTAAGCCACGTCTGCAACAGCGCGGGCTGAACAGAGTGCTTCCCGGCAATCTGAACAACGTCGGCGTTTTCGCTCAGGTCGGCGGCCGCCGAAAGGTACTTTGCGGTATCGGCCAGCACTTCCTGACGCAGCTGTTGAACCCGTTCGAAAGTACCGCGAGCATCGCGGAGGTTGATCGTTGGCTGCCCCGACGCTTCCAGACGCATGTCGCGCCACAGCACAAAGTCGTTTTCGTGGCCGTCGCCTGCGTCGCCCGCAGACAGGTATACAACGACGTCTTTGCCGCTCACAGCGGGCGGCAGTATAAGGCGAAACTCCTCACGTTCTGTCAAGGGTGCAATCGGTTCCATCCATGACTGCGGTGCACCCTCGCGTCCCAGATGACCAACCACGTTGAACTTCCACAACAGCGGCTGCCACTTTGCTATGTCCTGCACCAGGGCAGCGACATTGTCCGCTTTGGCGCGTCGCCAGCGATCACGCAGTTGCTGCAGCAGGAACGAGTCAACATTTTCTGTGTCGTTAAGAGTTCGCCACAGTGTGGCCAGATAACTCGGGCTAAGTCCCTTTTCGCGGGCAACGTCAGCGATGGTTTTCACGCCGGCTTGAATAGCATCTCGTTCCGTCACTGTTGCCGTGATGTAATCAGCAACCGGCAGCACGCCCCCCTGATTCGTTTCAAACTTGATGCCCTGCAGGTTCACGGGCGTACCGTTGCTGCCCGTCGTGTAACGTCCGTAGAACTGGCGAATTCTGGCCATCAGGTCATCAGTGTTGTCTCGCCGCGATTTGAACGGTGTGAATCGAACTCCGTCTGGAAACAACGCAGCATGCTGTGCAATTCCCTTGGCTGCATCCAGATATTTTTGCACCAGAGACGGCGACATCACCAGCCCGCTGCCGACGTTCGTAAAACCTTCGCCAGCCGCTCCGTCAATGGGAAACTCGTGCGCGGGATCGAGCGAAGACACTCCGGTCAGATCACGAATTGTGTAGGTGTATTCTGCGTTACTCAGCCGTCTGAGTACGACAGGACCAGGATCACCGGCCTGAGCCTTTGCTTCTGAGGCCAGAAACTCACGGACCCACTTTCTCAGTTGCGCATGTTCTGCGTCCGTCGGTTGACGCGAATGCTTCGGCGGCATCTGTCGCGTGTCGAACATCTCACGAACTTTCAGCCACGCCCCTACATTTTCACGGACCTGGGGCATAGTTTTGAAGGCTCCCAGATCGATCTCCGCTTCGGTCACACTATCCGCATGACATTCAAAACAATAGCGTTCCAGCAATGGTCGGATGGACGTCCGAAACTCGGCATGGGAGGCCGCAGAATCCGGCTCATCGGCTATTGTCAGGCCACCCAGGCAAAACAGAGCTGCCAATAACAGTTTCGCCGCTGGCTGGCGATGCCCACCGGCGGGTCCCTCTAAAAAAACAGACCGCATTGCCATACGAAACCTACTCATTTCTGCACCTTCATTCGTCCCTTGTGGCTGCCAATGTGGTCGCGCAATTCAGCGACGGCGTTGTCAACGTCACCTTCCTGCAGACAGTCGACGATGAGCTGATGGCTGGCGATGCCCAATTCCCATTCCGCCTTCTTCACACTGTCGCGAAACTGCTGAAAGAACACCTGCAGCAGATCGCTGAAGGCGACCAGGGGCGAAAGCCCGCTGGCGTCCAGCAGCGTGCGGTGAAATTCGACATCCAGATCAATCCATTGCTGCAGTTTGCGGGCCGACTGAAATCGATCAACGATTCCCTGAAGATTCTCGTGAATGGATGGATCCTGTGCCATCCGTTTGGCAACGTACGGCAGTACACCTGTTTCGATAACAATCCTTGATTCAATCAGTGGTAACGGATCAGCCTGATGCAGTGCGGGGTGAAATCCGAGATGGCTGGTCACTCGATCCATGTCGATATGACCGACCGTCAGGCCAACGCCGGTGCGGGATTCAACGATGCCCAGAAATTCCAGCGCCTTTGTTGCTTCACGCAGACTCAGCCGACTGACACCGAAATGTTCGGCCAGTTCCGTTTCGTTCGGCAGCCTGTCGCCGGAAACAAGGCCTTCGGAAACAATGTGCGACTTCAGTCGCTCGGCGATCACATCACGAATCTTGCGCTTGGGCAGAGTCTTCAGCATCTGGTCCTCCGCCGTGATTGACGATTCCTTAAGGCTGCGGCCAGATGCAGGCGACGTTTTTCCGGAGTCGCCTTGCCTTAAACCAACAACGACGCAACATCCTGTCCGTGAAAGAAGTAATGTTGCCGTCGGCTTGATTGCCGCCCGTCAAGGATATAGATTATCAGACAATCAGATCTTGTCAAGATGCTGTGGATATCGGAGCAACGTATGTTCAAGGTGGCAATTACCGACTACACGTTTCCCTCACTGGACATCGAGCAGAAGATCCTGCAGTCCGCCGGTTATGAAGTTGTCAGCGGGCAATGCAAAACCCCTGAGACGTTGATTCCACTGGTTGCAGATGCCGACGCTGTCATTACGCAGTTCGCTCCAGTCAATGCAGACGTGGTCGCCGCCATGCAGAAAACGCGCGTGATCGTGCGATACGGCATAGGTTTCGACAACGTGGCCTGCGACGCGGCTCGGGAAAAAAACATACCCGTCTGCAACATTCCCGAATTTTGCATTGACGAAGTCGCCGACCACACACTGGCCTTCATACTGTCATGCACGCGCTGCGTGCGTGCAAACTGCGAACATATGGTGAAGGGACAGTGGGGGCTGGGAGTTCCGCTGGAGCAAATGCGAGCGTTGCCCGATCAAACGGTTGGCATCATTGGTCTCGGGCGAATCGGGAAAGCTGTAGCAGACCGACTGCGCGCCTTCAACTGCCGACTGCTGGCGTTTGACCCGGTCGTATCGGCCGACGACGCTGCCGCGCATGGCTGCTCGCTTGTTGGACTTGAGCAGTTACTGACCAAAAGTGACATCGTCACTCTGCACTGCCCTTCCAGCGAACAGACTCGCAGCATCATCAACAAACAGTCGCTGGCCAGCATGCAGGCGGGAGCCATCCTGATTAACGTCGGGCGCGGTGACCTGGTAGAGCTGCAGGCCCTGACCGAGTCTCTCGAAAGCGGTCACATCTCGGCCGCAGCACTCGATGTCTTCGACACCGAACCGCTGCCCGGCGACAGCTCACTGCTGCAAATGAACAACGTCATCGTGTCCTCTCATATCGCATCGGCCAGCCCGAAAGCTGTTCGCATATTGCGTGAGACAGCAGCACAGGTCGCGGTCGCGGGACTGCTCGGTGAGATCCTGCCAAACATCGTGAACGAAGTGTCGCAGACGGTCGCAGCCACACGGTAAGAAATCGGCAGTGGGAACAATAATCGCTGGGAAACTGAAATGCAGAAATCAGTAAAGACAACAACAAGGATCTGTCTAGTTTACTCCCTGTTGCCTGTTGCCTGTTGCCTGTGCCCTGCCCTGACTGCCGACGAGCCCCAATTCCTTGATTGCTCGCTGCTGGTCGCGCCTGAGTACCCGGCGACCTGGCCGTCGAATCCCTTTCCGCGTTTTCAGCTCACTCATCAACGCACGATCGGCCCGAACAGTGCATACAACATCGACGTGCTGCTGATTGACGGAAACACAGGTACGCAACTGGACGTGCCGCCGCATTCGGTTGCCCGTCCTGAGTTGAATCGCCCCAAGTCCGGCGAACTGGGAATCGCCTACACCGACAAAATCGAGCCCTGGCAGTTCGGCGGTGAAGCCTGCGTCGTGGATGTCCGAGACCTGCTGGACAAAGCCGCCAAAGGAGTCAGCCCGCTGGTGCGGCGCCAGCATGTGGAACGTTTTGAAAAGCAACATCGCAAAGTCCGGTTCGGTGATGTCGTCTTGTTTCGCAGCGATTATTCGGACAGATATTACCAACCTCTTCCTGAAGGTCGCCGTTACATCGCCGACGTGCTGGACCGCCAGTCGCCGGGCTATCCTGATCCCGACCCCGACTGCATGGAACTGCTCGCCTCTCGCGGCGTCATGACGCTCGGCACAGACAGTGCCAGCATGGGACCGCTGCCTGACCTGGCAGAACCGACGCACTACGCGGGTCTGAAGCACGGCATGATCTGGACGGAAGGAGCAACCGGACTGGGCGCACTGCCTGCAACCGGGGCCTTCTATTGCCAGCTGGCGCCGAAACATCAGGGCGGGCCATACAGCGAAGGCCGAGCATTCGCGATCGCCGGCGGTGAAGTACCACGACGTTTGATTGAGTCCTGCCGCAACAAACGCGCGATCGACCTGTCGCCCACGTTGTCCCCGAAACTTCCACTGACTTCCCCCGGACATGGCACCGGCAACCATCGACAGGTGTACCTCAAAGTCGACTTTCTGTACTCCGAATATCTGGACATGTGGCACCACACGCACCTGATGGATTCGATGGCCGGTACACACCTTGTGCCACCATCGTTTGCATTGCCGTCGGACGGCGAAAAACCGGCCTATGCTCCGCAAGTTCGTGGCTGGCTGGAACAGTATGAAAATAATTACGGCCCGCGCGGCACCAGCGCCATGACCACTGAGCAAGTGCCATTGCAGTGGACCTGCGGGCCTGTACGCGTCATTGATGTACGGTCACTGGTCGGAACCACGGCTGAGAAGTCGTGGCCCGCATCGCCGGAAATCAAGGTGGCAGATATTCAGGCGGCAGAACAAGCCGAGGGAGATATCAAGCCGGGCGACATCGTATTGTTGCAGACCGGACATCTGGACAAGAATCTGCGTCCGCAGCCCGATGACTCTGGCGTCTGGTCAGATCCTCTGCAGGGCACCAGCGAAGGATGGCCTGCGATCGGCCCGGACGCCATCGTCTACCTGAAAAACAAGCGCGTCCGCTGCGTTGCCACGGATGCTCCGGATCTGGGAGGAGTCGATCCCCGGAAAGCCCTCATGACATACTGGGCGCTGGGTAGCCACAACATGGTGGGTGTGGAGTTTCTACACAACGTGGACAGCATCCCCCGTAACAAAGACGCTTTCTTTCTGTTTGCCGCCGTGAAAATTCAAGACTGCCACGGTGGCCCCGGCCGCGCGATCGTGTTGTATTGACGACCAATGACAACTGACCTCCCAAAAACCTGTTTGCCCACATGGGACGTGGCCGAACTTCCGGAACCGAAACCGCTGGGGCTCCGCAATCTGACTGGCTTTATCGGGCCGGGAATCGTGATGTGCGGGATCCAGATCGGCGGCGGCGAATGGCTGTTTGGGCCGGCCATCACCGCAAAGTACGGTGGCGGCCTGATGTGGATCGCCACCGTCGCCATTCTGTGTCAGGTCTTCTACAACGTCGAATGTGGTCGCTACGCGCTCTACACAGGTGAGCCCGTCTTTACCGGATTCATGCGAACTCGACCCGGCCCTGGATTCTGGGTGAGCGTTGCACTGCTGCTGAGCCTGGGGTCACTGATACCCGGCCTGTCCACGAATGCCGCCGTACTGATCACGTCGATGTATCTGGACCGCCCACCCACCGCCGACGACGCCAGGATGGTCAATTCGATCGCCTACCTGTGCCTTGCGCTGGTGGTGCTGCCGGTGCTGGTGGGGGGCAAAGTTTACAACATGCTGCAGATTGTGATGACGGCCAAAGTCTTTGTCGTGCTGGGATTCTGCCTGTTTATCGGCATCTTCTTTGTCAGCGCGCAGGGCTGGATCGACGTGTTTAGCGGTTTCCTGAAGTTTGGCAACGTACCGGTTGATGATGGCCAGGGAGGCGAAAAAGTCGTCAACGCCTTCACTCACTTCCTGGAACACGGAGAATTTCCGATCGTGGCCATGACCAGCATCGCAGTGCTTGGCGCGTTCGCGGGATACGCGGGCGGGGGTGGACTCAGCAATTCCACTTACAGCAACTTTGTTCGTGACAAGGGCTGGGGAATGGGCAGTCAGGTGGGAGCGATCGCCAGTGCGATCGGCGGCCACAATGTGTCGCTGAGCCACGTTGGAAAGGTCTTCACCATTAATGAGGACAATCTGCGAAAGTGGAGGGGCTGGTGGAAGTACATTCTAACGGATCAGTTTCTCATCTGGATGCCAGGCTGCGTGATGGGAATGGCACTTCCCGCTTTGCTGTCGATCGAATTCGCCGCCAGCTCGCCGATGTTCAGCCAGAACGTTCCGTATGCGCAATCGCTAATTTCGGCCGACGGCATTCGCCACGCGCCAGGGATCAGTGACGCAACTCGACAGTTACTGTGGATGACCACGCTGTTTGTCGGGCTGATGGTTTTTCTGCCCAGTCAGATGTCGATCGTGGATGATGTTGCTCGCCGCTGGACCGACATCATCTGGTCGTCCAACGAAAAAATTCGCAACCGACTGCAGCCGCATCAGGCCAGCCGGATCTATTACACGATTCTGGCCTGCTATGTCGTCTGGTCATTCATTTCGGCGACCATCTTTCTGACGTTTGGTGATGCCCCGCGGTTGATGGTGCTGGTCATTGCGAATCTGAACAACGTAGCGCTGGGTGTGACGGCGTTTCACGTATTGTGGCTGAATCGAAATCTGCTGCCACAGCCGCTGCGTCCAAAGTGGTACAACCAGGCTGGCATTCTTGCATGCGGCATTTTTTATTGCGGCATGGCCGCGCTGGTGTTCTGTGCCAAAATCGTCCCCTTGATTATTGCGGACTGAGGAATTCGAACGTGGCTGAATCGATGTTTGATCTTTCCGGCAAAGTCGCCGTCGTCTCCGGAGCTGCTCAGGGTCTGGGACAGGCCACAGCCGTGGCGGTGGCCGAGCACGGTGCCGACGTCGCGCTGGTGGACCGAAACGCAGAAGGAGCAGAAGCGACTGCCGAGACGATCCGATCACTGGGACGCAACGTGCTTGTTGCCGATACTAATGTTTCCGATCCGGATGCTATTGCTGAACTGTTCAAGCAGGTCGATGCAGAATTCGGTCGAGTCGATTTTCTGGGTAACATTGCCGGCGACGGCTGCCTGTCGGAACCGGAAGACCTGTCGATTGAAGATCTGCACCGAGTGTTTCAGAACCTTGTGGTCGGAAGATTCGCGATGTGTCAGCAGGCGGGGCGGCGCATGCTCAACCAGAGCCGCGGCTCGATCATGAATATCGGATCGCTGGCCAGCAGCACAGCTTTGGGTCGAGGACATATCGCCTACAGCATGGCGATGGGAGCTGTCCTGCAGATGACTCGCGAACTCAGCACAGAATGGAGCCACAGGGGCGTGCGCGTGAACTGCGTGACACCGGCACAGGTAACAAATCCCAGTTTGATCGCGCGTATGGAACAGGATCCCAATCTGCAATCACAGTTTCTGAGCGGAATTCCCGCCGGTCGCATGGGAACGCCGACCGATATCAGGGGGCTGTCAGTGCTGCTGGCATCGGACGCCTCAAAATGGATTACAGGAGCCATCATCCCAATGGATGGTGGCAACATGGCCATGAATGCCGGGGGCACACCAGGACACGCGAACGCACCGGTACAGTCGTTTACAGGCAACAAGAGGAGAGTAGGCAGTCGGGAGTAGGCAGTCAGGAATCAAGTCGGATACTCACTGCCTGCTTTCGATTCCAAATTGCGTATTCAGGAATGTATTCTGATGACGATCCAATCGTATCGCGATCTGTGAGTCTGGCAGAACTCTATGGGTCTCGCTAAACAGTGTTACTTCCTGACGCGAGAGTTTCCACACGAAGATACTTATAGAATGACGTCGCAGATTCGGCGGGCCGCCGCAAGCGTTCCTGCGAATATTGCAGAAGGTTGCGGACGCGAAAGTAAGGGCGATTACGTCCGTTTTCTTCGCATCGCGCAAGGAAGTCTGAAAGAACTTGAAACGCATTTGATTCTCTCAACCGAAGTCAAGCTGGCACAGTCCGAAGACACTGAGCCGTTGCTGCAAACAGCCGACAAGATCGGCCGCATGCTACGGTCACTCATCCGATCCCTGGAAACAAAAGGGGGTAGGCGTTCGAACGGGGCGGACAATGCCGCCGACAATCGACTGCCTACTGCCGATTCCTTACTGCCTCTTAAGAACCTATGAACACAGCACAAACGAAATCCACACTGGACCGATCCACTGTCCTTTCTCTGTATCGAACCATGCAGGTGATTCGCCAGACCGAAGAACAACTCGCGCGGTGTCATCAGAAGGGACTGGTGCTGGGCGCGTGCCACACTTATGTGGGTGAAGAAGCCATCGCAACGGGTGTGTGCGCGCATCTGACGGGTGAGGACGCTGTGTTCAGCACGCACCGGGGACATGGGCACGCTCTGGCGAAGGGAGTGAAGCCGGCGTCTCTGATCGCTGAACTGTTTGGCCGCGAGTCAGGTGTGTCGCAGGGACGCGGCGGCAGCATGCATCTGTTTGCGCCGGAGATCGGGCTGATGGGTACCAGCGGTATTGTGGGAGCGTGTGTACTGCAGGCCTGCGGCGGAGGTTACAGCGCAAAAATTCGGGGAACAGATCAGGTCTCGGTGGCATTTTTCGGAGACGGAGCCGTCAACAACGGTGCGTTTCATGAAGGCTGCAATATGGCCAGCATCTGGAACCTGCCGGTACTGTTGATCTGTGAAAACAATCAGTTCGCCACGGAAGTCGCTTTTGAATATTCAAGCGGAATTCCGGATGTGGGTCGTCGAGCCGCCAACTACGGTCTGCCGGGATTCGAAGTCGATGGCAATGATGTCCTGGGCATCTACGAAACGGCACGCGAAGCCATTGAACGAGCGCGTTCCGGCGGCGGCGCAACTCTGATTGAATGCAAAACCTATCGTACTCGCGCGCACGCGGAAGGCATGGGGGACTACTCGTACCGTACTCGTGAAGATGTCGCCGAGTGGCGTGAAAAATGTCCAATCCGCCGACTCGCCGAACGCGTGATCGGTGAAGGCATTGTCACAGAAGAAGAACTTTTCGTCATCGAAACCGAAGTTAAAACGCAGGTTCTTGCGGACAGCAAATCCGCCGAACAGGCGGCATGGCCCGACGCCGCCACCGCCGCATCGCACGTTTATTTCGAAGAGTCGCCCAACGTTCCGGCCGCACCGGAACCGGGAACTCGACAGATCAACTATATCGCTGCAACGCATGAGGCGCTGGACTACGAAATGCAGCACAACCCTGCCATCTTTGTCATGGGTGAAGGCATCGGCGCTCGCGGCGGTAACTTCGCCACAACCACGGGACTGTACGACAAATACGGAGCGGAAAGGCTGTGTGATACTCCGATCTGCGAACGAGGGTTTGTCGGCCTTGCCTGCGGTGCGGCGATGACAGATGCTCGACCGATCATTGACTTTATGTTCATCGATTTCATCAATGACGCATTCGGTGAAATGATTAATCAGATCGCAAAGATGCAGTATATGTCCGCCGGTCGGCTGAAGATGCCCGTACTTTTACGAGGCTGTATCGGTATCGGCCATTCCGCAGCGACGCACCACTCCGGCAGCTATCATTCGATCTACTCGCACATTCCCGGGCTGCGAGTCGTGGTGCCGTCGACACCCTACGACGCCAAAGGACTGTTTCACCACGCTCTGCGATGTCAGGACCCGGTTCTGTTTCTGGAACATCGCGAACTGTACGGTATGAAAGCCGCGGTTCCGGAAGAGCCGTACGAGATCGAATTCGGCAAAGCATCCGTGATGCGGGAAGGCACAGACATCACTGTCGTGGGCATCGCGCTGATGGTGCACAAAGTTCTGCAAGCGGCCGAACAAATGGAGGCGGACGGAGTCTCCGTGGAAGTTATCGACCCGCGGACTGTGTCACCGCTGGACACCGACACCATCCTGACATCAGTCGCGAAAACCGGTCGATTGCTGATCGTGGATGAAGCCTTCCAACCGTGCAGCGTGGGAGCAGAAATTGCAGCACGCATCGTGGACCAGGGATTCGATGAACTGGACGCACCCATCAAACGACTCAACGGCGCCTTCACCCCAACACCGTACAGCCCAACGCTGGAAGCCGCCGTCGTGCCGCACGTCGAAGATATTGTGAAACAAATCAAGCAACTTCTGCGGGAATAGGGTGGAGGCGGTAGAGAATGGGCGTTGGCCAATCGACCGCTCTTTCCAACTGCCAACTGCCAACTGCCAACTGCCAACTGCCAACTGCCAACTGCCAACTACTGCCAACTGCCAACTGCCAACTGCCAACTGCCAACTGCCAACTGCCAACTGCCAACTGCCTATTTCCATGCCCATTGAAATCACAATTCCACGTCTTGGCTGGAGCATGGACGAAGGAACGTTCGGCGAATGGGCAAAGCGGGACGGCGATCACGTCGCGGCCGGAGACCCCATTTTTCTGCTGGAAACCGAAAAGGCTCTGCAGGAAGTGGAATCCGTCGACGAGGGAATTCTGCATATTCGGCCTGATGCGCCGAAAGAGGGAGACACCGTCAAGGTTGGTACAATCATCGGGTATCTGCTGGAACAAGGAGAGGAGCCTCCGAAGATTGCAGCAGGCAGTCGGCAGTCGGCAGTCGACAGTCCGGCTGCGGATGCTCTTCCTGCGGACTGCCAATTGCCGACTGCCAACTCCTCTCTTTCTCCCGCAGCATCACCTTCTGTACGACGACTGGCGCGAAACCTGGACGTTCCATTGACTTCGCTGACTCTTGACGGCACAGTTTCCGAGCACGACATCCGACGTGCCTCGCAGAAGGCGACGCTCGGACAAGCACTTGGTGCATCTGTGCCACATACGGACAACGTCGCAGCCCGAAACTCCGGTCCGTCTCTGCCAAACGTTTCGCCACGAGCCGCTCGTGCAGCGCGACGATTCAATATCGACTGGACAACGTTAAACGGCAGCGGGCGGAACGGCCGAATTCGAGAGCAGGACATCCTGGCCGCTGCAGGACGGGACAATCTGCCGGATGGCATATTGATTCCAGCCACGCCGGCACGAAAACTCATTGCCGAACGCATGGCCCAAAGCGCGCGGACGACTGTGCCGGTGACTCTGACGACCGTTGCTTGTGTGGACGAAATTCTTCGCGACCGAGCCGCATATAAACAACATACTGATTCTGAAAACCCGGCGCCGGCCATTCACGATTACGTCATTCTGTCCGTCGCTAAAGCGCTGCAGAAGTTTCCCGCCCTCAACAGTCGCTGGATGAACGGCGAGATTCTGCAGCCCAACGGTATCCACATCGGCCTTGCGGTGGACACCGAGAACGGACTCATCGTACCGGTCATGCGGAATGTCGATCAGAAAACACTGCCCAAACTTGCGGGAGCGTCAGTGACACTGGTATCACGGGCTCGAGATCGCAGGCTGACCAGCAAAGAATGCACAGGCGGCACGTTTACAGTTTCAAATCTTGGGGCCTTCGGCGTCGACGCGTTCACACCGGTCATCAATCTCGGCGAATCCGCCATTCTTGGCATCGGAGCCATTCGCCGGACGCCGGATCGCAGCGACGACGGCAACATCACCTGGTCTCAACAAATGACTCTCAGCCTGACCTTTGATCACCAGGTCGTCGACGGAGCACCAGCTGCCCGATTCCTGCAGCACGTCGTCGACGCACTTCGCGATTTTGCCGAATAATTCATGCACTGACAAAGTCGACGTGCCCGATCACATTCCGCGAACAGGCGGAAACGATCTCATTTTCTTTTCTTGTGGCCAACAGTCTGAAGATCAGATGGAATTCATTGCGATTGATATCGGAACCTCGTTTACGAAAGGGGCCATCGTCGACGTCGAGTCGCAAAAGATCCGGAACATATCACGCCGCATGGGCTCTGCAAAATTGGCGTCTGCAGATCCCTTCTTTTTTGAACTGTCTCCTGCCGACGTGCTGCACGGTGTCACGGAAGTCATCGGCAAGCTGCTGTCATCATCCGCGAACTGCTGTGGCATTCTGATGTGCGGGCAAATGGGAGGCCTTGTTCTGTGCGACGGCGACGGCAGTGCCCGGTCAAACTACATTTCCTGGCTCGACCGCCGAGCAACAAACATTCACCCGTCAGGCGGAGTCACGTACTTCGATCGACTTGCCGCCGAGGTCGGCGATCGGTCATGTCACATCTGTGGCAACGAGTTCCGCCCGGGGCTGCCGCTGTCCTTTCTGTACTACCTGCGAGAAACCGGTCAACTGGATGAACTGCAGGGTACAGTGCCCGTGACGTTACCGGACTATGTCGCGGCAGCGCTGTGTAACAGTCGCCCGGTGATGGAATGGACCAGCACAGCGGGAACGCTGGACATTGTGTCTCGCAAATTCCCTCAGAACCTGCTGCGAGAACTGCGACTGGACCAACTGGACTGGCCCGAAATTGTGGATTTTCGGCACGTCGTTGGCGAATACAAAGCCGCCGGACGATCACTGCCTGTCTACGCACCGACCGGTGACCACCAATGTTCGCTGGCCGGAACGCTGCTATCACAGGGGGAATTGTCAGTAAACGTGTCAACGGGATCGCAGGTTTCGATGCTGACCAGCAGTACAGACGTAGGTGAGTTCCAGGTGCGACCATATTTCGATGGCCTGCTGTTGAAAACGATCACGAACATTCCAGCCGGGCGAGCTCTGACCGCCATCATGAAACTATTGACCGAAATTCCAGGCCGCGACAACGAGAGTTCGGCTCAGGCATGGGACTATTTATTCCAACAGGCGAAACTAACACCGACAACGGACGCCGGAGTGAATCTCGCCTTTTTCCCTGGTGCAATCGAAGGCCCCGGCAGCTTCACAAATTTGCGCGAAGACAATCTGACGGTCGGGCACATCGCGCGAGCAAGCCTGGAACAGATGGCGGATTACTACGAACTGCTGGCGGGACGACTGGCGCCCGCAAAGGATTGGTCGCAACTGGTGTTTTCCGGAGGTATCGCTCAGCAATCTTCCTTGCTGCGAGAACTGGTTGCCGATCGACTGCAGTCAGAATACCGAACCGCCACCAGTTCCGAAGACGCACTGTACGGCATGATGGTCCTGGGACGCGTTGTCTCAGGACTCAGCGAATCGGTGGTACCCGTTGCCGAGTAAACACTGGCCTGCAAAGGTCATAATTTCTTCGCACCGAGTTCAGAAACATTTCTCCGATAACCTGGCTGGAACCAGCCGCTCCCGCGTCTGCCTGGAACTGCAGGATCAGCGACATCACAACGATCTTGTTGAAGCAACAAACGACGGTCAACTGTGAACGCTGTGGTACACATCTGTCCCCGGACCGGACGATGTCGCTGCAGAAATCCGGCGGCGACGTGACCTGTTCGCGCAGCAAACCATGTTGCCGTACGCGATCGTCGAGCAATCCATGGGTAAGGCCGCCGGCATGACAACGTTCATGAATGCAGACGCCGTCAACCGCCGGGTAGAAATCAGATCCACCGCGTTCCGCAAATCTGCCCAGCGCACAGGCCTGAATACTCAGTCCAAACTGCTCATGCTGACCCACACATTTGAACATCTGGAGTGCATTGCGGTCGAGTTCTGCACTCATTTCTTCAACCGCCAAAGTCGAGCGGGCATCGAACACCCGGGAGCGAAACTCAACGGCATTCTGCGCAATCATCAGATTCCGGCCGATGGCACACCGCGACACATTTGTGTTTATTCCATCATCGCCAGCGAATGGCCGACCGTGAAAGCACACCTGACGTTTCAGACGGAACAACCTCGCTGAGAATGAATCACGAGCCGTGAACGACGTTGCAATACTGCGCTCGGTTCACGCACCTCCGATCAGTCCGTCGATAACTCGAGCATTACTGACACGAGCATCCGTCAGGGTCTCTTCGCCGCCATGATGCCGAAATGACAGACGATTGTGATCCAAACCCAGTTGGTTCAGCAACGTGGCGTGCAGATCGGCGACACTGACCGGGTCGACGACGGAACGATATCCGATTTCGTCGGTTGCTCCGTGAATGTGCCCGCGTTTAAACCTGCCACCCGCCAGCAATGTTGTAAACGCATTGCGATTGTGATCCCGACCTTTTCCGTTCTGTGAAACCGGGAGACGCCCGAATTCTCCGGACCACATCACAATCGTGCTGTCCAAAAGGCCACGCTGCTTCAGATCCTTAATGAGCGCTGCCGAAGGCTGATCGCACTGCCCGCATATCGTTTCGTTCTCTGTCTTTGAATTGCTATGGGCGTCCCACGGCTGCGAATTCGGTTTGGCAGGAGGCATAATCTGTACGAATCGCACACCGGATTCGATCAGCCGCCTGGCCATTAGACAGCGCAGTCCGTAGCCCGCCGTCCTCGGATCATCCAGACCGTAGGCGTCGCGAGTGGCCCTGGATTCCGTCGACAGATCGAGGATGGAAGCGGCTTCCAGCTGCATACGTGCCGCCAGTTCGTAGTTTTGAATCCGGGCCTCGAGCGATGATTCGTATTCGTAGCCCTGCTGATGCTTTCGATTCAGCTGCGCCAGGAAATTCAGATTATCGCGCTGCACATCTTCCGGAATCGGCTGCCTGGGATTCAGATTCAGCAGCGGTGTGCCGCTGCTGCTGACTTCCGTTCCTCGATAGATTGCCGGCATCCAGCCGTTCTGCCACAGCAAAGTCCCGCTGGTGTTGTAGCCTCGAGGATCGCGCAACACGATGTAAGCCGGCAGGTTCTGATTATCGGTCCCGAGGGCATAACTGATCCATGATCCCAGCGCCGGTCTTCCCTGAAAAATCTTGCCGGTATTCAGCGCGACCAGGGATTCCGTGTGGTTGTTGTGATAGTTGTACATGGACCGCACGACGCACAGATCGTCCGCGACGGAACCCAGGTGCGGCAGAATCTCAGCCATCGGGATACCGCTATCGCCGTAGTTTCGAAACTTCAGAGGAGAAGCCAGCAGCGTGTTACCTTCGCTGCCAGGCTGAAACATTTCGATTTTTTCTGTGTGGACCCTGCCGCTGAACTTCGTCAGATCCGGCTTGGGGTCGAACAGGTCCATCTGCCCAGGTCCGCCGTTCTGCATCATCATGATCATCGCTTTGGCAGGGGCATGAGATTGAGCAGCCTGCGGCGTCAGATCATGTCGACGTGTAGGCCGATTTTCTTCTGCCTGCAGCCACGAATGCGCAATCGAACCGAATCCCAGCGCACTCGTCTGCAGTAGCTGGCGTCGCGAGAGTTGTGGAATTTGTATTGGCATGAAACCCGGCATTCCCTATTTCACATAAAGAAACTCATTCAGATTGAACAACATTTTACACAACTGCGCGAGTGCCATTCGAGCAGCGTCCGTTTCCGATTTCTCCGATGCGTATCGATCGCGCTGGCGCCGCACCAGGTCGATCGACAACTGCTCTTCATGCAAGGTGGGCGACCGACCGACGGCGATACGAAACGTAGTGGAGACCTGATCCGCTATCGCATCCCCCGCCTCCGTAATAACTCGTTCTGCAAAGAAGTCCGCCTGTTGCAGTACGAAATCATCGTGCAACAGAGTGAGTGACTGGGTGACGACAGCAGCCGGTTTTCTGCCCGTACAGTTGCGAGCAACGATGGGCTGACCGAACACACGCAGCATCGTCAGATGATAATTTCGTCGAGCAAGAACGTAGACGCTGCGGCGCCACTGAGTTGTTGGTGTCGGCAGACCTTCGGTCCTGATGACAACCATGCCGTCTGCCCGAGCATCCAAGGGCACAAACGGACCGAAGACAGTGCGTTCAAGTTTTCCGCTGGCCGCAAGAATCGCGTCACGAACATACTCCGAATCCAGCTGTCTCAGATTCATGCGCCACAACAAACGATTTTCCGGGTCGGCATTCTGAGCCATCGCCGATCCAGCGGTCTGAGTTGAACGCTGCCGCCAGGCGCCCGACAGCATCATCAGTCTGATGATCGGCTTCACTCGCCAGCCGTTGTCAATAAACCGAAGCGTCAGATAGTCCAGCAACTGCGGGTGAGATGGCAGGGCTCCTGAGACTCCGAGATTATCACTGGTTTCCACAAGGCCTGTGCCGAACACCTGCTGCCACATCCGATTCACGATAACTCGCGCAACATGCTGCCCTGCCAGCGAATCAGAATCCGTCAGGGCCCGTGCCAGCGACAGTCGTCGTCCGCTGGAATCGCTGACAAGTTCCAGCTGCAGCGACGCAGCGTCCAGAATAGCAGGCAGGTCCGGTGAGACTTCCAGGCCTGGTCGCAGATAATTGCCGCGCCGCAGAACGTAGGTAGGGGGCGGGGGGTTGTGTTCGTGGACAACCTGAATGGTACGATAGGCCCGGCGTTTGCTGTGCAGATCAGCCGTTTGCATCGCAATGACAGCCAGCTCGTTCGTGTCCACTTCGTTTATCGCAGCACTTAGCTCCTGCGGACTGACGCTGATCGCCGCCTTGTGATTTTCGGCCAGCTGCTTCTGCTTTGCCGTACGCTTATCAGCGGAAGTCTTCAGAGCCGTTCGAACCGAGCTGCGAACAGTTTCGGGCAAGGTCGCCAACTTCTCTGTGAACAGATTCCAGCGATAGCCTTCACGAATTTCGTCGGCCCGCACTTTCAAGGCAGCGATCTGGCTTTCGATTTGACCGTTGTCGTAATCAATCCGACGTTTCTGCCGATTGGATACGTCAGCTCGACCATGACCGGTGGACGTCACCCAGTTTCGCACGTTGAAGGCCGGAGCAAAAACAGATTCCAGACAATAATAGTCGGCCTGAGAGACTGCTTCGTACTTGTGATCGTGGCACCGCGCACAGTGCACCGTCAGGGCCAGCAGATTGGCGGCAATAACTTCCGTCGTGCGTTGCAGAACATGGTGCCTGGTTTCCGGCGTGTTAAGTTCGTTTTGGTCGGTGTCGTCATTCGCACACAGCAAAAATCCGGTGGCGATGAGCGCGTCGACCATCTCAGGCGAGAAGGATTCAGCGGATTTCCAGTCGTAAAGTTCGTCGCCGGCAAGCTGTTCGACGATGAAACGGTTAAATGGTTTGCCTTCGTTGAACGACCGAATGACATAGTCCCGAAATCGCCATTTTCCAGCAAGAGGTTTGATGATGGCCGCATCGTTGTCACTACCGTACACGTCGACGTAGCCGGATACGTCCAGCCAGTGTCGGCCCCAGCGTTCACCAAAGTGTTCGGAATTCAAGAGGCGGTCGATCAATCGCTCAAGAGCATCCGGTGCGGCATCATTCACAAACGCATCGACGTCCTGTGGAGACGGCGGCAGCCCGGTCAGATCGAAGTATGCTCGCCGAACAAGCGTGCTGCTGTCGGCCTCGTCCGAGTACGACAGACCGTGTTGCTCCAGCTTCGCCAGCGGGAAATGATCAATTTCATTACGAACGCGACCCGCATTTCGGACCGCGGGAAGATCGTGTCGAGCGGGTTTTTGCCAGGCCCAGTGTTGCCGATCCTGATCACTGATCTTGTCGACCCGCGGCGTCGACGATAATTGCTCCGCAGCGGGAGCATCGGCCTCGACCCAGGCACGCAGCACGGACAGCTCGTCCGGCGTCAGTCCCGTTTCTCCGTCCGGCGGCATCTTTCCCGTTTCCATCATCGAAATCATTTCACTGCGATCGGCAAATCCTCGAACAATAACAGGACCGGCCTTGCCGCCTCGCAGCATCGCAGCCACCGTGCGGAGATCCAGGCCGGCTTCCAGAGCCTCATCGCCGTGGCAACCGTGACACCGCTGAGCAAGAATCGGATGAACATCTTTTTCGAACTGCGGAATCGGGCGAAAGTCAGTTTGCAGACCATACTTATGGGCCAGGTAACTGCCAATCTCGTAGCGTTCGGTTGCTGTCAGTGGCCGGTTGTAAATCAAGACCTCCGCCAGGTCGCCCAGGAAGAACGTCCCGGCGTTGGATTCCAGACCAAAGTGCTGCCCCAGTGCCAGTGTCAGATTGTTTTTGAAGCCCAGAAAATGTGTCCCGTTAAACATCGCTCGCTGATCACGGCGTCCGTTCACATGAATCGCAAACGTCTGCTCGCCCGTGTAAACCGTTTCGATCAGGTTTGGCTTTCCGTTCCATGCCACGGTCAGCCCTTCTCCTTCATCGCCGCTGTGAATTCCCAGCCGCACCCTGCCCCGGCCCTGCTGATAGCCCACCCAGAATCCAAAACGTTTTTCGAACGCCGCGCTGGCCGCGTCACGTGAATTCAAATCCAGAATCCGCTGAGCGGCATGAGCTGAACCAGCCGGCGCCTGCATCACAAGGAGAATGTGAAACGTCTGGTCTCCCGTAGATAATCCGCTGAAGGTTGGCAGATTCAGAAAATCATCACCGTGAAACCGAATGGCGGGGCGACCGCCGGTCGCCGTCGCATGAAACGTTGGCTGATGCGCGGCGATGTCCTGTGACAGTTGATTACCGTTGCCGCTTTTGTCATGCCATTCAACGACTGATGCTCCGTCGGCCGGCCGATTCGAATGATCGCCGTCTGCGTCGTGGTCGTCCGCATCCAGCCAAAGAATCATGCCGTCTTCGAAAGGAACCTGGGCTTTCGCCGGCGATGAGAACAGAACGGTCGCAGCAATGGCGTGGGAATAAACAAACCGAAATAGTTGACGTCGACTCATGGCTGTCATCGCTTAACCGCGTGGGCGCCATCCTTCCGGCGGAAAACGACCGTATCCCGCAGTCCATCTGTTGCTTCTGATGATTGGTATTGATCGTCTGACCTGCCCCATTGTCATACAATTCGGTTTTGGTTCAACACAGTCCAAAGGATTCCTGACATGCCGCTGCCAACAATCAGTTACCTCACCGATATCCACTTCTCGCCAGGTGCGGTCGCGCTGCTGCCGGAGATTCTGGCAGAGAAAGGGCTGGAGCGACCGATGCTGGTCACGGACACCGGCATTGTGGCCGCTGGCCTCGTCGACCGACTTGACTGCAGTACTTCAGCGACATTCAGTGGTGTCAGTCCAAACCCGACACAGCAGAATGTCATGGACGGAGTGAAGGTGTTCCGCGACGCGGAATGTGACGGCATCATTGCCCTCGGCGGCGGCTCACCGATCGATTGTGCGAAGGCTGTGTCGCTAATGGTGACACACAAGGAACCATTGGAACAATATGCACTGATTCGCGGCGGCCTGTCAAAGCTCACGGATGACAAGCCGCCGGTGATCGCCATTCCAACAACTTCGGGCACCGGCAGCGAAGTCGGGCGAGCAACACTGATTGCGTTCGATACGACGACCAAGCTGGCGATCGTCGGCCCGGCCATCATTCCCGACGTTGCCATCTGCGATCCCGAACTCACGTCCGGTCTGCCACCAGGACTCACAGCCGCGACAGGTATGGACGCGATATCACACTGTGTGGAAACGTTCTGCAGTCCGAAGTTCAATCCGGTCGCAGACGCAATCGCGCTGGATGGATTACAGCGTGCCTGCAGCAATCTACAAACGGCCGTTGATGACGGCACTAACCTGCAGGCCAGGTCCGAGATGATGATGGGGTCCATGCAGGGCGCTCTGGCCTTCCAGAAGGGACTGGGAATGATCCACAGCCTCAGCCATCCGCTGGGTGCCATTCCGAAGCAGCTGCATCACGGCACGCTGAATTCCATATTTCTGCCGCATGTACTGCGATACAACAACGAAGCATGCCCAAAGAAGATGGTCCGAATGGCGGACGTCATCGGACTCGGTAAAGGCGAAAAGCTGGCCGATTATTTTGAACAGCTGGCGAACGACATCGGGCTGGCATCGCGTTTGAGTGAACTTAGCACAACTGCAGAAGACCTCGCCCCGCTGGCCGAACCGGCGTTCGCAGACCATTCCACCGCCACAAATCCGCGACCCTTAACCGCAAAGGACTGTGCCACGATGTACCGCGCGGCATTGTAGACAAACACCGACATGTTTCCCAGGCTCCGACCTGGGAACACGTGCCCGCGAAACTCTGCTTCGCCAGGTAACAGGAGATCGTCCGCCAAACGAGACGAAGTAAAGCTTCGAGGAAAGGCAGTCCCAAACAGGAGTTTGGGACCGACAATTGGAACGTTGCTCAGTGCACGAACTACGGCTCGTCAATCACGGGGTTCGTCAGCTGACCGATACCTTCGATATCGATCGTCACCGAATCGCCATCCTTCAGGTAAACCGGCGGCTTGCGAGCCAGTCCGACTCCGTGTGGCGTTCCCGTCAGGATCACAGTCCCCGGCATCAGAGTCGTACTGCCGCTGAGAAACTCAATCAACGTGGGCACGTCAAAGATCATGTCGTCTGTATTCCAGTCCTGCATGACCTCGCCGTTCAAAATCGTCTTGATCTTCAACGCATTGGGGTTCGGAATTTCATCTGCAGTCACCAGGCATGGTCCCAGTGGACAGAACGTGTCGAAATTCTTGCCTTTGCACCACTGGCTGCCGCCATATTTAATCTGCCAGTCGCGAGCACTCACATCGTGGCCGCATGTGTAGCCCAGTACGTAATCCAAAGCATCGGCTTTCGAAACGTTCTTGCACTTCCTGCCGATCACCACGGCCAGCTCACATTCGTAGTCGACTTCTTCGCTCTTCAGATGCGTGGGAACTTCAATGGGATCGCCTGGATGCTGCAGCGTCGCTGGTGACTTCATAAACAGGATGGGCCATTTCGGTTTCGGCAAACCACCTTCTTCGGCATGAAACAAATAGTTCAGCCCGATGCACAGAATTGTTGGCGGATCGACCGGCGCCAGTAGTTTCTGAACGTCGGCAAATTTGTCAGTAACGGTATGATCGCCAAAGATGCAGCCGTCAATTTCCAGCGAAGACCCGTCGTCCTGCTGAGCCGCATAGCGAATGTTGTTTGTTGAATCGTTGTAACGAATAATTCTCATGGTGAATTTACCGGCGGAAAAAGTGCGGAAAGACTGTGAGCGGGTCCGCAGAATATCAGCAACAGCAGAAATGGCCAGCGTTACCGCACCTGTGACGCGTCCGCTGCTGCACTCAGGGAGTATGGCCGGTGTCTGGAACATGGAACGAGTGAAACCCCGGGCGTTCTTCGCCAGCTCAGTCCAGCCTCCGATCATCCCACCGCAGGTGTGGCGCGCCGAAACGGCTACCGAATGCTGAGCGTTCCGCCGTCAATCGGGTGCACGCTGCCCGTCACAAAAGAAGCTTCGTCACTGCACAGAAACAGCGCTGCCACAGCAATTTCTTTCGGACGGCCCATACGTCCGATGGGCTGAAAAGCCGCCAGTTTTTCCATAACGGCTTCTTCCTCACCAGGATAATTCTGTGCCACAAATCCGTCTACGAACGGCGTGTGAATTCGCCCGGGAAGAATGGCGTTACAACGAATTCCCTTGTCGACAAAATCCTTGGCAACGGAATACGTTAACGCGACAACAGCGCCCTTACTGGTCGAATAGGCAAATCTTTCTGCCAGTCCGAACCACGCCACTGTTGAGGCAATATTCAGAATCGCGGAGCCCTGCGGCATGTGCGGAATCACAGCGTAGCAGCAGTTATAAACCCCTTTCACGTTAACCGCCATGACTCGATCAAAGTCGGCCTCTTCTGTCGTCGTGGCGCTGCCCACATGAGCGATGCCGGCATTGTTCACCAGAATGTCAATCTGGCCACGCTCGGCGACAATCGCCTCAACCTGCGATTTCACGCCGGCCTGGTCGGTAACATCGCAGACACGAGCGGTCGCTGAGCCGCCGGCGGAAACGATCTCGGACACGGTCGCTTCGGCTGTCACCTCATCAACTTCGAAGATCTGCACGTGAGCACCCCGCTCGGCAAACATTTCGGCGATGCCCTTACCAATACCAGAACCGCCACCGGTGATAATCGCGTTTTTTTCGTCGAGTCGTAGCACTTCAGTTTCCTGTTATAATTTGCGACACGCAATGTACAGCATCAGCCAGGGTCGGTCACCGACTTACAGAGTACACAGTACGTCGCAACTCAGCCACCAACACGAATTCGGTAAACATCTCACATGAACGACTCTTCGAAACGTCTCCGCAGCCAACAATGGTTCAACATTCCGGACGATCCGGGAATGACGGCGATTTACGTCGAACGTTACCTGAACTACGGCGTGACCCGTGACGAATTGCAGTCGGGCAAGCCGGTCATCGGAATCGCCCAGACCGGCAGTGACATCGCCCCCTGTAACCGAATTCATCTGCAGACTGTCGAACGCGCTAAAGACGGAATTCGAGCCGCCGGGGGAGTGCCGTTCGTTTTTCCCGTTCATCCCATACAGGAAAGTTGCCGACGACCGACTGCCGCACTGGACCGCAATCTGTCATACCTTGGACTGGTGGAAATCATCCATGGTTATCCGTTTGACGCGGTGATCCTGACCGCCGGCTGCGACAAGACGACTCCGGCCGGGCTGATGGCCGCCGCCACCACCAATCTGCCGGCCATCGTGCTGTCCGGCGGCCCTATGCTGGACGGCTGGTACGAAGGCAAACTGACCGGGTCAGGCATGGCCACATGGGAAGCCCGAAGACAGCTGGCTGCCGGACAGATCGACTATCAGGGCTTTATGGATCTGGTGTGCTCCACAACGACAAGTCCCGGCCACTGCAACACAATGGGCACAGCGTTGACGATGAATAGCCTTGCCGAGGTCCTGGGAATGTCGCTGCCAGGCAGTGCATCGATTCCAGCCGCCTATCGTGAACGCATGCAATCGGCTTACGAAACCGGACAGCGGGCCGTCGAAATCGTTCACGAGAACCTGACACCCGACCGCATTCTTACACGACAGGCATTCGAAAATGCCATCGCCCTGAACACAGCCATCGGTGGTTCCACTAATGCGCCGCCGCATCTGGCCGCCATCGCGCGGCACGTGGGCGTTGAACTGGACATCAAGGACTGGGAAGACATCGGCTACGACATACCGTTGCTGGTGAACTGCCAGCCGGCGGGTGATTTTCTGGGCGAAGGTTTTCACCGTGCCGGAGGTGTTCCGGCAGTGGTCAACGAACTGATAACCGCGGGAAAAATCCATACCGACGCACTAACGATCTCAGGAAAGTCGCTCTCCGAAAACGTGGCACAAAAGACAACTCAGGACACGAACGTCATCCGGTCATACGATGCACCATTGATGCAGCAGGCCGGCTTCCTGGTGCTGTCCGGCAATCTGTTTGATTCTGCATTAATGAAAACCTGCGTGATCAGCGACGACTTTCGTGAACGCTATCTGTCCCAGCCGGGCAGCGAAAACTGCTTTGAATCCCGCGTCGTGGTGTTCGACGGTCCGGAAGATTATCACTCTCGTATTGAAGACCCGTCTTTGAACATCGACGAATCCTGCCTGCTGGCGATACGAGGATGCGGCCCTATCGGTTATCCAGGCAGTGGTGAAGTGGTCAACATGCAGCCGCCCGCCACATTGCTGCAGAAAGGCGTCACACAGTTGCCGACGCTGGGCGACGGCCGACAAAGCGGCACATCAGCCAGCCCGTCACTGCTGAATGCTTCCCCGGAATCCGCCGTCGGTGGCAATCTTGGACTGCTGCAGACCGATGATACCGTCCGTATCGATCTGAACGGCCGAACGGTCATGTTGCTGGTGTCAGACGAGGAACTGGCGGAACGCCGCAACAATTATGAGCCACCGGAAATCACAAATGAAACACCGTGGCAGGAAATCTATCGAGGATGCGTGGGCCAACTGGCCACCGGAGGCTGTTTCGACTTCGCCACCAATTATCACAAAGTCGCCGAACAGGTACCGCGACATAATCACTGACCGACAGGGTATGGCACTGAGACATGGCCGCACACGACGTATTCCATTCTGAGAACGGCGCACAATACAAGCACGACGCGAAGGCGAGTCGGTTTCGTGCGTTTGAAGAACACACATGCTGGCGCTGCGTGGCTTTTATCGGGAACTGTCAGGAAACAGTGAACGGTTCAACGTCAGAACGCCATCGGGTAGCTGCTCGGCGAATCAACTTCAACGCCAGGAGGACAGTCAAAGTTTTCTCCGACGAAGCGGTCCCACGAATCTCGTGTCTGCTCAGACACCAACCCCGCCATGCCCAGTTCACAGTTCTCACAAACCATCAGCGGCGTCTGGCTGATGGGCGTAACCTGCGCGACGATTTCATTATCCCGGCACAGTCCGGCCAGTGAATAGCGGTGGCACTTGCTGCGTTCCGTTCCGCACACCAGACAGTGCTCAATGCACCGTTGCAGCAGTGCATCACCGTCCTCAGCGTTCTCAATTTCGCGGACCTCAATAATCTGCGGGCCCTCAACATCGTCCAGTCCGGCCGCTGCACTTTTCTGAAACTGCTCCTTCATATGAGCCGTAATGTTGGCTCGAGTCTCGTCTGAATACTCCTGGGTCAGCTTGTCGCGACAGCGTTCGCACAACGCCATTTCAAAGACCGCCTCGCCGGCGACATAGCGTTTCTGGATCACGTACACGTTGGACTCAATCAGCGGAACTTCGCAGTCGATGCACTTAAAGAATGGTGCACCCAAATATTCCGACCAGAACAGTTTGGGAACAGGTGCAAAGAAAATCCCGAAAAATGACATCGTTGTCTCGCTGGTTTATGCAGGACGGCCCGCAGCCGACTCGAGTTAACGCTCGGAAGTAAATGGTCCGCTCCCGCTGGTCACCGCAGGAAGCGAATAAGACGTTCCGAATCACCGTTGGTAAATTGGCAGATAACCGTATTCGATGCACAGCGCCAGCAGTGACATGGCAGTCGCGTATGTATTTCCGGCTCCCCGTTCGCTGCCGTGAATGGGTTGCCAGAAGCCGGCCGGATGCTGCAGATCCAGGACGGATTCATACAGTACTGGCCGCGCCTGCTGCCACTCATCCCCACCAACTTTATACATACCTACGGTACAATAGTAGACACCATAATAAAAATAGTGTTCCTGCTTCGTCAAAGGCCGCGACAGAATCAGGGCCGCGGCGGCCATCGTTTCCGGCGTCCGATGTTCACCGCAGACTTCCAGTGCAACGATCCCTGTGCCGGAACGAGTCACCGTGGCACCGTGTCCCGCCATGTAGCCGAAGCCTCCACCACGTTCGACTCGCAGTCGCTTAATGTACGCGATCGCCCGGTCGATATTCTGACTCGGCACATCGCAGCCGATATCTTTGGCCGCTCGCAAAGCCAGTAACTGCCACGCAGTCACACTCAAATCGGCGTCGCCACTGGTCGGCTGATACCGCCAGCCACCATCGTGCTGACGTCCTTTGGGGTGATTCTGCGCATCAACAATCAGCTTCGTCGCTCGCTCCAGTCCCTTCTGACAGCGATCCGCCTGAGACTCGTTCACCATACCGGAAACCTCCGCCAGCATCAGCGTGGCAATGCCGTGGCTGTACATCGGCCCGTGACTGCGTTTCGCTCCGACCAGCAAACCGTTGGCTTGCTGTTCGCCCAGAACCCACGCCACGCCTTTCGTCAGGTGTCGGCCGTAGGGGCCTTCGTCGGGAACATGTCCGGCTGCCATCAACGCCATGACAGCCAGTGACGTCGCCGCCGTGGACTCTCCGTAGTTGTCAGCGCGCCACGCTCCCGAAGGCAGCTGGTCGGTCACCAGCCATTGTACGGCTCTGTTGACGCTGTCATCAATTCTCTGCTCGAGTTCATCGGCACAGCAACGCCCGCAGATCGATACAACGGCAAGAAACACAGCCACCAACTGTCGACAGCATCGCATCGGCATCACCGCCTGGAAACTGGCCAGCCTCATGACACAAGACCCATTCTCTGGACTCGTCTGCGTCCGGCCTGTGGCGGAAGCCAATGTTTTTTTGATCATAATTTGTTCGCCCTGTGCACAGCCAGTCGCGTCAGGAAACGAATCGGAAACCAACCGCCGGAACGGCCCCTGGGGTGCTGCGCACTATTGGTTCCCAGCCCCTTTCCCCTGCCTCGATAGTCAATTCTCTGTCACCTGAACGTCGACACGACCTGCCAGCGTAGCTGTGACCCACAGATTTACAAGCTTTTTACAAACAGACTTAGGTATGCAGAATGCTTCTTTCGTGGCTGTTTGTCCACGGCAGCCCACGGAGCGGCAAAAATTCCGTGAACCAAACGCGATTCTGTGAAACTTTAACAGGCTGACCGCGTCTGTTTACTACGAAGCCCGGTCGGAAACGGTTGTCGATGATCCCTCTGGTTCAATTAATTTGGTGCCGTTAACGTTCCGACAGCCAAGCGATTAATGAAGTTTCCCTGCATTTCCCATACATTACGTGAGCAACCAACGGAAGCGGATCTCCAATTCCCGAGCGTCGGCTTGCGGACCGTCCCGCACCAATTCTGAAAGCATGATTCCATGCGAAAGTATCTGTCTGTGTCGGCTGTCATGGCCAGCGTTTGTAGTTCTGTCCTGTTGGCTCACACTTTTTTTGCGGAACCCGTCGCCTTGCAGGACCGAAGTGTTCAGCGTATCCAGGCCGACAAATTATTCAACGACAATAACTTTGCGGAAGCTTTAAGCGTCTACCAAGCGCTAAGCCTGGATGAGAACAACAACGACGCGAAACTGACGCACGATTTTGGTCGGGCCGTAAATTGCATCAATCAACTGAATCGCAGCAAGGAATTTGACGAATTCTTCGAAAACACGGTGGCCACGCATCCGTCAAACTGGCGTCTGTTGTTTCGGGCCGCTCAGATTCTGAGTGGCGAAGTTCCTCAGGAGGGATATCTGATTGCCGGACAGTTTGAACGCGGCTACCACCGCGGCGGCGGAAAAATGTTAAGTGCAGCCGCGCGAGACCGTGTCCGGGCAATCCAGCTAATGCGGCGGGCTCTCCCGCTGCTGCAGCAGGACAAACAGACGCAGCCACGTGAACGATCCGACGTTTACCATCTGCTGTCCGACGTCATCGGACAGTCGCGGTGGAGTGCTGCCTGGAAACTTCAGGATCTGACAGATCTGACCGCGCTGCCGGACTACGAAGAACCAGGGCGCATGGTTCGGGGTGTCGGATTTTTTTCTGTTAGTTCGTCGTCCGTTCAGTTTGGTCGAGGCCTCGCTCGGCACGGCGGATTCAAAGGGGCCCCTGTCGACAGTGATGGAACCCCCGCCTTTATCCAGCTCCCGCCAACGTGGGAAGCGGCGAAATCTGACGGTGAGCGCTGGCGGTGGGCGCTGAAACAAACTGCAAAAACCGATCCTCAACGGGAGAGTGAAATCGACCTTGAATGGGCTGCGTTCCTGCAATCGCAGTTTGGGGTGCAGAGCGGAGAGCCTGGCATCGTCATCCCGGTTCAAAACGAAGCGAAGAAAAACACTGAACACCGGGTATTACACGAACTGGAGGACTCTGAAACCGTCGCCCACCTGGCCACCGGCACGAAACGCATCGACCTTCCGGACGAATTCAACCACATTGTCATAATTGATGCAGTCATCGCGCGCGAGGATGATCAACAGAAACAGGCGCTCGAAGTACTGGTCAATGTGCGAATGACTCGCCAGCAGTACGCTCAGGCCGCGGACCTGCTGAAACGGAAACGGGGACTCACCACAGGCAAACAGAATCGACTCAACCTACAGCGTCGCATCGACCAGATTCTTAATAAATGGGTGCAGTTTCAGAGCGTCAATATCCAGCCAGCAGGCAAGGGGGCAACATTTGACATTCGTTATCGTAATGGTGCAAAGATCTCGTTCACGGCACGCCCGGTCAACATCGATCAATTGCTGGCCGATACGAAAACGTATCTGCAGAGCAAACCCGATCGAGTCGACCATCAAAAAACTCGGATCGAAAACATTGGTTTCCAGCTGATCAACAACAATCAGAACAAATACCTGGGGCCACCGGTCTCGAAATGGAATCTGAATCTGAATCCTCCCGACAACCACTTTGATGCGGTCGAGACGGTCACAACTCCGCTGCAGAAGGCGGGCGCGTATTTCGTAACGGGCAGAATGAAAGGCGGCAACGAAGCCCGCATGGTCATCTGGGTGGCCGATACCGCGATCACTCGCAAACGCATCGAACAGGGCACGCTGCATTTTGTGGCCGATGCGGTCAGTGGCAGGCCGATTGACGGCGCTGATCTGGAATTCTTTGGCTGGCGACAGGAACGTGTCGGCCGCACACGTGATTACCGCGTGCTGACGAGTCGCTTTGCCGATCGTACTGACCAGAACGGCCTGTGCGTACCGGAACAGCAACAGCTGGAACGCAACTATCAATGGCTCACAATCGTCCGCACCGCCGACGGCCGCATGGCGTACGATGGGTTTAACGGTGTGTGGAATCCTCAGAAAATAGCGCCGCTGAGCTACAGCCCGATCAAAGTTTACAGCATCACAGACCGCCCGGTTTACCGGCCAAAGCATGACGTCAGGTTTCGCCTGTGGGTACGGCAGCCTCGCTTCAGCCAGGACGACGCACGCTACACAAACAAGGCATACGTACTGCAGATTCGCAACCCGAAAGGCGACGTCGTTCTGGAGAAAGACGTCACAACCGACCGCTGGGCCGGCATTGACGGTGAGTGGGCCATTCCGGAAAACACGACACTGGGCCGGTATGCATTGGTCGTCGGAAATCGATATTCACAGAAAAGAACTTACAAACGCAACGGCATAACCGAGACGTACATTGTCGAAGGCGTCCGCGCGATCGGCCAGGGCAGCTTTCAGGTTGAAGAATACCGTAAACCCGAATTCGAAGTCACAGTCGACGCGCCGGACAAGCCCGTAATGCTGGGCGAAAAGATCCAGGCCAAAGTCAACGCAAAGTACTACTTCGGAGCTCCCGTCACCGAAGCCACCGTTCACTACAAAGTTGAACGCACGAAAAAAGACAGCCGCTGGTACCCGGTGGCTCGCTGGGACTGGCTGTATTCACCGGGCTATTGGTGGTTCTCACCCGATCACTCGTGGTATCCCGGCTGGTCCCGCTGGGGCTGCTATGCACCAATTCCCATCTGGCGTGGCTGGAATCCGGATCCGCCGGAAGTTGTTGTCGAAGGCGATGCGGAAATCGATGAGGACGGGATGTTTCTGATCGACATCGACACCGCCGTAGCACTGCGTGAACACAGCGACAGCGACCACAATTACAAAATCACGGCGGAAGTCGTGGACCAGTCGCGGCGGACCATTACCGGCACGGGGAACGTGCTGGTCGCCCGTGAACCGTTTAAGGTCTTTGTGTGGACAAATCGAGGTCACTACAAGACCGGCGACACCGTTGAGGTTGGTGTGCAGGCGCGTACACCAGACGGCAGGCCCGTCACGGGCAGCGGCAGGGCGGTTCTGTATGCCGTCACGTACCAGGACAACAAGCCCGTCGAGAACGAAGTCGCAGCCTGGGACATCACCACAGCAGACGATGGACGAGCAGCTGTGAAGATGGTGATCCCAACCGCCGGGCAGTTCCGCGTATCCGTGAAGGTGACGGATTCTGAAGAACACGAAGCGGAAGGCGGCTACCTGCTGTTTGTCCGAGGTGCTAACCAGGATGGTCGAGGGTACCGCTTCAACGACCTGGAATTGATATCCGAAAAACGTGAGTACAAGCCGGGAGAAACGGCAACTCTGCAGATCAACACCAACAAAGCCAACAGCACGGTTCTGCTGTTCGTGCGGCCCATGAACGGTTTGTGCCCCAAACCGCAGGTCTTGCAATTGAATGGGAAAAGTACGACCGTGGACCTTCGGATCGCTCGCGATGACATGCCCAATATTTTCGTGGAGGCTCTGACAATTGCTGATGGTCGGATGCACAGCGAAGTGAGTGAAATTGTCGTCCCGCCGGAAAAGAAAATTGCCAACGTTGAAGTACTTCCGTCGGCAGAACGCTATCGCCCGGGTGATGAAGCCAGTGTTAAGCTGAAGCTCACCGATCTGGACGGAAAACCCTTCGTCGGCGACACGGTCCTGAGCGTCTACGACGCCAGTCTGGAATACATCGCCACCAGCAGCATTCCGGAGATCCGTTCGTTCTTCTGGAATGTTCGTCGACGACATAGTGTTCAGAATCAATGCACTCTGCAGCAGACATCAGCCCCGACATATCTGCAAAACGAAGTGCGGATGCAGATCCTTATGGGCGGTGGTTTGTTAGGCGGTGAAATGGGTGGTGGCTTCGGCGGTGGTGGTGAGGGCACGTTCGGCGGCCCCCCGACCATGCGTAGTCGCGCTGGTCGAAAGCTGGGGCTGGCGGAGAATATGATAACAGAGGATGCCGAACCGGCAGTTGCCGAAAGTTCGATCGCAGGGTATCAAAAATTCTCCGTTAGCACTGACAAGGGACCGGGAGCTGTCCCCGATCCTCTGCAGCAGCCAACCATGCGATCCAACTTTGCCGATACCGCTCACTGGGTGGCCAGTGTAACGTCCGATGAAAATGGCTTCGTGGAAGTGAAGTTCAAAGTGCCCGACAACCTGACGACATGGAAAATTAAAGCATGGACGCTTGGCGACGGAACACGTGTTGGCTGCGGAACCAGCGACATTATCAGCAGCAAGGACCTGATTATTCGTCCACAGACACCCCGCTTCTTCACAGAAACAGATCTGATCACTCTGTCGGCTGTCGTTCACAATTATCTGGACAACGCCAAGTCGGCAACGGTCGTGCTGGAAACGGAAGGCGGCCAGTTGCAGACACTCAGCGATGCGAAACAGGTCGTGCAGATTCCGGCCGGTGGTGAGGTACGAGTTGACTGGAATGTACAGGTCGTCGCGTCGGGCAACGCAAAGGTTCGCATGCAGGCACTGACCGATGAAGAATCGGATGCCACAGAACTGATGGTGCCCGCTCACGTACACGGAATCGTGAAAACAGAAAGTTACACGGGAGTCATACGCCCCGCTGGCCAGTCCGCCAGCGTCGACATCAATATCCCGGTGGCACGGATTGAGGAACAGTCTCGACTGGAAGTCCGCTTCAGCCCGACCCTGGCAGGCGCCATGGTCGATGCCCTGCCCTATCTAATCGATTATCCGTACGGTTGTACGGAACAAACGCTCAATCGTTTTCTGCCAGCCGTGATTACTCAGCAAACACTAAAACGCATGGGCATCGATCTGGCCGACGTGCAGCGTAAACGTACCAACCTGAACGCTCAGGAAGTTGGCGATGCAGCCGTCCGAGCCGCCCAGTGGAAACGCTACGACCGCAATCCGGTCTTTGATGAAGCGGAACTGACGAGGATTGTCACGACCGGGGTCACCGACCTGACAAACATGCAGCTGAGCGATGGCGGCTGGGGCTGGTTCAGCGGCTTCAGAGAACATTCAACCGCCCACCTGACATCACAGGTTGTGCACGGACTGACGGTGGCTCAGCGCAACGAAGTGCCGATTCTTCCCGACGTGATTCAGCAGGGCGTTCAGTGGCTCAAGACGCATCAGTCTCAGGAGCTGCTGAAACTGAAGGAAGGAGACTGGCGGCGCGAACATCCGCAGAAGCTGAAGAATCGCCGAAAACCGTATAAGATAATGGCCACCAACATGGATGCCTTTGTTGCCTTCGTGCTTACTGAACACGACGGCAACGCCCCGCAGATGACCGACTATCTGTATCGTGATCGAGGCCAAATTTCCGCCTACGCGAAGGCCCTCACCGGTTTGGTGCTTCATCACCAGCAGGACACGGAACGTCGCAACATGGTTCTGCGAAACATCGAGCAGTCGCTGGTCCAGGACGATGAAAATCAAACGGCGTACCTGCGGATGACAGCAAACAGCTGGTGGTACTGGTACGGCAGCAAAAATGAAGCGATGGCTCGTTACCTGCAGCTGCTTCTGGCTGTGAACCCACAAAACGAAACCGCGCCCCGACTGGTAAAATATCTGCTGAACAATCGCAAACACGGCACGTACTGGAACAGTACTCGCGACACCGCCCTTGTCGTTGAAGCAATGGCCGAATACATCGCCGCGACAGGAGAAGACAAACCTGACATGACGGTCGAGATTCTGGTTGATGGCATGCTGCAGAAGAAAGTTCGCATCACGGCGGACAACCTGTTCGGCTTCGACAACGTGATGCTGCTGGAAGGCGATGCCGTGAAGACAGGGGCTCATAAAATCGAATTGCGGCGTTCCGGCAGCGGCCCGGTCTACTTCAACGCGTATCTCACGAACTTCACGAAGGAAGATTTGATTACTGCCGCCGGCCTGGAAGTCAAAGTGCAGCGACGTTTCTACAAGCTGCAGCCGGACGACAAAGGCGTCAGCGTTCAGGGTGATCGAGGTCAGGTGGTCAGCCAGAAAACAACGAAATTCAAACGGATCCCGCTAAAAAATCTGTCCAGCGTTACCAGCGGTGACCTGGTCGAAGTGGAACTGGTCGTCGACAGCAAGAACGACTACGAGTATCTGTTACTGGAAGACCGCAAACCCAGCGGGTTCGAACCGGACGACCAGCGCAGCGGCTACATCTTTGAAGGGCTGCGTGCATACCGGGAACTGCGCGACGACCGAGTCAGCTTCTTCCTGAGTAATCTGGCCCGCGGTCAGCACAGCGTCAGCTACCGGCTGCGAGCTGAAACACCCAGCCGGAAGGTGTCCGCATTACCGGCAAAGATCGAAGGTATGTACGCCCCCGAACTTGTCGGCAACAGCAATGAATTCAAACTGAGTGTTTCCGATCAGTAACGAAGCTTCGAAACGCAGGACTGGCGAAGCAGGGGAGGCCCCAATTTGCTGCCCGATCAGGGCACTGGAATCTCGTTAAGCGTGTAGTAGGCGTTTGAATGGACAAGAGAAGCGCCTTCGGCAGACCGTATGGATTCAAGGTCGAAGTCATGTACGTGCCCCTGGACCAAACCGTCAATTTGCAGCCGCACCTGCAGACCATCCGCTGAAACATCCGCCTGCACCACACGAGGGGCTGTGTGGTCCACTTCGGGGCTGCCATAACCCTGCTGATAAATGTGAGTATACGTGGACAGCGAATACGACTGCGTCCGAGACGCAACCTCAGGATCGACAGGCTTCGTAAACGTAACCCGAAACCCGTCTGGCATCGCGTTAATCTGCTTAATCTCGAATGGCACCTTGCCGGTCCAGTCCAGACGCTGCAGCGCATAAGGGCGAGGTCCTCGCACCGGCCAGCCTCGATTTGTCCCACCCACCAGCAGATCACCCTGAGGTGTAAATTCGCAGGCCAGCAGGCCTGTTGCCAGACCTTCTCGAAACGGATAGCAGGCCCCCTGCCAGACACCGTTAATTTTTTCAGTCGTGGCCCTCATCACGACGCTTAAACTGAAGTCGCCGATGAAGATCTGATTCTTAAAAGGGCCAAACTTGCCGCCGGTCTTATCAACCATGAATCCCGATATCGAACGTCCCATCTTCTTGTAAGGGAAGACAACGGCATAGGGCACCAGTTCCTTAACACGGCCACGTTCCACTTCCAGTCGCGACCTGGTGTTGGGGACCACTGGCGCCGGCCCCAGTTCTTTGGCGTGCGGATACCAGTTGAAGCTGACGGGGTGTCCCATGAATCCGCCCGGCTGCAGCACCTTCAGCGAGCACGAACCATTCCACGGGCCCTGGCTTTCCGCATAAAACATAACGCCATGTTCATTCGGGCCGATTCCGCAGGGACTGCGAATACCGCTACACACCGGTATCGTTTTTCCGTCAGGCGTCACTTTCAGGCACCAGCCGCGGAATGGCACTTTTGACCGATAGGATTCAGACAAACACAGGGCGACCCAGATATTTCCGTCCTTATCCAGCTTCGAACCGAAGGCAAATTCGTGATAGTGACGGAACCCCCAGACGTCGCTCAGTGTTTCAAACTGGTCGGCGCGGCCGTCCTGATCGGTGTCCGTGATCCTCGTGACTTCGGTCTGTTGCGTCACATAAAAGGCCCCGTCGCGATACGACAAACCGAACAGTTCATCCAGTCCGCTGGCCCAGCGACTGAATGTGGGGCGCGGGTTTTCATCAAACGCGCCATTAACCATGTAAATGTTTCCGCGACGAGTACCGATGGCCAGCCGATTGTCCGGAAGCACCTCGAAACTGCCGGCTTCCAGCGCCATTCCTTCAGGGATGGGTACTTCCACGATGCGATAATACTTCGCCTCCTCTTCTGCAGTGCCCCAGTATTCTCCCAGCGTTTCCGCGCGCAGATTTCCGGCCAGCGACACAATGATTAACGTGACGAATCGCAATTGCATTTCTACGCCTTACCAGAGATATTCGAGCACGAGTGTGGAAGATGTTTCGGTGGTGTCCAGCGGAACATGCAGCTGGTGTCCGGACTCTGTGTCCACGACCTGACCAGCCTGATCAGAAGCAATTCGGACTTTCAGCGTCTGACCAATTCGGAACGTGCCATCGTCGCCGCGCGTAATTTCTTCACTGTCCGCCGCCCGGAAGGTCACGTGTCCGTCAGTCTGCTTTGACTGCAGCGTCAGCGTTCGACGCAGCAAAGACTGTTGCGATTTCGGATCGACTGCATCCACGAAGTAATCCGTCACCGTGAAGTCGTCGAATTCATAGCTGAATATTGGTCGCCGCTGCTTATCCAGAGAATAGCCTTTGAAGCGATGCTGCGGCGGTCGGCCTTCGTCGACGATCCATGGAGAATTCGCGTCGTCAAGATCCGGGCCCGGGGCGAAGCGGATGACATTCCTGCTGAGTGGCCGAACCGTGCCGTGCCCCTGACTCCTCCAGACACCGCCCGGGTCGGCAAACTTGCCCTGCCAGATCATGGCGAGTCGCAGTTGCTCAGCATCAAAGACGATATTGACCTGTTGCGGATAACCGACGCCAATCCCGCGTTTTCCGACGCCGGGATAGCTGCGGCGCAACATTACGGCTTCGTCCGTGGCCAGCAGTTCGATCGGTTCGATGATCAGCCCTCGGGGCTGTCGAGCTTGTCGACCATCCAACAGGTACTGCCACAATGCTTCTATCTGGCGATCCGGATCACCATCCAGAATGTCCCGGCGGATTGATCGACCACCCGGCCAGTACGATGGCATGATGGTATTCATACTCAGCTGCTGGGGATTGCGCATGTAACGATAGAACCATGACTTATGCAGGCGTTCGGACATCTCTGTCAGGTCGACGGCGGGCATGTTCGCCGCCTGTTTCAATTGAAACGTGTGGCAGGCAATACAATTCAGACCGCCAGTACCAACCATTTCATGCCCGGTCGTTCTCATCGCTTTCTGATCTTTGAACTGTGCATATTTCTCTTCAGGGACAGCGTCGACCGTCTGAAAAAGATCTACCAGTGCAGCAAGGCTTTCGGTTCCATACTGAGGCATTCGAGTCCTGACATAGGGCCGCGTCAAACGGCCACCGAGCAGCACCTGACGCATCCATGTCGGATTCAGTTTGCCACCTACTCCCGTCAGTGTCGGGGGAATTCTTCCCTGTGGCCCCAGGTTGGGATTTGTCGTTTGAAAGTGAGGATTCCGTTCGGGCGAGACACCACCCAGTTCGTCTCGCTGGTGACAGTTGGCGCAGCGAAACGCTGTCAGCATCACAGAAATATGTTCTTCGTCACTCAACACCCGAGTCCGACCGGACAGTCCGGCGCGAATTGCCTGACGCTGCTGAATGTTCAGATCAAATCGTGGCCACGGCCCGACATCTTCCGAAAGACATCCCTGATCTATTCGAAGGCTGGACATCGGAGGCGCAGTAGCGGCCGTATGATTCTGATTCTTTCCGTGACAGGTCGCGCATCCGAAACGTCTGAAGTGCAGCCGTCCTTTCTCAGCAACTTCCGGATCACGCACGAATGATCCATCCGCTGCGGACTGGTCCTCTGACCCGCGCGACAGCAGGTAGTGCGCAATGTCGAGTGCCTCCCAGTGCGTCAGCGAAAGACTCGGCATCCGACCACCGGAGCGGACCTCGTGTGGATTCTTCAGAAACTCAGAAAGGCCATCAATGCCGTATTTGTCTTCCAGAGTGCCCAGAGGCGCGGATGACTTCGAGAGCATCTCCTGACCTGCGTCATCTCGCGGTGAATGGCACGCAACACATCCAACAGAATGAAACAACTCACGCCCTCGAACAGCCGCTTCATCATCGACCGGTTGTTTGCGGAATGATTGCTCGCTCAGCGAAACAATGTAATGAGTGAGTTCCAGGGCAAGGCTGTGACGCTGTTCATCGGACAGCCCGGCCATCAGGTCCGGCATACCTGTCTGTGGCTTGACCTGCGCTGGATCTGCAATGAATTTCTGCATGTAATGCGGATTCACGTGCCCCCCCGACCATGTGAGATTCGGTCCGGGGTTCACAGGAACGGAGTTCGGTGAAACATCGTCTCTGTGACAGCCGGCGCAGTTGAACTGTTTCAACAGCACCAATCCCTGCAATTCCTGACGAATCGTCCCACCGCCCCGGGAATACGTCTCAGCTGGCGCCTGCGTCGTTCCGTCCGCGGAAATTTCCATCACATACCGCAGCAGATCCAGAAAATGCTGCCGATCCTTCAGCTGATCGATCAGATTGTCCGGCATCGCCGAAACCTTATTCTCCGCAATCTCCTCGACATCAGCCGTTTCCAGCGTCGTGAGTCGCCGTTCGGGGGAGGTATCACGGACTACAATTTCGGACGCGCTTCGTTTCACAATCCGTCCGGTAATCGATTTTCCTGATGTTGTGACAATCGTCGCGGTCTCGAATCCTTTGGCGATGACTTTGGAAGGTTCAAGGATTTCTTCCACAAGAGATTCATTCGTCACCGGGTGGCCCAGCCGCGTCAGGTCGGGCCCCAGCAGTGTGCTGTTGCCCGCAGCGTGACAATTGGCACAGCCTGACTTTTGCAGCGGAAACAGGATCGCACCGCGCACAGCATTACCGGACGCCAGGGCCGCATTCACCAGAGCCGTGGCAGGTTCTGCTCTCAATTTTTGCGACAGCGACTGAGCCGAAGCCAACGGATGAACTGCAGCCACAGACAGCGCGACCAACATAATTTTCAATAGATCCTGCATTCCACCCCATCCGAAACTGATTCAGGCCACATCTGTTCAATTCTTCGAACAGCAGACCAGATCGATTCAAATCCGCTTCATTCGGCTGGCGAGCATAAGACGTCCTTTCCATTCTGTCGAACAACATAAACGAGCAGTACCGGGTGAAAACGAAAAGTCACGGAATGTGATCGAATTGCATGGGGGCGGCATCCGGGCGGAGCCTGTGCAGGAGAAACAATCCGGCACTGCCGACCTCGGGGTTTCACTCGTTCCGGGATTCCACCACCGGCCACGCGTCTCAGCATTGCTGCAACATGAATATCATGCGTGAACAACGACAACTTACTCTCACGTGCATCGAATGAATTCCAACACGCGGTAATGCTGACATCGAAGGGGCAATTCAGGTTTGCAATTGTTAAGCTCGAAGACATTGACTGACTTGTGGAAGGAGACCGGATGGACGTTCGAATTTTCACACTGGATGATGTCCGACATTTGCTGAAGATGCCACGGGCCATCGAATTGATGAGGGATGCCTTTGCAGCGTTATCATCCGGCAGGATTGAATCTCCAATCCGGACCACTCTGACCAACGACCACGGAACGGTGTTGTACAAACCAACGTGGTCAGCGGCTCAAAATTTATTTTGTGCGAAGGTCGTCTCGGTCTTCCCGGGTAATGCACACAAAGACCTGCCGGTGACGCCGGGAATCATCGTCCTGAATAACGGCGAAACCGGTATGCCGGTGGCCCTTATGGAAGCCGGATTTCTGACGTCGCTGCGCACGGGTGCAGCCACCGGACTGGCAACAGACCTGCTGGCGAAGCCGGACGCGTCCACCGCAGCACTGTTCGGAACAGGCGGGCAGGCCGGGCATCAACTGGAAGCCATGCTGTGTGTCCGCGATTTGAAACGCGTTTACGTTTTCTCCCGTCACAACGAAAACGCTGTCAGGTTCTGCAGGGAAATGGCGGCACACAACAGCAACTGTGAGCTGATACCTGCAACGAATCGCAACGTGCTGGCGGAATGTGACATCATCACGACGGCAACTACCAGCGCAAAACCTGTATTTTCCGATCGGGAAATTCCAACTGTGGTCCACATCAATGCCATCGGTTCACTCGGCCCGAACCGCTCGGAAATACCGGCTGAGACCATCCTGCGTGCCACCGTTGTTGTTGATCATCGCGAAGCGGGTTTGCGGGAAGCCGGAGAATTACTGCCGTTGATGAATGACGGGCGTCTGCCGACTGATTTTGCTCCCGCAGAATTGGGCGAACTGGTGCTTAACAAAAACTATAAAGTGGAGCGACCGGTCACGGTCTTCAAATCGGCCGGAAACGCCGTCCAGGATCTCGCCTGTGCGGCAGAGGTAATGAAACTTTCGGACGACACCGATCACGGACAGACGGTGCAATTCTGAAGCTAACGATTCGTGAGTTGCAGGCCGAAAAAGAGCAGAGTCACCCGCTTTGTCTGCAACCGACCGTGGTGGGTAGCCCAGGTTGCTCGCAACCTTTGGGTGCTACAGGCACAAGAGGCAGTCACAGAACGAACTTCCGGCAATCGGTCGCTGCAGAGCACAACAGACCTCTTGTTGCTGCACAACCCTCGTTGCAAGCAACAGGGCGACCCGGTCGGAGTAGACCGGACCGAAGCCAAAGGTGCAGGACCGATCAGTTCTTTGTCTTCTTCACCGACTTTTTCTTTTGCCCACCTGGACGATTGGGTGACACAGCATCCGGCGGCCTGACTAACTCAGCGGTGGGTCGCCTGTTCGCGGTAATTTCCACAACATGAGCATCGTAAGCGGCCTGCAGGCGCTGCACGATCTTCGGGTGCCCGGACGCGACGTTGGTCGTTTCACTGATGTCGGCCACTGTGTCGTAAAGCTGGACTGGATCCGGCGATAGTTTCCTTACAGTGGTATCGCGACGCTGTCTGCCCTTCCCTTCCTGCCAGGGATAGAACTTCCATCGGCCCGATCGAACGGTCCCGGGCCCATGCATCAACACATAGGCTTCGTGCGGGCTCTTTGCATCAACCGCACCGCTCATCAGTGGCCATATATCCTTGCCATCAATCTTTCTCTCCGGCAGTTTGCCTCCGCAGAGTGCGGTGAGAGTCGGCATCATGTCGATTGAGGCCGCCACTTCTAAACAGACGGCGCCTGCCGGGATTTTTCCGGGCCACCACATCAACGTGGGTTCCCGAATGCCACCATCGTACACGCTGCCCTTCTTCGCTCGCAGCGGCAGGGAAGAACCGACCGCTGCTCCATTGTCACTGGTAAAAATGACCAGCGTGTTGTCAGAAATACCTGCCGCTTTGACAGACTTCAGAATCTCGCCCACTGACCAGTCGACTTCCTCAATAGCGTTGGTGATGAGCGCGTTTTCGGGATTATCAAAGGCGGGGGATACGGCCAGTGGCAGGTGAACCATCGTGTGCGGCAGATACAGAAAAAACGGCGTGTCCCGTTTCTCGTTAATGAAACGAATCGCCTGCTCGGTGTACCGCTTCGTGATTGTCGCCTGATCGCCCGGATATTCGATAACCTCGTCATTGCGAAGAATGGGCACGACGTTCTTCTTCTTGTGACCCGCTTTCAGGTCTGCCAGCGTCAGACCACCCCGAATAACGATATCATCGGCCAGCCTGTTGGCGGGATCGATCCACATGTCGTTGCTGTAGGGAATGCCCCAGTAAGAATCGAACCCTTGATTCGTTGGCAGACACGGCGGCAGATGGCCGAGATGCCATTTGCCCACACAGGCGGTGTCGTAATCCGCGTCGCTCAGCATATCCGCCAGAGTCACTTCGTCGGGATGCAGCCCCCGTGAACTGTTGGGAAAAAGCACTGCGTTCATGCTCAGGCGCTGGTAGTGACAACCCGTAAGCAGTGCTGTTCGCGAACCTGAACAAACGGCACACCCCACATAGAAGTCGGTGAACTTCATGCCCTCGGATGCCATCTGATCCAGATTCGGCGTCTTCGGAACGGTGGCACCGTTAAATCCGACATCGCCGTAACCCATGTCATCGATAAAAATGAGAATAACGTTTGGTCGAGGTGCTTCCGCGAAAGTCGCCGTACGGAAGCAACATCCGAACGTGGTAATAATGATGGCGATAAGTGTTTTCATGTAAGCAATTCTGAAGACTTCGGTCGCACCATTCAATCATGGAAAGTGCCTTTTTGATGCATCGCCGTCAAGTCAGGGAATCAGGAAACTGCAGGCGTCAACGAATTCACATCAACTTCGAAGAAGCTCATTTGGGTTTTCCAGGTCCGTCGGATACATTTAACATTAAGCGGGCACATCGCCTGTGAAGTGAAAACTTTAGGATTGTGATTCGCACAGCGACCAGCCGGACGGACCATCAGTGGAAACTGAAGTGGACTGTCGATGTCGAAAGGCGGACGACGATGATGCATATTCCAGGGCCGAAGTCGCGATTTTGTGACGGCATTTCACGTCGCAGCTGGATGCAGATCGGATCTCTTGGCCTGGGTGGCGTGACTCTGCCACAGATTCTGCAGGGCAAGTCGCAAAGCAGTCACAGCGCGAAAGCAAAGAGCATCATCATGGTGCTGCTGCCCGGAGGCCCCTCGCATCTGGACATGTACGACCTGAAGCCACATGCGCCGGCAGAGATTCGCGGAGAGTTCCAGCCGATCGCGACAAGCGTTCCGGGCATCGACATCTGTGAACTGCTGCCCCGTCTGGCGGCAAACGCGGACAAACTGACGTTTCTGCGTTCGTTGACGGGCTTCAGAAACGATCACAACACGCATTGGTGTTCCACCGGCTGGGAGTCGCATCCGCCGATGCCGTCCTCGCCGATCGTGCCTGGCTTTCCGCCAGGCGACTGGCCATCGTTGGGCGCCGTTCTGTCAAAACAGTTCGGCCCGAAAGTCAGCGGCGTACCGGCATGCGTCGATCTGGCACCGGTTGATCCTGACGCGCGTTTCATCATGCGAACAGATCCCGGTCAGCCAGGATACCTGGGCGCTGCTCATGCCGGCTTTCAGGCTCAGGCCGTTGAACGGCGAAACATCACGCTGAACGGTGCCAGCCTGGACCGACTTTCTGATCGGCGTGCACTGCTGACCAGCTTCGATCAGTTTCGCCGGAAAGTGGATAGCAATTTTTCAGACGGCATGAACGAATTCCATCGTCAGGCGTTCGAGGTACTGACCGCGCCACGTCTTGCCCATGCACTTGATTTAAGCCGTGAAGACGGGTCCACGAGAGCTCGCTACGGTCTCGACAGAAAACACTCCAACGAACGAGAAGGCAAAACACTGCTGGACCAGTTCCTGCTGGCGCGTCGAGTGATCGAAGCCGGTGCCCGCTGTGTGACACTCGCCTTCAGCCGCTGGCCGTTCGGACGCATGCTGCAGGGCGACTACAACTGGGACTGGCACAAAGACAACTTCAATGAAGCTCGCGGAGCTTTGCCACTGTTCGACCTTGGTCTTTCGGCACTGATTGAAGATCTGTCTGAACGTGGCATGCTGGATGAAGTCGCCGTGGTTGTGTGGGGCGAATTCGGTCGCACGCCGAAAATCAACGCCAACGCCGGACGCGACCACTGGCCTAACGTCGCAGGCGGACTGCTGGCGGGCGGCGGCATGAACGTCGGCCAGGTCATCGGATCCACCACGCGGTGGGGTGAAGACCCGCTGTCCCGCCCCGTCCACTTTCGAGAGGTTTTCGCCACACTGTACCGGCAGCTTGGTATCAATGCCGCCACCACACAGCTGACGGATCTGACCGGCCGACCTCACTATATCATCGGCGACCATCAGCCGATGCCCGAGCTAATCGGATAGCTCTTCAACTGACGGACGAAGTCTACGTTGCGTGTGTCCGACAGCGCAAACAGGGCTGCCCGCAGAAATGATTATGGCAACAATTTCAGGATCCTTGTCGGAAAGGACATGCAGGGCGCGGTAGCGAACAACAATGTCTTTATCACCGATGTAACACAATGGCCAGCTGCACGCTGGGACTCGATTCCAGTTCAGCCGCCCTTGCACCTGCGGTGGCAACGCGGACGTTCTCTCTGATGCAAACGGCAGTGCCAACCAGCACGGCAAGCCGTTCAACACGCGGCGGCGAATCACCAGAACATGAGGGCGGCCACGTGACTCGGAAGGAACAGTCCTGGAACGCGCCACAAGTGAAGAGGGCCAGGACCGGGCAGGCGCAGCATCCGAATCATCAATACCACAAATCGCATATTCGTAAAGCGGTTTCCGTGGCTCGAAAGATTTGTCATGTGACGGACCTGTCGGGATCCTTCCGCTACGTTCAACTCGCTGTTGAGGACATCTCGTCGACCTTGAGCAAGCACACGCAGCGCACAGCAACGCCGTTCTGGGCGATGAGACCATCACTTCCTCGGGACGCAGTTCGGGCTGACGCCGAAGTCCAGACACGGGCTGGCTGCGTGTGAGGCGGTGGATGTGCTGGATGCGTTGTGAGCGTGTGGGGGGGCATCCCAGCCACACAGAATATTAATCCTACGCCGTTTTCTATAGAGGATGCTCCACATGGTCACTCCTCATCTTTGGGTGGAGCTTCCATCGTGTCGTCGGACAATTCGGCAAGCTTGGCTTCAATCGCATTAAGCCGCTTGTAAACTTTATCCAAGTGAACCAATGCCAGAACGGACAAAGTACAACCTGATACCGATACAGGAATCCATATCTCACCGATTTCATTACCCCCAAGAGACAAAGTCGTGCACACAGACACCGGTAATCGGCGGCGAATCCCCGGTTCAAACCGAGCAGGCCGGACGGCTCCCCTACGGAAACTGTCATCATGATCAACCGGATTTCATTGGAATTGATCGGCCCCTTTTTCGAGATGGGCAACTCGGAAATGAAGGTACACACAGTAGGCAAAGATCATACAAAGCATGCCATAGTTGCCTGTGAATTCCCAGTCATTCTCAATCAGGTGAAATACAAAAGCCATGACCCCCCAAATAAAAAACAGCACCGAAATTAGGTGGGCGGAACGTTTTTTCGGCATCGAGTGGTCTCCGTAAATAAGTCTGTGGTGTTGTTATTGTGACGCGGCATCCAGCACGCCCCGCAGGTCTACGTCCCCGAATGTTGCAAGCAATGAAGACCGGCTGCGTGGTGGCGTGCTACGGCGTGCTACGGCGTGTCAAATGACATTCGCGCGGATTCTGTTCCGTCCATCTGACAGTATCGTCAGTATCGCGCAATTCCCGCTCAGCAGCGGTGAGTTGAACCGGGATGCCGCATGATTAGCAGGGGCTCAACGAATCGTATAGGGCTCATGGCCCGGAGCATAACGGCGGAAATGGAATTCTTAGCCGAATCAAGCGATTCGTTTTAAATGCGTTTCTGAGCCTCAAAGAGTTTTTACGACGCGATCCATCGGATATCATTTACAATCCGCAAATTAAGAATCCCACCTCGACTGCCTGCCGGAATATGAAAATTCGCTTCGCGCATCATCTCATGGTCGCGGTCACGCTGCTCACGGGAACAACTGCAACCGCACAGCCTGGCCCACAACCTTCACAAACGCTCACGGGCCATCTGGGCGCAGTGACGATGGCGGATTTCACACCGGATGGCTGGGCCATCGGAACCTCAAGCTCTGATCACTCACTCAAATTCTGGAACGCTGTTACGGGCGATGAGCTGGTAACATTGAACGGGAATGCGGCCCCCGTCAGCGCGCTGGCCATCAGTCCGAACGGGCGTGTGCTGGCCAGCGGGGCCCGGGACAACACAATCAAGTTGTGGGATGTCCCGCAGGCAAAGGCACTGCGAAGCCTTGCCGGTCATCAGGCTGCTGTCACATCGTTCGCCTTCAATGCCGAAGCCACGCGTTTTCTCTCCGCGAGTCGTGACAGCACAATTCGCCTGTGGGACACGCAAAAGCAGGGCGACCCGATTGTCCTCGAAGGCCACATCACCGAGGTCACGGCAGCTGCCTGGCGAGCCGATCGGAATCAGATTGCCACTGCCGACGCTGCAGGTTTTATTCGACTTCGGCGAACCATCGACAACGCTGCGGAAGGGACAATCGGAGCGCATCAAGGCGCAGTCACTGCGTTGTTCTATCACTCTAACAACAGCCAGATAATTTCGACCGGAGCTGATGGCCTGGCCAAGATCTGGCAATTGCCGATTACAGAATCTCGTGCTGTAGCCAGCGCAGAACAACCAGTCGACGGTGCCACAATCAGCACTGACGGGCAACTGCTTGCGACTGCAGGAAGCTTCAACGGTCGCCCGACGATTGTAATTCAAAGAATCGATGACGGATCAATCGTGACTTCGCTGCTCGGACACGAAGCTCTCGTTACATCGCTGGCGTTCAACAGCAACCATTCACATCTCATCTCCGGTTCGGAAGACGGCACGGTCCGTGTGTGGGACATCGCAGATTCCAAATTCCCGGAATTATTGAAGTACACCGGACACGACTCTGCCGTGCAGGCAGTCCAGTTTGCTGACACGGCGACAGTCCTGTCTGCCGGCACGGACGGAACAATTCACCAGTGGAAGCTGGCAGATGGTGAGCTTGTCCGCAGCATCGAAGGACACGCCGGCCAGGTCAGCGCATTGGCTGTTTCCGCCACAGTCGTTGCATCGGCTTCAGCCGACGGAACAGTTCGGTTGTGGAACAAAAGCAACGGCATGGCCGTGCGTACGATCGAGCACGGCTCACCCGTCAGGCACATCGCAGTCAGCGTGGATAACTCAAAAGTCGCTTCATGGGGGGACAATCGGCAACTCAAACTCTGGCAGGCCGCGGATGGATCGTTACTGAAAACGGTGAACACGACAGAGCAGGATTTAACATCGCTGGCGTTCAGCCCCAACAGCCAGCAACTGGCGGCAACCGTTGCCAGCGATGTTCGCGTCTGGCAGACCAGTGACGGCGGCGAATTGCAGTTCTTTCGCGAACACGCAATGCCGACGAAAACCGTCTCTTATTTACCCGATTCAAAGACACTGATCTCAGTGGACACCGGCAACAGCGTCCGACTGTCAACCGTGTCCGCCGTCCGTTCGATCATCGCTCACGAAAGCAGTATCGTCAACGCGGCTGTGTACCAGGGCGGAAACGCTCTCGCGACGGTCGCGGGCGATGGCATCGTCAAGCAGTGGACGACATCCAATGGTCAGATGACGCGTGAGTTCACGACTGAAGGTGCGAAGTTGCAGTCAATCACCGCAACCATCAACAGCCAGTACATCGCCGCCGGCGCTATGGACGGACGTATCTTCGTCTGGAACAGCGGCAACGGCTCGTTAACGGCTGAGTTCAAGACACCAGCGGCGGCAACGTCCCTGTCCTTCAGCAACGAAACGGCTCTGAAGCTGGCAGTTGCGGGAGCCGATCAGAAGCTCCGGTTCTTCGCGCTGAGTGACCAGAGCCTGCTGCAGGAAATCGCCGTCGACTCACCGATTCAGCAGATTGCGTTCCTCCCCGGCAACACAAGCGTCGCCGCAGCCCACGAATCAGGTGTACTGGCCGAATGGGCGTACTGCTCGCCGGTGCTGACGCGCAACATGACCGGACACTCCGGCGGCATCTTCAACCTTGCCTTCACCAACGACAGCACGACGCTGGTTTCCGCCAGCGCTGACAAAACAGTTCGCATCTGGGACACGGCCACCGGGCGTCAGGTGCGCACGCTTAGTGGCCACCAGGGGGCGGTCTTCGGCCTGGCTCTCAGTGCAGATTCGCTGTGGATCGTGTCGGCCGGCGGAGACAGCACAATACGGCTGTGGGATCGGCTCAGCGGTCGTCAGCTGAAGCAAATCAACGCTCCAGGCGCGCTATACACGGTCGCCATCCATTCCGATGGCAAAACTGTCGCTACGGCTGGAATCGATCGCAAGGTGTTCGTCTACGACGTATTCGACGGCACGCTAAAGGCAACGCTGGAAGGCCATCCCGACTACATTTACCGAGTCACATTCAATCACCGTGGCGACCGTCTGCTTTCCTGTGGCTACGGGGGCCATCTGATCGTCCGGGAGTTCCCCAGTGGCCGACAACTCTACACGACACGTGCTCAGGGTGTACTGAACTCAGTCGCCTACTCGCCTGACGATTCCCAAATCGTCGTGGCATCCGATGACGAAACCGCTCAGATTCTGGACCTGCCCACTAACGCACGCTGAAATGCTCCAGGAGCCGCCATGAACGACTACATTCGCATTTGCGTCACAACACTCATTCTTCTGACTGCGAGCAACAGCATTAACGCGGCTCCGCCGGGATTTCCCGGTCTTGGTGCGCCCGGCGAATTGACCGAAATCGCATTTGAACACAGTGGCGAGCCCGTGCTGCGTGGAAAGAATGCACGGCGACAGGTTGTCGTTACCGGAAAGTACACCAGCGGACAGTCGCACGATCTGACTCACCAACTGACATATAGTGTTGACAACCCAAGCATTCTACAGGTCGACGGGACGGGGCTGGTCACGCCGCTCACAGACGGCGATGCCACAATCACGGCAAGCGAACCAGGGGGAAAGCAGACCACTCTGAAACTCACTATCGAACGCTGTCAGCAGCAGTTACCGGTTAACTTCGCCAACGAAATCGTGCCGATCTTTACCAAGTTGGGCTGCAACGCAGGTGGCTGCCATGGAAAATCGGACGGTCAGAATGGGTTCAAGCTGTCACTGCTTGGTTTCTACCCGAACGATGATTACGAGTACCTTGTGAAGGAAGATCGTGGCCGACGGATATTTCATGCCGACCCGGAGTATAGCCTTTTGCTGACGAAGCCTTCCAACAAACTGCCGCACGGTGGCGGTCATCGCCTGTCGCCCGGCAGCTACGAATGGCAGTTAATCACCAGCTGGATTGAGCAGGGAACGCCGTATGGCGAGGAGGACGACCCGGTGATCGAACGTATTGAAGTGTTCCCGAAATCGCGTTCGATGAATCCCGGAACACGACAGCAGTTAATTGTCATTGCCCACTACAGCAACGGAACCACGCGGGACGTCACTCGCATCGCGACTTACGAAGCCAATGAACCCGAAATGTCCGCCGCCACGTCTACGGGCCGAGTCACCACCTCTGACGTCCCTGGCGACGTAGCCATTATGGTTCGCTTTCAAAGCCAGGTCGCCGTGTTCCGGGCGAACATTCCGCTTGGCATCAAGTTCAACGACACTCCCCCCGAACGCACGTTCGTCGATAAGCACGTATTTGCGAAGTTGCGAAAACTTGGAATTCCTCCGTCCGGACTGTGCGATGACTCGACATTTATTCGCCGTGTGAGCAGTGATATCGCCGGCCAGCTGCCTACGGCAGACGAAGCAACGACGTTTATCGAAGACAAAGATCCGAACAAACGCAACAAGCTGATTGACCGTCTGCTGAAAAATTCGGGCTACGCCGACTACTTCGCCAACAAATGGGCAAATGTGCTGAGAAACAAACGTGCGAATGCCAACGACATCCCGTATACATTTCGTTTCCATGCGTGGATTCGTCGTGCGTTCCAGAAAAACATGCCCTACGACCAGTTTGTCCGCAACGTCATCGCAGCCTCGGGTGAAGCAGAATCGCATCCGCCGTCGGCATGGTTCAAGGTCGCGGCGACTTCAACAACACAGATGGAAGATGCCGCCCAGCTGTTCCTCGGCCTGCGAATTCAGTGCGCCCGCTGTCACCATCACCCGTTCGAAAAGTGGAGTCAGAACGACTACTACAGCTTTGAGGCATTCTTCAAACAAGTTGGCCTGAAACAAAGCAGGTATGCACTGAACAACGTCCGTGACTCTGTCTATCACCGAGACGGTGTCGCAGTCGCACGCAATCCGCGAACGGGCACCAATCTCAAACCGGCCGGACTCGGTGGCGAACCGCTCGACATCCCGCCCGATGAAGATCCGCGTCATCATCTGGTTGACTGGATGAGTGCTCCTGAGAATCCATTCTTCGCCAGAGCCCTCGCAAACCGCTACTGGAAACACTTCTTTGGACGCGGCATCGTCGATCCGGAAGACGACATGCGGGTGACAAACCCGCCATCCAATCCGCAGTTGCTCGATGCGCTGGCCGGACATTTCGTGCAGAGCGGTTTTGATCTGAAGGATTTGATTCGCCAGATCTGCCGTTCCAGCTCATATCAGCTGAGCTCTGAGCCCAATGAGCATAACAAACGTGACACGCAGAACTTCTCCAGCTTTTATACGAGACGACTGAACGCCGAGCCGTTATATGACGCCATCAATCAGGTGGCTGGAGTATCTGCTCGTTTCAGTGGTGTTCCGGTGGGCACTCGCGCCACTCAACTGCCCGACAACGGCTTCAATGACTACTTCCTGCAGGTCTTCGGCAAACCTGAAGCCGCGAGCGCCTGCGAATGCGAACGCAGCGCCGAGGCCAACCTGGCACAGTCTCTGCACCTGCTGAATTCGACGGACATCCAGGGGAGACTGGCCAACGGCAACGGGCGTGCTCGCCAACTGGCGCAGGACGAAGAGCAGACCGACACACAGAAAATCACCTCGCTGTACCTGTGGGCATACTCTCGCCTGCCACGCGCCGAAGAACTGACGTTCGTAGTGACGCAGGTCGAAAGCTACGAAAACAAGCAACAGGCCTATGAAGATATTCTGTGGGCGATATTCAACACGAAAGAATTTTTGTTCGTGAGATGACGTATTGACTGCGTCACTGGAAGAGCAACATGATACATACGAAGACCACGCAATGGCGTCACCTGGTCGTTACCGTTCAACTTGCTGTGGCGGTGCTGGTGTTCCCAACTGAATCAGCGCTCGCCCAACTGCCCGCGATTCGCCTGGACGGCATCTTCCCGGCGGGAACCCAGGTCGGCACGACGGTCGAAGTTACGCTTACCGGGAACGACCTGGACGGTGCAGCGGAACTGCATTTTTCGCACCCCGGTATCACTGCCACACCAAAGATGGCAGAACCAACTGCCTTCATCAAAGAGGCACAGCCCATCCCCGGTCAGTTCGTCGTAACGGTGGCCGGCAACGTTCCAGTCGGCACGTTTGACGTTCGCGTGCGCGGCAAGTATGGACTTTCCAATCCGCGAGTCTTCGAGCTCAGCAACGTGGCGGAACTGAATGAAACAGAACCGAACAACGAATCAGGCCAGGCGACGGAAGTCGCGCTGACACAGGTCGTTAACGGTCAGGTCAACGGCAACACTGACGTCGACATGTTTCGATTCACTGCTCAGGCGGGACAGCGAATCCTGCTCGATTGTCGCGCACGCCGCATCGACTCTCAGCTTGATCCTGTGCTGAGTATTTACGACCCCGCGGGTCACGAACTGTTGAACAACTACAATGGTCATGCACGAGAAGCATTTATCGACTTCACTGTCCCAGCGTCTGGCGAGTACCAAGTAAAAATCACAGACGCGTTCTATCGCGGTGGAGCAAACTACGTATACCGGCTCGCAATCGGCCCGATGCCGCATATCGACTACATCTTCCCACCGGCGGGTCTGGCTGGCGCGAACAGTCAATTTACGCTCTACGGCTGCAACCTTCCGGGTGGTCAACCGACGGAACTGTCGGTTGATGGCAGACGTCTGGATAAGCTGACCGTCAACGTCGCACTGCCGGCAGACCCCGCCAGCGCGCAACCGATGAATGGACGTGTGGATCCCGAACAGGCCTTCATGGACGCGGTTGAGTATCGAGTACAGGGTTCACCGATGCATTCGAATCCTGTGTGTGTCGGCATCGCAACGGCCCCGATCGTTCTGGAAGTCGAGTCCAACAACACAGCTCAGCAGGCACAAAAGCTCACTCCCCCCTGTGAAGTCGCCGGCCAATTCTATCCCCAGCGCGACAATGACTGGTATTCGTTCGACGCCACACAGGGCGATGCCTGGACGGTCGAACTGATCTCTCATCGGCTGGGCCTGCCGACCGACGCGCAGCTTGTTATCCAACAGGTCACCGTAGATGACAAGGGGGAAGAGCAGGTAAAGGTTCTGCCGACTGAGGACGACATCGGCACGCGAAACCGAGTTCAGTTTGATACACGGACGGGTGATGCGTCGTACCAGTTCATAGCCCCCGTCGATGGACTGTACCGGGTTAGGGTACGAGACGGGTTTAGTGCTCTGCACAGTGACCCACGTCTGGTTTATCGCCTTGCGGTGCGAAAACCGCAGCCTGATTTTCGGCTGGTGGCTGTGCCACAGGATCCGTGGGGGGCTTTAGTCATTCGCAAGGGAGATCGTTCAACAATTGACGTGCTGGCTGAACGGCGAGATGGCCTGTCTGAGCCGATCACTCTGTCCGTAACGGGAATGCCGGCGGGCGTGACCAGTTCCGAAGTCACACTGGGACCTTCCATGACTGTTGCAACACTCGTTCTGACAGCCGCCGACAACGTGACTCCGACAATCGCAAACCTGCAGATCGTGGGCAAAGCCAGCATCGCGGGCCGTAATGTGACTCGCGTGGCCCGATGCGGGACGACAAACACGTCCATGAAAATGCTGGCGCCGAATCAACAAGCTCAGCAGAGCCTGCCGGCACGTGTCAGTCGCGGACTCGTCCTGTCAGTTGCAGACGGTGTTTCTCCCTTCAAAGTGGAACTGCAGAGTGACAAGGTTTGGGAAACCACGCGTGGTGGCATTCTGAAAATCCCCTACACCGCCACAAGGCGCGAGGATTACAAAGGGCCAGTCCAGTGCGTGGTCGAGAATCTCCCTGCCAATATCACCCGTACGACAGTTTCCATCGCCGCTGCCAGCGCTGCAGGCGAGTTTCCCTTGACGCTCCGCAGCAATACGCCAGCGGGCACCTATACCGTACATGCCGGAGCCTTCGTGACCGCCTATTCCTACTCCCGTAATCCGGAAGCGGCGGAGACCGCCAGGATACGCAAAGAGGAAATGGACAAAGTCGCAGCCGCCGCGGCCGAGGCGACGAAAGTGGCGGCCGCGGCGAAACAGCAGGCCGACAAGGCGGCAACGGATTCCGCCAACGCCGTCAAAGCCGCTCAGCAGAAGAATACTCAGGCGAAGAAAGTCGAAACCGACACCGTGGCTGCTCAGCAGAAGGCAGAAGCCGCTGTAGCGGCGATGAACGCCGCAGCGGCCGCGAAACCGGATGATGCAAATCTAAAGAACGCGGTCGTCGCAGCGCAGAAAGCAGCGACTGACGCGGCGGCGAAGACCAAAGCTGCAACCGAAGCGGCCGCCGGAACATTGCAGACGTTTCAGGAAGCACAGGCGACGGCGGAAGCAAACACGATGAAAAAAGTGGCCACCGATGCTGCCGCGGTCGAGGCGGCGGCATTCGCAAAGGCCGCCACTGACGAGAAGAAAATTACGGACAAGAATGCGACCGACACAGCGAATGCCGCCAAGCCGAAAAATATTAATTACTGGACAGCGTCAACTCCGATCACCATCAAAATCCATGAATACCCCATCACCCTGACTGAACTTCCACAGGCAACGAAGCTTAAACAGGGAGAGAAAACAGAGCTGCCGATCACGATCACACGACTGATCGAATTTGCTGAGCAGGTCAGCTTTTCAACCGTCATTCGTGGCGTCAGCGGTTTATCGATTCAAAACGTGAACATCCCCAAAGGGCAAACACAGATCAAGCTGCCGATCACAGCTGCAGCCAATGCAACTCCCGGAAGTCACGAGATCACCTTACGCGCCACGATGCGTATCAACAATCAAACACTCACTCTCGACCAGCCGTTCCTGCTGGAGATCGAGAAGGTGGAAACGAAGAATTAGTAACCGTGAAACATTCAGACGCGATGGACAGATGTCCGGTTCCACACAGGACGAAACAGTCCTGTAAATTTCCGCTCGCATGGCTGGTAGCCGCCATTGCGGCAGCGACGCCGCTGCTGTCGTCACACCACCTGCGTGCTCAGTCAATCACGATTGTGAAGCTCGGCCGCACGGAACCGGTCAACTTTCAGAAGGAGATCGTTCCAATCCTGCAGAAAAAATGTCTTGCCTGTCACAGCGCGAGCGAACGGCAGGGCGAGCTGATTCTGGAAACGCCACAGATGACACTCAAGGGAGGCGATACCGGACCTGCTGTGGTTGCGGGAAATGGAGCAAAGAGTCTGCTGTTGAAACTGGCTTCTCATCAGGAAGAGCCTGTTATGCCTCCACCTGACAATGACGTGGCTGCCGCACCGTTGACACCACAGGAACTCGGATTAATCAGCCTGTGGATTGATCAGGGAGCAAAGGGCAATTCACAGGACGCAACGCTTTCGCCGACGAAGTGGCAACCACTGCCACCGGGTATGAATCCGATATACGCCGCAGTCGTCACCGCCGACGGACAATACGCAGCCTGCAGTCGAGCCAATCAGATTTTCATATATCACGTGCCTACAGGACAGATCGTCACTCGGCTAACGGATCCCGCGCTGCAGGATCAGGCCGATGACTCGCGTCCCGGAGTTGCTCATCTCGATCTCGTGCAGTCACTGGCATTCAACCGCGACGAAAACATGCTGGCGTCAGGCGGGTTTCGCACGGTCAAACTATGGCGTCGCCCGAAGGATGTATTCCGCCTGAAACTTGAGGTCCCCGGCGAAACTCTGGCCGCCGTCGCGGTCAGCCCTGATCGTGAAACACTGGCGATGGGCGCCGACAATGAAATCAGACTCTGGGATGTCGCCAGCGGAAATCCTGTCAGAACCCTGCAGGGCCATCAGGCAACGGTGACCGGCCTGCGTTTCGACGTCGACGGGACCCGTCTATTCTCGGCTTCACTGGATAAATCAGTGCGTGTCTGGTCACTTGAAAGTGGAGAACTTGTCGGTCGCCTGGATGCCCCGTCCGCAGTCCACGCCGTCGAACTGATTACCGCTGCCGACGGGAAAGCCGACCCGTTGGTGGCGATCAGCGACGATAAACTGGTTCGTGTCTATAACACGCCCACGCTTCCTGCGACGGTCCCTAATACCCCGGCCGGCCCGACTGCCGCAGCAACAACGACCGATCATAGCCTGATCGCTGTCACCGGCGCTGACGGACTTGTCCGCGTTCTTAATTCCGCAGGAGCAGTCAGCAAAGAATGGAAAGTCCCCGGCGCGCCGATTAACAGTCTGGTCTTCCATCCACTGGCCACACCACCGAAAGAGAACGCCGCGGAGCCGGTTCCGCTTATCGCAACAGCAGGAACGGATGGAGCCGTCCGGCTCTGGAACTACGCGACGGCAGAACCTGTCGATTCATTTCACGGCTCAACGGTCGCGATTGAATCGCTCGCGTTCCGTGTCGACGGGCAGCAACTGGTCAGCGGTGCTGCCGACGGATCGATTTCTGTATGGAATTCTGAGGACGTCGCCAGCGAAGTGTTCGATGGAACAGTGGAGCAGCCCGGTCGCGCTGTCGCGCTGAGTGTGGACGGCAGGCAGCTGGCAACCACCGGTGTCAACTCCGGCCGCGCGGCAATCACCATCTTTGATCTGCAAACGAAGAAAGTGTCTCATACTCTACTGGGGCACGAAGGACCGATCCGGTCTCTGGCGTTCAGTCCCGACGGTCTGCGACTTGTTTCCGGTTCCGTCGACGGGTCAGCGCGAATCTGGAATCCTGGTGACAGCAAGTTCCCCGAGGTTGTTCGGTTCGACGGACATGCTGGTGAAGTGACAGCCGTTGCGTTTAACTCGAACGCGACGCAGGTCATCTCAGGTGCGGCGAACAAGACTCTTAAACTCTGGAACTCAGCTGACGCCGTCGAAATCATAGACTTACCCGGACACGCCGGAGCGATCGTGGGAGTTGCCTTCGGCAGTAGCAACCAGCCCGTGTCCGCGTCTGCTGACAAAACAGTCCGCATCTGGAATCCAGGTAACGGCCAGCAGGTGCGCACCATTACGGCCCCGCAGCCGCTGGCCGCGATGGCGATAACACGTGACTCTACACGCGTTGCGGTTGCCGGTGCCGACAAAGTCGTGCGGGTTTATCAACTCAACAACGGGCAGCAGCTGGCTTCGCTGGAAGGTCACAAATCAATTGTTGCCGGCCTGGCCTTCAGCTCCGACGGTGCAAGAGTGGTTTCGACAACGGCCGGCAGCGCAACGACATGGGACGCCGCTACCGGGCGACTGCTTGAGACCGTTGCTGTCGACGGCCTGGCAGCCGCAGTCTACGTAACCGATGTGAACACACTCCTGACACTCACGGTTCAGGGTATCGAACGTCGCCCTCTGCGATTCCGCCAAGCCATGCTGGGCCCGACGAAGCCGGTAACGTCGCTGGCATTTCACCCGAATAGACAGGCTGTCTATGCATCATCACTTGACGGAACGCTGCGCGGCTTCAACACCACCAACGGTCAGCAGACATTCACCGCCAATCACGGTGCTCCAATTCACGATGCAGCGTTGCACCCGAACGGGCAGTTTCTCGTCACAGGTGGCGCCGACAAGGTCATTAAAGTCTGGAATTCAGCAAACGGTCAGCCCGCCGCTCCCACGTCACTGCAGGGTTTCAATGCGTCTGTACAGGCAGTGGCCTTCAATGCAGACGGAACACGCCTGATTGGTGGCTCGGCCGCGCCGGTGAACGAAGTCCTGGCGTTCGATTTCGCAACACGGACGCTGGAACAGAGCTTCGCTGGACATACGAATTCCGTAAACGCTGTTCTCGGCCTGCAGGCGAAACGTTTCGCGACATTGTCTGCCGACGGACGATTGCAGCGGTGGCCGCTATTGGCGGTTAAGACGCTCGCGGCTCATACTCAGCCCGTAACCTCGCTCACTGTTCTGCCAACGGACCCAAAGCAAATTTTCTCGGCCAGCATGGATGGCACAGTGCGTCATTGGAACGTCGACACCGGACAGCAGGTACGACAGTTCAACCATGGTGGCCCCGTTCAGTCGGTGGCAGTCCGACCGGACGGACTGCGGATCGCATCTGCCAGCAGCGACAATTCAGTTAAGCTCTGGGACGCTCAAAACGGACGGCAGATCGCCGAAATGAAAGGCGACCTTCGGGCTCAAACCGTGGTCAAGCGTTTAACACAACAGCAGACAGCGGCCACCGCCAGACGCGATGCTGCCAAACGTGACTTTGAGGCCGCGGAAAAGGACCTGCCGCTGAAGGCGGACGCTGCAAAAAAAACCGCTGGCACACTGACTGCCGCGAACAAGGATGCCGATGAAAAAACGGCTGTCGTGAAGACGACAGACGAAGCAAAAATTGCGTCGGAAAACGCCGCCATCGCCGCAGCTGGTGCTGCACAAAAAGCATCACTGGCCAAAGTCCAGGCCGACCTTATGGCTGCTGAAACGGCAAAACTGCTCAAACTCGCCACGGCAAAGGTCCAGCGGTTTGCGGTGCTTGTTCAGCAGTCGACGGATGATCCGGCACTGACGGCCGCTAAGGCAGAAGCCGACCAGAAACTTGTTGCGGCAACAGCGAATGCGGCTGCTGCCAAAACAGCTCAGGCAGCTCCGGCTAAGGCCGTGACAGACACCACGAAAGCCGTGACAGACGCTGCAGCAAAGGTCACAGCCACGCAGAAACCTTATAACGACGCGCTGGCCGCATTGCGTCCGGCCCTGGCAACTCAGAAGACCGCGTCGCAGCTGAACACCATTGCAGCCCGTGAGCTGGAAACGGCAACGGCATTGGTTCCCGCAGCAAAAGAAAAACTGACGCAGACTGAGGCTGCTCTCGTTGCTGCACAGAAGTCCGTGGAAGACGCAAAGAAGGTCGCGACCGAGACTGAACTGCCTCAGCATGCCGTGACATTCTCACCTAACGGCCGACAACTCGCCACCGGCGGTGACTTCTCAGCAGTGCACACATGGGATGCTGAAACCGGCACGGCCACCGCTAGCTTCGTGGGTCATCAGGAAGCCATTCGTTGCCTGGCGTATGTTTCCGACGCCGAACTTGTCAGTGGTTCAGAAGACAACTCGGCTGTGGCGTGGGAGGTAAATCCCGGCTGGGAACTGGCCCGCACAATCGGTGACATACGAGATCCTTCGCAGCTCGTCAATCGAGTCCTCGCTCTCGATTTCAATCGCGATGGATCTCAGCTGGCCAGCGGCAGCGGCGAGCCTTCCCGCAGTGGTCAGATCCGAATCTGGAACGTCTTGGACGGGACCTTGATTAAGAACATCGATAACGCTCATGACGACACAGTACACGGGGTGCGTTTTTCACCCGATGGAAAGATAATCGCGTCCGGGGGCGCCGACAAATACGTGCGAACGTTCGACGTCGCCAGCGGCGATCTACTGCGACGCTTCGAAGGACATACGCATCATGTGTTAAGCGTTTCCTGGCAGAGCAACGGGCAAATGCTGGCCAGTGCGGGTGCGGATGGTGTCGTGAAGATCTGGAACGCCAAAGATGGTGATCAGTCTCGCTCGATCGGTGGGTTTACAAAACAGGTAACGTCGCTGCAGTTTATTGGTGACACGCCGGACATTGCCGCGACGTCGGGCGACAGCATCGTGCGATTCATTCGATCAACAAACGGTGGAACCGTCAGAAACTTTGGCGGAGTGGCTGAGTTCATGCACTGTGTTGCCGTCACGCCGGACGGAACGGTCCTTGTCGCGGGCGGACATGACAGCATATTGCGGATCTGGAATGGAACCAACGGGCAGGTTCTGAATAGTCTGCCGCCCCCCCAACCCGAAGAGGTGGGGACTGCGCAGGGAAGTGAGCAGGTCGCTGATAAGTAGAGTTATTGTGTGGACCTTTCTGACCTTCTGTTTCTCAAAGTCTAATCATGTTATCACGTCTGCCGCATCATCATGTTCTGTGCTGCGCCGCCCTTTCTGCGTTGTTCATGCCTTCGCTGGCGGCGCAGCAACCGCCGAAACCACTCACCGGTCACAACGACGCAGTCACAGGAGTCGTGTACACGCCGAACGGCGGAATCATTGCGACTTCCAGCTTCGATCGTTCGATCAAACTGTGGAACGCATCAACAGGCGCTGAGCTGAGAACGCTTAACGGACACCAGGGGCAGGTGCTTGCGCTGGGCATCAGCGGCGATGGCCGCTCGCTGGTTTCGGGATCGCGAGACAATACCGTTAAGCTGTGGGACGTCTTCAGCCCCGATCCGATCAGGCAAACGCCGGCGCATGCACAGCCAGTGACCGGAATTGTGGTCAGCAAAGACGGCGAGTGGCTTGTGTCGGGCGGCGCCGACAACGCCGTAAAGGTCTGGCAGCGGACTGACGCAAAACTACTTCAGGATCTTAAAGCACATGCCGCGGCGATTACCCGAATCGACCTGCGAGGCGACAACAGTCAGCTGGCCAGCGCTGATTCGCAGGGACGCATTGCCATCTGGAATCCCGCCGATGGCACATCCCTGGGCGAAATCGGTGCTCATGCAGCATCGGTCAGTGGTGTCGCGTTTCACCCTACGGCACAGACGCTGTTCAGTACAGGAGACGATGGCCTGCTGAAGACATGGCTGCTGCCGCTGTTTCCTCCCAAGGTGCTGGCGGGAAGCAATGTCTCGCTCAGCACTGTTGCAATTTCCCGTGACGGCAAATTCTCCCTGACTGGTGGCGCCGATAATGTGATCCGGGTTTTCGACTCTGCGTCGGGCAAAGCCGTGCGAACTCTGGCAGGACTGACCGGCGCGGTCACGGCTCTGGCCATCAGCAACGATACAACACTAAGCGTCGCCGCTGACGCAACCGGAACAATTCGGTTGTGGAACACAGCCGATGGCAAAGATCTGGGACAACTGCTGGGGCATTCGGGACCGGTGCGCTCGGTTGCCATTCACCCGGCAAAGCAACAGATTCTGTCGGCCGGCGACGATGGTACAGTTCGATTGTGGCGCCTGCCCATCGCAGCCAAACCCGTGGCCGGCCATACCTTGCCGGTCACAGCAACGGCGATGAGCGCCAACGGACAGATTCTGGCGACCGCCTCGCAGGACAAATCGGTTCGCCTTTACACCCCCACGACCGGAGCCGCGATCCGATCACTCGCCGGACATTTGCAACCAACGACGGCGGTCGCTATCCGGCCGGACGCTGCGCAGATCGTGAGCGGCGATGCGACCGGAGAGATCCGTTTCTGGAATGCCAACGGTACGGCCGAAGGTACATTGCTCGGTCATGCGGGAGCTGTCAAAGGACTGGTATATTCGCCTCAGGGAACCACTGTCGTTTCGACGGGCGCAGACGGAACAATGCACTGGTGGCAATTGCCCATCGTTGCGCCCAGGACGCTTCCCGCCGCAGGCGATGCCGTGAATGCGGTCGCCGTATCTAAAGACGGCAAGCTGGCCGTGTCCACCGGCAATGACCGGATTGTGCGCGTGTACGACATCACGACCGGACAGGTCACAAAGCAACTGACCGGTATGGCCGCTGCAGGTCGTGCGGTAGCGATCAGCGCCGACTCGTCGCTTGTCGCGGCGGCAGACGACCAGGGAACCATCAAAATCTGGGTAATGGCTGATGGCGCAAATCGTGTCACGCTGACGGGGCATGCCGGCGCAGTGTTGGATTTGGCATTTCATCCGGGTGGTCAGCAACTCGTGTCGACGGGTGCTGACGGTACAGTCCGCCTGTGGAAATCAAATTTTACGCAGGCTCAGGTCGACGCTGGTGAGGAGCCGATTGAGCGGACCTTTGCAGGCCACGCCGGAGCTGTCAACGGTGTTGTCTTTGGACCTGCCGGCGTCTGGCTCGTCACGGCTAGTGCTGATAAAACGATTCGTGTCTGGCAAACTTCCGATGCCAAACAGCTCGGAACTCTTGCTGGTGCTGCAGCAGCGGTGAACTCGCTGTCGATCAGTGCGGACGGAAAACGGATCGCCGCCACCAGCGCAGACAGGCAGACGCGAACGTGGGTGCTGCCGCCGACTCCGGCCGGCAACATCGCGTTAGAGAAATCATTCGCACATACGGTCGCCATCGGAGACGTTGCTCTCAGTGCCGATGGGTTACGAGTCGCAACAGCGGGTTCGGACATGATCATTCGAACATGGGATGTTGCCAGCGGCCGGGAATTGGAGCATTTTTCCGGCCATACAGCAGCATCGACTGGGATCGCGTTCCTGCCCGACAACCAAACACTTGTTTCAAGCAGCACAGATAAATCACTGCGGGTGTGGACGCTGGCCGCAACACGCGTCGTCACGGCCTCAGAAGCCAGCGTGAATGCCCTCACAATTTCCGGCGACGGATCTCACCTTGTTACGGCCGCGGCTGACAAGCTGGTGAAGTTGTGGGATTTTGCGACAGGAGAACTCAAGCAGTCACTCGCCGGAAGTACCAATGAATTACTCACGCTGGCAGTCCGCAGAGACACAACGCAGATCGCAGCGGGCGGTGCCGACAAACAGATCTATCTGTGGAATGTTACCAACGGGCAAGCCGCTGCAGCTCCCGAGAAGCTTGAAACACCCAGTGTTGTTCACTGCATGCGATACAACTCGGCTGGCACTCGACTGGCTGTCGGCGGAGACAAGAGTACTCGAATCTACGATGCTGCCAGCAAAATACTACTGGAATATGTGCCGGCAGCAGGCATCGTGCAAAGTCTTGACTGGCTGGCTGACGGACTGTCATTGGCAATCGCTGCGGGCAATGCACCTTCGATCCAGCCACTCGTCTTCCAGCGCTCACTCGGGGGCCACACAGGTGCAGCAAACAGCGTGACCTTTGTCGCTGCGGGAACGGAGGCAGTCAGCGGCGGAGCCGACAGGACGGTGCGATTATGGAACCTGACCGATGGCAAACAGCTGCGTACGTTCGCCGGAGGGACGGACGCTGTGACCAGCGTCGCCGTGACACCGGATGGAGTCACCGTGATTGCGGGAAGTGTCGATAATCATGTGCGTACCTGGACGCTGGCAAATGGTCAGGTTGGCAGAGATTTCGTGCATCCCGTAGCTGTACGGAGCGTGTCAGTGGGCGGAGATGCATCTCGGATAGTCACGGCCGCTGATGACAACATTGTGCGATTGTGGGATCTGGCAAGCGGTCTTGAACTGGAACGATTCACCGGACACGAAGCGAACGTGGTGAGCGTATCGCTGGCCGCGGACAACAAGACAATTCTTTCGGGCAGTGCCGACAAGAGCGGAAGACTGTGGACGGCTGCGGCCGTACGTGTGTTGCAGGCAGATCCTGCAAAGGTAAACGACCTTGTCCTGTCAGCAGATGGAACTCAGGCAATCACTGCCGGCACGGACAAAACGGCAAAGGCATGGAGTACGGCCGAAGGGACGGCTTTGCGACAACTGGCCGGTGCCAAGGATAATCTGACACGTCTGGCGCTGCGGCCTGATGGACAACAGATTGCAGCGGCCGACGCACAGGGACGCCTTTATCTGTGGACCTATGCCAGCGGGGCACTGGTGCAGACTGTTGAAACAGGTTCCTCCGTAGTTGATCTGGCCTTTAGTCCGGACAACAAACGCATCGCGGCCGCTGGTGCCGACGGTAAGCTGCCGGTCTACGACGCCACTGCAACAGAACCCACGCTGCTAAGCGAACTGCTCAGCCCAAAGCCCTTGGCGACCGTGGCCTTTGCTCCCGAGAAAACAATCGTCACAGGTGGAGCTGATCAACAGATTTCGGTATGGGCGGATGCGTCACCCAACGCAACGCGTTCGTTACCGGGACACACAGGTCCGGTCTATGGCGTTGCTTTTTCGCCCGATGGCAAACTGATAGCTTCGGCGAGCGGTGATCAGACGATTCGTATCTGGGACGCCGCAGCAGGGACTCAGGTTCGGACGATCTCCGGCAGTACCGGGGCGATTTATGGAATCAGCTTCGATGCCAACGGCGAACGACTGGTGTCCGGCGGTGCAGACGGAATCCTGCGACTTTGGAACGTTGCCAACGGTGGTCCGTTGAAACAACTGCAGGAAGGTGAGACGCCAGCGCCGCTGTTCGCAGTAGCATTCAGTCCGGACGGTGCCTATGCAGCGGGCGCCGGGATTGAAAAGGCCATCCGAATCTGGAACACCAACAGCGGAACCGTCATGAAAAATCTCGAAGGGCACACCGACGCGGTCTATCAGTTGACGTTCAACCAGCCGGGAACGCGATTGCTGTCGTGTGGACAGGCGGGAAGCCTGATCATCTGGAACGTCAGTGATGGCCAACCGGCATTCAGCGGGAACGCACCAAGTGTCCTGTATTCAGGCACCTATTCCCGCGACGGAAGTGCGATCGCCATCGCGGGGGCAGCCGGATCCACAGCGTTTGTCGCTGTCCCGGCCAATGTCCGCTGATTGCGTCTTTGACGGTCTGAATAAGCTTATGCAGGAATCGTCATCAAAGCACACAGCCGTAAGAACAACCTGCTGTTTGGCAGGATGTCTGTTGGGCGGGCAGCTGGCATCCAGACGTTAGCGTCGGTCTCAGACCAGTTCTTCGATAGGCCTGCCGTCTTCGATCATATAAGTCGGGCGACCCGACGGGTTGATGAACTGGATTCTCCGGTCGATACCAAGCACGTCAAACACTGTGGCCATAAGATCCTGCGGACGGATGGGCTTCGTCTTTGGAACGTCGACTTTCTCAGCGGATTCGCCAACGACCTGGCCCATCTGCAGTCCTCCACCCGCCATCGCCAGCGTGCTGAGAGGAGCCCAGTGGTCGCGACCGGCACCGCCATTGATCTTGGGAGTTCGCCCAAATTCACCAGTGACAACGAACAGAATATTCTGATCCACGCCACGCTGTCCCATGTCTTCGACCAGGGCAGCGACCGCCTGGTCAACCTGAGGAGCACGTCCGTCGAGAGCCTGTTTAATATTGCCGTGCATATCCCAGCCGCCGTACTGGATGGTCACGAAACCACAACCGGCTTCGCACATCCGGCGAGCCTGCAGCAATTGCTGGCCCAGGCCAGGGCCATACCGATCGACAACGCGAGGATCTTCATACTTCAGATCGAACGCCTGCTGCGACTTACTGAGCACAAGGTTAAATGCCTGCTGCTCGAACGCATCCAGGCCATCCATTAGTCGGCTTCGATCAATTTCTCGATTTACCGTGTCAATGCCTTTGAGCATTTCACGACGTTTGTCCAGACGCAGCTTGTCGACAACCAGCGACATGTTTCGTTTGGCCTGGCCATTGGGATCAAACGGTGAACAGGCAGCCCCCAGAAATGCCGGGCCATCGCTGCCAATGCCGTTCAGTCTCACATAAGTCGGCATGCCGGTTTCAGGATGATTGCCACCGCGTACGCGTGACAGAATTGAACCCAGCGACGGCCGAGTCGGCATGCCGCCGTTATCAACCTGGCGATTGTCATACCCGGTCATGACGAAGTGTGTGCCGCCTCCATGTCCGCTGTTCGTGTGGGCAAACGAACGAACGAATGCCATCCTGTCGGCAACCTGAGCCATTTTTTCGAAGTGACCTCCCAGCGTGACGCCCGGGATATTCGTTTTCACTTCGCCAGTGACACTGCGGTACTCGGACGGAGCCGTCATTTTGGGATCAAAGGTCTCAACGTGTGTCGGACCGCCGCCAAGCCACAACCAGATGACTGATGTGTCTTTGGTGCGGGATCCGGCGGCCCCTGCTTCGGCTCTCGCCCGCAGAACATCCGCCAGCGTCAAAGCTCCAAACCCGAGAGAACCGACTCTCAGGAAGTCACGCCGCGAAGATCCTTCACAGGTGACTGATTTACTGTTCGCGAGGAAGTTGAGCATGGCAAACTCCGATGCATGGTTCCGATGGTGGGTATCGATAGCAGTGCGCGGAACTAAATGATATCGCGGTCAGAGTCGAAATTACAAGAGACGCTGCAAGATGTTGGCTGTCCCCAGTCCCAGGGGGAGTGTTTGTGACCACCAATGGCGATTCGGCACGGTCAGCCCATGCAGGCTGCAACAGCGCAGCAAACGTAAATCGCCCATACTCAGAAAATCGGTCTGAAACGATTTCTGCATCACAGATTCCGGACGGCATCCCGAAGAAACTGGCCGCATAATCGCAATCACCGGTCCTGTCAGGTCGCATCGATCCAGTCGTGGAAGTCTTCCCAGACGGAAACAGGCACAGCGTCTGAACGTAGAGCAACCTGCTGAGCGGTCTGTTCAGCTTCATCGTCGATGCCGAACAGGTCCGGCACGACTGACGGAATCAGGAACGATGGTGTTGACACAGAAGAACTGCCGACGACGTCAACGGGTTCGTCGGCCAGCACGAACTACAGCACCTGAGCACCAGCGGCACTTGCGGTGGTCCCGCCGCCGAGGTTGTTCACATTGGTTCGAATCTCCGCAGCACTCAGCGGATTCGTGCCCTCTGACTGCTCAATCTGCGCATTGGTGCCTGACAGTTTCACCAGATGAGTAAGAAAAGAATCGTTAGCGTCGAAGTCCTGATCACTACCGACATCGCCTGCCACATTCAACCCCATTGCCACCGCTCGAATCTTCGTCGAACTGAGTGGGCTGCTGCCTTTCGACTGCTCGATTTGCGTATCCGTGCCCGATAGTTTCACGAGGTGAATCAGGAACGAATCATTGGCATCAAAGTCCGTATCCACGTCCGGGTTGGCAGAGGCATCATTGAAGACAATTGCAGACGAAAACTCTAACCTGCCACCTCGATCGCTCAGGACTGTCAGCGACGCAGCATGAGCCAAGCCAATTTGTGATTGTGCAGGCACAACATACTCGACAGCTTCCAGAATATCGCTGAGCTGTTCCGCTGTCGCCATCGAATAAGGCTGCAACTGAAAATGCTGTCCGTCAGGATGAGAGAACCGGGCGACCGGAACGCCGTCGCTGCGGATCTCAGAATCAGTCAACGTAAGACCATTCCCACCTGAAAACTCAATCTCTGCATCGGTTGTAACGGCGTCCAAAACTGCGGCAACAATGGTGCCACCTGACCGAGCAGCAAAGTCTGCTTCAGACAATTCGACATCCGCAAGGCATGGAACTTGTTTCTGACTATCTGCGACGTCATGAATTTCACTGAAGTTACTCAGCGAGATACTTTGGTATGTCGGGACAAACGTCTCCAGATTTGCCAGCCAGCTGGATGCAGTAATAGGCTCCGTACGAGCAGCTTCCATCAGTTGGTCTGCTGCCGCGTACTCAATTGTGTTCTGCAATGATGCACGGCCCGATTTAACGCCTGGCCAGTGGGCCATCGCTATCGCAGCCTCGATTTCGTCAGCAGTTACGGTTAACAGCGCCGCAAGTGAGTCCGAAACAGCCCCCTCAGCTTGCTGATTTAGGATCAGCGGCCGAATACTGGTGAGTCCTTCGTTACCGAATTCCAGCGCCAACTTTGGCAATCGGATTTGGCATTGCACCAATTCCGGCCATGGCAAACTTTTCGAGCGCGTCGATAAACGAACCACTCAAGGCAATTGGATTCTGTGACGGTACCCAGTCATGAGTGAAGGATTCACTCATTGATTCCTGCCAGCTGCGGCTGCCGGTTCCAGAAAGCAATTCACGTTTGTCAATGGGGTCCCCGGTATCCAGGCCTGGTGTCGACGACGAGCATTCCTGTGTCGAAGTAAAGTCGTAGTCAGTCCGGCAGGAATCCGCCCCGCTTCCGTGACTCACCATGTTACCTCCGCCGGAACCGTTAGAATTGCTCGAGTATTCTATCGTGCCACTTGCGCTAATTGTGCCAAAATTAGTATCACGATATGTGTACTGAGCAGTCCCTGAACCCATTGCGTCTCGGTGACTCCCTGATAATCACCGGATAACGTGTACGGAAAATCGCGGTACACAACAGTTGCGGAGAGAAGCAAGCGGTTTTCAAGGTATTCTGCATTGGCAGCGTAACTTTTCAGTCGCAAATGCCTCTGTCGAACGTTGCGGCGACGAAACGCCCCACGGACGAGCTGTTCCACCGCTCGCAGATGTCTTCGATTCACCATGTTGTCTCCACATTCGGCGGTTTCGGAATGGTTTGGCTGATACGCTGGGCGCCAAGGGAGGCACACGCAAGAACAGTGTTTCTTTCCAGCTCACACAGCTTTCTCAACGACCAGGAACTTCCATGGAGATGGCCTGTCGTGAGCGTGAGTCGAACAATGAGGACAACTCTTTTTGAGCACGGTGGCCGCGCTTCATTTCACAATTGCCCTGCCTCATCAACCAGCATCAGACACTCAATCTCATTGGTCTTGAATCCGACCGCCATAGGCTGGCGGACGCCCGGCAAAACGATCGAATCATAGAGTTCGGTGACCAATGTTCCCTCGATACACATCCAGTGCGAAACGGTACCGGTATTCAGATCAATAATTTGCAGTCCGCATGAGGTTCGACGTTGGCCTTCTCAAGCCGTGCATCCCTTATCAGGTCATGAAAGCTGTCGTGTCGTGGTTTCGACAGAGTGACCACGGCGTAGTTGTCGATAAACGCGGTCCCACGCATGTCACCGGGACAAAAAACAAATGGCGTCGAACGTGCTGCGGCCCATGTCAATGGTCCGAACTCACCGGCTCCGGAGTTCAGAACCCGCAGCCTGCCGTTGTGCCAGCGCGGCGAATGCGGCAGCGAAAGGCCGGTCACGCCGGCTTCGCCGGACAAAGATATCGATGACGGCACTGCCATCCCGGCGTTTGTCTCGCCAGCCATCTGCAACATCCGATTGTGAGACCACAGACACGAATGCCGGACGTCCGTCTTTCATGGCCAGCCCATTCTGGTGACAACGGTCTTCCGGCACCAGTCGACTAAGAAACGGAGGTTGCCACAGCGGTCGAAAGTTGGCGCTGTCGCTCAGGGTGGCCAGACAGCCGAACATCGCATTCATAAACAGCAAGCGGCCATCCGCATCAATTGCGACGTCATGCACGTCCACGTGCCCGGTGGTGTAGCCAACTCGCGGAATGTCGGCAAAGTCATATCTTCGCCCCGATCATTGCGGCACCGCCTGTTTCGGATTCGAGGGATCAGGTTCGGGGGACTCGGTAAGGCACAATCGGCGCCGGCGCTCGCTGCAGTTTCCAGATTTGAAAGTCGGAGCTGAACCAGATGGTTGACGCATCAGGCGATGCCCACATCCCCATGCAGTGGCCATAGGTACGTTCAAAGACCAGGAGCGGATCATCCGGCTTTCGTCCGACGAAAAACAATTTTCCGGTTTGGCAGGTTGTAAAGCCCGTGCTTACTCCCGCGTCCGCCAGCCAGTCCATGAAAAACCGGGCCCCGGCTATGTTAAGCCATGGTTGCGAGGCCGAAGCACCAGAAGATTCGTTGGTCGTATTGTATGTTGACGTTTAATGAAAACGGTGAACCAACTGCACATATGTCTCACCTGGCTTCCTTCTGCTGTATGACAGGTGTCCACGCAGGAGAATCACTGACCAGTTCTTCGTAGGCGGACCTGATCTTCGCGATGAGTTCTGCCTGCTGGACAAGCGTGCGGTCTGCGAGGTTGGACAGTTCTCCGGGATCCGCAGCGATGTTGTAAATTTCGAAGTCCGTGAGTCTGGCAGCTTTCGCTTCCGCCAGAGTTGTCGGCGTGAGGTTCTGACGTTTGGGGAACTTGCCGCCATTCAGGCGTGCCAGAACTTTCCACCGCCCATGCCGCATGGCGACACGGGCGTCGTTGATGCTATTGTAGTAGGCCCAGACCAACGGTTTTTTTCGTGCCGATGTCTGCCCGGTTGCGAAGAAGGGCGCAAGGCTCATTCCGTCCAGCGCCCGATCGTCGGCAATGGAGACGTTGGCAAGGGAGCACGCCGTCGGTAACAGATCCAGCGCCGATGCGGGAGTATTGACCACCTGCCCTGGCTTGATGCCGTTCGGCCAGTTAACGATCCCGGCCACATGAAAACCGCCATCGTGCGTGTGCAGTTTCATGCCTCGCAGGTGATCCGTAATGCCCCAACTGCGGTTGGCACTGCGATAGCGATTCAGAGTCTCTGGTCCGTTGTCCGATGTAAAAGCAATCAGCGTGTTGTCTCGCACACCAAGTTTCCTGAGCGTCTGCACAACCTTACCGACTGCCAGATCCACGTTGTGTACGTTGGCGTAGTACTGAGCCTGATCAGCATGCCACGTTACACCTTTGTACTGTTTAACAAGTTCCGGCGGAGAAGCGACCGGTTCGTGTGGTTCGTGGAAGGGAAGATAAATGAAGAACGGCTGTTCCTCGTGATCCTCAACATGAGTACTCAGCCAGCCCACGACTTCATCGGCCGCGATCTGACAGCTGTAGCCTTCAATCTTTGCCACGGGTACTCCGTTACGGACATAGTTCACAGGATCAGCATGCGACGGCGCCGCATTATTCTGCGTCGCCATCCAGTGATCAAACCCTGCGTCATTCGGTTGAGCCTGTTCCGGACTGTTGAAGGCGGCATTACAGTGCCACTTCCCAGCCATACAGGTCGCATAGCCAGACTGCTTCAGTAACTGGACGATCGTGGTCTCGCCTTTGCGCATGTGGACCTGTTCACGTGCGTCCGGCCGGGGCTGCTTCGCTTCCGGAATCCAGTCATACACACCCGCTCGATTAGGGCTGCGTCCTGTCAGCAGTCCGACTCGCGATGGCGAACAAACAGAAGCCGTGGAATAGAAGTTGGTAAAGCGGATACCCTCGTTCGCCAGACGATCGATATTCGGCGTTTGAATATGAGGATGACCATGAACACCAAGATCGCCGTAACCCAGGTCATCGCACAGAATAATGACGATGTTGGGACGGTCCGCGATGGCCGACATGGAAAATATGCCGCAGAGCAGCGGAGCGATGAAATGACGCATTTATTGTCGACCCGTGTCTGATGGCATAGCGATAAAAGACGATAATGGAGTGAACACCATGCACCACCTTCGCGGCCACAAGAAATCTGCTCTGTTCAACCCGGTGCAACGTCCGCCTGGTTCGAGGTGCCACTGGGTCACCGACAATGCACTACCTGCCGGTGACGTTCAGAAACTGCTGGTACACATCAGCGACCTTGGCTGTTTCTGTGTCGCCATCATGAATATACAGACCATAGTCCAGCGTGAATGGCTCCTTACCTGGCCGAATCGTGACGGGTGATTCCGCTTCTTTTCCACCGCTGTACTTTCTTGGACCGAAGGGACTGATGGAAAACAGGCCGTAGGATCGCACGTGGTAGCGCGACTCGCGAAAGTTGCCGGGATGGTCCATCAGGGTCACTCCAGCTGTTGAACCATCAACTTCTCCGTAGTAGTCGATCCACGGTGACGGTTTACCCCAGCAGTCTTTTTCGCCTTTAAGTCCATCGGCATTCGTGATGTGGCCGCCTTCCATCTCTCGCATCGTGTGTGCCAGACGCACAGCAAAGAAACCTTCCTTGGTGTCGTAGATCGTGACATCCTTGTCAACGGCCGAAAGTTCGATGTGGTACGTCAGCAATCGTGAACGGTAAATCGTAACAGTCGTCTTCTCCTGCAACAGCGGCTTGTCCCCTTCCATCCAGTTGTTGGTGATGGTTAACTGTCCGCTGCCGTTCTTTCCCGACGAATGTTCGACACCTTCACATTCGATTCTGGATGCCTCGCTCCAAAAGTTCAACCTGTCCTCGTTGACGGAATCGACAGAAACCCACACGCCTTTGTGGTGAAAGTGATCCTTGCCTTCTTTTGACGATCCGGCGTCTGCCTTTGTCGGCACGATGTCGCGCAGTACATTTGTTCCGTTGGGCGCATGTACGGGAAACAGGAAAGGCTTATTCCATTCTTTGCCATGGTTCAGCAGGGCAAAATCCTTCCCGTCAATCCGGATTTCGAGTCGCCCGTCCTTCATTGGCTGGAAAGAAACGCCATGTAAGCTTTTGTCGACGGCCTGTGTGGACGAAGTGGCAAGACACAGAAGAAGGGCGGGAGCAAATAGAACGGCTGGTCTCATGATCAGAAGCCTCGCGGAATTCGTAAGCAAAAAGTCGGTTGGCGGGGATAGAGTGAAACTAAGCACCTGACAGCGCCCCCCTGTGGTCCAATCTCACTTTTGGAAAACATTGGGTTCCACCGGCAAAGATGCTACCTGAGGCACTCAGAAGATGCCACAAAGCCGCCCGATCGATTGGAGTGAGGCTGCCGCCGCACAACTAAATTCCTGCATTTTTCCTGTTCAATGTGCCATGCCGGCGAAATACGGCGAGAACATCAGTGGTGACTTGTTGCGACTTTCGAAATACAATGTCCAGGGTTTTGCCCCGTGCTGCGAATAAAGAGTGTCCGTATTGCGGCAGACTGACTGATTTCACAGGGAGCGGAAGACTGGGATTTGACAGAGACCATGGAAGCTGAAATCGACGAAAACCCTCACGAAATGATGAAATCGGGAAAAGCGAAATGGCGACGTGCCGTCGTTGCGACATCAGTGCTTGGCGGCATGCTGTTCTCCGGAGCGGCCATTCTTCCAACGGCTGTCATGCATTCGACTTACCGCGACGCGGTGCTGAACAAGGCATTCACCAGACACGGACTGACCGCATCGTCGGCTGCGGGCGCAGGTGGCTGGCTCACGCCTGTATCGTTCGAACAGGTCTCGTTGTCAGACGAGGCCGGCCAGGTTCACGGTACGATCAGGCAGATTCACACATCGAAATCATTGTTCAGCATTCTCACAGGGAACAGCGACCTCGGGACCATCACGCTTGTTGAGCCTGAACTTCGAGTGGATCTGGACGAAGACGGTAACCTTACTTTGCAGACACCGGACGGACCGCACGAACCTTTAAACCGCAGCGTCGCATTTGAAGTCGTGAACGGTGCGTTCCAGCTGAGCGTTCCGTGGCGCACACTGCCGATTGTGGATGTGGATAACCTTGATATTACGGGTGGACTAACAAACGAACCGGACGGTCGCTGGCTTTCCCTGGAACCAATTCAGATCTTCAGCCATGAACCCCTGTCCGAAGCACACGCCGAGCAGAATCTTGCATTAATCGCTCCGGTACTTTCACAGTCGACGGCGCTCGCGGGAGAAGTTTCCGTGTACCTGCACCAGACACGACTTCGGCTGGACGACGAAGATGCCTCACAGTTTTCGATTAACGGTGAAGCGGCCTTCCACACAGTGAACGCCAGACTCAAGCGGGACTGGGTCTCACAGATCAGCCAGCTGGTGGGACAGGTCTCCGGTAATACGCTGCCCGATCGTCTTGAGATCGCTCGGAATTCCAAAGTTGTCTTCGAAGTGAATTCGGCGGGAATTCACCACAGCGGACTGGCTTTTGTGCTGCCGGAAATTGCGAACCAGATGCAAATCGCATCTTCCGGTACAGTGGGACTCGACGAAACACTGGATCTTGCTCTGCAGGTTCAGCTGCCGCTGATTACACCCAGCAACCCATTCACGGCGCTGATCTCAAAGGTTACACTCGCGCCAATTACATTGCAGGTCAAAGGTACTGTTTCCGAACCGGAACTCATCAAGCCGGCAATTCTGGAGGAGCTGTCGAAACGCCTTGCTCCGGCACAGCAAACGCGACAGACCCCCGACGTGACCGGTGCCGTGATGCAGTTGCTGGGAACGGCGACAGACCCCGGCAGCGCTCAGGACGCTGAAGCTCTGTCAGGTGGGATCATCGGACTTATTCGCTCGATCAGAAAGTCTCGGGAAGATGCTCCGCGGAAGGAGAAAAAACCGCCACGCAAACAGAGAAAACGCAATCGTGCACGGACCTGAGACGTATCTGCCGGACATCGCCGAAAGAATGTCCGGTCCGATGTACACGCGGTGTTTGTCGTTCGCCGACTAAATGCCCGGCAGCATACGATTGCGACTGCCGCGATCCGAATTACGGCTTCGCAAACTGCACACGCTGCAGATCTTCTGACACTTCGTTGAGTTCTGCACGCAGTCCGCTGAACATTTCCTCAAGCACGCTTGTGCTTGTAGCCTCTGACTCGACAGTGGCCAACTCAAGTTTGTGAGACTGATCTCGCGCGTCCGTGGCACCAAACAGTCCCATCGGAATTTTCAGCGAATGAGCCAGACGATTCACGACTTCCAGGTCTTCCTCGGCAATGGCGGTTTGCAGATTCGCCAGCATGCTCAGCAGATCTTCCTGGAACATATCAATCAGCTCAGTAGCTAACTCAGGGTCTTTGTCCACCCCCGCAAGAAGGTGGTCGACATCGACACGACTTGCCACTGGCGGACTTGCGAAGGTTCCATGGCCCGGCAAAAGATGGTTCGTATTCATGGCCACAACAGCTCCTGATTGGTTCACAGCAGAGATTGATTACACGTACTCAGATGATCTCGATTCGCCACCGTCATCATTCAAAGTATATGACGCAACTCGATACGGGCTGTGGAATTCTCCCACGACGAAAATCGACATGTGCGGGTGACAATGCGACACGACAGCACTGCTCGCTCATTTGCATCGAAAACCACCACCCCGCCACTACCCACTAAACGGAACGAAGGGTAGTGACTTCCCTGCACCTACATACGGGTGAATAGGGCTATTCTCATAACGAATAGTTCGGAACACCGGAACAGTACGACTGTGAGGTAATTGAAACCGTACTGCTGGAAATTCTTTTCAACTAATCGACAGCCGCCCCCGCAGGTCGCACTAGCGTGTAGTTGAACGCGACTGATTTGTGGAACTCCACAGCTGCCCTCATGAGAGTGATGAACGCTATCGTTGATTCAGACGGTGCGAAACCTCATCCTTTTCTAAACCCGTATGATTGGTGAAGGACATGTCAAAGCTTCTTGTTGTTGATGACTCGGCGTTTGATCGACGCCTCACTACGTCCATTCTGGAGAAGTCCCTCAAATTTGACGTCACCAGTACCACTGACGGCATAGAGGCATTGAAGTCGTTGGAAACCGGGGATTTCGATCTGGTCATCACCGATTTAAATATGCCCGGAATGAATGGCCTGGAGCTGGTCAACGAAATCCAAAAATCGCACGTCGACGTGCCGGCGATTGTCATAACGGGGTACGGCAGCGAAGCTACGGCCATGCGTGCTTTGCAGGCTGGCGCATGCGGTTATGTTCCCAAGTATCATCTGCAGGATGAATTGGAAACCGTCGTGGAAACCGTCTTGAGTACCACTGCCCGTCAAAGACAGAAAAACGAATTCCTGTGTTCTGTTGTGAAGCAGACGCTCACTCTGAAAATTCCCAACGAGCGGCACCGCATTACTCCAACGATTGCCATTCTGCAGAAGCAGATGGATGCAATGAAACTGTTCAAGGGATCGCAGGCCATGCACCTTGGAGTCGCGTTGGAGGAAGCCCTCAGTAACGCGATTATCCACGGCAACCTGGAAGTCAGTTCGAAACTGCGGGAACGCGATGACAATGCTTACGGCGATCTGATCTCAGAGAGAAGCAGAACGGCACCGTATGCAGGTCGCCGCGTCATAATCGAAGCTCAACTCGATGCAGAATCCGCTCTCTTCACAATTCGTGACGAAGGTCCAGGATTTGACATTTCAACTTTGCCCGATCCTCACGACCCCGAGAATCTGCTGCGTTCTTCCGGACGTGGACTCACGTTGATGCATGCCTTTCTGGATGAAGTCAGGTACAACGAAAAGGGCAACGAGGTAACTCTGCGAATGAACGCCTGGCGGGAAAAAACATCGGACCACACAGATGTGGACCAAGACTCTGACTCAGTGAACCCCGTTGTCGTCTTCGCGTAGACGCCAGGGAAATCCGGGCCTGGTGACACCCTGTCTTGCAATCTGCAGCCTACGGCGTGCGCTCAGTGATCTATGGTGCTTCACCGTCGTCGTGCTGATCAGGCAATCGGAAAAGTCCGTCAAAGTGCAGCTCCCAGGATGCAGTCAATACATCGTGTGTCTTGCGTGCTTCGTCGTTCTGTTTTCGTCGGCTCGCTGCGACGATCGTCCGAATATCCTGCTGATCATGGCAGACGATATGGGATATTCCGACATCGGCTGCTACGGCGGTGAAATTGCAACTCCCGCACTGAATGCGCTGGCAGAAAACGGCCTGCGCTTCACTCAGTTTTACAATGCTGCTCGATGCTGTCCCACCCGAGCTGCCTTGCTGACCGGGCTGTATCCGCACCAGGCAGGCGTGGGAAAAATGGTCTCGTCGAAACCGGCCAAAGATCCGAATCCTACACAGGGGTACCTGAACAAAAACTGCGTCACTATCGCTGAAGTCCTGAAACCAGCCGGCTACCGCTGTTACATGGCAGGCAAGTGGCACGTCGGCGAATTCCGTCCCGCATGGCCGATTGACCGTGGTTTTGATCGCTATTATGGACTGATCTCGGGCGGCATGAATTACTTCGACATCACGAAGTCCAAACGAAAAGGGCTGCAACGAGTGTTCGCTCGGGATGATCGGCGACTGACACCGGGAGGCGATGAGTTCTACACGACAGATGCGTTCACCGACGAGGCACTGTCGATGCTGCACGACCATAAGAGCAACAACAGCAAACAACCGTTTTTTCTGTACCTGGCCTTTAACGCACCGCACTGGCCTCTGCATGCTCCGGCTGAATTGATTCGGAAGTATGAAGGACGATACGCGGCTGGATGGACGGTTCTGCGACAGCAACGATACCAACGGATGCTGCAGATGGGGTTGATAGATCCACAGTGGAAACTCAGCCCTGCCGATGGCAAGAACTGGACTGGTCTGAGTGATACCAAGAAGACAGAGCTCGATCGCCGAATGGCGGTCTATGCCGCCATGGTCGAACGCATGGACTGGAACATCGGCCGCATTATTGACCGGCTGAAGGAAACGGGACACCTTGACAACACGCTGGTTCTGTTCCTGTCTGATAACGGAGCCTGCCACGAAGGCGGGCTGCTGGGTGGTGATATGCGAAAGGATCTGACCGGGCCGACCGGCAGTGTCAACTCCTATCGAACATACGGACAGTCATGGTCCAACGCGGGCAACACGCCATTTCGCAAACACAAGCACTGGACGCATGAAGGCGGTGTGTCGACGCCACTAATCGCACACTGGCCCCACGGCTTAAAGACTAATCCGGGAGCCATCACCAAACAGGTTGGACATGTGATCGACCTGCTGCCAACATTCTGCGAAATGAGCGGCGCAACATATCCAACACAGCACCGCGGGCAGAAAATCACCGCTCAGGCAGGACAGTCACTTCTCCCGGTCCTCCGCGGAAAACCGAATGAAGTCCAGCGGACTGTGTTTTGGGAACACATGGGCAATGCCGCCGTCCGCAACAGCAAGTGGAAGCTGGTGCGAACAACGGGAAAGCCGTGGGAACTGTATGATCTGGAAGCTGATCGAAGTGAACTGAATGACCTGGCAAATTCAAATCCGGACCGGGTCGAGGCTCTCCGGACCGAATGGAAAATTTGGGCAGAACACGTCGGTGCTGCCGAATAACAGAACGGCATTGAGATTGGGCCGGGGGCTACTCCCGATCTGACGCCCTCAATTGCGCCTGACCGCCGCGCTGAATTATTGCTGCGGCCACGGTTCATCATTACGAATGAAGTGTCCGTCGACAAACGCTGAAAAGAAGTGTTCGACCAGGGCATGGTGAACAGGTTCATTTGAATCATCAGGGCGCAGACTGGACTCTGCGGTATAAGTGACCACCGTGCTGTTGTGGACAAGCACGTGATACCACGACTGATCACGGTCCGGCTGCGTCTTGTTGGCCATGTACCATTCCGGATCTGCCCTGCAGTGACCGTCGTAAGCCACGACCACCCCTCGATAGCCATAGCGCCGATGACACACAAGTTGCCCGGGAATAAACTTCGGCACGTTGTCACCGAAACGCGTGTCGTTGAAGTGGTTGTTGATCGAGATCATGGCAATCCGAAGAAACGCTGACTCACATGAAATACAGGCCCACCAATGTCCGAAACATCCACAGTGCCAGAATCCTGGCCGATGCTTGTGTAGCATGCAGATGACCGACATAACGTTTTGGCGACGGTTGTCAAATTCGTACCCGAGTCGCCAAATCTATGACACTTTAACAGTATTGCGCAGATTCTTCGTCGCAATAGCCGGTCCGGCATCTTTACGATGGCAGGCTTGTTCGTTGTGTCACAAAAAAGTTAATGGAACAGTACGGTCGGAGATCTCAATATGCAAATTCGTTTTCTGATGTTGAGCTTTTGGCTGTCTGCGACCACAGTCATCGGCGCTGATCGCGTGCAACTGGTCACCGATCCGAACCTTTCGCCAGACGGAAAAACGCTACTGTTCGCTTATCGCGGAGACATATGGCGGGTCGCCACTGCCGGTGGCGAAGCTCAGCGAGTCACGTCTCACTCCGCTGTTGATTCCGAACCGCACTACTCACCAGACGGCACGCGGATAGCATTCATCAGCGATCGAACAGGAAGTCGCCAGGTGCATACGCTGACAGACGGCAATTCTGAGCCGCTGCAACTGACATGGCATTCTGAAGGATTCTCACTGCAGGACTGGTATCCCGACGGAAAACAATTGCTCGTCCTGGGCGACCGCGACCACTTTTGGCGCAATTCGAAACGGTTCCTGAAGATCGCGTCCGATGATCGATCTGCTGAACAAATGCTGTTCAACGGATACGGCAGCGATGGACAAGTCAGCCCCGATGGCTCGCAGTTGTTGTTTGTGCGTGAAGGAGAACGCTGGTGGCGCAAAGGATATCAGGGGGCTCGATCCGCACAGGTCTGGCTCTTCGATCTGAAACAGAACAAGTTTACTGAGGTCCTGAACCTGCCCACCGGTTGTTTTTCCCCCACGTGGAAACCAGACGGCAGCGGTTTCTATTACTGCGGATCACAGCAGGCAGAAAACGGTGCCAGAAATCTCCGGGAACACCGCCTGAAGACTAACGAGTCGCGGCAGATAACTCATTTTGAAGATGACCTGGTTGTCAGTCCGACGATATCAGCCGACGGACGAACGATCGTATTTTCGCATCTGTTTGACCTGTACCGGCTGCGTATCGGAAGAAAATCTCAACCTGAACGAATTGAGATCACAGTGTCGCAGGAGGACCAGGACGCCGACCTCCATCGACGAACGCTGAAGACCACGACCGACACAGCGTTCAGCAATGACGGTCTCGAAATTGCTTTCATATCCGGCGGCGACCTGTGGGTCATGGAGACCGAATTGCGAGAACCCGTACAGGTCACAACGACGTCGCAGTTCGAATCGAACCCCGTCTTTATCAATGACGACGCCGCGATCGCCTGCGTCAGCTGGAAAGATGGTGAGCCTGACATCTGGAAAATCGAACCCGCAGACAATTCCAAATACTGGTGGCAAAACGATGAATTCACCTCAACGCGTATGACTGAAGATGACACACTGGAATCGAAGCTGCGATTGAGTCCGGACGGGAAACACCTTGCATACGTTCGTGGACGAGGCGAGTTGTGGCTGCAGAACCTTGATTCCGGGGCCGCAAAAAAACTGGTTGAATCATTCTCTGCGCCTGACTACGACTTCGCACCCGATGGCAAGTGGATCGTCTTCGCGCAGACAGACGACAACTTCAATACAGACATCTGGATCACGCCAACCAACAAGTCGTCCGACCCTGTGAACATTTCGCGGCATCCCGACGACGAATTCGGACCACGCTGGTCAAGCGACGGAAAACTGATCGCATTCACGGGCCGCCGCACAGACGACGAAGTTGATATCTACTATGTCTGGCTGACTGAAGAAGATGACGATACCGGTTCGCGCGATCGCAAAGTTAAGAAGACTCTGGAGGCATTTGAAAAATCACGTAAGAAAAATCCTGGCCCGAATTCTTCCACCGCCAGAGATCAGCCTGCTGCAGATGCTTCAGCGGCAGAAGAGGCGCCCCCGTCGAAGAGCAAAGACGCATCGGAATCGGACGAAGAACAGAAGTCAAAACAAACTGACGAAAAGAAAATGCCAAACGTCACGATCGACTTCACTGACATTCATCGGCGGCTGAAACGAATCTCCATCGCGAACTCAACGGAACGTATTCGCGGCTGGACACCGGACGGCAAGAAACTTATTTTCTCCGGTACGGTCAAGGGTAACGCAGGCACATACGCCATCGAGTTCCCGGACAAACTGACTCCTACGAAGATCACTGCAGATACGGGACGGATCAAAGGCTGGCTGCAGAAACCCGACAGAATGCTGTGGCTGGCCGGTGATGTGCCGGGCGTACAGCCGCTGACAGGCACCGGAACGAAGTACACATTTTCTGCTTCACAGCAACTCAGCCGTTCAGCTCGTCATCGCGCTGGATTTGAAACGGCCTGGCGCATCATGCGAGACTGGTGGTACGACAATAACTACGGGAACCACAACTGGAATCAGGTTCGCCGAAAATACGCCGATGCGGCAGCCTCCGCCGGCAATGCGACGACTCTGGCAAGAGTTGTTCAGCTGATGCTGGGTGAATTGAATGGATCCCATCTGGGTTTTTATCCTCGATCAGGACTGGAGTCTCGCGTTGAAGGTGGCGACGAGTGGCGACCTGCGACGGCACATCTGGGTGTACGCTTCGACAACCGGTTCAAAGGACCTGGCCTGAAAATCAAAGACATCGTTCCCGAAGGACCTGCGACAGACGAATCCAGCCTCATGCGACCCGGCGAAGTTATTCTCAGCATCGACGGGACCGCCGTGGATCCTGCGATTGACCTGACAACGGTGCTGAACGGACGTATCGACCGCAACATACAGCTGAAGGTCCGGGCCGCAGGCAAGAAAGGTGAAGGACGCGAAGTCGTGCTCAGGCCGACCAGCTACGACCGAGTGCGATCGCTCCTGTATCAGCAGTGGCAGGACCACAATCGCAAGCTTGCGACGAAGAAGGCAAACAACATTGGGTATCTGCACATTCAGGGAATGAACTGGTCCAGTTTTCTGGACTTCGAACGAGAGTTGTATGATATCGGCTACGGCAAAGACGGTTTGATTATCGACGTGCGTGACAATGGCGGCGGATCAACGACCGATCATCTGCTGACGGCTTTGACTCAGCCGCAGCACGCCGTGACTGTGCCGCGAGGTGGGGGACCGGGATATCCACAAAGTCGCATGGTATATGCAACGTGGCACAAGCCAATCGTCGTGATGTGCAATCAGAACAGCTACAGCAATGCCGAAATATTCAGCCACGCCATCAAGAACCTGAGACGCGGCAAACTGATCGGAACTCCCACAGCAGGCGGCGTGATCAGCACAGGCGCTCGATCCGTGATGGATGTCGGAACAATTCGGCTGCCGTTCCGAGGCTGGTTTGTGAAAGCCACGGGACAGGACATGGAACTGAACGGGGCTGTGCCGCACATCATTATCTGGCCACAACCGGCGGAGATTCCCAGCGGAAGAGATCGTCAACTGAACAAAGCGGTCCAGGTGCTGCGGCAGGAAATCCAGAAGTGGAAGACTCAGAAACAATCACCACTTGTCAAAGCGACGGAACGGGCGGAATAAAACCGGCTGGCCTGAACGATTCTGACCGCGATCACATTCAGGCGATACCACTCTAAACACTCGTTTTAGACAAGCTCACGCATCGGTTCCGCGGCTTCTTCCAGCAGGTATTGGGGCCGTCCGCTCAAATCAGTGATGGTCGTGGCATTCGTATCGATGCCAAGGTTGTGATACAGCGTCGAATACACCTCAGAAAATGTCACCGGACGTGACACGGCTTCGCCGCCCAAACGGTCCGTCTCACCAATCACCTGACCGGTCCGCATGCCACCGCCGGCCATCAGAGCGCAGTTAACGCGCGGCCAGTGATCACGTCCGACCTGCTTGCTGATGATGGGAGTCCGGCCGAATTCTCCCCACACAACCACAGTACAGTCTTTGTCCAGCCCTCGCTCGTGCAGGTCCTCGACCAGTGCGCTGACACATTTGTCGAACACCGGAAAATCTTCTGCTTCACGATTGAAGATGGTGTTGTAGCTGCCGCCGTGCCAGTCCCACTTCGAATAGTTCAGAGTGACCACGCGAGCCCCCGCTTCGATCAGACGCCGCGCCACCAGCAGGCTTTGCGGAACACGAGGAGCTCCGTTTCCGTCCATGAACTTTGTCGGATCGCCGGTTCCATAACGTTCGACGATCTGTGGGTCTTCCTTCGACAGGTCCAGAGCGTCCGCCAGCTTTGATGACGTCAGCAGTCCCATCGCCTGTTCGGTGAATGTATCGATCCCGCGCATCGTGAGACTGGCGTCGGCATCGCGTCGAAATCCGTCAACGCTTTTCAGCAACGCTCGTCGATCGCCAAGACGTTCGACAGTCACGCCATTCAGAATCATGTCGTCTTTTGTCGGCCCCATCGGGCGGAACGGCGAGTACGACGAACCCAGAAAACCTGAACCCGGTTCGTTGTACGGTCCGTGAGTACACGGGTAACACAGGCTTACGAACGGCGGAGCAGCCGCATGAGTTGATCCTGCGACTTTGGCCACGGCGGAACCAAACTGGGGCCAGCCGCCGTTCGGCTTCTGCTTCTTCGGATCGTGTCCGTTAAAGACCTGAACAGCATCGTGCCCAGCCTGCGAACCCACGATGGACCGAATTGTCACCAGCTTATCGGCAATCTTCGACAGCATTGGAAACGCTTCGCAGATCTCCATACCCGGTACGTTGGTCTCGATCGGCTTCCATGGTCCGGCAATTTCCTTCGGGGCGTTCGGCTTCAGGTCAAACATGTCCTGATGCGGCGGGCCACCGACCAGGTAAATCATGATGACCGACTTCTGCGAACGACCGTTGCCGGACACCGCGTCTGCTCGGAGCAACCCGGGCAAAGACAATCCAGCACCGCCCAGAGTCCCAATCTGCAGAAAGTTTCGGCGGGAAATTCCGTCACAGAACGACTTGCCAGGTTGACGTCGACCGGTGAGAGTCAGCATTTCCGGATCCTTGAAGGCAGGATGTTCGTGAGCAGGACAGTGGAAGACACACATGATAACAAACGCACGTTGAGGATCACAGGGCCTTTCTCTGGCCCGGAAACAACTACTCGTTCGGAATGTCTTGCCAAAACTTTCGGGGATACTGTGACAATCACCATATTCGACACTGTTTTCGGAAACGGACCAATTTTCAGCAGATCAGGGAATGCAGCAGCAAACCATTGAGCGAATTCAGAGCGATGATCTCGACACCAGACAATAGCCTGCTGACCGCAGCGAAGAAGGGCCAGTGGTCCGATCGGAAGGTATTGAGTCGACAGGTCGGACGCATGCTGGCAGATCTCAAAAAAAAATGCGGCAGCGGGTGTCCTGCTTTCGCTCGTAAGCCGTTCCCGGTGTGGCGACAGTGCGACGGGGCGACGGGGCGATGGGGGTAGGACCCGTTTGGTGTCAGATAGATCCCTGGAGTCTAAAACAGGGGTGTTTTTTTTGGCGCTGTGACCGTGTTTGGCCTCCTTTTTTT
>JABABI010000002.1:122518-180236 GCA_014238335.1 Fuerstiella sp.
GCGACGGGGCGACGGGGCGACGGGGCGACGGGGCGACGGGGCGACGGGGCTGACAAACCACCGACCGGCACCAGACAATCGCCGTGTCGACAATTGCCACGTAATGCCAATCCTCACACAATCCCGCTGGCGCACACCGATTCAGGATAGCGGGCTCGACGACTGATCGAAGCAGGTGTGACGTACGTTGTGGTGAATCTGTCAAAAAACAACAGCTGGGACGCTCATGATCAATCGTGACACCTGCGCATTCTTCGCCTTCGATCGTCCCTGAAGGCGCCACGCCAAAACTGAATGCTTTGTCCGGCTTCTGCACCGGAAGCAGCGTGACAACATAACCGATGGAGTATGCCTGTTGCGCGACTTCCAGAGTCTGGTCGTCGATGTCTGACACGTCGCCCATCACCGGCATCCATCCTCTGCCGCGGTTCATGATCTGGACGAACACACCGACGACTTCCATACGATATCGCCCCTTGTTTCCGTACTGGTAAACATACCGTCCTTTGTATGGCAGGCCCTGCCCCATTCCATAAAAGATTCCGTGGTCCCCCACGAGCGTGTTGCGACTTTTCTCCAGGGCTTCGTTGCCTCCGATCGCCTTGATCGCTCGATCGATTAGCCGCTGAGCTTTTGCAGCATCATCCGCGGCACGCAGTGATTGGCAGACGAATGAGGCAAAGATGGCCAGCAGTATTGAGGAATATTGAGATTCTCAGGGTGATTCTCCAGTCAGGGGGGAGGACAGACACAGCCGGTATGCGGAATTGCCAGTAGTCGTTCGAGCATGGAAGCAAATTCCTGACGGTGAAACGACCAAACTCCCCGTTTCAATGAACGTCGTCGTTCATCGCCTGACATGAGATCTTCCTTGCCCCTGTCACAAAGACGGTTGCTCTGCAGTGTCTTGTTTCTGTTATGATTGGCATCGGAGGAATTTGATGAGACGCAGTGATACGACATTAACCGTCGGACATCTGTCACGCCGCAGCGCCCTGCAGGCAGGATCGTTAGGCTTGATGGGGCTTTCGACAGCCAACGTGTCGCAGCTGCGCGCGCTGGCAGCGGCATCCGGTACTCAATTGCCCAAACCCAAAGCGGTCATCTACCTGTTCCTGACCGGCGGGCCATCGCAGCACGACACATTCGATATGAAGCCTGACGGGCCGGCAGAATTCAAGGGCGAGTTCAACCCGATTTCTACCCGAACGCCAGGCATTCAAATTTGTGAGCACTTCCCGCTGCTGGCAAGAAGAAGTGACAAATGGGCACTGGTCCGTTCTCTGACTCACAAGGAAAATGGACATGACAAGGGTACGTACGTCATGTTGACGGGGAACACCGTCGTACCACCGACGTTCCGTTCCAGCAAGCCACAGCCCAGCGACTTGCCGAGCATTGCCGCCATCGCCGGGTTCGCCAGCCAGCCTCGGCACAACATGCCGCCAAGTGCCATTCTCCCTGAACGGATCTATCACTCGAACACCGGAGTCTATCCCGGCCAGTTCGCAGGAATGCTGGGGCCGCAGCATGAACCGTGCTGGTTACAATGCACCGACAAGCCGCACGCCTACCACGATTATTCCGGTGCCTTCCCGAAGTACCTGTTCAATCTGCATGACGGAGTGGCGTCCGACAAAGACGACTGGACTTTTGCCGTACCACACCTGACGCTGCAGGAAGGCATGCTGGATTCCAGGTTTCGCGATCGCCTTTCACTGTTGAAGTCGATTGATGAGCAGAGAACTCACCTTGAAAAGGCAGCGGAAGTCTCGCGTTATGATCGCGTGCGGCAGCGTGTTGTGTCGTTGATTACGGATCCAAAAGTCCGAGATGCATTTGACGTGCGGAACGCTGACGCAAAAACGCTCGAACGTTACGGCGACAACTCATTCGGCTGGTCTTTACTAATGGCTCGACGGCTGGTTGAAACGGGCGTCAACATGGTGCAGGTTAACATGGGAAACTTCGGCAGCTGGGACCTTCACGGAAACAACTTTCCGCTGGCAAAAAACTTCCTTTTTCCACCGACGGATCGTGCGGTTTCAGCGCTGCTGGACGACCTCGATGAATGCGGCCTGCTGGAAAGTACCCTGGTTGTGATGGCCGGAGAATTCGGACGAACACCACGCATTTCGAACGTCGCGCCAAAGATCTACAAGCTGCCGGGGCGAGATCACTGGGCTCCCGCACAATCCATCCTGCTGGCCGGCGCCGGGATCCGTGGTGGTACGGTCGTTGGCTCCACCGATCGCAACGGCGCCTATGTCGCGACCGATCCGCAAACTCCGGAGAACTTTGCCGCCACCATCTACGACGCCCTTGGCATTCCGCGCGATGCCAAATGGCACGACATCACCAATCGTCCGTATCACATCTACCAGGCAGATCCGATCCGCGGACTGACCTGACCGGACGGCCCCGGCTGCCCCTGTCCGGGAAGCCCCGCCAGGCCTTGACTGTCCGCGATGACAGTTCCGTCGAGAACTGTTGTACCAGGAGTTGCGGCACGAAGCCGCCACCGTCAGTGCGGGCGGCGCAGCAAAAAGAAAAACTATACCATGGATCCGAGTTGCACAGAAAACATTCTGACAGACGACGAACGCACATTCTTTAACACAAACGGTTTCCTTGTGGTCGAGAACGCACTGGATGCCTCGACGACGACGCAGCTGGTGGAGGTGATGAACCGCGTGGATACGCGGGAACGAACCGAAGCGCTAACCGGAAAGTTGTTGTCCGTGCCGAATGTGATTCACGAAGACGCGGCGCTGGTGGACCTGGTTGACTGGCCGACGACGTTCCCGAAGGTGTGGGGCATTCTGGGCTGGAATATCTATATGTATCATTCGCATCTGGACGTAACACCCAATGAGAGAGCGTGGCAGCAGGATTGGCGTGTGGCATGGCATCAGGACAGTATGCGTGTGAACGACGAGATTGAATCGAACCCGCGGCCGCGGCTGTCACTGAAGGTGGGATTTTATCTGACCGACGTCAGCGAACCGGGCCGGGGAAATACGTTAATTGTGCCGGGTTCACATTTGCAGAACACAATCGACTGTCCGCAGGACGGCCGGTCGAACCCACCAGGTGCGGAGCCGTTGTGTATGCCGGCGGGATCGGCAGTGATTGTCGACCGTCGCATCTGGCATTCTCGCAGTGCGAACGCATCGGCACTGACGCGCAAGGTGGTCTGGTTCGGTTACAGCTATCGGTGGCTGCGGCCAAAGGATGCGATGACAGTGGAGCATCTGTATCCTGATCTGGATCCCATCCGCCGTCAGCTTCTGGGCGACAGCGTGAGCGCCAACGGCACGTATGATCCCGCTCCCGACGACGTCCCTCTGCGCGCGTGGCTTGAAGCCCACGACCCCGCAGCTGCGACGCCTTCGCCACACGGTCATTCTCAATCCCGCCCGCCGGCGCTCGGCCGCGGCACAAACACAGGCCGTAACTAACGATCGGTTACCAGATACTGTGGCGGGACATGGTTTGTAACCGCGTATGAAGCCCGCCATTTTTAGCCACGCCGGACGGCCTTGACCCGCGCCTTGACCCGCGCCTTGACCCGCGCCTTGACCCGCGCCTTGACCCGCGCCTTGACCCGCGCCTTCGGTGCGACATAATATCGGCTGTCGTTCCCAGGTTGGCCTGCCTTGTTGCTTCCTCGAGTGTTCCTGCACATGCTTCTTCCGCGATTCGTACTGATTTCAATTTTCGGAATTTTCGTTACAACCGTGCCTGGGCCAGCCGTGCTTCTTCATGCGGCGGAATCGGGCGCACCGACGTTCGACACTGCGGTTCGTCCTTTCCTGCAGAAATACTGCCTGTCGTGCCATTCCGGCAAGGACGCGGCAGGAGAGCTTGAACTGAAGAAGGTGCCGCCGGATTTTACAGCGAATGCTGCGGCGGACGCGTGGACACAGGTCTTGCAGGCGTTGCAGTTCGATGACATGCCGCCGCCTGAGGAAGATCGGCCTGACCCTGTTGCGAAGGCCGATGTGATCGAGTGGATCGAACGTCGGATGGCCACATCGGGGCGGGCCCACGTATATCGGGCGAAGTTGCTGAAGCCGGAGTACGGAAACTATGTGAGTCACGAGTTGTTGTTCTCCGGCACGATCAGCACGCTCCCCTTTTCGCCCTCGCGGCTGTGGCGGTTCAGTCCGCAGATTTTCAAAGGCAAGGGCATTCGCGATGCGAAGAGCCCGTTCAGCTATGTCACCAGCGAAAGTGGCGTGCGCGATTATTCGGCGACCAGCGGAGTCGACCGCAGCACGGTCGAAATGATCCTCATCAACACCAATCAGCTTTTGGACCTGCGCACGCAGGACGGAGATTTCACAGACTTTGCAGACATCCAGGAAACTCCCACTGACGACGAACTCACAGAAGTCATTCGGATCGAATTTCGCCGCGCAATCGGCCGGTTACCCAGCCAGCAGGAACAACAGAAGTACCTGGCGTTCCTGAAGAAAAACATCGCTGACGGCGGCCGCATGGAAGGTCTGAAGACGACGCTCAAGGCGATGTATCTCAGCAGCGAATCGATCTATCGGATGGAACTGGGCCTGGGGTCAAAAGACAAACACGGCCGCCGGCATCTGTCACCCGATGAAATTTCGTACGCCGTGGCTTATGCACTGACCGACCACAACCCCGAGCGAAATGACATAATCCGTCAAGCCGTTCAGAGCAGGAAGATCAGCACGCAGGCGGACATATCCGTGGTGGTTCAGGAAATGCTCGATGCCGGCATGAACCCTCGCGGGACACCGCGGATTGCCCGCTTCTTTGAAGAGTTCTTCGGTTACAACAAGGCGGACAAAGTCTTCAAAGACATGGCTCGCGTGCGTGAAGAAGACATCCAGCAGTGGAACACAAATCGGCTGATGTACGAGGCGGAGCAGCTTGTCGAGTATTTCATCAATCGCGATCAGAACGTGATCGAGCAGTTGTTGACCAGCAATCAGTTCTATGTTGCTCACCCCGGCAACAACCAGATCGCCCGCGAGTATCTGGAAGAAGCGCTTCGCCCTGACTACGTCGAGCAAAAAGTGATGCAACGACTGGACGCGTTCAAGCGAGCAAATCGCGACCCGGAGCGTCAACAGGAAAAAGAAGAACTGGATCGCATACGTCGTCAGGCGGAAGAGCGTGCAAAGGTGACAGGCTGGGCGATCGAGGACGGGCTGCGGCCGTTTCCGGGTTGGCCTTACACTCAACAGATCCGTGGTCAGTCCGACCTGATCTATATCGGCGTCTACAACCTGCCACCGACAAGTCGTGTCGAACGGCAACATTGGGACTGGCCGGTCGAACAGCCGTTTGAGATGCCCCCCGACCAACGGGCGGGCATGCTGACACACCCCGCCTGGCTGGCTGCGCATTCGGTGAACGACGGCAACGATCCGATTCGCCGCGGTCGCTGGGTACAGGAAAAGCTGTTGGCCGGCGTGATTCAGGACGTTCCGCCCGACGTCGACGCCAACGTGCCGAACGATCCGCACAAAACACTCCGCGAACGTATGGAGCCTCTGCGGGCCGAACGCTGCTGGCGTTGTCACCGGAAGATGAACCCTCTGGGCGAACCGTTTGAGATATTCGACGATTGGGGTCGCTATCGCACGAACGTCTATTTCGACGAAAAGGGCGAAATCGTTCATCGCAGAGGCCAGCAATTCGAGAAGTGGCTGGCCGAAGGAAAATTGACCGAACGCAGGATCGACGCGACGGGTGAGATTCAGGGGTCGGGCGATCCGCAGGTCGACGGCAAAGTAACCGATGCCATCGTTCTTCTACACCGCATTGGACGATCGGACCGTGCGCGACAGTCATTCATTCGGCACTTGTTCCGTTACTTCATGGGTCGAAACGAAATGCTCAGCGATTCGCAGACGCTGGTTGCGGCAGAAAAGGCATATCTGGATAATGGCGGCAGCTTCAAGGCGCTGGTTGTGTCGCTGCTGAGTTCAGATTCTTTCGTGTATCGACGATAATCGTGGACAGGCAGACAACAACGCTGGTCACTGTGCGATCAACAGGAAAACAACAGAATGCTCACCAGACGCTCCGCGATTCAGTCGATGTCGGCCGGTTCTGCTTCTCTGGCCATGGCCCCGTTTCTGCGCAGTGTGGCCGCCCATGCGTCGGGCCGGCCGGAGACGTTGCCGAAGCGTTTCGTGTTCGTTCTGAAATCAAGCGGCGTCGACAAAGAGAATCTGCTGCCAGTCGGGCTGGAAGGGCAATGGAGCAAAGATCGTGACAAGCTGGTCGATGTATCTTTGGCCGACCATAAACTGCCCGACAACTTTGAGCCATTCGAACAGATCAAAGATCAGTTGACGGTGATTCAGGGGCTTTCGGGCAAGAACTTCATAGGAAATCACACCGCGGGTTACGGAGCTTTGTCGTGCCATCATTCAGAGCAGGTGGCCATTGCGCCGACCATTGACTGCATGCTGGGCGATCATCTTTCGGCCGGACCTTACAAGATGTACGGCATGGCCATGAATGGTCCGCTGCTGGAGCAGTACACCAAAGGGCCCGACGACAGTTATTGTTATCCAAATATTTCCGCCATGAAGGCCGGACAGCCGGTCGCCTTCCAGGCCAGCCCGAAAAAGGCGTACATGGAACTGTTTGGATCGGCGGTGGCTTCGCCGCCGCAACTGAAACGCGAGCTGAAGCTGACGACCAATCTAATGGACTTCATGAAGGACGATGCGCGACGGATCGAACGTCAGCTTTCTCAGGAAGACAAACAGCGGTTCGCCAGGTACACAGAAGCTTTTGAGTCTCTGCGGCTCCGCGAACAGAAGAAAGTTGCGTTGAACAAAAGCATCCGGCGCTCAGCGCCGGAAATGACAAACAAGTACACGTCGCAGGCTCCTTCAGTACGCATTGGGCTGCACTTTGAACTGGCGACCGCGGCAATCATCACCGGCCTGACAAATGTAATCACCCTGCGACCGGACACCCTGGGCATCATCTACTCAGATCTCGGTATTTCGCATCATGTCCACACTCTCGGGCATCTTGGCGACGGCAAAACCGGGAACGGCTGGGACGGTCCTCGCGCTCGCAAGGAGGTCGATAAGCTGCACCTTGGCTACGTGGCGCAGATGGCACAAAAACTCAAAAGCATTCCCGAAGGCGATGGCACAATGCTCGACAATACGATGATTGTCTATACCTCCTGCACCGGCGGACAGCATCACGACGGACAGCGGGACTGGCCGTTTGTGTTGGTCGGTGGCATGAGCGAAAAACTGAAGATGGGACGGTACATTCAATATCCCAGCTATCAGCAACCCGGTCATCGCACGATTGCAAACCTGTATATGAGCCTGCTGCAGGTTGCCGGTCTGAAGACTGATGCCCACTTCGGTCAGCTCGACTCGCAACTCAAAGATCTCGACATCGCCGGCCCCCTCGAGGAGTTCATGGTGTGAGGGGCGCGGCCTGCCGATCGAATGGGCTAAGCCGCACGCCATGGGGCGGCGTGATCGTCTGCGGTTACTGTTTCGGAGCCGTTCTTGAACAGGGTCGGGAACAACGTCGGCGAAGAAGGATCCAAAGAAAAGCAGCCCCGCTGCTCAACTGCGTTGAATGCACGGACTCTGGCGTGGCCGTCTTACGCGACGATGCCGGAGTACGGGTGTCCTTCGTTCTGGTCGATTCGTTCCGGGCGACCCTTGTCGTAGTAGACAACTTCTCGATGATTCAGCCCCATCAACCACAGGATCGTGCTGTGCAAGTCGTGAACGTGCAGCCGATCTTCCACGGCGTGCAACCCCAGTTCATCGGTTGTACCAATCGTCCGGCCGCCTTTGACACCACCACCGGCCATCCACATTGTGAAGCCGGTAGGATTGTGATCACGCCCGTCACCTTTTTCGCTCATTGGTGTGCGGCCGAATTCTCCGCCCCAGACCACCAGCGTCGAATCCAGCAGGCCGCGCTGCTTTAGATCCTTCAACAGACCGGCCACACACTGATCCGTCTGTTTACAAAGCGACGTATGATTCTTTTCAATCGCAGAATGGGAATCCCACTTGCTACCGGCACCGTGATACAGCTGCACAAATCGAACACCTCGTTCGACCAGGCGGCGAGCCAGCAGACACTGTCGACCAAAGGTGGCCGTTACTTTTTCATCCATGCCGTACAGTGTCTGAGTTTCCGCTGTTTCCTGAGACAGATCCACGGCTTCCGGTGCCGACGTCTGCATGCGAAACGCCAGCTCGTAGCCGGCAATCCGGGCTTCCAGTTCAGTCTGCTGAGGTCTGGCAGCAGCATGACGTCGATTGAGATAATCCAACACCTTCAGCTTGCGCTGCTGAACGGCTGCGTCTTCGTTTTTCGGACGAGACAAGTTCGATATCGGATTGCCGGTCGTGTTGAACCGCGTACCCTGATAAATCGCGGGCATGAAACCGGTGCCCCAGTTACGGGCGCCGTTGACGACTTGTGAATTCGTATCCTGCATCACGACAAACGCGGGCAGGTTTTCGTTTTCGCTGCCCAGGCCGTAGTTCACCCATGCTCCCAGCGAGGGACGTCCGGCGATCGGCGAACCCGTGTTCATGGAACACACGCCGCCGGCGTGGTTGATCCCGTTACTCCAGCAGGAACGAATCACCGCCAGGTCATCGGCACAAGTGGCGGTGCGAGGCAGCCAGTCAGAAATCCACAGCCCACTGTCTCCGTGTTGTGCCCACTTCCGTTGATCCTGCAGCAGCGGCGAATTCACTTCGCCCATGGCCGTCACCGGTCTCTCGAAGGATTCCGGCATGGACTGCCCGCTCAGTTTTTTTAGCAATGGCTTCGGATCGAACAGATCAATATGACTGGGGCCGCCTTCCATGAACAGAAAGATGACACTCTTCGCCTTCGTTTGACGATGGTGGACCTTCGCAGCATTCGGATTAACATCCGCGCGGGAGCTGTCAGCCAGCATTGCCGCCAGCGGCAGGGCACCAAAGCCCATGCCTGCAGATGTCAACATTTCACGCCGTGATTGGTACGTTGTCATGAGAATGATCTGTGGTCCTGTCAGTCGATGTAGACGAATTCGTTTGAATTAAACAGCACATGGCAGAGTTCTGTCACAGCTTTTTCCAGCGGGCTCACCGGCAGGGTCGCCTGGATATTCAAATCATGGCCGTGCGACGAAGAGTCGGCAACGGGATTTTCTTTGTTATCGAAGTCCCATGCGGCGACCGGTGCATGCTGCGCGATGACAACGGTCTTCAACTGATCAGCGAAGAGCGACTCGATGGTGTCGAAATTCAGCGATTTGGAGAACAACGCGACCTGGTCCAGCTTTCCGTCCCATTTGTGACGCGACTGTTTGTGTCGCCCGCCCAACATAACCGGAACCTTACTCGTGACTCCAGCGGCCGATTTGAATTCCACATCTGCGGTTTTCAGCTTGCCATCCTTTGTGTCCAGCGGTTGCAGAAAAAACCTGGCTTTGCCTTTGCCACTGTCAGCCTGCTCAACGGTAACCGCCACAAGGTACGGCTTGCCAAGTTCGGGACGAAGATCTGACGCGACAACTTCGTATCCGGCGTCGCCCACGACCTGCAGAATAAAATTGCGCGGCTGGTGGGCCGATTTTTCGCTGGTGACACCAATGCTCCAGCCACCATTTTTATTATTGCTGTCCCATTGCGAAATGATGGTTCGCACGGTGGCGTCAGCGTACAGCGAATTCAGTTTCATCAGCCCCACAAACGTGAATGGAGCGGTAACGACCAGCTGCCCGTCTGTTGTCGCCAGGGGTGCCTGATGGTCTGAGTCAATAGACACAGCATTTCCTGTGAGTTCGCAAAGCGGCGAAAACCACTGAGCGGCCACAGCACTCATATCCTGCCCACGAAAAGCGTTCTCGAACAGCTGCATGGCGACCGGCACCTCGTGCACTTCAGCGCCGCGACCCAACGCGGTACGAAATGCCGCATCGACAATACCCGTCGGGTCCGACGCGCCGGCTTCATCCAGAATCCGCTTTGCCATCGCGGCAGCTCGTTTACGCACCCAATCGCCGTTCATCAGATTCAGTGCCTGAGTGGGCGTGGTTGTGGTGCTGCGTTTGGAAATGCTGTTCAGCCCGTCGACACCGTCGAGTGAACGCAGCAGTGGCTCCGGTGCATTGCGAATCGCTTTCAGATAAAGAGAACGACGCTGACTGGCAAATTCGACCGATGGACCACCCTGCTCTGACCTCAGTTCGCCCGACGACGTCAACATGGCGTCACGGATCTGTTCTGCAGAAAGTCGACGAATGTCAAATCGCCAGCGCAGTCGATTTTCCGGATCGATTTCCTGCGCAACAACAGCACCTGGATGAAAAGCCGACATCTGCCAAGTGGAAGAATTCAAAATCCGACGGTGGAGCCATTTGATACTCCAATCGTGGGCGATGAATTCCGACGCCAGCCAGTCAAGCAGTTCCGGGTGACTTGGACGCCCACCCAGACTGCCAAAGTCGCTGGCCGTTTCGACAAGCCCCGAGCCAAAATGGTACTGCCAGATTCGATTTACAATCACACGTGCCGTCAGCGGGTTCTTTGGGCTGGCAATCCACTTCGCCAGCGCCGTCCGCTGACCCGTTGAGTTCTTGGAAGGCTGCAACTGAAAGGGCGACGCGTTAATGATCGAAACACCACCGGCGGCCACCGCCCTGCGATCGGAATCGGCTCCCAGATGAAGCAACTGCGGCATGGCACCAAGATCCGCAACCGTGATCGCAGCTGGCAGCTTCGCCGGCTCTTTGCCCGCCACTTCCATGATCTGTTTTTCGAGTTCTGCGATGCGTTTCACATCTGCGTCTGATGTTTTTCCTTTTGATTCGTCATACAGAATTTGGCGATTGACCAGATCCGCCAGCTGTAACTCGAGAGGCGTTCGATCCGCAGGCGGCTTCGCCATGATCACCTGAATATCTTCCGGAAACTTCTGCGTGGCGGCCTTCGCCGCTTTCTTCAGGTAAGGTTCCTTAATGCGTTGCAATTCTTCACGGTGTTCCACGCCTTTCGACAACCACGTTTCATACTGTTGACGGTAACGCTGGTGCTCCGCCGCATCGGCCGCCGGAATGTCGTCGCGAGGAAGCATCGTGCCAAAGCACGCCTGCAATCGATAGTAGTCTTCCTGCAGAATCGGATCAAATTTATGGTCGTGACAGCGGGCACAACCGATGCCCAGGCCCAGAAACACTTCGCCCGTGATATCGGTCACCTGATTCAAAATATCCTGCCACTGCGTGCGCGCATCTCGCTGGTTGTATTCATACAGGTAGGTACGAAGAAATCCCGTGGCGACCAGAGCCTCCGCTTTTTCAGGAGCCACTTCGTCACCGGCGAGTTGTTCGATAATGAACCGATCATATGGCTTGTCGTCATTAAACGCATTCACAACGTAATCACGATATCTCCAGGCTTCAGGGCGATAGAAGTCTGCTCGAAAGCCATCCGATTCGGCATACCGAACCACGTCCAGCCACTGCCGAGCCCAGTGTTCCCCGTAGCGAGAATCGGCCAGCAGCCTGTCGACGAATCTTGACCAGCGGCCATCTGATTTTTCAGATTGGAACTCTGAGATATCCTCAGGCGACGGAGGCACGCCCAGCAGATCAAAGTACAAGCGACGCATCAGGACGTCATCGTCAGCCGTCGGAGCCGGTTCGATTCCGGCGGCCTTCAGCTTCGCAGCCACAAAACCGTCAATTTCGTTTTGCCCCCAGCGCCCCGCAGACGGTGGAAGGTCTGGATGAGTCAGGGGCTGCAGGCTCCAGAAGCTTCGTTCTTCTTTTGTGAACGCAGCTCCCTGCAAACGAACAGATTTCCCATTCAGCTTCGGCCACGCGACACCATTCCTGATCCACGTTTCCAGATCGGTGATCTCCTGCTCGGACAACCGTTTGTCCGGCGGCATCTCAAACGACTCGTAGCGGACGGCCTCCAGCAACAGACTCTCAGTTGGTTGACCTGTCACCACCGCAGGGCCGGATTCTCCCCCGTGCAGCAGACTCTCCAGTGAATCCAGCCGCAGGTCGCCCTTCTGTTCGTATTCTCCGTGGCACTTGACGCAACGGGAATGCAGCAATGGGCGAACGCGCGTTTCAAAAAACTCAAGCTGTGTGGGCGACGCTGAATCCTGAGCACACACCAGTGAGCCGGATGTCACAATCAGGGCAAACGTGTTGACAAAAAAACGAAGCATGTTAGCGGTGGGAACAAAGTAGCAGTCAGGGGTGGGAACCTCGTAGTGTACCGACAAACACACTCAAGAGAATACCACAGTGATGCTAATTCGCTGGGACGAACGCCAGAGAAGCCCGGCCGGACACGAAAATGCGCGCGGCAGGCAGAATCAGGAATCTCAAAGACGAAATGCTCGCCGAATCCTCGGGAAACGATTATGTGGAACGGGAGGACAAGACTCTGAATGAATCCACTGAAAATGAGGGTGTCTATCAATATCTCTTGTGGTGCCTGAATCACCAAAATTCTGTAATGGTTGGCAAATACCCCGGCGTTGCGGAAACATATCGGTGCTCTTGCGGTGGTAAGATTCTATTACGACGGCATGGGGAACCCGTTACGCACCCAGCCGTTCTGATGCGTCGTCGTCAGTTGAATACGGCCGTTGAGAGTCCGACACGGCTACTGAGGTTCGAGTCCCACGTTTTTCCATCAGGATCCGTGAATGTCGTCGACAACTATCTGTCCGGCTTGTTCAGCAAGACTGAAGCTGAAGAAAAGGCCAACACGTGGTAAGCGAGTACGTTGCCCTCGATGCAGCGAACCATTCGCTCCGGTGTTCGAAGCCCCGACCAGAAAACGACAGGAAGCATGGCCCGACGATCCCTACAGTGAGGCCCCGGCGCCCCGTCGCCGGCGCGCAAAGTCCGCTGGTGCAAAACCGTCCCGCAGAACATCCCGGACAAAGTCTTCCTCCGGAAACAAGGCGGTCACCGGAGCCGCCGTTGGAATCGCGATCACCTTTGTGGTTGTCGTTGTATTGACCGTTCTCCGAGATCAACAGCCCACCAACGCGCCAGGCAGTGTTTCCGGGGATGAGTCGGCAACAGTGGCGGCTGCGACAGTGAACACGGGTGCGCCCGTCAGTGATGACGAATGCCAGGCGTTCGCCGCGGCTTTGGAACAGGCTGTCATTAACAAGAATCAGTCGGAGATTCTGACGTTGATGAACTTCGGAGCAATGCTCGACAAATGCATGGCAGGAATAGACGTGCCGAGCAGATTCCAGCAGGAGTTCCACCGCGGCGCCATGTCAACAATGCCACAATTTGCGCAGCAGATCTCTCAACAGGCTCAGGGTGGCAGCTATAAGTATTTACGGACGCTGCAGGGGGCAACGGTTAAGCAGGTCCTGTTCCGCCTGCATGGGGAAGCCGGGCTTAACTACCATCGCTTCGATCTCATTCGTAATTCAGCAGGCCAGGTCGTGTCAGGTGACGTGTACATTTTCGCCACCGGCGAATATCTGTCGACGACGTTTCGCCGCGTGTATCTTCCTGCAGCGGCGGACGCATCGCGAAGCCTGATAAGCCGGCTTACGGAGTCCGACAATGCGATCCTCGCCAGCCTTCCAAAGGTGCAGCAGTTGCAGCAGGCAGCTCAGAATGGACGCCACGATCAGGCTTTGCAGATATTCAAAGCAATGCCCGCAGCCGTCCGCGCAGAAAAATACATACTCCTGTTTGCGATAAAATCAGCCTCCGAAGTAAGCGATGCGGAATACGTTTCCCTGCTGGAAGAACTCAAGGCAAACTACCCCAATGATGTTTGCCTTGACCTGTTATTCACCGATTACTATCTGCTCAAGAAACGCCTGCCCGAATACTATGCCGCACTTGATCGGCTTGACAGGGCAGTTGGGGGCGACCCGTTCATTGAGTGCCTGCGAGCGACCATTATGCTGACGGAAGGTCGGCATGCTGAGGCCCGCAATACGCTTACGCCATTACTGAACGATGAGCGTTTTGGAGAAGACGCGCATGTATCAATGCTTGACGTCGATCTTGCCGAACAGAATCACAGCGCAACGCTGACAACTCTGCGGGACGATTATGGATATGAGTGGAAGAATTTTGAAGGCGTCGTCGACTTTGCCGAGTTTGTGAAGTCAGCCGAATATCAGGAGTGGGCGTCGGATGAAAAAAACAACCTGTAAGCAGAGCCGGTCTCGCGTGTGCTCAACATAAAATGAGATGGCAGGCAGCAGATTTGCAGGTCCATCGCCTGACGAATCTTGCCAGACTGAACCGTCAGGCCTACACAGGATTCAGACATTCCCCGATCAGACAATCCGGAGCACATTTCGAGTCAGCCGACGTCATCGAAGGGCACAGTGTTGCTGAATTCGCTCGCAGGCACGGTCAGTATTACGAGAAAGTCCGTCATTGGCTCGGCGATTCTTCCTTCTGCAGCATGTCGTCGGATTCGATAACATGTTGTTCCATCCGTCGAAGGCACCGCAGGACTCGACACAGTCGATCAGCGTTTGGCCATCGAAAGTGATTGGCTTCCGAATTGAAACACGGCTATCCTTTTTGGTGGACGGACAGGTATAAAACGCAATTCAGTCGGTCTGGCGTGAAATGAACCGCCTCACCGCCGTTTCCAGCAATTGCCGCCGAATCGGGGGTGAACAGAATCAACAACGCGGAACACCGTGGCGGTGCATGAAGCTGCTGACTGGCCAGAAACTGTATCCAACGTCAGCTCCGCCGCCCGTTCTTAATGAAGCCCGGTAAAAGAACAAGTAACAGTCGTATGATCAAACCAGCACCTTCCGCCATTGCAATCCTTGTTCTCATCAGCAGCACCTGTTTCGCTGCGGACAAGCCGAACGTCATTTACGTCCTGGCTGACGACCTGGGATACGGCGACCTGTCCTGCTACGGACAGACGAAACTGGAGACACCAAACATCGACCGTCTTTCCAGTGAAGGTATGCGGTTCACCGGTCATTATTCCGGCAACACCGTCTGCAGTCCGTCGCGAGCCGTCCTGATGACCGGCCAGCATTCCGGGCACTGCCACCTGCGCGGCAATCTCAGCGGCGAGGTCGGGGCAGATCTTGATCCTGCGATGACCGTCCTTCCGGAAGTCTTCAAAGCAGCTGGCTATGCCACAGGCGCCTTCGGGAAATGGGGGCTGGGCCACACAAACGCTCCGGGTAATCCAAACCCGTTGACTCATGGGTTCGACGAGTTCTACGGCTGGAAAAGCCAGACGATTGCTCACACTTACTACCCAACAAGCGGTGTCAGCAACGGGGAAGAGTTCAAACTGGAGCCTGGTACTTTTATCCACGACCTGGTAATGGGGCAGGCTTTGGACTTCATTCGAAACAACGCAGAATCAAAAACGCCGTTCTTTTGCTACATCCCCACGGCGGTTCCGCATGCCGCGATGCACGCTCCGAAAGAACTGCATGAGAAGTGGCGTCAGGCTTTTCCTGAGTTCGACGACAAGATTGGGAAATACAAAGCCGGGCCGGACGAAGCTTGTCCGGACGTCAAGAATCCCATCGCCGGGTTTGCCGCGATGATGGAGAATCTCGATAACGAAGTCGGAAATATCCTCGCCCTGCTTAAGACGCTGGACATCGACGACAATACGCTGGTCATGTTCAGCAGTGACAACGGAGCTCACAAAGAAGGCGGACACGACCCGGCCTTCTGGAATTCCACCGGTGGCCTCCGCGGACACAAACGCGATATGCACGAAGGCGGAATTCGTGCGCCCATGCTGGCTCGCTGGCCTGGCGTGATCGAACCGGGGCAGACGACTGATCACCTGAGCTCGTTTCAGGACGTGCTGCCCACAATGGCAGCGATTGTCGGTCAGCCGGTTCCGAAACAGAACGACGGCGTTTCCTTTCTGCCGACGCTGCGGAGTGAAGCTGCCAGTCAGCAGTCACACGACTATCTGTACTGGGAATTCTGCAAAGGAACGGAGCAGAAGATCTTCTCTCAGGCCGTACGTCAGGGCAAATGGAAGGCGTATCGGCAAAGCGGCAAACCACTGGAAGTGTTTAACCTTGAAGCCGACCCCTTCGAAACCAACGACCTTGCCAAAGCGATGCCTGACATGGTCTCACGTATGGATGCCGTCATGAAGGCCGCCCACGTACCGCTGCCGGCGGAAGATTGAAGGTGTGTCCGACGCAATCAAATTGTGTTCATCGTGTGGAGTGGTAACGGAAGCTGCGGTGTGACATGGCAATTGACGTTCAATGTCCGGATTGCCGGAAGCAGTATCGCGTCAAGGATAAACGAGCCGGGACTACACTCGACTGCAAGCAATGCGGTGCCACCATGAGTGTTCCGAATGCTGAAATGCAGGATAACGAAGATTGGGGCGACTATGATCCGGACCCGATTTCGGGGCCGTCACTGCCCAAACGCCGAAAGGCGAAAGGTACGTCGAAGAAGAAGTCGAAACCGCAGAGCACGAAACCATCGGTCGGAAAACGACTCTTCGCCATAATCGGCATGGCATTGGGTGGACTGATTGTCGCCGGTTCAATCTACGCCATGGTTCAGGGAAAGCCCCGCGCAGTTCGTGGCATATTTACGGGGTGCGTCATCTTCGGCGTCAGCCTGAATTGGTTTCGAGGTATCGCCAACGACTAAAATTTTCTCGACCGGAACAGTGTTCGTCGAAACCGCCGGAGTTCGAAAACCCTGAGTCCTGTTCCCAGGCTCAGGACGGGACCGGGAACAGGACCAAATCGATGTTCACCGTTTATTCAACTGATTATCGACCCGTTCGATCGATTCCTGATGCCGTGCTTTGACTTTGCGGATCGCAGCGATGATCTCCGGATGGTCCTGCGCGATATCGTATTCTTCGCTGGGGTCATGGCCCAGATGATACAGCAGCGGCGGGTCATGAACCTCGGCCTGTCGCTGACCCGTGTACGACGTCTTCGTTTTGAAGTGCGCTTTGTACATGCCGGATCGAACGGCGTAGCACTCTTCTCCGTGATAGTAGAACATCTCGTTCCGGGGCCCCGCTTTGCCGTCAAACAGCACTGGCGAAAGATCGTATCCGTCAAGAACTCGATCGCCGGGCTTTGTGGCACCGGTGATGGACGCGATCGTCGGCAACAGATCCAGCGTGCTGCCCTGATCCATCACAACGCCCGGTTCGATCTTTCCAGGCCACCAGAAAATCGTGGGTTCCCGCATGCCACCTTCCCAGGTAGACCCTTTTCCGTCACGTAACAGTCCGGCAGAACCTCCCTGCTGCCGGAAGGAATTCCACGGTCCGTTATCGGATGTAAAGACGACCAGCGTGTTGTCAGCAAGACCCTGTTCTTTCAACGCGGAAAGGACCTGACCAACAGACCAGTCAATTTCTTCAATCACATCGCCGTACAACCCTCGTCGACTTACGTCTGTGAAGTCTTTGGAAACGAACAACGGCACGTGAGGCAGATTGTGAGCCAGGTAAATGAAGAATGGTTTCTCGTTCTGATGCTTAATCAGTTTCACTGCTTCTTCAGTGAATCGTTTCGTAATTGTGTACTGATCCGCGGGGCGTTCGACAACGTCTTCTCCACGCATCAAAGGCACGTTGAAGTAATCAATCTGGGGCTGGTCGAATCTTGCTCTGCCTTTGGGGGCCTCTTTGACAGCATCCATGTCATTTGAATAAGGGATGCCGAAGTAGCTGTCGTAGCCGTGACTGGTGGGCAGAAATTGCGGCAGGTGACCAAGATGCCATTTCCCAATCGCGTGCGTTGCATAGCCGTGCTGGTGCAGCATACTTCCGATCGTGGTCTCGCTGGCAGGCAGACCACCTTTGGAATCCGGGAACAGAACTCGCCGAGTGCTGGAGCACATGCCGTTGCGAATCGGGTAACGTCCGGTCTGCAGGGCCGCTCGGCTGGGGGTACAAACACAGGCGGCCACGTAGAACTCCGTCCACCGCTGCCCTTCGGTGGCCATACGGTCGAGATTCGGTGTCGCGATCGACGGATGCCCGAAACAGCCAAGATCTCCATAACCAAGATCATCGCAGAAAATGACCACGACGTTCGGGGACTGGGCGTCGGCTGTGGTGCAGCAGAGCAGCAACAGCGCGGGCAGACAGTATCGCAGCATCAGATCAACCTTATGAGGAAACAGACGATTGGATCACTTCATCAGCCAGAAATCATGGCGATATGCAGACAGACTTCAAGGCTGAGCGCAACCAGGCAAATTTTGTCCTGCACGTCGGTCGAATGCGGGGCCCCGTGATATACACAGAGTAATTGCCAGGACAAACTATTTCCGCTTACTCACTTCCGACTCACGAGCAACATCATAATCCGGGTTTCGCGTCGGCATCTGTGCGGCAACAGACGTGCGCCAACGTTGCAACTTTGAATGCAGAGCCCTGGCCCGATCCGGTCGCTGCGCGGCCAGATCGTTTTTTTCACCGACGTCACTGGCCAGGTCATAAAGACGAACACTGCTGTCTTCGTGAAATTCGACCAGGCGGTAATCCTCGGAACGAACAGCGCTGTAGGGGCCGTCACCGCCCGCATGATAGTGCGGATAGTGCCAGAACAGACTGCGATCGAATTTGGTCGCCGGATCGCGCAACAGCAATGAAAGGCTGCGTCCGTCGACCGAGCGATTGTGATCGGTGTCACCGGTTGCACCAGCGATGTCAAGAAACGTCGGATAGTAGTCAATCGTCATGATCGGAGTACGGCACGTGGTCCCGGGCTTCGTCACACCGGGCCAGCGAATAATTGTGGGCACTCGGACCCCGCCTTCATACGCCGATCCCTTGCCTCGCCGCAGTGGCAGGTTTTCGGTGAAACCGTCGTGTTTACCGTAGCGTTGAGTCAACCCGCCGTTGTCCGACGTGAAGACAATCACGGTGTTGTCAGTGAGGTCATGAGCCGCGAGGTGTTCCAGAACTCGCCCAACACTCTGGTCCAGGCTGGCAACCATCGCAGCGTACGTGGGGTTATTGTGTGTTGCGTTCGGCTGCAGTTTCTGCCGAAAGTAGTCAACCAGATCAGCACGTCCCTGAATCGGGGTATGCGGCACGTGGTAAGCGAAGTACAGAAAGAAAGGATCGTCTTTCGATTCGTTGACAAAGTCGCAGGCCTTGTCCGTCAGCCAATCGGTTGCATAGTTCGTGCCAGCTCGTGACGTCGTCCCTTTCTTCAGGAAGTAACCGCGCGTCCCGGCGGGTTTTTCGATCGAAACATCGAAACCCTGGCTGAGGGGATCCGTTCCGGGCGTGTCGTCACCTTTGCCTTCGAGGTGCCATTTTCCCACATGAGCCGTGCGATACCCTGACTCACGCAGCGCTTCAGCAATCGTGGTGTACTTTGTATCCAGACGCTTCGTCCAGTCAGGAACGGTCAGTCTGGCGTACGGACGGTTCTGGCCGGCAATAAAATCCGTACAACGAAGCCTGGCGGGGTACATGCCCGTCATGATCGATGCACGCGTGGGAGAGCATACCGTGCAGGCGGCGTATGCGTCTTTGAACATCATGCCCGAATCGGCCAGTGCATCCAGATTCGGTGTCTCATACAGGTCACTGCCGAAACAACCCAGGCCGGTCCAGCCAAGATCGTCTGCCAGAAACATCACGATGTTTGGTTTCGTTTCGGCCAAACCATCGGCCTGTGCAGCCCAGACAATTGCCAGAGCCATGAGCCTTCGAAATTGCATTTGGCTTTCCTGATCGACCGCAGACATCCAGGTAGATTCGTTTCCGAATAAACACTCGCAGATGGCATACCTAATGTCCACCCGGAAGCGATCGCCCGGCCAGGCAGACTCTGTCAGCCCGGAGTAACAAGATGACTCGTGACACGCTGGCAAGTCTGACGCAAAATCGACACACTGTTTGTCCCGCCCCCCCCCCGATATGAACCACGAGGTGTATTCATGCTCTCGCTGCTGATCTTCTGTTCTCTGCTGCCACAGCAATCCGACAATCTTCTGGACGCCGTCAACAGCGAACGCGGTGGTCGCCACTGGATTGATCAGAAACCGGATCCACCAAAATCTGCTGCGGACTCTCTGCAGTGTTTTCAGATTGAACCGGGCAGCCGAATCGAACTGGTCGCGGCGGAACCGTTGATCATCGATCCGGTTTGGATCGACTTTGACCACGACGGACGAATGTTCGTGGTCGAGTACAGCGATTACCCAATCGGTCCGGTCAATGAAGACGGTACGGAAAACAAAGACGCCCCGCCGCTGTCAAAGATCGTCTTGCTGGAAGACGAAAACGGCGACGGTCGCATGGACAAGCGAACGATCTTCGCCGACGAACTTATGTTCTGCCACAGCTTCATGCCGCTGATGGGCGGCCTGCTGGCGGGCGCTCAGACGGAAATCATTTTCCTGAAAGACACGGACGGCGACAACGTGGCCGATGTGCGCGAAGTGTGGTTCGACGGCTTTACGCCCGCCCATCCGCAGATGCAGATTGGTTGTCCTCGCTGGGGTATAGACAACTGGATCTATCTGACGTACGCCCCGGGCAATGTTCGCTGTCGTCGCCCAGGTTTCGAAACCAAACAGCCGGTGAAGATGCCTCGTCAGGACATGAGATTCGATCCGCTGACGATGAAGTTTGAAGTCATCAGCGGGATGGGGCAGTTCGGCAATACGATCGACAACGACGGCAACCGATTCTTCTGCACAAACCGCAACCCCATCATGATGGAGATCATCCCACAGGACGTTGCCACACGAAATCCGTTTGTCACGATTAGCAAACGTCACGCCGACGTGGGACCATCGGGCGGAGACACCCTGGTGTTTCCGCTGGTCGATATGAAAAGCAATTACCTGTCTCATGCCGGAACTCATACGTCTGCCTGCGGAGTGACGGCCTATCGAGGTGACCTGTGGGATAATGACTTTCAGCACAGCGTGTTTGCCTGTGAACCGATCGGGCATCTGGTCACGCGGTCTATTATTGAGCCGCAGGAAAACAGTCCTGCCCTGACGGCCAGACGAGCACGCCCCGACGCGGATTTTCTGGCGTCTACAGACACGTGGTTTCGCCCGGCCAGTCTTCGCACCGGCCCGAATGGCGCGTTGTACGTTGCCGACATGTACCGCATGTGGGTCGAGCATCCAAAATTCCTGCCGCCGGAAATCGCCGCCCGAATCGACTGGCGTGAGGGTGAAGACAAAGGCCGTATCTGGCGTATTGTTCCAACAGAAAACCCGAAACCGTCTCAGAAGTTCACTTCTCCGAAATCGAATCATGATCTCGTCGGGTTGCTCAACGACAGCAACGGCTGGCGAAAGCAGATGGCTCGGCAGCGGTTGGTTGAATCTGAAGACAGGAACGTGTCGACACTGCTGCGTGAGATGCTGAAGGCTAAGGAATCGTCGCTTCAGGGTCGTGTCAACGCCATCTGGTGTCTGCATGGTCGTGGTGAACTGGAATGCCGAGACATTACCCGAGCGTTTGATATCAAAGATCCAGAACAGAAAGATCACGCGCTCCGGCTGCAGATGCAAATGTGCGAAGGGCAACCGAAACGATTGGCCATGGCTGCCGCTGCCCGGACATCCAACCCGCCCCTTCGTTTTCAAGCTGTCCTGGAATGCTCGCACAAGGATCAGGACGCGTCGAATCGTGAATGGGCAGAAGTGCTCAGTCGCGTAAGCATGCACGATCGCGGGAATTCATGGCTGCAGGATGCCTTACTGATCTCTTCTGGTGACCGCCCGCAGGAGCTGCTGAACGTAACGTCGCGGATAAGCCCTCGCAATCCGGGAAAACTTCGGTCGGCTCCGGAATTTGACGCTGGCGAATCTCAGTTCCTGTTTCGAATCGCGCAGCTGGTTGGCAAATCAGGAGGCGAAGTCGAAATCAGCAAAGCGATTCACGACGCGGAATGGGCGATTAGTGCGGCTGACTGGATGACCGCAGCAATTCTCAAGGGGCTGGCCAGCGGCATACGATCGAACAAGAACACAGAAGCACGGGGATCGCTGGCAGCGTTTCTGAAGGATCCGCCGGAACAGGCAGCCGGCAGCTGTGCAAAGATCTCTGATCTGTTGCGGCGGCTGACCGACGTAGCGACGGATAATTCCGCAAGAACGTCAGACCGTAAAGCCGCCATCGAAATGCTGACACTTCAGTCTCGATCAGAAGTAACCAAAGTGGTTGATAAGCTGCTGGTCGCCGGTACTGCCGGCGAGCTGCAACAGAGTGCACTGGAAGTCGTTCGCCAGACGGGAGCACAGGAAACATCGCAGACAATTCTGCAGCGGTGGAACACGCTGGCACCAACCGTACGATCGACGGCCCTGACGCTGCTGATGGCCAGACCAAATACGACGATGGAATTACTGAACAGCATGATTGACGGTGGCGTGCCGTCAGCGGCCATCGATATCGATCAACGCATGCGACTATTGCAGCATCGCGATGAAAACATTCGCAAGCTGGCCGTGGAGATTTTTGGTGGTGTGGTTTCCGCCAATAGAAAAGCGGTTGCCGATGAATATCAGCCAGCACTCACATTGGACGCGTCAGCCGAACGTGGTGCGGCCGTCTTTGCGAAAACATGCATCAAGTGCCATAAGATCGATGGCAAAGGGCACAACGTCGGACCGGATATCAGTGATACGCGACGACGTTCTCGCGATGCCCTGCTGTACGATATCCTTGACCCGAATCGTCGCGTGGACCCGCAGTTCAGCGACTACGTGGTCGTCACCGCCGACGGGCGAACGTTTAACGGATTACTTGTCAGCGATGCAGGAGCACAGATCGTACTGCGACAGCCGGAAGGCAAAGAGCAGACGATTGCTCGTTCCGACATCGAGGAAATGCAGGCGACGAACAAGTCCCTGATGCCGGAAGGCGTCGAGAAGGATGTTTCCGTCCAGCAAATGGCCGATCTGCTTGAGTTCCTGAAGGCACGATAAGCGAGAATTGCCCGAGGGGAGCCGCGTGCGGCGACAGGTGGTGTATCGGGCGAACTGCTGCCGGTGAGTTAATAAGAGGCACCGATTAACAGTGTCAGCCCCCGGATTCGACGCCCTCAATCAGGGGATTGACGTCCCCCGCTCGCCAGGTAGTTCAATTGTGCGAACATCCTTTGGTCGCCGCTTACGACATTGAGCTGCCAGCCCATTTTTCGAGCAACTCAGAGGCGCACGCGCGCAGAGACAACATACATGTTCTGCTGAGGAAATTTTCTTGTCATTTTTACAAAGTGATTTTGGCAGCTATTTGCCATGTCAAACATGCCTGCGACGTCATTCCTGGATGTTAGTTCGACCACTTTGGCGCGATGCTTGCTTTAGGGGCTTGTAGCACGTTCTTTTGTATGCACGTGATCCCTTAAACAGAGTTCGGACCAGAGTGCCGGAAGGACAGGCGAAATGAAATCATTGTTGGGTGAAACGGGACTCCGCTGGCTGCTGCCGCTGGCACTTGTCCTAATGGTCTTGGGCAGCAACAGCACGTTTGCACAGGACACGGTTACCGAGGCGGCGTCAGCTGATGACGCCACTGATGGAGGGGAGGCAACAGAAGGCCTTCCGGAAGTCGAAGCTGCGTCGATTCCCGTGGATTTTATTGTACACAACCTGTGGATCATGATTGCCGGAATGCTTGTCTTTGTCATGCACCTTGGATTTGCGACGTTGGAAAGTGGTCTCACACGATCCAAAAACACCGTCAATATTCTGTTCAAGAACTCCATGATTATCTGCATCGGGTTCCTGACCTATCTCGTGGTCGGTTTCAATCTGATGTACCCGGGGTTTGACGACCCAGCGACAGGCTACTTCAAATTTGCGGGCTTTGATTTCATGATGAATGGCCCCGCCCAGGCAGCCGAAGCCTCATTCTCGTCTCCTGAATACGCCGAAGGGTACACGGCTTTCACTGACTTTTTCTTCCAGGCCATGTTTGCTGCCACTTGTGCGACGATTGTTTCTGGCGCCGTCGCAGGCCGCATCAAACTCTCCACGTTTCTTGTTTTCAGCACACTGTTTGTCGCAATTTGCTATCCGATCACAGGCTCATGGAAATGGGGAGGGGGCTGGCTTGATGCCAAAGGATTCTACGACTTTGCCGGGTCGACTCTTGTCCATTCCGTCGGAGGGTGGGGAGCACTCGTGATGGCCTCTCTTCTGGGAGCAAGAAAAGGCAAATACGTGGACGGAAAGGTAATGCCAATTCCTGCCAGCAACCTACCGCTTGCGGCCATCGGTGTATTCCTTCTGTGGTTTGGATGGTTTGGATTCAACGGCGGCTCTGTGCTAAGCGCTGATCCGGGACTAGTCTCACTGGTCCTGGTCACAACTTCCACTGCGGCTGCGGCTGGTGGACTTGCGGCAGCAGTTACGTCATGGGTTCATGGCGGCAAACCGGACCTGAGTATGGCGTTGAATGGAATGCTGGCCGGGCTGGTGGGCATTACTGCAGGTGCGGACCTGATGTCCGGCCTGGATGCTCTGTTGATTGGAGCGATTGCCGGTGTCCTTGTTTACTTCACAGTGCTGTTCATCGACGGTGTACTGAAAATTGACGATCCGGTTGGTGCGATCAGCGTCCATCTCGTCTGCGGGATCTGGGGCACGCTTGCTGTCGGCCTCTTTGGTGCAATGGCCGGTATGGATCAGGTGCTTAAGCAGCTGACCGGAATCGTGGCAATTGGCGGGTTCACCGTCATTTTCTGCCTCATCGTTGGCTCTGTGCTGAAAGCCACAATGGGATTGCGAGTGAGTGAAGAAGAAGAAGAGACCGGCCTCGACATTAGTGAGCACGGAATGGAAGCATATGCTCTCAGTCCGGCACGAATGTACTGATTCGGCTTTGATCCCTGAGCGCACTATGCGTCTCGCCTGTTCCCGCTCACGAGGGCGCGTAGCCCGAGCGGGAAGCTCCTGTCGTGAGTCTGCTTTTGCAGTAATCGGCGGAAAGGCAGGAAGGACTTATTCCTTCCCGCCTTTTTTTGTGCGCATAATGAGGTGGTAACGCCCCAGCCCCTGTGAGGGAAAAACACGCTCTGAAAATAAGGACGTCGCCATCGATCTGAGACCAATTGCCGGCCAATTTTCAGGCGTCAGTCGCGACTTTGCCTATTCTCCACCGTACCATAGATACGATACAGCACTCCATAAAAAGTTCGCGAGATGCACTTGCGGACAGCGCTGCTTGAATACGGAATAGTCAAAAAGGTTCAGACATGTCGCTGGCGTCCCGCCCCATTGTGTTTCTAAGTATACCCGTTGTCCTGTGCATACTGCTGGCGCGGGAGCAGCTGATCGCCATCGACAACAACGCTGCCGTCGTACCTGATGCCGTAGCTGCCACCGAATCGGAAATGAAGCCATACGCAGAAGTGATCGATCACACCGAAGTCATCATCGACATGCTGCCTATTCAGGGCGGCACATTCATGATGGGCAGCCCGGACGGTGAAAAGGATCGAAACGCAGATGAAGGCCCGCAACATCAGGCGAAAATCGATCCGTTCTGGATGGGAAAACATGAAATCACCTGGGACCAGTACGAAATTTGGGGCGAAAACATCGATATCAGTCGGCGAAAAATCTTCGGCACACCAGTCACCTCGCGAGACGGCGTTGCCGATGCAGTGACGCGACCCACTCCACCGTACACCGATATGAGCTTCGGGATGGGTAAGCAACAGAAGCCGGCGATCTGCATGACGCAACATGCGGCTAGAACCTATTGCAAATGGCTGAGCGCCAAGACCGGGCGATATTATCGGCTCCCAACGGAAGCGGAATGGGAATATGCCTGTCGAGCAGGAACGACCACGGCATACTCCTTCGGGAACGATGCCGGCAAACTCGACGAATATGCATGGTACGATGAGAATTCGAACGACAACTATCAGGACGTGGGCCAGAAAAAGCCAAATCCCTGGGGCCTGTACGACATGCACGGCAACGCAGCCGAATGGGTTTTGGACCAGTACCTTCCCAATGCCTACCGTAAACGCTCTGGTGGCGTAAAGAACCCGCTGGCCATTCCTTCGAAACTCTATCCACGAGTTGTCCGTGGTGGAGGCTGGGACGACGACCCGACGCTGCTGAGAAGCTCTGTGAGGGAAGGGTCCAGTGAAGAATGGAAGGATCAGGATCCCCAGATTCCTCGCAGCATCTGGTATCACACGGATGCTCTGGGGGTCGGCTTTCGAATTGTTCGACCGCTGGTAGAACCTTCGGACTCAGAAGAGTCTGCCAAGTGGGGAAAAACGGCCCCCGTGCAGCTGGATCCAGTCGTCGAATAGACCGCCAGAGGCGGTCCGGCGGCTTAATGGCTTACCGCGGACAGAGTCGCTAGGATCGATGCCCCCCCCGAGATTAGAATCTCCTCATCCCACCTAAAATTCAGGAGCACTCATACCATGACATCCGAATCTTCAAATTCTTCCCGCCGAAACTTTCTAAAAACATCCGGCAGTGTCGCCGCAGCATCGACCGTGCTATCGCCCCTGGCACCCCGCGCATATGCAGCCGATGAAAACACACTGCAACTGGCACTGGTGGGTTGTGGCGGTCGAGGAACAGGTGCGGCCACCAACGCACTGTCGGTTGACAATGGTCCCATCAAGCTTGTGGCGATGGCCGACGTCTTCGAAAGCAACATGGCCAACAGTTTCGGCAACCTGAACAAAAGCTTTGGTGAGAAAGGCACGCTCGACGTCCCGGACGAGCGAAAATTCATCGGTTTCGATGGTTACAAAAAGGCGATGGATTGCCTGAAGCCAGGCGACATCGTGATTCTGACAACTCCGTGCGCATTTCGCTGGCTTCATTACACCTACGCTATCGAACGCGGCCTGAACGTCTTCATGGAAAAACCGCTCACCCCCGACGGCCCGTCAACTCGAAAGATGCTGGCCCTGAACGAAAAGGCCCTTGAAAAAAACCTGAAAGTTGCGGTGGGCTTGATGTGTCGCCACTGTGATGCTCGTCGCGAACTGTTCGACCGTATTCAAAGCGGTGAGATCGGTGACATCAATATGATGCGAGCCTACCGCACAGCCGGTCCCACCGGATCCGCAGCCGCTCCGCCGAAACCGGAAGGCATCAGCGATTTGATGTATCAGATCAAACACTTTCATGGTTTCCTGTGGCTCAGCGGCGGTGCTGTCAGTGACTTTCTGATTCACAACATCGACGAATCCTGCTGGATGAAGAATGCCTGGCCAGTCGAGGCCAAGGCTCTCGGTGGACGTCATTATCGCGGAGAAATGGTCGACCAGAACTTTGACGTGTATTCAATCGAATACACGTTCGAAGATGGAACCAAGCTGTTTGTCGGTGGCCGCACGATGCCTGGGTGTCATTCGGAATTCGCCAGCTTCGCACACGGTTCCAAGGGACTCGGAGTGATTTCGTCCCGTTCTCACTGGCCGTCGCGTGCTCGCATCTACAAAGGGCACAACATGGACAAGAACAACCTGGCCTGGGAATATCCTCAGCCTGAAAAACACAATCCGTATCAGGCGGAATGGGAACACCTGGTCACGGCCATCCGAGAAGATCAGACCTACAACGAAGTGCAGCGAGGATGCATGGCCAGCGTCGTCACATCGATGGGACGCATGGCCGCTCACACCGGACAGGTCATCACGCTGGATCAGATGATGAACAGCCAGCACGATTTTGCACCGGGAATCGAGAACCTGACGCTGGATTCAGAATCGCCGCTGAAGGCCAAGCCCGATGGCAAGTACCCGATTCCGTATCCTGGCTTAATCAAGAATCGTGAATACGCTTAAAACCGATTGCAAAACCGCAAAATTCAAGCACAAAGCGTGAGAAACCCACCGCGGTTACTCACTTGCTGGCGCTGCGTGCTGGTATTGAAACCACTTCTAGTGCTTCGTCGTAATTGAGTGATGGGTTGTGTGCCACTGGTCCAGACAGTGTTCCCATGAGCGTCGAGGCACTGGCAGAGCCAGTGCCACACGTCATTACAGGGCTGACCGCATTGGAATCCGAGTCAATCGACTTGGTGAGGCATCGCAGGAAGAGGCTCGCCTCGGCCTTTTGGAGAACGATACGATAATGTCAACCCGACAATCCTGGCGGCTTTCGAGTCGTTGGTGTTGTGAATCCGCTTGAATGCTCGTTTCACAAACAGCGAAAGATGCCGACATCGCTTCCGTGCTCTGTACGCCGAAAACCTCGCATGAATACACCGTCAGTCCGACATCGTTTCGGTCCTCGATGACCGCGTTTCAGCGTCCTGCCCCGCCAACGGTCTTCTGCAGAGAAATCATTCTTTGTTCTCGTCTTGTCATGCCGACGAGAGTTCAAAACAGCTATCGACGCAAAAGACAAAAAGCCCGCCGTTCCAGGGGTTAGAACGACAGGCTCTTACTTTTTCCGCCCGATCTCCGTCAGCCGATTCTCAGCGAACAGCGACGTGCGACAAGTTGGCTCAAACGGAAACAACTCGCACGGCACGACCTGCAATCAGAAAACGCCGCTGGGGTTCGCGAGGCTCCAATAGGGGTTGAGCGACGGAAAATGGCGATAGTAGTTCAGCCGAACACCCGGACGAATAAAGGCATCTGGATAGAAGCCCGGAATGCCCGTCCCGACGTAGGGCGTAGCGGACCTTTGCACCTGTTTTGGTGTCCCGTGTCGTACGATCGTCTGATGCCGACCGATACCCGTCAGAATCTCCATCGCTGAATCGTGACGGTAAGTCGGGTTGGCGTTGTACTCCGCCCGATTAAACGGAATCGAGCGATAAATCCGAACGTAGTCAGCAGAGTCAACTTGAAGGGTACCACAGCCATCACTGTTGGTGGGCTCGGCTTTAACTGCAACTTCAGAGGCTGCTGCGGACGGCACTGCTTTTGGTGCCGGAGTAATTTCCATCGTCCAGTCGGGCGTGACCAAAAACGAATCGGCAGCCGCCCATTCAGTGACAGCAACGACGGTTATCCAGGCAATCTGACAGACGCGAAAACGTAGTGACATCAGTTCCTCCTTATTACTCAAAACCAGCTCCCGAGACGGACCTGAATGGAAGCTTTGAGAAGAGAATTGAAGGATGACGGTCAGGGAGACCCTGTGTCAATTATGGAAATGTCAAATTGAATCTTTTCATTTCGGCGACTCTGGGGTCACTTGTCGTTCCGATTGTTCAGGCTTGTAGCCGATATACACCGTCGCAATGCCGCCTGTCAGCTGGTGGAAGGACGTGGATTCCAGCCCAGCCTCTTCCATTATCTGAGTCAGCTGATCGCCGCAGGGAAATTCGGACACCGACTGTGGCAGGTATTCGTAGGCTGCCTGCCGATTTCGCACGAGCAGCTGCCCAATCCGCGGCAGGATATTGCGAAAATACCACTGATACGCACGACTCAGCAGACGGTTATCAGGCAATGAGAATTCCAGCACGACAACTCGACCACCGTGGCTGCAGACTCGAGTCATTTCCCGCAGACCACCAATGGTGCTGGAAATGTTTCTCAGTCCGAACGCCACGGACACCAGTTGGAAAAGATCATCTTCAAAAGGAAGCTCCTGAGTATCCGCTTCCATGAAGACCACGTCTCGATCAACGCGTTTCTGCTCTGCCAGCTTCAGCATGCCATGGGTAAAGTCCGTTGCCATAACGGATGTACTCTGCCCGGCCGCCTTTCGCCAGGCAAAGGCCAGATCACCTGTACCTGTACACACGTCCAGAATCGGACCGTCTCCATTGGGTGAGGCCAGCCGCACGGTTCGCCAGCGCCAATAGACGTCCGTGCCGCCCGACAAAAAGTGATTCATAAAGTCATAGCGGCCGGCGATTTCGCCAAACATCTGGCGAATGCGACTACCGGACTTATCGACGGGCATGGTGAAGCTTTGTCAGTGATTGGAAAAGAAAATATGTGCTACTGGCTGTGCCAGTGTTGTCGTCAGCCTCAGGACACTGGCGAAGCCAGTGGCACACACCAATACGAAGTTTCACGGTGCAGGCTATGGATCCTGTCAATCTTCCGCAGACTCCTGAAACAATTAACAGCCTGGCTGCAGCTGCAGTCGGAAAGTGACTCGTGTCGCCTATTCCTGGCGAATAGAAAATCGTGCAGTCACAAGCGGCGCCGTTGCGTCCGCATCAGCGAATCAGGAATCGCTTGGCGTTACGAACCGTCTTGGGATCTTTTTCCTCCAGCAGCTTCAGGTGCTCTGCTGCTGCGACAGCATATTCGGGAGGATCTTCGACGTCTTCATCTCTGTCTTTGCTGCAGTAGAAGAAGTAACGCACGATGGCCCGCTTGATTGACGGAATGTCGAATTCTTCGTGGTCGTACATTGCCATCAGTTCTTCCTGCACGCCCCAATCCTTCCAGCGTGCGAGATCTGCGATCACAAGATCCGCCAGCTCCGGTCGGTCCAGCAGAATTCGCATGGATTCTTTCAGGCGTTCTTTGGGAATGCGGTCCGGCTCGTACGTCCACATGAAACGAAGAGTCTGCATGACTGCGTATGTTTCACTGAATGGCAACTTGACCTCCTTGCCGTCCTTGTCGACGTACGTCTTCGCCCTCATCTTGCTGTCTTCCAGCGTTTTCAGACCCTCTTCACCAGCAGTAATCAGATAGCCGGACATAACGCCTTCAATACCGAGCCGAAAGTCAGTATCGGGCGTTAGGATTTTCTGCTTCATCGCTTCGGCATCTTCTTCTGTACCGCACAGTCCAAGCAACAGGCCGTAAAGGCCAATGCGGGTCACGGGGGTGTCGGGATCAGTCACCCACTTTCGCAGCTTCTCGCGAGGCATCCGATCCTTCAGGGGAACGATGACTTCATACGGTGCTGCGGCAAATTCTGCATAGGCATCGTTGGACACTGACAGTTCATCATGCTGCAAATAGTCCAGAAAATAGGCCAGGCGATCGATCTGCTCCTTTTGATCGGTGACCGGCACCGGCAGTTTGGAAACGTATGCCCAGGACGACTGAGTAGCTTCACTGGGTACATGCCAGTCGATGAACTTCACGTCCGGTCCCATCAGAACATACACAGCTCCCTTGTTACCGGCGATGTACTGAGGCAACTCAATTTCATCGCCCTTTTTGAAGGCGTCGCCTTTGGTCTTGGCCACCTCAACAATCTGAAATCTTGCTGTGCCGGCCGTTTCATTGGTCGGCTTTTCGCCACCAACCCACTTGCCCAGAACAAGATGCCCCACCTGGTCAACCTGCTCGGCAAGTGTCAGCGAAGGTGCGTCACAGAACGGACACAGGGCACACTCAGCAGCTGGACCACTTGAGAGAAACACAGACAGGCAGACGGAAAGAGCAGTAAACGTTTTCATCACGACCTCCAACCTACAAAACGCGTCAACACAGGAAGAGTTGGACTTCGGGCATCGAGTGACAGCTCACAAAAGACCGTTCGGGCGGCCCCGACTGATCGAACGAGCCGTTCCATTGTAGCCGGATTCTCTGCCGTCGAATATACGACAGGCGTTTCCTTTCCGTTTTTACCAAGGTCACCCGGGCAGCTACCTCAAAACCTGTGCGTCTTCGATACGGTACAACTGAAACAATTCTGCGTCATCCAATTCCACGTCGTCCGCCTCGGGATCAATTCTGAAAACACCTTCCACATCGAACGGCTTTCCCTCGATGTAGTCCGTCGTCTCGCCGTCAGCAAGCGTGATTCCGATGATGTCGTAGATCTTCGGCTGCCGGACGAAGCAGCAGATCCCGTTATCCCGAGCCATCGTGAATGCCGTCAGGCCTGTAGCTTCGAACGTAGGATACATGAATCCGCGAATGCGAATACGCTGTCCGCTCAGATCGTTCAGCCATTGAGGAAAGTGCTTGTCTGCGTCCGTCGGCACCGGCTCCATATTCAGAATTTTCAGCAAGTCGATATCGTCATAAGTAAGCCGCAGCGCTTTGGCATCGCCCTCGGGAAGAAGTCGCTTTTCGGAAATCAGCAGCTTGATTTCACGCGGCTCCGCTGACGGCTGATTCTCGACGCCTGCACGATCCGGGCCGATGGTCGTGATCGTGGCGGCCGGGACTTCCACAGCCGGGGCGGCGACGATTGCTGCGGGCTGACCGGTCGTTTCAGAAGGATTACCGGTGGATTGCGTCGTGGGTTTGGCATCGGGTTCGTCCACAGTCTTCGACACCGTCTTCACGACAGGTTCGGGTGTCTGGTCCGCCACCACGGCTTCCGTCGCTTCCAGAACGGCAGCCGGCTCAGTGTCTTTTTCAGACGCTGCAGACGCATTCTGTTCACTCTCGGACGCAACTGCTGGCCTGTCGTCCGCAGCCACAGTTCCCGTGGAGTCTCCGGCCGCCGGGATCTGGTCATATTGCACGTAGCCGTCGCCGTCCGTGCCTGAACAGCCCACGAAGACAATGCACATGGGGGGCGTCGTCAGTGCGATCACAAGTGCAGTCATTCGATTGCCGAATTCCATTCTCAGCGTCTCCTGCAGTTGGGGAAGATTCGATGTTACGACTGTGCAGAACTGACCGACGGCACGGAACTCTAAAATCGAGTCTGCGCTTCCTCAACAAGTACTGCATCAACGGTGTACACGGGTTCACCTTCTTTGGCGTTCACATTAGCGTTTAAAACACCCGCGACAGCGACCATTCCATTGAATGCTTTTGTTGTTTTTCCGTCTGTCATGTTGACAACCATCATATCAAATGGTTTTGGCGAACCACCGAAACAACATTCGCCGTTGTCCTTCAGAAACACAAAGTTCTCCAGACCTTCCGACATCTGAGTCTCCCACATGAAACCCTTCAGGAATACCTTCTGACCAATCAAGGGAGCCACCTTCGGATGCAGCCTGCGAACTCCGCCGTAATAGGCGAACTGCCAGTCTGAAATGTCGTTGGGAAAGTTTACGCGGAGAAATTCTGGCGGACATTCTGTCTGATAGGCGTGAGCCATCTTCATAGACCCCAGACTCAGACACAGGATCGACAGAATCAGTCCTGTGATCGCGAAACCGGTTCCCTTCACCAGCCCTCCGCCGGACCGAATTCTGATAATGGCAGCAAACCCAACAAACACGCCGACAACGGCCAGTCCCAAACCGAAGATGCCAAAAAATCCTGTCAGACTCCCAATGCCCAGTACCAATGCAACGGGGCCCCAGGGAGACACCGGGGTATAGTCAAATTCGTCAGGATCGCCCTGGTTTGCCCACGAAGAATTCGCAGATTCGGACGTCGTCCCGCTAACACTGTTCATGGGGGGACTGAGAGATGTGTCTGACATGTTTGGCGTCCGATCAGATCGGCAAGACGTAAGTGCTGTGGTGTATATTATTTAACGCAATCCATGCATGGTTGCCAAAGCACCATACGGTATCCGGAGACTCACGTATTTTACGTTGGCAAATCGGGTTTCGTTAGCGAAAACAGAGGGATTCGCCACAACAGACGAGTTCACGTTTCACAGCGTTGAACTGACCCAAAATACCGGCAGAGATGATGACACTTGCTGGCGTTGATCACGCCAGCGCACCAGAATGCGGCACCACAATCGCTGTTATTTAGCAAACCTAAGTTTAGCCTCTGTCCGGAATAATTGATCCATGACCACGGCAATTTCATTTATTTTCTTCACTGGCCTGGTCGCAGTCGTCGCATGGATGCGAACACACAACGACGACCAGGAAACGTCAAGCGGCTACTTTCTGGCCGGTCGCAGTTTGTCATGGTTTGTGGTCGGTGGTTCCCTGTTGTTGACCAACCTGTCGACCGAGCAACTGGTCGGGCTGAATGGTGGTGCGTATCGGCATGGCATGATCGTCATGGCCTGGGAAGTCTGGTCGGCCCTTTCGATCATTCTGATGGCCGTCGTGTTTCTGCCCCGGTACCTGAAGAGCGGCATTACCACAATTCCTCAGTTCCTTGACTTGCGCTACGGCCCCCAGACAAGAACGTTCACATCCGTGATCTTTCTGGCGTCGATCGTGCTGAACGTACTGCCATTCGTGCTGCTCACAGGCGCGGAATTCATGATCTCAGTGTTTGACGTTCCGTCCATTATCGGCACTAAAAACATGACCATTAACCGCGCTGTCGTATGCAGTCTGCTGGCCATCGTCGGCGGGTGTTATGCTGTCTTCGGAGGCCTGAAGGCAGTAGCTGTTTCTGACACCGTCAATGGCATTGGCCTTGTCATCGGAGGACTTTTGATTCCGATTCTGGGTCTCAGCTACATCGGCAGCGGCAGCATGACGTCCGGCGTATCGCTGCTTGCCGAAACATATCCGGAACGACTGTCTTCGCTGGGTGACCGCAGTTCGGATATTCCATGGGAGACGCTGCTGACCGGAATGACCCTGATCACGACATATTACTGGTGCACCAATCAGGGAATTGTGCAGCGCACGCTGGCATCGAAAAACCTGGCCGAAGGACAGAAGGGAGTTCTGTTCGCCGCGTTCATGAAGCTGGCCGGCCCCCTGTATCTGGTCCTGCCGGGAATCATCGCCTGGCACATCGCCTTCGGAACCGACCAGTCGCCGCCGGCAGGTGCCGACGCGGCCTATGGTTATCTGGTTAATCTGGTTCTGCCGAAATGGGCTGTGGGCTTCTTCGCCGCCACCATCTTCGGAGCAATCCTGAGTTCATTCAATAGCTTCCTGAACAGCGGCTGCACGCTGTTCAGCATCGACCTGTACAAGGGAGTGCTGAACACGGAAGCCCCGGATCGTCAGGTGGTCAAAGCCGGCAAGATGTTTGGAATGGTCATGGTTCCGGTAAGTGTGGTGCTGGCTCTGCTGCTTTCGCCCTTTGCGGAAACCGGCCTCTTCAATCTGATGAAGTCGATTGCGGCCGTGTTGAACATCCCGTTGCTGGCGATCGTCTTCATGGGAATCGTCAGCAAGAAGACACCTGCGGTGGCCGCGAACTACGCGCTGCTGGCCGGGATCATCTTTCAGTCCGTCTTTGGAATCGCCATGGGCAACACGCTGTTCGGCAGCGAAATGCACTGGCTGCACCTGGCCGCAGTCAACTTTCTGTTTCTTGTTGCGTTGATGACAACGGTGCGTTTGATCAGTCCACGTCCGGAACCATTCGTTCAGGAATACAGCAAGGACGTCGACATCACGCCATGGCCCATGGCGAAACCGCTGGGGCTGACGATTGTGGTCCTGATCACTGCCATGTACCTGGGAATGTGGGCCAAATTCGGCATCACACCAGGCTCAAAACTGGCGACGGAGTACGAGCAGTTGCATCCGACGGCGGCAGATTAGTTCTCTTCCCGGATGGGGGCGAACTTAATGCGGCTGATGTAGCGGACCATTTTCCCCTCCACCATCTTGCCGGAACACGCACTGATAGCCTCGATGATATTTTTGTAATGCAGGCCGAAGTCAGGATCGATTTCCACTTCCTGTTTCTCAAGAGCCTCGGGGCCGGCGGCCTTCAACGCATTGACGGACTTGAAAATCTCCAGGTTCAACCGCTGAAAAGCCGTTGAATCATTGCCCATAGGCTGACCGTTGAACAACAACTGAGACAGTGCACCAGTGGCAGGGTCCGCTTCCATACGCACCTTGAATGGAGGCAGATCCGGATCAGTGACGGATGACGTCTCAGGAGCACCCAGTGGCATATTGATGTCAAAGTTACCCTCGGGTTCAATGATCTTCAGCGTCAGCATGAAGAAGATCAGCAGCTGGAAAACCACGTCAATCATAGGTGCCATCTGCACCTCGATTTTTTCGCCGCCTTCATTTCGGTTGCGAATCTTCATGGACTCACCTTCTGCGTTGCCTTGAGTGCGAACCGCTGAAACTCAATCCCTTCTTCCTGACACTTCTGAATCAGCGTCTGGACCAGTCCGGACTGAACCTCCCGATCCGCCCGAATCTCCACGGTCACATCTTCCAGGGGAGTGCCGATTGTCTGGTAGAACTGAGCTTCCTGCCGCAAACGATTCGAACTGTTGGCCACTTCGATCTGTTCATCGCCAAAGAAGATGTAGGGCGTTCTGTCGATGATCTCGCCCTGCTTATCCTTCAGGAATCCCACGTTCAGCGTAAATGCATCGTCACGTTTCACTTCCGGCGGCTTGGCTAGCTGGTTTCTGGGCAACGTCACTCGTTCGTCGGCCTGTTGCTGCTCGAAGTTGGAAATCACCATGAAAAAGGCGATCAACTGGAATACGATGTCAATCATCGGCGTCATGTCGACATCGGGAGCATTGGAACCAGATGACTTGATCTTCATAGATATGTGCTCCGGTCTTAAGCTCCGGCAGGCGGCATTGACTCATGTTCGCGGGTCACCCGGCCTGTTGCAGGCATCAAATGAATCGCTGCTGTCTGAAAACGATCACCACTAGGCAGGCTTCGTACTGGACCCACCGGCTCCGCCTTTGCCGACAGCTGCAAAACGGCTCATCAGGCCTTCACTCACCATACCGATTTCCAGCACCAATCGCTGAATACGATTCTTCAGAATGCTGTAGAAGACCATTGCGGGTATGGCAATGCCCAGACCAATCAGCGTCGTGAACAGTGCCGTGGAAATTCCTTCAGCCAGCTCACTTGGTTTGGGTGATACAGCGGACGACGCAATCTTGTCGAACGATGCGATCATCCCCTGAACGGTTCCCATCAGTCCCAGCATTGGAGCCACAGTGCCAATCAGTGCAAGGAAACTAAGACGATGTTCGAGCGCCATGTTTTCGTCTTCGCCGGCTTCCTGCATTCCTTCCACAGCCTCAGGATAGCCGCGGCTGAGCCGTCCCATGCCGGACGCGAGTACACGAGCCACAAACGAATCATCGTTACGGGCAATTTCGTAGGCACCCTGAAAATCCTTACCGTTCAGTTTCTGTTCGAACTCTTCGACAAAATCGTTTGGCAGCAGAACGTCACGGCGAACCTGCATCAGATTCATCATGATCAAGGCCACCATCACAAAGGACAGTGCCGCAAAGATCAGCATCCAGAACCAGCCGAGCGCATCGATCATCCAGGTCAGGAAGTTTCTACTCTGGACGGGAGCGTCAGCGGCCGGTGCAGGTGCCGCATCGGCATCGGCATCGGCATCGGCAGCAGCCGGTGCAGGTTCTGCTGCGGCCGGTTCTCCGTCCTGGGCCACGGCCGAAGGCGCAAGTCCGACAAGCGGAATCGCCGAGATCGCGACGGTTAGTGCCAGCAAAAACATGCCCCAACTCCGCAGGGATCGATGCCGCAATACTCGTTCAGATAGACTCAGCATGTTCAGTTATCTCCGGATTAACAGTTTTACGCTACTCGGTCGGCGGCGACTGTGTATCAAACGATTGAAAGGAAATGTAGCCGTTCAGGTTGGCAGAGTCATCCAATTTGCCGGCCCTGCCGCAAATGTCTCGTGATTTTCTGCTCGTCAAATCGACATAATAAGAATTGCCGTGATCGAACGACGGCCAGTTCAACACCGGCACTCACCCCACAGGCCATTCGAGTCCGGTACCCGATCTGCAACTGCTGCTAACCGCCACTCTTTTTGGCCCATTGACTGTTCGGATAGCGTTCTGCCAGACGTGTGGAAGCCTCGACAGCGCGATCCTGATGACCACCAGGCCCCCACAACTGGGACAGTCGCAGCAGTGCTTCCGCGTGCTGAGCCGGTTCGCCGGAGTACAGGACGTCGACATGAAGATAGGCCATCAATGCCGCTTTTGCCTGATCTTTCTGACGAAGACAATCGCCCTTACGGATCCACGCTTCAGCCAGAGTGCGAGTTTCCGTAGGCGGCGCCTTGTCGATCACCTCATCCAGTGTTTTGATGGACTCATCCAGACTGCTCTGTTGTTTCAGACACATGGCCCGTCCCAGCATCCCGTCGTACATGGCGCCGGTCGCCGATTCGTCACCCTGACTCTTCTGAATCACATCATTAAAGGACTGCAGGGCACCGGCAGCATCATCGGCCAGCAGCAGCAGTCGTCCCTTATCCACGCCGGCCTGCAGCTGATATCCCTTGACAGCTGACCCCTGCACTTCGTCCAGCAGCAACCTGCCGGCATCCGTTTCGCCTTTCAACGCGTGAATTGACGCCTGCAGCAGCGTGGCTTCCAGATAACGAAAGTTGTCCTTGTTGGCAGTACGAAATTTCTGCAGCGAGTCGTTAGCGGCGTCTGCCTTTGACGGATCTGTCAGAGCCTGCTTACCGACAACCCGTGCAATCAGAAAGTCGAGATCCGTCTTAAGTCGTTTGTCACCGCCGGTATATTCACTCTGCACTTCTTTGAAGCGGGTGAATGCCGTGTCCAGAGCGCCACTGCGTTCGTTGGACCGCGCGGCACTGAGTTCCAGTGGTTCCTTGTCAAAACGAACATCCTTAAGGTTCGACACGGAAATCGATATTTCCTCGCCGTTCGATCGCTTCAGCACGATCTGATCCTGACGCATACTGGTGATTTCGCCACGCAGCTGAGTGTTGTCGCTGCGTCGTGTCACAATGTCGACCGCAAACACAGGTTGTGCCGCCACAGCCGCCAGAAGGGCAGCCGTCAGCGTCGTTTTAAAAATATAGAGAGCTTTGTCCATTTCGGAACGCCTTGTTGTTTCGTGAAACTGCGTTGAACCTGTAGTCCGAACCACAACCCGAGATTTACTCGGCCGGCGGCTGTGGCGGACGTTTTCTGACTTTTTTCGTTGTTGCGGCCGCGGAATCCGCAGCGGTCCTCTTCCTGACCTGTTTGACAGCCTTCTTCTTTGGTGCGGCCGTTTCTCCGCCTTCCCCCTTGGCGGCAGCAGCCCGTGCCTTGGCAGCTTTATACCTGGCAGCTTCTTCGGGCGTCAGCAAACGTTTCTTTTTCGCGGGACGCTGCGTCGAATCCGCCGCCTGTGGGCTGGCTTTGGAGGCGATTTTCTTCTTTCGAGGCGGTGCGGCCAAGGCAGCTCCGGTTGCCGCACCCACGGCTTCCAGTGCTCCAAAGTCAGGAGCACCGCCGGTGTTACCATCATCCGCACCCGATGGAGCCGTGAAAGAACCGCCACCGGGCGGAAGACTCGAACGTCGCCGCTGTTGTGGTTTACTCATCAGTTTATAAAAGCCGAAACCACCTCCCGCCGCCAGCACCAGCAACACGATGAGCACAATCATGCTGGTGCCTTCAGAAGACGGTGCGACTGGTTCTGCGGCCTGCGGCTGCTCAGCTTCATCCACACTGTCCGGCTCTTCCTGAGCCATCAGAACTTGGGGGGCACTTGGCCTTTCCAGCGGAGTCTGCGGCTGTCCCAGTTCCAGCTGAGTGCTCTGATATAACCGGTCGAACTTCGCAAACCACGCGTCATCAAGATCGGTGAACACCTGAATAAAAATGGTGATCTCTGCCAGACCGGACTTCAACTGGACATCACCATCAGACGCTCCGGTTTTTGCATAGCGGTAGCGGCTGTTAACGTATTCGAAGCGAGCCTCCAAAAAACGATCTTTCAGCTGCTCCCAGTCAGTTGAACTCTGCCGTGCCTGAAGTTTGCGAGTGATGCCGGACCAGCCCCAGATCGACTTTTCTCCCTGAGCGTTTTCCACACCTTCAATGGCCGCCAGCAGTTTCTTCGGCTGGCCATCTTCGGCTGCACCCCAGTCGGATAACGTATACGCCGCCTCAAACTGAACATCCAGTGACAGAGGCGTTTCGTTCAGAATGGACTGAGCCAGACTGACGCCTTCTTCAAACTGTCCCTGGGCACGACGGCAACGAACGATTCTGAGTTTGACGGCAATGATACTGCCGCCTTCCGCAAGGTTTCGGTCCAGAATGTCCTGGTAAGCCGCATGCGCTTGCTGATAGTAGCCGGACGCGGCATCGCCATCTTCCTGAGTCCCCTGCCCCAGCCCAAAGTAGGTCTCACCAATCCAGACCAGCGAGTTGTAATCCATGTTCGCGCGATTCTCGCTGACCTTGGCCAGAAACTGCTCGAACGACTTTCGCGTATTCGCCAGCTGCTCTGTTTCACCGGAAGCTTTTAAACGTTTCAGTTCTTCCTGCAGTTCCTGCCCCAACTGCGTGTAAACGGCCGCAGTGTCCTGCCCGCCGACAGCTTCCAATTTGTTCATCGTCTGCAGTGCTTCGGCAACGTTCTGGGTGCCGACGTAAGCTCTTAACAGTAGACGATAGGCCTGACCTGCAAACGCGGCGCTGGTAATCCCTTTTTCGGCGCGAGTCTGCCCCGGAGCAACCTCCAGCATCTTCAGGACCGAATTGTCTCCGCCCGCGGTAAGTCGTTTGGTCGTTTCTGCAAACTGTCCATTCATGTTATTGATGGTCGCCAGCGAGACTTCAGCAGCCACGATCTCCGGAGTCGGCTTAGCGGTGGCGCCCAGCTTCGCTCGCGCGGCAGTGATGCCCTCCAGCATCAGGAGGGCAGCGTCTGCCTTCCACTTCCTGATCGACTCGTCATCCCTCTCTGGCTGATCGTCGGTTTCAACCTCCGACATCGCCGTAACCCATGCCAGCCAGTACGACTGCCCGGCCTGCATTCGCGCAGAACCGTATTCGGAATAATCGCTGGGCACGGTCAGATATGTCTTTGCGGCATTCAGTGGTTCATTCAGGTCGCGATAGACCTGCCCCAGCCGAATGCGGGCTTCATTGCCGCGGGCTGACTGCGGATACTGTTCCACAATCAGTTCGCAGATTTCTTTCAACAGATCCAGTTCAAATTTCTTGTCCGCGTCGGCGTCGTTAAACGCCTGTACGGCTGCCTCGATCGCAATCTCTGTCGCACTGAGAGCTGAATCAGGATCATTCAATCGATCCGTCGTCATGCAGTATCTGGCCAGAATGATCGCGTCGAAACTTTTTCGCTGCCGCATGTAAACGTAACTCAACAGATACCGTGATTGTGCGATGGCCTTGGTGTCTGTCTTTTCATCGCGCAGACTCAGGGCCAAAGCAAACAATCTGCCAATTTCGTTCAGCTGAAAATCAACGGCCTGTTTCGCCTTTTGCTTTTCTTCGCTGGAATTCGCCTTCTGCAGATCTTCGCCCAGCCCCTTCAGCTGGCTGACCATGCCTCGAGCTCGTTCGAATGCAGTATCAAAATCCTTTGGCACCGCATCTTTTTCACCAAGTTCCGCGTTCAGTCGGCGGCCCATCGCCACAGCGGGCTCACGGTACGGCCCGGGAAAACGTGCAACCTGCTTGGAATCAGTCAGCGCCTGACGCAGCATTGTGTTTCGCAGTCGGGCTTCGATCGCCCGATCCTGGCCCAGCTTTTCTTCGGCAATGGTTTTTTCCCAAAGGATACCAAGTCCGATTTCTGTGTAGATACGCTTTCGGTTCGACTTATCCTGGAACCAGGCCTCAGCCTCCTGAAGTACCAGCTGAAAGTCGTTCTTCTTTTCATGGTTCAGGCAGATCAGACGATACTGCAAAGCGATAGATTTCAGCAGCTGCACACTCGGATGATTCGATTTGTGACTTAGCATTTCGTTGTAAATGCCCAGGGCCCGATTCAGATCATCCTGTTCCTGAAAGCACTTGCCCATCATCAACCGCGACTGCAGCCCAATGGGGTTGCTGCGACGTGCCGTGTGAATGGCTTCGAATTCCGTCGACGCACGCACCATTGTTTCGGTACGTTCCTTCGAACCTTTCGGAAACGTCTGACCACGTTCATAGGTACATCGCACCAGACTGAACCAGGCTCGCAGATACTTGACTTCCGCACTCTGACGTTCCAGATACGCGTCCTCGTCCGTGGTCCTGTCGATAAATGATGGAAACGCTTTATATTTCGTCTCGTACTGGTCATGTGCGGTTTGATAGATAACCTTCGCCTGTTCGATCACCGAACGCGCCTGTTGCTGCAGTTGTGCCGTCTTGTCAGCATTCGAAGGTGATTCCGCGTCCCAGATCAAAGACCGGGCGCGTTCGAATAATAGCTCTCCCAGTTCCGAATTTGCATACGCCGCGCGAGTGTGTCCGGGATGCTCGGACGTGAATTTTTCTAATGCCTGTTCGGCGCGGGTGAGTGCCTGGTCACGATCCTCAGGTACTCGCGATGCAGCTGCCATTTCCCGATATGTGACACCCCGCTCCAAATCCAGCGTTTCTGTCAGTTCGGCCGGCAGATCAACCCGTTTCGCCAGTTCATCCACATACTCCAGAGTCGTGTCGAAGAATTTTCGTTGTCTCAGTCCTTCGATGAATGCAGTGTGCGGTTCATCAGCCTGAATCGGGATTCCGCCAGTCAGCACGGCCCCAACGATTGCCACGGACAACACGAAAACGTTGCCGGCGGATCTATGGAGCGCCCCACATCTGTGAAATGCCCCGCGAGCGCCGCCCACCACTGCGCCGGCGGCCGCTCGATTTTGGGTTGAGGGCTTGGCCCTCAGCAGTTTCTTAGACAAATGAGTCCACCTGAAGGGTCTGAATAGCTGCATGTCTGGAGACCATTATGCCCCCCCGCAACATTAGACTTCGATGCGGGAATGAAATGAACGTTGCTGAATTCGGCGGCAGGATTCGCCTTGTCAACACAACGCAGAATTGCCGACTCGACAACAAAACGAGGCCACAAGAGCGACGGATGACCGGTAACTAAAAACCACGATTAACGGGAGAATCATCGCCTATTAACCGGGAAATCATCGCCTTTAACCGGGAAATGATCGCCTGATTCCATTGAGAATACGAAGTTTTGGGGGAAATCGCAAAGATGTCGGTGGATTAAAGCGGGTTGCATTCCACGCCGGCACGTCGTCACCCGATCTCCGCAGAACATCGCAACTCTCAAGCTGCTGAATACAAGGCATTTTTGCACCCTCCACGAAGTACAGGTTTTTTCACTCACCAATTACCAAAGTGCTTACTTCCACAAAATAGCGGCACTGCCAGAAAAACCAAGTATGATGCCAGATCACCGCGAATGAACACTCTGAATTTCCAATGAATTCCTGCACCATTTCAAATCAGAAACCGCCAGCTGTGAGGGCCAACAGTCTGCCCAGTCTGCGGGTGCGAGTATATCTGGCTGTCCTGACCCTGCTGATGTGCCCGGCTTCCGTCGCAGTGGCGGCGGACCTGTCGTTCGATCGCACCGTCATGGTGATCATGGCTCCCGAAGGTCCGGTCCTGGCCGAGATAAATATCTCAGTCGAGGGACAGGCATATCGTCTGTGGGTCACAAAGTTCCTTGCGCGCCGAGTTGACGTCAACAACGACGGAGCACTGAACCTGGGTGAATTGCAACTCATCCCGGAACGACTGCTGCAACAAACAACGGCACGCACCGCCAAACGAGTCCTGCGCAGCGTGACCGGCGATAAGAAGGCAGAAACAACGTCTGTTGATGCGTTCACCGAATGGTTCACGGAACAGTTAAGCCGCAGTTTCGATGTCGTTGCCGCAGCCGTCAATGCGTCGGAAGCAGTGCGATTGGCCGCGCTGGTCGATGGTGATGGCGACGGTGCGGTTTCACGGGAAGAACTAATGATCGGAAGTCACGCACTGCGGTTCCGAGATCTCGACGACGACCAGACTTTCACAGCAGCAGAGCTGATGCCGTATCGGGATCCGCGTAATCAGAATGCAACGGTCGTTCCCGACGCTGCCAATCTGCCCTTCGTGCAATTGGGTGATGAAGAGTCACTAACGCGCACAGCCGAACAAATAGTGTCTCGTTATGGCAACGATGACACAGTCGATCTGGCCAAACTGCGCCTTCCGGAAACAGCCACCACCGGCATCGATGGCAACAATGATTCGAAACTGGATGCCGCTGAAACGAAACAATTCCTGGCCGCTCCGACTTTTCACCTGACCCTGGACGTGCAACTGGCCGAGGCGGCCAACAGAAGCAACCTGGTAGCGAACGTTTCACCAGCCGCTCAGTCCTTCGTGCAGTCAGACTCGGAAAAACGTGGCCGTATGAAACTGGTAATTGACGACATGCCACTGGAGATCCGTGCACGCGGCGGCAGCGCACGATCGCGAGACATCATGGTGCGCTTTCTGCTGCAACGATCATCTCTGTACGACAAAGATAAAAACGGGTACTTCACCGACGATGAATATCCCGAGTTTCAAACTCAGATGGCCCGGTATCTGGCCAATGCAGACTTTCAAAGCGTTGACCTGAATGGCGACAAAATGGTGCTGCGGCAGGAAATCAAGACCTATATCGAACGCGATGCCATCGCCACCCAAAGCCGCATCGAAGTCAGCGTCAAACAGGACGGTAAGACGCTGTTCAAACTGCTCGACGAAAACAAGGACCGTCGTCTGGCCGGACGTGAACTGCTGGAAGGATTCGACATCCTGCTGGAATACGATCTGAACAAGGATCAAAGACTCACGGAATCTGAACTGGGGACCGCGTATTCTCTGCAAATCGGGCTCGGCCAGCCGGCGTCACTACGCATGAATTCCACACAAGCGATGGGCATGGCCGCGCGCTCCACAGACGCCATTCTTCCCGGAGTCAGCGGACTAAGCGGGCCGGAATGGTTCCGCCGCATGGACCGCAACCAGGACCGGGACGTGTCGTACCGTGAATTTCTGGCTCCCCGATCCATCTTCGAACAACTGGACAAAGACAGCAACGGCCTGCTGAGTGCCGCGGAAGCCGAGGCGCTGACAGAGTAGAGCTGCATATGTCCGATACAAATCTGCGGACCATCGCCACCTACGGCTCAGCTCCCGTCGCTCATCTTGCCAGCGCGATGCTGCAGGGCCATGGCGTTCGGTCCGCTGTTGCGGGAGACCAGATCGCCGAAGCGCTGGGGTATCTGGGTGTCGCCATCACCACCGTCGAACTGCTGGTTCATCGCGAAGACGCGGACGCTGCAGATCAACTGCTTTCGGAATGGGAACAGCAACGTCGGCGCCATCAACAGGACCGCCGGGGTGTCGAAGGCCGCATGGGCTGGCTGTGCAGTCACTGTTCTGAAATCAATGAACAGAACTTTGATAAATGCTGGTCATGTTCGGCGTCCCGCCCGGACGATGCCGAACTTGCAACACTGCCTGACAACGCGGAGACGAATCCTGGTCCCTCAGACGTGGTCACTGTCCCTGAAAATCGCGATCCGTCCCCGTTCCGTGTGCCGACGGTGGAAGACCTGCCGACAGTCAATGCACAGCTGGTCTCCCGCGCGTTTCGCAGCGCTGTGCTCGGTCTGGCTTTTCCGCCCCTCGCCGCCTACAGCTTTTGGCTGGCGTGGCGTTGTCTGGCTGAAGGTCGGCCGATGCCTAAAGTCTGGCCGGCCATGTTCCTCAGTGCCTGCAGTGTTCTGCTGTGGATGATCTTTTTCCTGGCGACAGGCCTGTACGGAATCATCCCACTGTTCTGACCTCCTGAGCCGCATGGGAAATCCGATGACTGAATCGAACGGTCAATCCGACAGTCCGCTGCTTCGGCATAAATTTCCTAAACAGATTACAAGCTGTCCGTGCTGCGGCCAGTGCTGTCGTTTCACAACGCTGGTCATAACGAACTTTCGGAATGGTGAAGAAATATCGGCACATTGCTGCCACTCGCCGCCGCGCTAATGTCGACAGAATATTTAGCCCATGTTATATGTTTTTTTGTGGGTGCAGTCCGTAGTGACCTTACGCTGACGTGGTTTCGGAGACGTAAAATGTTGTACTCATTACCCGGTCGACAGGTCCTGCTGCTTGTGGCCTGTGCCATCGTGACATCCAGTACTGCGTTCTCACAGGACAACGGATGCAGTGTCTTTGAAGGCTGCAATTCCTGCGATCGAGTCGAAGAAATCTTCAGTCCATGTCAGATGTGCTGCGGCACGTTGTTCCAGTGGAGCTGCACCACAACGTGTACCGGCGGCCCGGATCTGGACGCACCTCTGGTCACAGACAGGCCGGACTTCACCGAAGCCAGTTCCACGGTCGGCAAAGGCATTGCTCAACTGGAAATCGGCTACACGTTTACGCGTGAAGATGACGCCACCCATTCACATTCGTTCCCGGAACCGCTGCTGCGTTACGGTATTCTGCAGGACTGGCTCGAGCTGCGAGTCGGCTGGACGGACAACCTGCAGGAAACCAATGGCCGCCAGGTCGGTGGCAGCGATGACCTGTACCTGGGATTCAAGATCGGCCTGACACCTCAGCAGGGACTACTTCCCGAAATGGCCCTGATTCCACAAATGACTGTTCCCACCGGAGCCACCCGGTTCACAGCGAATGATGTCATGCCGGGGGCCAACTGGATCTACGGCTGGGAAATCAGCAACTGTCTGTCCACCGCCGGCAGCACGCAATTCAATGGCTCCGTCGATGACGGCAGCGGAGAAAGTTATACCGAATGGGCACAGTCATGGACGGTCGCTTATTCACTATGCGATCGTGTCGGAGCGTACACCGAATGGTTTGCGTTGATGCCTCATTCTGCAGACACGGCCATGACGGAACATTACTTCAATGGTGGTTTCACGTATCTGATCAACAATGATATCCAGTGGGACATCCGAGCGGGCAAGGGGCTGAATGGTGCGGCCGACGATTACTTCATTGGAACAGGTCTGTCGCTGCGGTATTATTGATGCGCTAACCGATGGATTAATCTGCCGGTACGCGAAAACTGCGAGACCGCCGCCAAAACATCAGAACAGATTGCCAGAAGACTGTTCGCGAGCAGTCTTGGACAGACGAGGCCTGACCGTCAGGCTTAAGGAGTCGCCGTCGGAGTTTCAAGGTGCTCGCGGATGTAGTCCATCGATCGCGCAAAAGCCTGCTCGATCAACTTGCGGTCGCCACCCCACAGACTGTGGCCACCACCTTCGATCGTGATGAGTTCGTGCAGAACGCCGAGCCGTTTCAGCTCAGCAGCCATTGTGATCGACTGCTCGACAGGTACATCATTGTCTGCTGTTCCGTGCAGCATCAGGGTGGGAGGATACTCCGCAGACAGATTCCGAATCGGACAAAATGGCGTCAACCTGTCCCGATCGACTTTCGGGTCAAGACCGCTGACAGCGTTGGCCCACTGTCCTGACTGCTTCAGATACAGGAAGAACGTCGCTCGCCCGCGACCATTTTCCTGATTTGTCCGCGTCAGTACTTCCGCTCCCACACCGGACCAGGCGGCGGCCCTGTCAATTAGCTTTCCCTTGCGGTAGGCCTCCGATGGCTGTGTGGTCCAGTCGCCGTCCACATCTCCAAACCCCCAGTATGAAACAATGGCCGTGGGCGGAGGATCGACGATGATTCCACTCATCAAAGCCAGATAGCCTCCGGCCGAGGCTCCAGCTACGACTAAGCGTGACGGTTCAGCGTCAAACAGTTCCGGTCCGGTTTTCCGAACCCATTCCAGCCCGTCGTTCAGATCCTCAATAATTGCAGGCAACTGCGCTTCGGGAGCGAGTCGGTAGCCGAGCGACACCAGAACGAATCTCTGTTCCTGAGCAAGCTTTCGCAACTGCATCGGTACGCCGTCACGACTTCCCATAATCAGCGCACCGCCGTGCAGCCAGACGATAACGGGGCGTTTGGCGGCATCTGCCTGACGATAAACATCAGCCTTGATTTCAAGCTTCTGGACCGTCTTGTACGTGTACGTCTTCTTTGAGAAAGCAGACGGTACGTCATCCGCGCAACCAACGCTGATGATTAAGCACGAATCCGGCTGCGACAAAGCCAACAACAGCGTCAGGATAGTTGTCATGGGGAATCGAATGTTCATTGCTTCGGCTTACTCTGAATCATCGGGGCGCAAGTGCGATGCTCGGCAGCTCCACAGGCATGGTCGTCGACTCACCCGACATGATATTACCTTCGCATCGGAATGAGTAGTGCACCACTTCTTGTGATGTCCAGTGTCGTGCCGGAGCGATCGCAGAATCAGACAGTGCCGGAGGCCAGTCAGAACAATCGATGGATCTGGAATTGCAATGCAACCCGCGGAACCAAGGCACCCATTTCTCCGAGCAGCAATCCCCTACGGTTGCGTTCTGCGGAACACGTCCGCGACGGGATGAAATTCAACACCTGCATCCAGCGGAAAGATCGGCCTGCCGCAGATGGTGTGGCCCAAACTCTTGAGGTTCGCGCTTGTGGATCCCGGCGCGTCTACGTTGATTTTCCTGGCGCACCAATCGGCAAACATATGCGGCTCGCAGTGCGGCGATTTGACCACGACCATGTCAAAACGCTGCGGATCCTGTCCGTTAGCATAGAACCAGGAACGGTCAAACAGGCTGACCGGACGTGTGCCGACCACCAGCGTCATGTTGTCCGCTTCCAGCACAGCCGTGTCCCCGGAGTTCCAATTCCAGCCGAATGACTCACTGAAAAATCTGCCATCTGACAACGAACGCACGCGAGCCTCCAGTTCCAGCGGCTCAAATCGAGCAGGATCGAGCGCACCACCAACGGTGGTTTGAATCGTTGCACCGACGCCCGCAGCCATCGCCTGTCGAACTGCAGCCGGATCGACGATCGGCGCCAGCAATCGACCTGGGTATCCCTGCCCCACGGCCTCCCGTACAATCGCGTTGCTGTCACCGGACGCTCCGGAACTGGTGGCATCGGCAGCGTCCATCATCACCACCGTTCCTGTCGTAACAGCCGCCGCCTGCTGAACTGCGTCTGCCAGACTGGTCAGCGGCACCTGCATTTTTTCATGATGCTGCCAGAAACGATTCGCCAGTTCGATGGCGTGGCTTTTTGCGGCATTCTGGTCATCGTTCATCACAACAAAACTGTTCGTGCGAAGTTCCGGCACGTCGGTAAACGGATTGCCCCACATCACGCCCGCAGAAAGTCCTGCACCGCTGGCTTCAATCGATTCTGCCAGCCGAATGCACCCAGAGACCGCACCGGTTTCCGTGATCATTTCATCGCCGCGCGCCAGGACGGGGATCTTCACCCGTGCCGTGACTGGCCGAACTGTGCCCGCCACAATCTTCAACAGAATTCTGGCAGCCCGCGCGCCTGTTTCGAAAAAATCAACGTGCGGATAAGTGTGATAGGAAACAACCGCGTCGCTGTGTTCCAGCATCCTGTCCGTCAGAATCCCATGAAGATCCAGCGACACGACAAACGGGATATCTTCACCAAGAATACGACGTGCTTCCTGCAGCAGATAGCCTTCCGGATCGTTCTCGTTTTCGGCCTGCATCGCCCCGTGCAAACAAAAATAAGCAGCATCCACCCTACCCGCTTCAGCCAAACCGTTCAGGAATTCACCGCTCAGCCGCTCGAAACTGTCTGCCGCCAGCACTCCGCCCGACGTGTTGGAACTAACAGCAAATGCCGGCGCCAGTTCCACGTCGTCTGCGCTATCAAAAATGCTTAACGCTCCACTGACTTCTTCCCTTACAGTGCGGTGGTAGTCCACAACAGCCTGTCCGCGAGCCGTTCGAAAGTCTTCATAGCGGCTGGGCGCAGGATTGAATGTCGAAACCTCCTGCTTGCATTCCGCAATCGCAATTCGTGACATCAGGATCTCCGTGGCATCGTGAAGGGAAACAAACTCAGGACTTGATCAGGGACGAATCACACTTCCGTCGCGTCTGCGAATCGCCGGCCATGCGCCGTTAAAGGGATGGTCCGGGTACGAGAATCGGTTCGCGAGCGATTCATCAATGTCGATGCCCCAGCCTGGTTGGTCATTCGCCCACAGCATGCCGTCGCGCAGTTCCGGACAGCCGGGGAACACGTCCAGAGTTTCCTGATTAAACCGCGTAAATTCCTGGATGCCGAAATTCGGCACGGCAAGATCCAGCGCCAGATTGGCCGCGTGTCCGATGGGAGAAGTATCGCCCGGTCCGTGCCATGCCGTACGAACCCCAAAGAATTCACACAGTGCGGCCAGCTTTCGAGCGGGCGTTACACCACCGATGTCCGACAGATGAACACGAATAAAGTCGATCAGTTGTTCCTTAATCAGCGGCAGGTATTCGTTCACGTTGCTGAACAGTTCTCCCATGGCAATCGGAGTACTGCTGGCCGCACGCAGGCGACGAAAACTGTTGATATCTTCCGGCGGCAGACCGTCTTCCAAAAAAAACAGCCGGAAAGGTTCCAAATCCTTTGACAGTTGAATCGCCAGCGGAGCGGGCAGGCGCTCGTGGATATCGTGCAGCAGTTCAACCTCGTCGCCCAGCTGACTGCGAGCATGCTCAAACAGTTTGGGGGCCAGGCGCACGTAATCGGCCGGTTCAAACACGTTCTGCGGCGCGGTCGGGCTGTCGACGGTTTCGTGAGTCTGCAGGTCTGATTCTGTACCATACGTCGCCTGGCCGGGCACTTCCACCTGCATGCGAATGTGACGAAATCCGTCAACCATCAGTTTGTGGGCATCGTCAATCACGTCCTGAAACTCACGCCCCGAAGCATGCATATACACAGGGGCGGCCATGCGGCACTTGCCGCCGAGCAGTTCGTGGACGGGCATGCCGGCGCGCTTGCCTTTGATATCCCACAGTGCCATATCAACCCCCGACAAGGCATTGTTCAGCACCGGCCCCTGACGCCAGTACGAACTGACGTAGGCGGACTGCCAGATATCTTCGATCTCGTCAACGTTTCGTCCTATGAGAAACGGAGAGAGATATTTTTCGACGGCTTCAATCACGGCCAGCGGTCGTTGCGTGAATGTGGCACAGCCCAGACCGTGCAGTCCATCGTCGCTGGTTTCGACTTTAACCACGACCAGGCGAATACCCGCAGGAGCGGTGGCAATACAGCGGATGTTCCTGATACGTACAGTCATGTTTTGATTTCTGCGTGTCTTCGATTTCTCTGCGGTTCTCGTCTGCGGACCGGACGAAATCTTCGCGGCCAGTCGATATGCTGATGCTGCAGGGTCGTTGAATCCGCACCAGTCAGTCAAGTATCGCGTGCAAGAATCAGAAAGATCAGACGGATGAAAATCGAATCGATTGAACGCATCTGGGTCGACATGCCCTTAAAGACGGTGCCGTGGCGGAACATGGTCCGTGAAATTCCTCACTGGTCACTGTTCGAATTGTGCAAAGTGACGCTCAGCAACGGGGTAGTGGGAGTCGGCGAGACCATGCCCTACTACACATGGGGCGCAGTGACGGATGAAGCGGTCGAACGGGTCAACGGTCAACACCCAGCATCCGTGATGTGGGATGATTCTCTGGGAGCCGGACTGCAGATGGCGTTATTCGATGCGGTTGGCAAATCGCTCGACACGCCCGTCTGGGCACTGCTTGGCCAGCAGGTTCGCTCGTTCGCTCACGTTGGCTGGTGGGCGATTGACATGCCGGTCGAAGACTGGATTAGTGAATGCGCCGAAGCCGCCGAACACGGTTACACAACATTCAAAACCAAAGCACGGCCATGGTTCGATCTGGAAGATCAGGTCGCCCGGTTGTCGGAGGCCGTGCCGGATCACTTCAAACTGGACGTCGACTTCAACGATTTCGGACTCGACCCGGCTGTCGCTCGACCGCTGTGCAAACGACTGGAACGTTTCTCCAAGGTCGCAATCTGGGAAAGTCCCATCGCACAGGAAGATGTCGAAGGCAACCGAACGCTGCGTCGGCACCTGAGCGTGCCCATCGCTCATCATATCGATCGTCCGGCGTTTGAAACTCAGATCCGGCGAGACATCTGCGACGGATTCGTGATGGAAGGCGGCATCACCCATGCGCTGGGTCGAGGCCGAACATGTGCTGAGTTCAACAAACCGTTCTGGCTGCAATGGGTGGGGTCGAATCTGGCCGCGACGTTCTGTCTGCACATTCAGGCCGCACTGTCCCATGCTCGCTGGCCGGCGATCCACTGCAATCACATGTACGCCGATCAATTCATTGACGAACCTTGGGTGGTCTCGAATGGACTGAGTGCCATTCCTGACAAACCGGGGATCGGAGCGACAGTCAACTGGGACACTGTCGAAAAACACCGCATCGAAGCGAAGGACAAGCCGTACCCTTATCCCGGACTACTGCTGCGGCTGGACTGGCCGTCCGGGACCAAGAGCTGGTTTACTCATGCCCAGCAGCTGTGGGACGCATTCAGCAGCGGCGACCTTCCCGCGTTTGTCACTGGAGTGAACCTCACGCGCGTTGATGACGACGGTTCGGCAGACTGGAGTCAACTGTACGAGCAAGCGCGCGTGTCGCCTGTGCACGAGCCATGACTCGCCCGCTGGCAGCGGGCACTACGTGTCTGTATATTGCGGGCGATCCAGCGAGTTGGTGCAGTCAATGAACAGCCAACACACGCCGCTGATCATGTACATAATCCCCACCATCAGAAACACCGGTTCGTAGTTGATGATCTTCGTCATCTGGCCGACCACGACTTCCTGCGTGGCATAGCGGTCCAGCAGAAATCCGCCGACCAGCGGTGTCACGACACCGCCCGCGCTGCCGGAACTGTTGATGATGCTGAACACGGTGGCCGAATAACGGCCGCCCATATCGGTTGACGTTCCCCAGACAGTCGGCTGCGTCCAGTCGCTAAAGAATTTGGTCGCGAACAACAGCCAGGCACCCGTCATTGGATCCGCATGTGTGATGGACATATACAGGCAAACACAAGCGATCACTTTGCCGGAGAAACCGACCAGAGAACGTGACAGCCGACGCTTCCCTGTCAGAGAAATCAGGCCATCGTTAATGAAGCCTCCGGCAACGCCGCCCAGTGCCCCGCCCCACAGGGGAAGACTGGCCAACAGACCCAGAACGATTTTGTCGGAAACGCCGCGAGCCTCGATGAAGTAGCTGGCCATGAGCGCAGAATAAACATAGTCGGCACCGGCATTCATGAATTGCTGCACGATGAAAACCAGCAGACTGCGATTGCGGATGGCTCTGCGGAATGGCAGGACCCGCGGCGTATCTGCGTTATCCGTTTCACCCTCGCAAATTAAGTCGACTTCCGCCTGATTCGTCGACGGGTCGTCTTCGGGGCGGTTGCGACACAGCCTGTAGAACAACAGCGCGAACATCAGACCAATGGCCGACAGGATGACCAGCGAAGACCGCCACGACAGTCCAACCCCCAGCATGAACCCAAAGACCACCGTCGAGATCGCGCCGCCGCTGCGTCCGAAGAAACTTGCAATCAGACCCTGCAAAACGGTTCGGCCCTTGAGTGGAAACCAGAGACGAGTCATCTTGGCGAGCGATGGATAACATCCCGCCTGCGCCGCTCCGAACGCCAACCGTGACGCCCCCAGACCCGTCATGCTTCCCGTCAGCCCGATGGCCGGCATCGCCAGCGACCACAGCGCAATGATGACTCCCAGAAACATGTGCGGACCGAACAGGTCGCAGACGATTCCACCGGGAATCTGCCCCAGCGCATACGTCACGTTGAACAGCGTGTACAGTCCGCCGAGTTGCTGCTCACTGAATCCAAATTCGGCCTTCAGTTCCGGCTGTACCATCACCCACGTGTATCGATGCAGATACAGCATGAAGGACGTGCCGGCTGCCAGGCCAAACATCACCCAGCGTCGATTGGTGGGAGTTTCCTCCGGCAGGCTGGTGTTGGCTGGAGTAGAAAACGGATCCCCATCTGTATGACTCACGCTTCAGTCCCCATGGCAAACACTGTTGATGAAGTCGTTGTTTCCGAAACCTGAAACTCCAGCACAGCGGCGCTTGCCAGGATCAGGGCCACTACGTTAAGACATCTCCATGAAGATTGCATCCATTCGCACTTATATCGTTGGTGAAGTCCGGCCGTTTCTGTTTGTCGTTGTGGAAACCGACGATGGAGTTCAAGGCATCGGTGAAGCCGGCATCACCTGGCGCGAACAGGCGGTGGCTGGATATATCAAGGCCCTCACACCTTCGTTGATGGGTGAAGATCCACGACGAATCGAGCATCTGTGGCAGGTCATGCTGCGGAGCGGCTTCTTTCCCGGTGGACGTATCGGCGCCGCCGCCATCAGTGCGATTGATATTGCGTTGTGGGATATCAAAGCACGGTCACTGGGTGTTCCTGTGTACGAATTGCTGGGAGGACTGGTTCGAGACCGTGTCGCCTGTTACCCGCACGTGGCCGATAACGCTCTGGATGTGATGATTGAAGATTGCCGCAAGCGGGTTGCCGAAGGCTGGCAATTCGTGCGTTTCAATCTGCCGTCGCAGGGTGACCAGCTGGAACCCCGGATATCGGTACGGCAGGGAGTCGAACTGGTCGCTGCCGTGCGGGAGGCCATTGGTCCGGACATCGGAATTATTATCGATGCCCACACTCGACTGGATCCTGTCGATGCGGTTTCGTTGTGCCGACAGCTGGAACCCCTGAACCCATTTTTCGTGGAAGATCCCGTTCGCTGCGAGAATGCTGCCGCCATTGGACGGCTGCGACAGCACACTTCGGTGCCAATTGCGATGGGCGAGCAATATGCGACGAAGTGGGAGTTTCGTGAGCCCATCGAACAGGACTGGATCGATTATTGCCGCCTTGACCTGTGCATTGCCGGTGGCCTGACGGAAGCTCGAAAAATCGCCGGCTGGTGCGAGACCCACTACATCGGCATTGCTCCTCACAATCCTCTCGGCCCGGTTTCAACGGCGGCCTGCCTGCACCTGGACCTGGCGACCAGCAACTTTGCGGTGCAGGAATGCGCCCGAATTCCCGGAAAAGTCCTTGCCGAGTTGTTTCCCAAACAGGTGCCGTTTAAGGACGGTTACATGTACGCGACTGAGGAACCAGGTCTCGGCATTACCTTTGACGAGTCGGCGGTCGCAAAGTACCCCGTGATGGAAGGTGACTGCCCACGACTGCATCGTGCGGATGGTTCGTTCACGAACTGGTAGCGCCAGAAGTCGATTTTCACGATTCAGTCAATGCCAGGAGTTGCGAACGCAGAATGTAATCGGCGCTGGTTGCAACCGTGCAGTGTCGCGACTACCGTGTGGTGTGATGTATCAAACTGTCAAAACGTGAATCGGAAATCGTGTCATGAGTCCCACGAAACTGAGTGTGGCTGCACTTCTTTGCAGCACAATCGCCGCATCAGTGCCGGCCGCTGAGCAACGTCCGAATATTCTGTTCATCTTTTCAGACGATCATGCAGCTCACGCGATGAGCTGTTACGGCTCTAAGATCAACAGTACGCCCAACCTGGATCGGATTGCCAACGATGGCATGCTGTTCACCAATTGCTTCTGCACAAATTCCATCTGCGGCCCCAGCCGAGCGGTCATTCAGACTGGAAAACACAGCCATCTGAACGGCTTTGTTCGCAACGGCAATCGTTTTGATGGTTCACAGCAGACGTTCCCAAAGATTCTGCAGAAGATCGGTTATCAGACGGCCGTGGTCGGCAAATGGCATCTGGCCAGCGCGCCGCAGGGCTTTGATTATTCTGAAGTGCTGAAAGGACAGGGACCGTACTACAACCCACCAATGCTGCTGAACGGGAATCCGGAACCCGTCAAACACGTCGGTTACACCAGCGACATCGTCACGGATCTTTCGCTGGAGTGGCTGAAAGAAAAACGCGATCAAAGCAAACCTTTCATGCTGATGTACCAGCACAAAGCACCGCACCGCAACTGGCAGCCGGGTCCAAAACACCTGAACATGTTTGACAACGTCGAAATTCCGGAACCGGACAACCTGTTTGACGACTGGTCCGGCCGGGGCAGTGCCGCACAGACTCAGGACATGAGCATTCGCACAACAATGACTTCTAACGACCTGAAACTGAATTCTCCCCGCGGCCTGACTCCCGAACAACTGGAAGTCTGGAACAAAGCGTACAGTGCCAAGAACAAGGCGTTTGCAGAAGCAAAGCTGGAAGGTGATGACCTGATTCGCTGGAAGTACCAGCGTTATATCAAAGACTACCTGCGTTGTATCGCATCCGTTGACGACAACGTCGGTCGAGTGCTGGACTACCTGGACGAGACCGGGCTGGCGGAAAACACCGTCGTTATCTACTCGTCAGACCAGGGTTTCTATTTGGGCGATCACGGCTGGTTCGACAAGAGATTTATGTACGAAGAATCCTATCGCATGCCGTTCGTGCTTCGCTGGCCTGGTAAGGTCAAGCCGGGCAGTGTGAATCACAATCTAATCTCGAACCTCGACTTTGCCGAAACATTTCTGGATCTCGCCGGTGCCAACATTCCGGCAGACATGCAGGGGAAAAGCCTGAAACCGCTGGTTTTGGGCAAGCCGTCGGGCGGATCAACAACAGTTCCTCCCATGACCATCGGCTTCGGCAACAAACTGATCAACTACAGTCAGCCGAATTTTCGCGACGCCCTGTACTACCATTACTACGAATTCAATGGTGAGCGACGCACCGCCCACATGGTGCGACGACATTACGGTGTGAGGACCGACAAATACAAACTCATTCACTTCTACAATCTGGATGAATGGGAACTGTACGATCTGGAGAAGGACCCCCGAGAAATGCGAAGCCGCTACGACGATCCGGACTACGCTGCAATTGTGGCTCAGCTGAAGACGCGTGTCGGCGATCTGCAGAAACAGTATCAGGTCCCCGATGATCGGGGGTCCGTCCCGGCTGATCCTCCATCTTTGCATCAGCGCCCAAGGCAGCAAAAGAAGAAAGCACCTGCGAAGAAGAACGCGGCCTGACGTTCCGGGTCGAGAAATCGAATCCAGCGACGCCTGTAGTATCCGCTGACAGTGGATTCACCTGCATGCTGGCTGTTCAGATCAAATCTCAGCACGCAGCCTGCGGGGACTACAGACGCCGTCGAGACCGATTACCGCTGTCCTGACCTCGAACCGACCTTCCGCGCGACCGGAATACAGGATGCCATTGTTCAGACGACAGATGCTGCACAATGCCGCCGCCGGATTTGCGATGCCGGCGCTGGCGGAACTGTTGTCCGCGCAGGACAAGGCTGCACCACCGCCGCAGGTGACACCGAAGATCAAACGTGTGATCTTTCTGTTCATGTATGGTGGCCCATCGTCGATCGACACGTTTGACTACAAACCACAACTGAATCGGGACCACGGCAAACCGCTGCCATTCAATAAACCGCGAGTGCAGTTCCGCGACACAAAGAATCTGTTTCGCAGCCCGTGGAGATTCCATCAGTACGGGGACTCAGGATCGTGGGTCAGCGACCTGTTCCCTCATTTATCCCGCCATGTCGACAAACTGACGTTTGTCCATTCGCTGCACGGATCCAACGCGGCGCATGGGGGAGCGTTGTTGAAAATCCACACAGGCTCCGACACGTTTGTTCGTCCCGGCATGGGAGCATGGATCAGCTACGGACTTGGAACCGAAAACAGTAACCTGCCGGCATTCGTCACCATCGACCCAACGTTAAATCATGGCGGCGTGCAGAACTATGGTGCTGCGTTTCTGCCAGCTCAGCACCAGGGTGTCCGCGTTCACGGAAAGATTGCAACGGTCAACGACCTTAAGCCATCAGCACCGGAAAGTCTGCAACGCCAAAAGTTGGACCTGTTGCGTTCGTTGAATCAGCAGCAGTTTCCCGACGTTGGTTCCCAATCCGCCCTGGACGCCCGTATCAGGACGTTCGAACTGGCATTCCGCATGCAGCGGGAAGCTCCAGCCGCTCTCGACCTGACCACTGAGTCGCAGGGAACGCACCAGCTGTATGGAACCGATGACGATCGGACGGCCGCATTTGGCCGCCAGTGTCTGCTGGCACGGCGACTGGCGGAACGCGGCGTTCGCTTTCTCCAGGTCTACTACGTCAACAAGGGTCAAAAGCAGCCATGGGATACTCACAACAATAATAACAGCAAGCA
>JABABI010000300.1 GCA_014238335.1 Fuerstiella sp.
GTTGTTGTCGATCGGAATCGCGCCGTTCGACAGGTACAACTGCAGAGCGTCCCAGGAGTTACTTGCAAATGTTGTGTTTAGAGAAAGTTTGTCAGGCGACGATTTCGGTTTGAATTGTACGGGTCTGTGAAGGTTTGCGGTCTTCTTCCTTGAGTTGATTCTCATTGACTCCGTCGATGAATTTGATTCCTCGAATCAGGTCCGGGATGTGGTGATGACCGCGGAGTTTACGCCACCCCTTCGAGGCACTCTGAGCCAGCTTGAACATCATTGTCAGGCTTGCCCTCGCACTGCCGTTTCCTTTCGTCTTGCGGTGTCTCAGACGGATGGTGGCGAACGTACTTTCGATCGGATTTGTCGTGCGAATGTGACACCAGTTCTCGGCCGGAAAATCGAAGAACGTCAGCAGCACATCGCGGTCTTTCTTCAGGCACTTCACCGATCCTTCGTACCTGGCTTCGAACGTTTTGATGAACAGATCAAAAGCCTGTTCCGCTGTGTCCTTCGTGGCGGCCTTCCAGATATCGTGCATCATTCTTTTTGCCTGGGGCTGAATACTCTTTGGCAGTTTGTTGAGCACGTTGGCTGTCTTGTGAACCGTACATCGCTGAATACGTGTTCCCGGAAAGACCTGTTCCAGAGCCTTCCAGAAGCCGAGTGCTCCGTCGCCGATGGCCAGTTCCGGTGCGTGCATCAGACCTCTCGCTTTGAGGCTGAGCAACACTTCCTTCCATGACAATTCACTCTCACGACGACCATCGATCACGGCGATGAGTTCCTTCGTGCCGTCGACTGTGGCCCCCATTAATACCAGCAAACACTGACGGTTTTCATCCTTCGTACGACCTTCGTTGTTGTTGAAACGTACGTTGCTGTGAATGCCGTCTGCCCACATGTAGACATACCGTTTCCCGGCCAGGGACCGCTTCGACCATTCTGCGTATTCGTCTTCCCAGACCGCCTTCAGTCGAGTGATCGTTGACGCCGACAATCCCTTCGCGTCGGCTCCCAGCAGCGATTGCAGAGCCTCAGGAAAGTCGTTGGTACTGATGCCTTTGAGGTACAGCCATGGAATCAGTTCTTCCATGGATTTCGTCTTGCGCAGGTATTTGGGAAGGATGCCGGGAGTGAAGAGCTCGCGGTTGGCAGGTGATCGCCTGTCACGCACTCGAGGCTGGCTGACGGCGATCGGACCGACTCCTGTGAGGATTTCCCGCTCCGGCAGTGAACCGTTACGGACGACATACCGCCGCCCATTCTCATCGACGATATCAGTTCGCTCGTTGATGTAGTCTGAGACCTCCTGTTCGACGGCTGCTTTCAGCATCTTCTGAGCCCCCGATCGCAGGATGTCGGTGAGAACGTC
>JABABI010000301.1 GCA_014238335.1 Fuerstiella sp.
TGCAACTTTCAAGGTTACAACGCGGTGGCACAATGGATTCGTCTTCTGCTGATCGAGGTCTGGCATTCCTGCGGTGGCAAGTGGCGGCCGCCGTGTGCGAACACGTTTCGCGATTTGATGAATGCCATCAGCGCGGACGCATTGGAGGACGCTCTGATGCGGTGGGTCACGGAAGGTCGGAACCTGAAACTGTAACTCGATGAACAGTCGGGAGTCATCATTGATGGCAAGGTGCTGCGTGGTACTCGGAGCGACCATCGACGGGCTCAGCAGATTCTTGCGGCCATTGATCAGCACACCGGCTGCGTCCTGTCGGAGACTCACATTGATGAGGACACGAATGAAGCGAAGACGGCCCTGAGATTCCTCAAACGCCTTGTTTTACAGGGTAAAGTGGTGGTCGGCGACGCCGGTTACTGCCAACGTGACGTCTGCGAAACGGTTCTTTCAGAACACAGTGATTACCTGGTTCTGATCAAGGACAATCAACCAACACTCCACAACGAAGCGATTCAAGCCTTCGTGATTCCCGATGGCTTTTCCCCCCTGTGCCAAACGCAAAGCACTTGAAGCTCGCAGCAGCACGGCGACTCTGGGAAAGAGTCGTGGTCGCATTGAACGTCGTCGTCTCACGGCAACAACCGTCGGCATCGATACGTGCGACTGGCCCGCAGTGAAACAGTTTTTAGGTCTGGAACGGATCACGACGATCAAAGGCGAAACGAAATCTACGGTCAGCTATGCCATCACAAGTCTGCGTCCCGAGAATGCCTCTGCGAAGCAGCGGTTGCAATTCTGGCGCGACCGCTGGGCAATTGAGAACCGGCTGTTCCGGGTCAAGGACGCCGTGATGAGAGCAGTCGCATCCGAACCGGCCACGCAGCGCGGGCAATAAGCGTAATTCGAAACGCAATCGTTAACTATTTCAGAACTTACGACAATCCATGCATCGCGGCGGAACTCAGAGCCAACGTCCTCCAAGTCGATGCTCTCTTAGCCAAACTCGGTATACTCAAACTCTGAGTCGCCGTGGCGCTATCTGAGACGTAACTTTTCGTCTTATACGTATACGATCAATCGGGCACTGAGTTGCCGAGCATGTGAATTAACGCCGTTAGCAGACGCGGGCCGGGTGGCATGCCGAACTCAGCGTGTTAATAACTCGTAGCAAGGTTGCAAGTTACAATGACCACAAGATGATTCGAC
>JABABI010000302.1 GCA_014238335.1 Fuerstiella sp.
GCGCAGCTCTGCCGATCACCAATGGGTGTCCGCCCGCTGAAATGGGTCCGTGCAGCCCAAGCTGCTGCCGGCTTCCCTGACACCGGGGCAACGATCACACGCGTTCCGTGAGCAATGCGATGGAATTTGAATCGGAAGCACTGCCACTGGCGAGTTCGGCGTGGACAGAAGACTGGCGCTCTGAGTCTGCTGCACTGATGCACATTTCACAGACGCTCAGTGCCTTCGCCGAAGGACGGTGGATGGGCAGTTTGCTGGTGCAGCAGTTACCAGACGACACTATCGCGCTATCAAATCTCAGCACGGTACTCCCGTTATCTCCGGACCAGCAGCATGCCGTTCGTACACAGTTACTGCGGCAATCCGTTTTGATGTCGCAGGTGGCGTCGCCGCGGTATGTGCGTTATCTGGTCGACACCAGGGACGTATGCGTGGTCCAAGCACTTGCGGCTGCAGGATTTCATTCCGGCGGTCAGGTGACGAAATGGCGCCTGTTGCCGAAAACGCCGAACGTGTCCCGCCCCGCTCCGGCGGGCTTCGGCTTCTACGGAATTGACGCTGCAGAACTCCAGCAGCGTCCGTCGTGGAACTTCATCCCCCTTTCGAGCAGTCAACTGTCTGAACCTCACTACACGGTTTCGAAAGATACGCTGCGCGGTCTGCTTAACAACACGCTGCAGCATTCCATCGATCTGCCGCAGCTCCCGCTGCCGACGGCGGATCAGTTGTTGCGGCTGTGGGAACTTTCACGAGCGACCATACGAATTACTCTGGCCGTCCGGAATGGTTCCCCTGCGGGACTTATGGCCACCAGCCTGGTGGATGAGGACGGCGACGGACATGGGACGGAGCTGTTGATTGAATATGTGGGCGTCCTCCCCGATATGCGACAGAATGGCATAGCATCAGCACTGCTGACGACAGGAATCCGTGACATGATTCCGCCGCACCACGTAACAGCCTTTGCCGGATCGGAAAACGGGCCCGCCGGCGGGCTGTATCGGCGTCGGGGTTTTACGTCTCGCGACACCTTATGCGTGTGGATCGCCTCGTGAACTCAGTGCATTCAATCGCAGCAACGAGATGTATCCTGGTCGGCAGCAAATATTCCGTTTTCGTGGGCAAGACCCGGATTTTTTGCTCGATAGCAGTTTCGCAGAGTATTCTTTAATACCGGATTTCCGTTGCGGCTCCACGCAAGG
>JABABI010000303.1 GCA_014238335.1 Fuerstiella sp.
TTGCCACGGCTCTGGCGCCCAGGCACTCCAGCATTTCGCGGTCGGTTTCCTCGTAATCATCTTCTGGATCGGTGAATGTGTTCATTGGTCGTTCCTTCGGGGGGTGTGAAATGTCAGGGTGCTCGATCACATGGTGCCCCTAGGGGCGTCTGTCTGATTTCTTCGCTCGGCGTCGATCAAACGGAATCACGGACGATTTCCTGGGCGACAGGGGACTTCGGTCACTTCAGTAATCTGAAGGCCGGTTTCCCGCAGCGCGTCGTCGATCAGCATCAGCTGCGCCTCGGTGAATCCGGATGACGTCAGGAGGTCGCAGAATGCGGTGTAGCGATCAGAATTCGTGACAAGTGTGCCACCTGGTGTGCCACTTTTCATACACGTGCCGCAAACCCAGCGTTTTGCTTGCCGGTTCGAGTCCTCTCCAGAGCATCCAGCTGGGCCGCATGGCTCAGCTTTTTTATTGGCCAAATGCCAAAAGTGACCCATTTGAGAAACCGGTTGGGTCAGCCGATTTCGTTGGGGTTCGCTTCGGTTCGCTCTGGTTCTGAGCCACCATTTGACCCACCCCCGGAATGTTGGACTTGTCGGGCGTTGAATTCGTCAAAGTGGCCGTCGGCCAGCATCGCGTAGTAGCTGTTTTGAACCTCAACGTCGTGCCCCAGCCATGGCGGAAGTTGTCGCTGAGTTTCATTCGAGTTTCATGCCACAAACCGGACTTCGGCCGCGAGATGCTGGCGCCCACGGACTTGCGTCGTCTGTCTACGATACCCTGTTGTTTCCCTACGGATACAGGGGTTTCGTAGACGCGACGGCGAGACGCTGGCGGCCACGAATTTCATAAGCAACATAGGCAAGTCATGACATAAGGTACGGGACGCACACGCCATTTCTTACTAGCGATCATAATACGCTGCTGCTCTCTTCCCCGGCTCCCGCTGTTGCCCTGCCTGGCGTGTGCAGGACGGAAAACAGCACCGGAACAGCAAACGCAACTTCGGCGTCCATTTTTCTCAGGCGAAACCGATCAAAAATACTTAGCTGTTTTTTGCTGTTTTCTTCAGCCCCGCCACTGAGGACGGCCACGCCATTTCTTACTGGCGATGTCTGGCGATGTCTGGCGATGTCTGGCGATGTCTGGCGATACGCTGGCGATACGCTGGCGATACGCTGGCGATACGCTGGCGATACG
>JABABI010000304.1 GCA_014238335.1 Fuerstiella sp.
CTTCGAGTTTCTTGAGTTGCGCACCTGTCGAGGTCTCCCACACCCGCACACTGGTATCATGACTGCCCGAGACGACTCGTGTGCCATCCGGACTGATACTGATGCTGGTGACATCGGAGTCATGCCCTTTGAACGTGCGGAATTCCTCGACAGCAGACGCATCCCATAAACGGACGCTTTTGTCCCTGTTGCCGGCAGCCATCCGCGTGCCGTCCGGACTGAAACTCACGCTGAAGACAGTCTGATCACCCTGATCGAATACTTTGAGTTCTTCGCCGGTCGACACATCCCACAATTTGTGGGCAAAATGTGTTCCCGTGGCGATCCGTGCGCCGTCCGGGCTGAAACTCACGCTGTAGACATAGCCAGCAGGGTTCTTGAACACCATGACTTCCTCGCCCGTCGAGGCATTCCACAACTTGACTGGTGCATTTCCGCCCGCGGCGATGTGCCTGCCATCCGGGCTGAAACTCACGCATTGGACAGCCCCGCCCTGACCCGTCAGCGTTTTCACTTCCTCTCCTGTCGATGAGTCCCAGATCCTGATCGTCTGGTCTTCACTGCCCGAGGCGATCAGTGTGCCATCCGGACTGAAACTCACACAGGTGACATGATCGCTGTGTCCCCTGAGCGTGTTCAGCACACCGCCCGTCGATGTGTCCCGGATCTTGATCGTTTGATCCTGACTTGCCGAGGCGATCTGCGTGCCATCCGGGCTGAAACTCACGCTGGTGACGGCATCGGTATGTTCCTCAAATGTCCTGAGGTCCGCGCCCGTCGTCGCGGGTATGTCCCTTGAGCGTGTTCAGTGCCTCTCCGGTGGACGTGTCCCACAACCTCACCGTTGTATCGTCACTTCCCGAGGCGATACGTGTTCCATCCGGGCTGAAACTCACACTCGACACCCAATGAGTATGGCCCTTCAGTGAGCGGAGTCCACTCCCCCTGAGTCCCACGCCGGTCTGGACATTCCATAATCTGACTGTTGCATCGGCACTTGCTGACGCGATGCGTGTTCCATCCGGGCTGAAACTCACACCGCTGACATTTCTGGCATGTCCCTGGAGTGTCTCGATTTCCTCACCCGTCAGCGCGTCCCACAACTTGATCTGGGGATCTATCAAGCCACCCGCCGAAGT
>JABABI010000305.1 GCA_014238335.1 Fuerstiella sp.
AACCTGGAAACTCGCTGCAACCTGGAATATCCAGGCGACCTGGACGTTCCGCACAAACGGACGTGAATCCCACATGCAACCACCGCCTCCAGCAAAGACTCTCGCCTCGCGAAGCGGTTAAGTTCAACGGGCCAGATAACGCAGCACATGTTCCGGAGAAGAATGTTCCGGCGGTGCCTGGATAAACGTCACCCATGCTTTCTCTTCCAGTGGCTCCAGCCAGACTTCGAATTCCGTCGCCTGACGAAGAAAGTCCCACTCGCCCGTCAGCTTCAGTTTGTCACGACGATGCAGCGAACGCAGACCTTTCAGGAACTCGGTGCGAAAAGCGAGCCGCAGTTCATCCGCATCGACCAGCCACAATCGGTCCTGACGAAGATGGACGGGAGGCCGCGCGGTCTTCCATTCTCCTGCAACTTTCAGCGATGATTCATCAGAACATTCCGAGCGGCAGCTCGCATCGGCAGTCGGCCGTCCGACCGTCAGTGACGGTCCGCCGCTCGGGACGAACGCATGCAAATGGATGTGTGATTCCAGATGCTGATTCCACAGATGCAGAATCATGCTGGCCGCCGCCTCAAACTGCTGTTCGTCTTCGATGACCTGCTTCAGGGCATGCCAGGCGGATCGAAACAGCAGGTCGAATATCTCGCGGCGATTGCCCAGCGCCAACGACGACAGCTTGTCCGGCATCGTGAACACCACTTGAAAGTAGTCGATGCCAGGCAGCAACAGTTTCGCCGCCGAATCCATCCAGGTCCGCCGCTTCGCCCCACTGCACTGAGGACAGTGTCGATCACCGCACGAATTGTGCACGATGCAGGAATGGTCGCACGATTCGCACTGATAGATATGTTCGCCCAGTGCCGGTGTCCGACACAGCGACAGTTTCGCCAGAGTGCTCTGTACATGCGGCGGAGCCTGCGACGGCCAGCCGCGAACAAACTCGCCTGCGTACTGCTTCAGGATATCGGCGACTCGGGGTTCCTGTCGTGTGGTGGTGTCTCGTCGTTCTGCAGGTACCGCGGCACTTGCCTGACCGGCAGCCAGT
>JABABI010000306.1 GCA_014238335.1 Fuerstiella sp.
GAAAGCATAAACGCATCTTGTTCCGCAGAGTTAAGTCTTAATCGTTCGGGGAGCTTCCATCATGGCTGCGTCTGGGATTCGTCTGCCGCGGGACATCGAGAAGTGGCTGATCTGGTTTGTGCTGGCGATGTCGATGTTCGTGTAGCCGCACATCTCCTGATCGCGTTGTTCATCAGAGCAGGCTCGGGTGTACTGTTTTCAATTTTCCGTGTCGCCGAATCCCACGGATGGTGATCTGTGTCGTGGCGGTGGCAACGTGATGTGCCAGTGTGTAGCGTTTCGTATTACGAACCGCTGATCCGTCAGCACTGTTGAGCGGATGCCGTTTTGAATCTCTGGGCAACACAAGGTGGCACATGAGTAGCATCACCAACTATCTCGACACACTTCGTCAGGCTCACTGTGACAATACCAGGCAAGTCTACTATGCCATGGGTCGGGGCCGGCAGCGTCCTGTTCGATGAAGGATTTCGTGTCGTTGCTCTTAACCTGACTGGTGATGGTGAAAAGCAGGTCCCGATCTTCACAGACGAAGCCCTGTTGGAAGCACTAACAGCGTTTTTCTGATAGGCTGATAGCACAGGCGATGTTGGCGAGCCGTATCCGCTGAGTTTGTGAGACACAAGCGGAGAGCATCCTGTATCAGATCAGCAGGAACCCGCCAGAGTCTTTAACCTTACACGGGAACAACTCATGCCACATTCGATTACCGACGGAACAACTGAGGAATCCAGTGCTGGCCAAATGACGCACATTGCCGGTGGCAGCTATGGGCACTACTTTTATGAAACAAAGGCAAGACGCGAGTGGATTGCCTTTGGGTGTGGTCTGGCGGCTTCTTTGTGTGTGTTTCTGGTTTTCGCAGAGTGGTACCAGAGCGATTCCAGCGATCGTCTGTTCT
>JABABI010000307.1 GCA_014238335.1 Fuerstiella sp.
TAGTCTGGTACCTCACAAAAGTCCCTGGAGTTCCAGTAATGTTTGCCCTGTTCTTCCCCACCGCGTCTGTGAATACTCTTGCCTTTGGCTTCGGTGGCCCGATGGAGCTCACCGTTATTGCCGGGATTGTGCTTGTGCTGTTCGGTAATCGTTTGCCCGGTGCTGCCAAATCACTGGGACAGAGTTTTTCGGCTTTCAAGAAGGGAATTAAGGAGGGGGCTGAGGACGACGAAACTGATAATCTGGATTCTGAATAACCGACAGTTCCCGTTTGTCGCGTCGAAAAGACCGCCGGTTCGGACCCCGGCGACGCCAATAGAGAGTTACTCGTCGCCACGAGAACCTCAGAATTTCACTTAGAACGTTGCCATGTGCCTGCCTGAATCAATTGCCCGCATCACGAACGATCTTCCTGTCCTGGCTTTCTATAGTCCTGGTCCCCAGGAAATGATGGTCGTAGGCGTCATTGCACTGTTGCTGTTCGGAAAACGGCTGCCCGAAGTCGCAAAAAATCTGGGTAAGGGGCTGTCTGAGTTCAAAAAGGGAATGCAGGGCTTCCAGGACGAAGTTCGCAGGGACTCGGATGTTACAAATCAATCGATAGATTATGCGCCGCCGTCAAAATCAAGTTCTTCCGACCGCCCTGTGGCCGACTCTACTTCGGAAGACGACGACGAATTTTCTGCGCCTCGCTTCGAAATTGAGGACTGATTCGAAGACGTGTCTTGTTGCCGCACCGTGTCAGGTGTATTGCACTGTCCCGGTAGTTCTGCACGCGTTCGTCAGTTCTGCGACGTCCGGCCGCTGCCCCCAGGTTGATTCGCTGCCTGATCTGAACATGACGCGGATCATCCTCGGATGCTGTACTATCACTGTCGTCGTTTGGTTCTGATATG
>JABABI010000308.1 GCA_014238335.1 Fuerstiella sp.
CGTCGCAGCGAGCGATACCTTGAGAGTCCGCAGCAACTGAAGATCGACTTCGGTGACAGCCCGGAAGTCACGGATGCAACCGACGGACTGCAGCAGGCCGTCGACGAAACAAACAATGACGATGCGGACGACACGGTCGACGTGCCTGGCCATCAGCGGAAGAAGAGTTCTCGCAAAGACCGTCTTCCCGACAACCTGCCTCGCATCGAAGTCATCGCTGATGTGCCCGATGACGACAAGGTGTGCGACACACACGGCGAAAAGATTCTGATAGGCTATGACACCACCGAAACGCTGAAGTACACGCCGCCGAAGCCGGAAGTGATCGCCACGAAGATTCCGAAATACGCCTGTGCGAATCAGCCGCAATGCGGAATCACTCAGCTCCCGCGACCAAACAGCCTGATCGAAGGCAACCGCTACGATACCAGCATCGCGGCCGAAATCATCACCGCGAAGTACGGATATCACCTGCCGTTTTACAGGCAGCAGGATCTCTTTGCGGGCAGCGGCTGGGTGCCGACTCGCAGCACTCTGCTGAACATTATGACGGCCGCCGCAACGCTCGTTCGACCACTCGTTGAATTCTTCGCGGACGAAGTTCGTAAAGACGGAGTGATCGGCACGGACGATACCGGAGTCACTCTGCTGCTGCCGAAGACGGTCCCGAAAGTTGATCCGAACGACGTCCGCAGCCGGCGAGTTCACGAAGTGCTTTCTGCCGCCATCGCGGAAGATAAGAAACACGTGAAAGCGAAGATGTGGGCTTACCGAGCGGGATCCGTTCCGCTCAACGTCTTCGATTTCACGGTCAGCCGTCATCGCGATGGGCCGGACCAGTTTCTGATCGACAACAAGTACAACGGCATTCTGCT
>JABABI010000309.1:0-570 GCA_014238335.1 Fuerstiella sp.
CTTCGGCCTGAGCAGTGCCTCGGGCAACAGCGTTATGTACAGCTCCACCGAAGGTAACTTTCCTCCGCAACTGGTCATCGAAGCCGACGACCTGCCGTCCCCTGCGTTCAGCTCGTCTGCGATGTTTATAATACCTGAAAACACGACGAGCGTTGGCACAGTGATCGTCGACGATCCAAACGCCACGCTTGTGTTGGACGGTGGAGCGAATCGGGACCTGTTCACTCTGACGGACAACAACGACGGTACCGCAACCCTGGTCTTTACAACAGCTCCTGACTTCGAAAATCCGGCTGCAGGCAGCATGAACAACGACCATGTTGTCCATGTGGTCGCGACGAATTCTGAAGGTCGATTCAGGACGCAGGCAGTGACCGTGTCGGTCACCGATGTTGACGACACCGCGCCACAGTTTCTGTCGCCGGCCAGTTTCGCTGTTGTCGATCACACAACCGCTGTCGGTACCGTCAACGTTGACGATTCGGCAGCTGTTCTGACGCCGGGTGATGGCGCCGATCAGAGTCTGTTCACCCTGACGGACCACAACGACGGCACGGCAAGCCTGACGTT
>JABABI010000309.1:578-874 GCA_014238335.1 Fuerstiella sp.
GGATCTGACTGCGCCGGACTTCACTTCCCCATTAACTTTCAACGTTGCCGAGAACACAACCGCTGTCGGTACCGTGAGCGTTGACGATTCGGCAGCTGTTCTGACGCCGGGTGACGGAGCCGATCAGAGTCTGTTCACCCTGACGGATCACAACGACGGCACGGCAAGCCTGACGTTCACGACGGCACCTGACTTCGAGACTCCCGGAGAAAGCGGCAACGCCTATGTCGTGGAGATTGTCGCAACCGACGCCTCAGGAAATGTCTCCACGCAGACTATTACAGTTAATGTGACCG
>JABABI010000030.1:0-38155 GCA_014238335.1 Fuerstiella sp.
GCCACCTACGTGCTCGGCTACAAAGGTGCCACCCACGACATCGCCCACAAACGCCCGGTCAACTACTCTGGACGGTGGGACCAGTGGCGCGCCCAACAACACGCCTATTTCCTCCAACGCCTGCGAGACACTCCGGAAGGCGACGGCAACATGCTCGATCGCACCCTCGTCCTTTGGGGTTCCGCCCACCCACACGCGTCCCACAGCACCAAAAACTACCCAATCCAAATCGCCGGCGGCAGTCACCTCGGACTCGAGCACGGCTATCTGCACGAGTTTGTCGGCGCTAAGAAGGTCCCGCTGACTAACCTGTTTGTCTCGATGCTCAATGCCGTAGATGTGCCCGTTGAAACATTCGCCGATAGTACAGGGCCAATGACTGAGGTACTCGGGTGAGGAACACACCAACATCGCAGCCGCCCGTGCCATTGCATCCAGCGACGGGAAAAATGGGGCCTGACCCAATAGTGTTCGGCACAGCAGTTGCATTGTATTGACATAACGCCGCGTGCAGGATGTTCGCCTGATGTTTTTGGGTGTTCGCGGATTGTCAATTGGTCAAATTGCAAGACAAGACGGTGCAGTGGCCACGTGAGGCAGGATCATGCCCGTGTGGTCCAAAAACTCGAACGACCATCAAACTCTTTGACAATCAGTGATTCGAGGCGAACACGCTCCAGGCTGTGAGCCGAGCTGTTCGCATGGGGGACCATTACAGTCGGTGTAGACGTCTCCTGCCCGAGGCGAGGATATATACCTTCATCGCAAACATTTGAGGTCCACAGGTCAGCTGGCAGTCCGACGATGGTCGTCCTGAGGCAAGCTCCGCGCCCCTCACGGCATTCGATCTCAGGTTTCTCAGTGGCACACGGCTGACTCAAACGGCTTCGAATCCTTCTCGAAAGACTTGGCCGTGGTGCCGGAAATCCAGGGGTGGTGAGCGGAAAAAATTTCGAAACGTGCCAAGCAGGCGGAGCCTTAAGCAAGAGAGAGAAGTGCTCAAGCGTAGGCCAGAGGGAGCGAGGCGGAGCCGCGACCGAGGTGCCGAAGTGTCGGACGGAGCGGGCGGGTAAACGTTAAGGTTGCATCACCCCACCACCTGCGGCACTTGGTCGGCTGTTATTTCAGCGACTAACCAACGCACCGCCCGGTACTTCGGAATCGTCGCAGTCGTCTACCAGGATCAGCTCGAAACCGTGACTGTTCGGCAACGGGTCCCACTTCGCCCAGGTGCCGTCGTCCAGTTTTTCATAGAACGCATCCTCGGTCGGATCGTGGCGGTACGTTCCACAAAGCGAATCAAATTCTGGTAGTCGATTCGCGTACAAATATTGGTTCTTGGTCAGTAACAGACACGCCGTTCCCCTTGCATTTTCAAACCTCTGGCAGTCGCACCGCACTGGATCGAACCGAGGGGAACATTTGCGATCGGCAGGAACGGGCTCTACTGCTTCTCCCCCTGCTGCTGGCAGTACTTGAGGTTGCTTTTGAGAGTGCCGTCATTCGGGAACTGCTTGAGTGCCTGATCGTAGACTTTAATCGCCTCGGCCCATTCTTTGCGGTCGATGTGTGTTCCGGCCCAAGTGTTCCATGTTGCTGCCGCGTTGCGAGTCAGATGACTGTCTTTGGGGCGTGACTTCAGTCCCTGCGAATAGACGGCAAGCGTCTGTGTCCATTCCTTCTTTTGCGAGTGCGTTCGAGCCCAGATGTCGCACACGATGCGCACCAGTCGCTGATGGCCCATGTCATCGAGGAGGCTGCGACAGCGGTCGGCGGCGGCCAGAGCCTTCGCATGCTCGCCGTCCTTCTGATGCTGTTCCAGCACCGTCTGGACGTACAGCATCGACGCTTTACCAATCTCGCGAACGTCCGGCCGCTTTTTCTGCCAGGCAGCAATCTGCTTCTCTGCCGCCGCGGGGCCATCAGATTTCAGTGTCGTCAGCGCCAGTTGCTGCACGCAGTAGCCGATTTTCCGAGCGAAGGTGCTGTTGTTGATGCCACTGTCGAGTGCCAGCACGTAAACATCCACCGCTTTCGACCACTCAGCTTTTTCGCGAAACGTACCGGCCCACAGGTCCCACGTGCCCCGCAGGTTGTTATCCAGATGACTGTCGTCGGCGAGAGTCTTCAGACCGTTTGTGTAAACAGCGATCGCCCCTTCCCACTGTTTTGCCTCAACCAGAGCCCCGGCCTGCTGATCGAAGATCATGCGGCGCAGATCACGCGCCGTGTCTTTCGAGAGCAGTCCGGCTGTTCGATCCACCAAAGCAAGCGCCTCGTCCGACTTTTTGTCGGCGATCAACGTCTCTGAAGTGCGGCCGATGAAGCTGTCGATGACCTTCCGCGTCGGCTCGACTTTGCGGAATCGCGTATTCAGTTCGTTCAAGAGTTTTTCGGCCGCAGCCAGTCCGTTCGACTTCTGCGTCTCGATCAGCCACTCCTGCATTACATATGCCGTTTTGTCAGAGAACTTCCGGTCGTCAGGCTCGGCCCGCATCGCTCTGGTGAGGACGTCTGCCGCGGCGACAAAGTCTTTCTCTTTGAGTTCTGCGTCCGTCCAGCGGTGATAAACACTCTTGCGCCAGCTGCGCAGGTCTTTGCGAGCCACTTCCGTGACGGACGTCAGACCTTCTGACGCCAGTGCGAGCGTTTCCGTCCACTTCTCTGTCTCGGCCAGTTTTTCGCCCGGGTGCATGAAGACGTAAGCCTGCATCTGATCAAAACCGTCGTCGGGCGCGACCTTCGCAGCTTTGCGCAGAACAGTCAGAGCCGATTCGCGGCGGTTCCCTTCAATCTCGGCGAGTGCCCACTGTTGCCAGGCGACCTTGCGGTTATGCAGCAGTGACTGGTCTTCAGGTGCCAGCCTCAGGCCGGTCGACACAACAGCGACAGCCTGCTCGAACTGGCCGTCCTCGGCAAGTTCCCGGCTCCAGTTGGCGAAGACACCGAGTACGTTCTGAATCGCCGACGTCAGCTCGGGATCAAGGCTCAACGCGCGGAAGAAGTCGGCCAGCGCTTCCGGGTAGTCCTTTTCCTGAGTGTGAAAGACGCCGTGGTTGTAACACGTCAGCGCGAACAAACCGGTGTCGCTGACTTCACGTCGTTTGTCGGCATGGCGGTCCGGGATGTAGCGGAATCCGGTCTGATCCTTGAACCGTTCCAGAATCCGCGGGTCTCGCGTGGGATTGAAGCCCAGAGCGTTTGTCGTCTCCACGTCGGCATGCTTCGAACCGACGTACAGAATTGAGAACGCATGATCGGGCACTTCGATCGCCCGCAGGTCGAGCCCCAGTCGTCGCCCGACAATGTTGTACAGCGTTGCCGATGAGACGCAGTTGAACCGGCCGGTCTCGAGGACTGTCGTCAGATCGGTCTGCTTTTCTTCGTAGCCGACGGACATGGCGTTGTCATGCAGCCACTTCAGCAGCCCCTCGGCTCTTGCGTACGGCGTTTCTTCGTCCTCAATGGCGGTCTTGGCTCCAGCCGTCAGCTCGTCGATCTGTTTCAAGAAAAATCGACGCTTTTCAGCATCGACGACCCCGCTGCTGACAAGTGCCGCTTCCGCGAACGACCAGTCATTGAGTTTGCCGTCGGCGGCGTCCTGGTACAGCGACCGTTCGTCATCACTAATCGTGACCTGCACGGACTTCTGAACTTCGGACAGCACGCTGAAGGCCTTCGCAGGCGCCTCTTTGAATGCATAACGCGACTGCGGCGGTCCCGCCTGGCCGCGAAGGTCGATCTCGAATACGGGAACGACCGTGGTCTCGGCCGGAGTCGTCAGCCGTACGAGAATCCACTGAGCGGCACCGCCCGGCAGCTTCAGAGACTGCGGCTGATCGGTTGCCTTCAGCACAAACGACCGAACCGTCTGAAATCCCGACTGACCCGACAGAGTGGAGACGAGTACTTCCACGCGGGGCAACTGCTTTGCTGTCAGACGCCTCGCGTCCGCCGTCACAACCAGTTCGTCGCATGTGACAGTTACCGGCACCCGCCAGGTCAGGTCGAGCGGGATGCCCGGTTCAAGTTTGAATTCGATAGACCGGTCGGACTTACCGTCGTGTAGAACGGTCAGACTCGAAGCTTTCAGGCTCGAGTCCGATTTTTCGACGATCCTCGTATTCTTTCCCTGCAGCAGGCTGACCGTTGCGGTTTCATCCGCAGCACGGCTGATCGGGTTCGAAACAGTCAGCAGGCAACAGATACTGAGGACTTTCAGAGTGTCCATCGCAACTCCCGTGAGGCAGAACAGGTGTGTTTGAAACCGTGTCGTCATACCAGATACCGCCGTTGGGGCGGTATCTTTCAGAGAATCTCAGTATATCCGGAAAACTTGTCTCCAGCGTACAAAGCCTGCGCTGTCAGTATTCAGCCACTGCAGCAGCCCTGAACCGGCTTGAATACCATGAACGAGGTGCGGATGCATCTGGACTTTTCGGCACGAGTTCTCAGCACCATGGCTTCGGTAGATCCCTTTACCTCTTCGCATGGTTCCCGTGTGGCGGGAACCATATGCCATCGGCAAGAATATTCCACACAGAAGGTGAAAGAGATTTGCGAGCCCCACATTGCAGAACAGACCGGCATCACGGTTCGGTCGATGTGTCGAGGTCGTGCCAAGAGAAGGTCAGTCGTGCTGCGTGGACGCAGTGAAATTCGGCGAACACACGACTGGGTCACGTCGATTTCTACGGTGCAGTTCGCCGGCGCCGGCAGCACACACACGTGGCAGTTGCGTTCCCGATTCGTCTTCAGTCGCAGTTCTCGGGCCTGCAACTTCGCTGCTGCCAGTTGCTTCGGAATGTCGTCTCCCGTTTCGAAGTACATTTCGTCCGGTGTCTGCCCCTTGGAGACCACATCCGTTCGAGCCTGCTTCAACCAACCCCGAGCGGTCGAACGTGGAACGCCATGTCGAGTGGCCAGGTCGAGGTCGCCAGTTGTTTGTATCAGTTCTCGGAGACGATGGTCGTACTGCTTCTGCTCACGGTTCTTGTCTGACATACCAAAAATGTCATGTCAGATTGGTTCTACCGAAAGTCAAGTCGGCCACAGACCGCTGGAGTGACGAAAACTCGCACAGTCAACGCCCGAATGCTGTGGTAAACAGCACGGTTGACATAAAACGCCGAGCGCGAGAGTGCCCGGCGTTTGTTCATGCGCGTCACCCAACCCCACAACACGTCAAACGGTGTTTGACAAGTCAGGCTTAGTCTGCGGATGTTGCGTCTTCCGAATTGGCAATTTGAATGGACGACACGATATCAGGAAACGTGGCGCGGATTCGACTCAATGCATGCTTCCGAAATCTGGCGTCGTACTTGACGTCGTCAGTGACGGAGTAACCTGCCATCGCGTCAAATTCCGAATCGTAAGGGTCTTTGTGCCATCCCCTGATGCGTCTTCCGGTTGTTGTTCCGGTTGACCCTTGCGTCGGCGGTGCTTCCGGAGGAATTTCCTCGTACTCCACATTCGCACCAATGCCCATCTGGACATTGATAAAGGCTTCGCGCTGTCCCGTCGGTCCGGTCTCAACGGCATCCACACGCATTTCGTACCAGCCAGCGTCCAGCGGAATCACACATCGGCCAACGTAGCGATAGCCCATAGAATTTTCGACCGTGTCTTTGGTCAGAAAATAAGCGGCACCGTGACCGTCGACCATGATGGTATCGACCTGGACAATTCCTCCCTTCTCTGCCGCCGCAAGCTTTCGTATCGATTGTCTTAATGCATCAACATCATCAAGCGGCAGTTGCGACTCGCTTTCGTGATAGGTCAATGTGTAAGTGTTTCCGGGTCCCCCCGCCCACATGATGTGATCATCCATGGAATTCTTCACCGTCCAGTCGGCGGCTGCCCCAAGCGTCACCCGCTTCAGGACGGTGTTCCCGGCATGCGACAACGCGCCCGCGGTGGCCTCGACCTGCGGACTGGTCGAAGTTGAGTGATTGAGCGTTTGTTGGGGTTCGTCTGCCGGACAGCCGCACAACACGATCAGCCAAATTGCCGCCACCACCGCATTCAACACGGCCATGGATGCTGCGGACGCCACATGGACTTCAGCCGTCGATGGAGCGATTGCAACTTACAACTCGAACGTGGACATTGCAGACGTAGCGTACAACTCCGCAATGAGCACCGCCGTTGCCGCATACGACAGCGCGGTTGATGGCGCCGATGCCGCGTATGACTCGGCTGTCGCCACGGCGAACGCTGCTTACCAAAGTTCGGTAAGTGCAGCCGTTACGGCATTCTACGCGACTGTTGATCCGGCTTTTCAGGCCGCCATGGATGCGGACACGGCCGCCAGTGATGCCATGATAAACTACGAGATGGTCAGCATGGATCCGATGGCCACAGCCACCGATGTCGCGGATGCAGCAGCGGCGCTGGCCACTGCCGAGGCTGACGCAGCGAGCGCATGGGCGGCGGCCAGCGCTGCATGGGTCTCATACGATGCAACATACACTTCAGCGCTCGCCACTTACGATGCGGCGGAGGCAGCGGCATGGGACACGGCCGAGGCGACGGCATCGACGACCTTCGACACAGACATGGCCACTGCGGAAGCTGCATGGGTTGCTGCTGAAACGGCGGCGAGGGCTACGTATGACGCCGACACCAACGCGGCAGATGCGGCTTGGATTGCTGCGGAAGCTACTGCCTGGGCAACGTTTGAAAGTGCCGAAGCAGCAGCGAATGCTGCCTGGGATGCTGCGGAGATGGCTGCATGGACAACCTACGATGCTGCAATGATTGCCGCCGTTGCTGCTTGGGACGCTACTGAAGCAACCGCGTCGGCGACCTATGCTGCCGATGTGGACGCTGCTTACGCAGCATGGGAAGCCACTGAAGCAGCGGAATGGGCCGCGTACTTAGCCGCAGAACAAGCAGCCAACACTGCATGGGATGTGGCGCTTGCCGCCGCAGAGGCGGCATATCAGTCGGCCTACACAGCTGCTAATGCGGCGTGGGTCATTGCTGAGGAAGCCGCCTGGGTTACCTATGAAGCAGATATGGCGGCAGCCGGCACAGCGTACCTAGCAGCGGAAGCGGCCGCATGGGCGGCATTCGAAGCATGTGCCTACACGATCTACTTGTCATCCTCGACCGCTACAGCGGCAGCATCGTCGACCGCATATTCATCAGCCTCCGATTCGAGTGGTGGCGGCTTCCTGGACTGGCTCCAGGGCAGTTTGGACGTCGCCGGACTGACGCCGGGACTCGGCATTGTACCCGACGGCCTCAATACGGTAATCTCCTTAGGTCGGGGAAACTGGGGTGAAGCGGCGCTGAACGCGGCAGCGATGGTTCCCATTGCTGGTCAAGTGACGAAGGGCGGCCAGCTCGTCAACAAGGGCCGAAAGGCTCTCAATGCCGCCGACGCTGCGGCTGACACCGCCAGAGCTGCAGAAAAAGCCGCCGCCGCTAAAAAGGCCGCCGATGCCGCCGCCAAAAAGGCGAAACGAGTTGCCCCACGGGCGAAGATCTCCACCATCAACGGTCGGAAGCCGATCAACAGTAAATACGCTGGGGGGACGCATCCATCGGGAGTTCGGTTTAAGGACACTGGTTTCCCTGATTTTACTCCACATTCCAAGGCCCAAGTTAAGCTTGATGGACTAACAGGGAACCCTCGTATTGACAATAAACTTGCCAATCAAGCTGCCGGTTTTGGCAACTCGACTAAGGCACCAAAAGGCTTTGTGTGGCACCACGTTGAGGATGGTCGAACAATGCAACTCGTGCCGGAAGGTATACACAACGCAACTCGTCACACCGGTGGTGCCGCAGTGATCCGTAATGGAGGTTTTGACTAATGAGAATTAAGCTGGAGAAATACCATGCGGCGTCGGACAAAGACATATCAAGAGCCGAAGCACAACTAGATGTTTCGTTTCCGCAAGAATATCGAGAGTTCTTGCTGACATATGATGGGGCGACTCCCGAGGAGAATGTGTTTGAAGACGATGTGAATGTCAGCGTCGATAGATTTATTCCCGTTTCCGAACTTGGAAAGAGAGCGTCGTTGATTGAAGGGCTTCCAGAAGATGCGGTGCCAATCGCCGAAGCACCTGGCGGCAATTTCATTTACATCAGAAGAAGCTGTTGCAGTGTGTTTTATTGGGACCATGAAATCGAATCGGGAGACAAGCAACTATCGGCATCATTCGATGATTTTTTACAAAAACTCAGTCCATTCGACATTGACTCCATTCAACTCAAACCAGGACAAGTAAAGTCTGTGTGGGTTGACCCTGATTTCAAGCCCGAGTTTTGATCTGGGAAGGCAAGAAACGGGTGCGTTGGTTTAGCGTGCCTTACCGCAACTTCTCATGAGCCATCATCGTGTTTCGCCGCTGCTTCAACATCCTCCGTAGCAATCGCCTCACACAAACGAAACCACGCTTGCTCCCGCAGGCAGCCAACGACCACCTTTTCCCCCAGCGTTTTTCAAAATAGTTGTTGTCCGGTTAATTTTGTAACACCGTTTGCTCAGCGTCCCCTCCGCTCCCACACCAGCGAACCACGTTGGCAGAGGCCGTGTGACGCTCTGAGCGTCCTCCTGGGCAACAACAAAGGGGACACCCACATTTGCTGATTCCCGGTCAGCGAATCGCGGTTTGTCGCCGCTGAGCTCCACACCACAAATCCATTGCATCGCGGCAGATAAGGATGAATTGCCGCCTGAGCTGCCAGGTCGGCACCGGCCTGTGACGCCCACTGCTCTGGGTGCGGAAACCCGCCGCTGAATGCCGTAGGGTCAAAAATCTCCGACACCGGGAAAGCTCTTTGAGAATCACTTGTTAGCAAGCGAATCGAGTCACGATTTCGGCTGAACGTCGACAGTCGGATTCGACCAAAGGCGGGTAAATCGGTGCCTGTTTCAACTGAGCGCGTAACTTCACCGCAGAATGGGCACAGTTGGTGCAGTTCAGAATCAATTCACGCAGCGCGCCGATGGTAGTCCTTGAGCATTCCCCCAAGCTGTTCACGGCATGAGATCTCTCCGGCAACGGCATCGACATGATCGCGCGGATCAATCAGTTCGTTGCCGAGCCCCTGATGATTCCGCTCTGCGTGGTAGTGCTGAACGTATTCACGAACAGCATTCTCCAGTGACGTCCGTCCGAAAAAGATCATGCGGTTGAGACACTCAGACTTGAGGTTCCGAAACCATCGTTCCATGTATGCGTTCAAGTTGGGACTCTTCGGCGGCAGCAGGACGACTTCGGTATCTGTGTTCTGATCGAGAAAGTCGCGCATGGCGATGAAGCTGGCGTCCCGGTCCACGATCAGGTGAGTTGCGTCCTTCAGGAACCCGTCTTCACAGTCCGTCAGGTCACGGCAAACCTGCGTCATCCACGTGGCATTCGGACTCGGCGTAATGCCCGCAATGTGCACACGGCGTGTCTTCAGGTGCATGACCGCGAGCACATAGAACGTGACCAGTCCGTTCCTTGTCCACACCTCGACCGTCGTGAAGTCTGTGGCAAAGATCGAATCCCAGTGGGCTTTCAGGAACGTGGACCACGCTGGTGTTCGCTGCCGATCGGGTGCTGGCTCAATGCCGTGTGCCTTCAGGACGTTCCCACCGTGGAATCCGAGATATGGTATTTCAGATTCTTCAGTGCTCCCTGAATTCGGTCGTAGCCCCACGTGGGATTCTCTCTGGCGAAGCGAAGAATGGCATCGACGATTTCCTGACGGATGCGTGGGCGACCGGGCTTTCGCTTGTCGCTGAAGTCGAACGTCCTCGCGACAGTTTCTGACGTCAGCGAAGGACCGTTTCGGGAGTGCCAATGGTGGTCAGCTCACGCAGAGCCTTGCAGCCTATGGCGTGGGCTTTCACGGTCAGCCGCTGACGTTTTTTTGAGCAACACTTCGATTTGAGCATTCTGAAATTCGCTGATCTGCTGTTGACGATGCCGCAGATGGCGGCGAGCAGGACGTGACATGGCTGGAGAATGAAGGACATGTTCGGCGCCGAAGCGCAGCCAGTTTCCAGTGCTGATACGTGACGCGCAAGTGGCTGATTTGTTATAAACTATCAAGCCGCGACCAGGTTAAGAATGCGGCACTTTGAGTTCGGCGGAGTTTTTACCCTGCGGCGACTTCTCAACTCGACAACGCAACTCAGGAACAATGTCCAAACTGCAGACAACGCGACTCGCGAGTCTTCTGGCGTTAATCGGGCTGGCCGTCAGTATCGGGTTAACGGCGAACGCGGCCAACGATGACGGAACAAGTTTTGCCGAGAAACCCCGAACCGAGGCGGTGAAGAAATACTCACACTGGATGTCACGACTCCCCGATTGCGTGACGCTCTCTGAGTTGTCCCTGCCCGGGACGCACGATTCCTGTGCTCTTCGTGACGGCTTTTCGTTTGGATTTGCAAAGTGCCAGACTTGGCATCTGGCCGGCCAACTCAGGGCCGGTATCCGTTTCATCGATATCCGCTGCCGTCATGTGAACGATCAACTTCTGATCTACCATGGGATTATTGATCAGCACATGACATTCGCCGAAGTGCGTGATGTGTGCCGGATCTTTCTACAGGAGCACCCATCGGAATGCATCGTGATGTCGGTGAAGGAAGAATCGACGGCCGCCAACACAACGCGGTCTTTCGCAGAAGCATTTGCCGAGGCGACGAAGAACGATGGCAACCTGTGGTATATGCCGCGTGAGATTCCTGAGCTGGGTTCCGTGCGACAGCGAATCGTGCTGATCGACCGCGTGGGAACAATTGGCGGCATCCGGTGGGACGATCTGGAACGGCAGGACGAATACGATGCGCCACTGGAACGCAAGACACAGCTGATCCGAAGTCATTTCGAGCAGGCGACGAAAGCGGACAAGCGTCGATGGTTTATCAACTTCTGTAGCGGCACCGTTCCGAAGGCGCTGGTGACTCCAAAACAGTATGCGGCAATCTCAAATCAGGCTGCTCTGGAATTCCTCGCAGAACTCGGCGACGAACGTTCCGTGCGGATTGGCACTGTCGTGATGGACTTTCCAGGCGAAGACATCATTGAGCGGATTGTGAAATTGAATTTTCATTCCGCTCAAGTGAATTGAATCAGTGATTAGAGACCGCAGGGTCAAAATTTCCGCCGACAGAAAAGCTCTTTGACAATCAGAGATTAGAGACGGAAATGGTCCGAGATTTGAGCCGAACTGCTTTCATCGAGGACCATGACAGGCGTTGAAGACGGCATCTGCCCGAGGTGAGGACGTACCTTCATCGCAGCCATTCGACGTCCACAGGTCAGCTGGCAGTTCAGGCAGCACGTCGGTGGTAGTATTTCAGTAGGCCACCGAGTCGTTCAAGGCATTCAATTGTGCCAGCGACGGCACCAACATTGTCGTTGGGCTCGATCAGTTCGTTGCCAAGTCCCTGATGATTCCGCTCAGCATGGCAATGTTCCACATACTCTTGGACGGCAGTCTGAAGTGACTTTCGTCCGAAGAAGATCATGCGGTTGAGACACTCGGACCTGAGGCTGCGGAACCAGCGTTCCATGTAGGCGTTCAAATTCGGACTCTTCGGCGGCAGCAGGACGACTTTGGCGTCCGTATTCTGCTTCATGAACTCCCGCATGGAGATGAAGCTGGTGTCTCGGTCCACAATGAGTCGACTGGCGTCTTTCAGGAAACCGTCTTCGCTGTCTGTGAGGTTTCTGCAGATCTGCTTCATCCATGTTGCATTGGGGCTCGGCGTGATCCCGGCAATGTGGACATGCCGCGTTTTCAAGTACATGATGGCCAGCACATAGAACGTGACGAGTCCGTTCCGCGTCCCGACTTCAACACTTGTAAAATCTGTGGCGAAGATGGAATCTCAGTCAGCCTTCAGGAATGTGGACCACGCGGGTATTCTCTGGCGATCAGGTGCGGGTTCGAAGCCATGAACATTCAGCACATTGGCCACTGTGGTATTGGCAATGTGGTATCCGGGATTCCTGAGGGCTCCCTGGATCCGATCGTAGCCCCACGTGGGATTCTCCGTCGCGAACCGAACAATGGCGTCAACGATTTCCGGACGGATTCGAGGCCGACCAGGCTTTGACGGCCAGCAGGCGGCGCTGGTCATCGTCCGGCCGTAGTCGCTTCTTCCCGAGCCACTTCAGCAGCGTTTCGATCTGGGCGTTCTGAAACTCAATGATCTGCTGCTGGCGCTGGTTGACCAGGCCGCAGAGGGTGGCCAGCAGGATGTGGCAGGGCTGAAACAGGAAGAACATGGTTACCGCCAAAAATTGCGTGAAATGCGGCACTTTGCGTTCGGCCGAGTTTTCGACCCTACGAGCTAAACGTTTCTGGTCAGACCGCGACAGACATCTCAGCGTTCTTTCGGTGTGCAGATCTGCTGGAAGACGTGCCAGTAACGTTACGGCACTGTACTTGACGCGGATGGGCCTGCCGGACTTGCCCGTGTCGGTTCGACCTTATTGGGGCTGAGCCCTTAGGCGAAACGCCTGCTGAGCCTTAAGAAAACGTGTTTCGACCTGTTGACGATCCACTTTAGTTGCAAAGCGGTTACGAGCAGCCACCACTCGAAGCAGTTGATCGATCCACTCCACAAAGAAGCTTGCATCATCGGCGCTTCTGATGGGCTGTTTGTGAAGGAGAACATTTACAGGACTTGTGTGAGCCCAGACGGGGCCGTCAAACACATGGGGATGGTTGGGGCCTCGGACACGAAGTGCGACCCAACTGCTTTGCTCAAGCGGAATGTCTATTTCAAATCGATGTCTATGCACCAGTGCCGCCTCGGAATTCTCTGGCATGCTTTTGGTGACAACCGCCTTGCCGTTGACAATGACTTCGACGTGGTCAAAGGGCACATGACTTTCCACACCTGCCGCAACATGAACTTTACCGCCATCCGCCGACACCGTTGCACCGGGCTGAGCGCCTTCGACTTCGAGTTGCAGCATCGGGCCGTTGGTCACAAAGGTTCGCCCGGCAATGAGTCCGTCCAGCCAGCTATTCATCGTCAGCGGGCCGTCCGTTCTTACGTAAACACGGCTGCCGCCGAGGGGTTCAGTGGATTGATCCAGCAGAGCATCAGTGCCCGCACACGCCGAGAGCTTCAATCCACAATTCAGCAGTCGGTACCATAATTCTGCGGACTGCTCTTCGTCGCTGTTGTATGACATCACATCGACAGCGTGAGTCAAATTTAAAATCGCATCGATCGGCAGTTCGCGGGCGGCTCCATTGCCCGTAGTCAGCTCACCGGTAAACGGCCATGGCTGCCCCTTAAACATCGGATGAGCGTAGGTCACCACTCCACCCTGCTGAATCGCCTGTTCCGCCATGACGAAATTCGCCGGAAAGTCATGGAAATGAGGCGTGTTGTCGAAACCTGTGTACTGCGGTTCGACTAGTTTCCTGATGCCAAAAAACTGCATATGGCCATAGATCGAACTTCGCATTTCCTCGCCAAAGACAAGGAGATGCCGGTCGGTGGATGATGGGTGCGGTTTTCCCGTGATCAGGTCCGCATCGCGGATATCGTCTCCGATATTGTTCGAAACACAAAGGTTGACATAATTCACTCCCTCGGCGCGCGCCGCCACCAGAGCGTCGTCAATCGTGACGCCGATTTTGCCCCCGGTGTGCAGATGAACGTGGGAATCGCCCGAGTACCATCCTCGCGATGTCATGTCGACCCACTGCTGCTGCTGAACGGTCAGTTCCGCGTCGGCTGCCACGTCTAGCTGAATCGTCCGCGGGATATATTCCAAGCCACCGGAAACCCTGACGCGGGCGTTTCCCCGTGGAAGTGAGACCACAAACGAACCGTCGGCATAGAAATATGCCTCCCCCGTTTTCGTTTTCCGCATCGCGGCTCCGTCGGGCACATATTCCTGCCCGTCAGCTGCCAGAATATGAATTCGTGCGGCGGCAGGCCCGTCACCGCTCAGATGCACTTTCACATTGTGCATCGGCGGATCAGCGCGAACTGGCAAAACGAGTACACCGACTGAGGCCCCCACAATTGCCGCTCCGGACAGACAACTTTTGACGAAGCCGTTCACTGGCCATTTCCCCTTTGTGTTTCATCGCGGGTTACTCAAAAACCGAATCATCAAGCACGAGCGAATAGACCATGCCTTCATATCCGACGATCAGCAGCTCACCGTTGCTGTCGGTGCCGAATGAAGCTGGCTTCTCAGGACACATACCGATCTGTCGAACCTTCACAAGCTGTCGATCATTCTGTGTGAGCGCCCAAATCCTCTTTGACTCAAAATCGCTGAAGATATAAGCACCGACGTATGACGGACTCCGTTTGCCGCGGTAGACATGTCCTCCGGTTACCGAAACACCGTGCCGGCGGCGATACGAAAACACAGGCGGAATGAACACTTCGTTTGCGCGACGATATCGGTCTGAAAACGGAGTGAAGCCTTCATAAACATTCCACCCGTGGTTTTCGCCGACTCGCGGGATAGAAACTTCTTCGAACAGGTTTTGACCAATGTCGCCGACCCACAGGTCCTTTGTCACAGGATCCCAACTGAACCGCCACGGCATCCGGAAACCCCAGGCCCAGATTTCTGGCCGAATAGGGCCGTTTGCGTCGTCGAAAGGATTGGTCTGTGGAATGGCATAGGGCCGGTCGCGGCTTTCATGGTCGACATCGATCCGCAGGATCTTTCCCAGCAGGAGATGGAGGTCCTGTCCGTGGCCATCGGGATCTTCCTGCGGACCGGCATCACCCGCGCCAATGTATAAATATCCGTCCGGACCAAATGCCAGCATGCCACCCCAGTGGATGTCGGTCGGTTGCGGGATTCGCAGCAGTCGCCTTGAAGCCCCACCAGCGTCACCACTCAGATCTTCTGTCGCCTGACGTTCGACAATCACCGGAGAAAAGACACCCTCTTCGCGGACATGGTAGTTCAGATAGTATTTCCGATTTTCAGTGAATTTCGGATGAAACGCCAGGCACATGACTCCTTCGAACTGCCCGGTGATCGCTTCGCGACTCAGGTCGGCGAATAAAGTCTTCCGGTCACCTTCGTTACGTTTTTCAAGCTGCCAGATTTGGCGAGTCTGTTGCTCGACGACAAGATACGTGTTCCTCGTTTCCGGTTTTGCGATGATCCAAACAGGATGGTCAAACCGCATTTCCTCAGAGTGGAATGGCACCAGTTGAATTGGTTTTGCAATTTCCGGGATCTCAGCCGGCATCCCTGGAAGCGCTTCGGCTTTCTGTTTGAGGGTTGTGAGGTACGCGATCAGATCTGCAAACTGGCCTGCCGTCACGGTTTTGACGAGGCCCGATGGCATCAACGATGTCGTGCTCCGCCGTTCTTCTTCAACTTCCCTCAGTGGAATTCTGACCGTCGTCCCTTCTGCATCGAACAATTCGATCTCCGTATCACTTCGCCGGCGCATCACTCCGTTCTGCGTTGTGCCATTTTTCATGACAACGGTGAGAGCCGCATAGTCCGGGTGAATGCTCGCATCTGGTTCGAGAACAGACGCGATAAGTTGTTCGTGGGTGTACTTGTCACCGATCACAGCCAGATTCGGGCCAGCCAGCCGTTCGCTGCCTGCGATCGTGTGACACTTTCTACAGGCTGCTTCCTTCGACTCAAAGATGGCCTTGCCGCGGTCGGCAGCTCCCGACTTCATCGCGGCAGACCGATACCGAGTTATCCACTCGTTGTCTCCCTGCGCGACGACAGACGTTGCGAGACACAACACGAGCAAGGCCACTGAAAATAACGTGCAGCATGCAGAGGAAACGCGTGTTGAGCTACGTTTGTGTTCCATACCTGACCAGTACAATTCTTACTTGAACGGAGGCGAAAATCGAACTTCACTCCGGTGAGTGTCGGTTGCTTGAGATTGCACGTTACTCGGAATTACTGTCCGATGGCAAACATGACTGCCGTTCAGGTCATCGCGGACTCCAGCTTCCCTCTGTGCTGCCACTACTGGGTAGCCGCTCTCAGACCATGGCCTCCGCGATTTCGCGATTGCGGCTCGATGCCGAGGAAACGCAATGACCACAGGCAGTTGCCGAACTGCTGTGACTGACACAGGACGGTTAGTCGAACAGCATTTAATTTTTGTCCCAAGTGGTTGGTCCCCAATAATCTATGCGTAGAGCCCTGCGTTCTTCATATGGAGGCCGTCACGAAATCATCAATGGCGAAGTACGCTATTTTATTTTCATCAGGGACGATTTCCGCAGCTGTCCAGACTGCTGAGACATCAGTTTCTTCAGGTCGGAGGTCTTTTGTTTCCCAGCATCGTCTCGGAGCAGACTGTAGCACCAAAAGACTTGATGAAAACTAAGTGCCATTCTTTGAGGCAATAACCAAGCGATGAACACCGAGCCCCCAACATCGCATTTACAAATGGAAGTTCAAACGCGGCCTGGCAGTCAGGCTACGCCGCTCCTCACGTCAACGGCAGTGGCTTTCCGTCGCTCACGGGGAATGGTCTTCCGAGTTGGTCCCGAATTGTCGCCCCTGGGGCAATGCCGAGTGCAGTGAAGATGGTGGCGTGGACATCTGCGGGACCGCACTTCTTAGTTTGCGGGAACGCGCCACGGGCATCGCTGCTGCCGTAGACTTGTCCGCCCCTGATCCCTCCGCCGGCGAGTGCGACGGAGTAGGCTGAGGGATAGTGATCACGTCCGGCTGAACCATTGATTTTGGGTGTGCGGCCGAAATCGGTAAGGACGACAACAAGCGTGTCGTCCAGCGTGCCTCGTTGATCCAGATCCGCAAGCAGGGCTGACAGCCCCTGATCGAAAACGGGGAGCAGATTCTTCCTGAGCCGATTGAAATTATCACCGTGAGTATCCCACATGTCGCCACTGCCGCCGTTTAGGTCCCCGGCGGCACAGCAAACCTGAACAATCGGAACACCGGCTTCGGTCAGGCGTCGAGCCAAAAGCATGCTCTGTCCGCCGATGTGATCGCCATACGATTCGCGGATTTCGACCGGTTCGAGCTCCAGTTCATAGGCATTTTTTACTGCAGAGCCAAGTAGCATGCCGCTGGCCATTTCGCGGAAGTGTTCGAAATTGCCGAAGTCGGTTGCCTTGCTAATCGAGTCGTCCAGCGAACCGAGAAGTTCGCGTCGTGCAGAAAACCGCAGTGGGTCGACTTCGTTGAGCTTCAGAACCTGCGAGCCCAACGACCGGGAGACGCCGCCGAATGGCTCGCCCTTCGGAGTTCGAATGACAATCGGATCGTACTTCGCTCCAAGCCAGCCGCCGTATTCGCCAGCCTGCAACGTACCGTTGTCGACCATTGGATACGGAAGTCTGACTGCCCCCGGAACTCCGGCAGGAGCGTTACGAAGTTTCGAGACCACTGAGACGAATGACGGCCAGTCATTCTGCATTGGCGGAATGTTTCCCGCGCGAGGCGGCTTGTGTCCTGTGAGATTCCAATACATTCCTCGGCCATGGGCGGAATCGTCGTGACAAATGGAGCGAATAATGGCGAGTTTTTCAGTCTGCCTCGCAAGTAACGGCATATGCTCGCTGATCTGAATTCCCGGGGTCGCGGTCGAGATGGGAGAGAATTCGCCGCGAATGTCTGATGGAGCCTCTGGTTTCGGATCCCACGACTCAAAGTGACTCATGCCGCCCCAACAATAGATCAGGATGCACCGGCGATGTCCAGCAGCGGTCGGATTCGTAGACGCCGCAATTTTCTGCTGCTGCAAAATTGACGCCAGAGACAGTCCGTACGCTCCCACTGCAGTGGGCAACAAGCATCGACGAGAAATACGGTGACGATGGTTTGTTGATGGCCAATGTGGGTTCATAGTTGTTCAGAGTCCCGCTGAGACTGCATCAGTTCGGCTGAAATAATTCCTGCCTCGATTCAGTATTTTGACGGCACAGTCTTCATTATGAACCGGGTAACCGTCCCGACCTTCAGTAATGAATTTCGATCCGGATGGGAAAACTAAGGAACAATTGTGTCAGTCAAGTGGTTCTTCGTCAACAAGATTTACCACTGGGTGGGGCATCAGTGCTCTGTTGGGGTATGAACGTCGGTCTGAGGGCCGCCGGATAAAGCCTGTACTTCTACACTAAACCTTCACCTATCTGCAGCGTATTCCGAAAACATAAGCACAGCTGATCACCCGTTGCCTCAATTGCAAGACGCTGTAGGCACAAAGAAGTCCGCCGACAGCGAAGATCTTTGACAATCAGGCTTTACAAACAGATTCGTGCCACGATTTCGAGAGCGCACAACAGACCGTGGAACAGGCGACAGCAGCCTTTTATCGAGATAAGCGCGCAGCGGCATCGCAGGAACCGTGATGTTCCAATTCCGCTCAGCAGTTCAAGCAGCCCGACGAGGGTAGCACTTGAGCATGCCAACAAGTCGCTTACGGCATTCAATTCTGCCCGCAGTAGAACCGACCTGTTCACGGGGAAAGGCCATGACAACAGATCAACTTCGTGATTTCATGGAGAAGGCTGCTGTCAGCTGGGGAGTCAGCATCATCCTAAATGTGTACAGTAGTCGCTTCTTCAGCAGCGCTTCGATCTGGGCGTTCTGAAACTCGAGGATCTGCTGCTGACGCTGGTCGACGAGGGGAATGTGCCAGGGCTGGAGAATAAAGGGCATGGTTGCCGCCGGAATTCGGCCAGTTTCCAGGGATGATGAATGAAATCAAGCGGCTGAGATGGAACAATCCCGCGTGTCGTAAGTCACAAAACTGACGGCACTTCGAGTTCAGCTGAGTTTCTTGACCCTACGGCTACGACTTATGACACGATCCGACGAAGCATCAGGAAAAACCAACCGTGGTAATGTGTTCCAAAGAATCGGACTGAAAGTGAGCGACTCCGATTTCACAAAGTCGCTTCGGTGTACTGTCATCGCGATCTTTTTTTGTTGTACCGCCGCCTTGGCAGAGGACAACTCATCTGGATTGATTCCGACGATGTCCTATGCGAGTCCCGTACCGATCGAAGCCAACGACGAAGTGGTCAATTTGGAGCATCATGCTGTAACCCGATGCTTCGACTGGGACCAAGACGACGATCTCGATCTTCTCGTCGGAGGAGGAGACGGTCGGTTGTGGCTTTATCGCAATAATGGAACCTTGCAGAAAGTGAGGTTTCAGGCGAAAGAACCAATCTCGGCCGGCGAGCGCGAGCGCTGGGGGAATTCGTACACAGGCCTCGTACTCGCCAACCTTGTGGGAAACGCATTGCCCGACTTAATTGTCTGTCACTCAAGTAACGAAGTGACGATTCATCAGAATGTCGGTACTGCCAAAAGTCCTAAATTCGCGGAGGCCGCTGTAACTTTTCGCGTCCAGGACAATTGTCAGGGACGTTTCGATGTTGCTGACTGGGATGGCGACGGGCTCGCCGATCTTGTGACGGGCTCGTTTGGTGGAAAGCTGGAGTGGTGCCGCAACGAGGGGAAGGCGGACGCACCGAGATTCGGCCGAGGCAAACCGTTTTTCGATCTCAGCCTGGCGTATAACTCGCATCCACGCATTGTGGATTTTGATCAGGATGGCAGACTGGACTTGTTGTTGGGAGTGAACTGGGGCACTGTTTCACTGTACCTCAATAGTGAATCCAGGAAGGAACCGTCGTTGAGTGCGAGCCGGCTGCTGCAATGGTCGGACGGTAAGAACCTCAACATTCGGGAGTTGAATGGCGATGACACAACACCCGAACTGGCTGACCTCGATGGCGACGGCGTTCTCGATTTGATCAGCGGTGGCAAGAACGGGCAACTTTTCTTCATGCGAGGCGTCGGCTTTCCATCGCGTGTGGAGTCCTTCAAAAAACAGTTGGCTCAACTCGGAAATAATTTCGGGAAGGTTCTCCGCGACGATGCAACGGTGCGTCGGCAACTCTTCGGAGCGTTGGTTTCTCTGCAAGCTGACTTAGCCAGTGGACTTATTCCCCATTCATCGCGGGAACAACTTTTCAAGCAACTCGCCCCTTTGGCAAAGGAGTATCCAGGATTGCTCGGGCGTTCAAGGTTCGATCTGAAATCCAGCCCCCACTTGCCTCTGCTGGCCGGTCAATACTGGGTTGTGCTCCTGGAATCGCTACCTGATTCGCCCTCGAATCGCCAGCGTGTTGCCGATGCTCTCGACTTTCGATTGGGGCACGAGAGGCTCCTCGTCGATCTCGGCGTTTTGCTCATCGACAATGACACTGCCACTCCCGAGCACCTGGCAGCGATGCACCAGTTGATGATGGCGATGCCGCGTGCCGTGTGGGATGTGGAAACGGTTACCGTGGCCGGCTGGCTGGGACCGGCGATCAAGGCACAGAAAATTCGCTCGCGGTCAGGGATCAACATCTTTGATCTGCCGCTCGGCCGCCCGGAAAACAGCTTCGCAGGCGACGCACCAAGACCCGGCGTGACCGATGTCTCCCTGATCTGTCTGGCACATGAACTGGCTCACAACATGCTCGACACGGTCGGCAAAAGAACCCGCCCGGAATTGTATGAACGGAAGTTTGAGGGACTTGCTCAGGCGGCCGGCCCGCAGGTTGTTTACAAATCACCCAAGTCTCGCGGCATCGACTTTGCAGCAACCAAGAAGAACTTCCGTAAAATTGGTGCCTGGGACGGAGACGAAACGGCCTGGCGTGATGCGTGGGTCAACTTTTTCAAGGGCAAGGAAGTCTTCGACCGAGCCTATACACGTGGTAATGTGCAATTTTTCCTGGATGCTCCGCAGGAAGCCTTTGCTACGCTGGCCAACCAATACTTTGCCGACAGCCAGCTGATGCTTGATTTTTGTAAAGGCCGCTGGGATGCAGGACATCGTTCAAACATCAATCAGTTCCTGCTGATTGCTGACTACCTGAGCGAAGGCACAAACCAAGTCAGGTTTTACGTGATGCGAACTGGCGGCGATCTGACCGTTACGCCGGTGAAGCTGACTCGTGACGATCAGGGCCGGATCACACAGGTGCAGTCGAAAACTTCGACCGCAAATTTCGATTATCAGGATGGAAGTCTGGTCACCGGATTCCGACTCGAATCCACGCCAAAGTGATTCGGCCTATTCGGCTCATCTTTTGCAGCGATCGAGGCGCATTATGACGGGACGCAAACAATGGATCGGTCTGATCGTCTTCATCGCGATCTGCCTCGGAGCAGGCGGACTCGGTGCCATCGCGACTACACCCGAGATCGACGGCTGGTACAGGACGATGGCGAAACCGTCGTGGAATCCACCTGGCTACGTGTTCGGCCCCGTATGGACGACATTGTTCGTCCTTATGGGAATCGCGGCCTGGCTCGTTTGGAAGCCTGGAGGAGTCGGGCCTGCCCAGACGCCACTTACATTGTTCGCCGTGCAACTGGCACTGAACGTTGCTTGGTCGTGGGTCTTTTTTAATCTCCATCAACCAGGCTGGGCCTTCGTCGAGATTGTAGTTCTCTGGGTTGCGATCGTGGCAACGACGGTCGCGTTCTTCAAATGCCGGAAGATTGCCGGCTGGCTGATGATGCCGTACCTGGCGTGGGTCAGTTTTGCCGGCATACTGAACTTCACGATCTGGCAGTTGAACTGAGACCTGGACCACTCGCACTTTGATGCGAGAATAGTGTTTAGAGTCCTCTGCCGGAGTATCAAAATGAAAGACGAGATAGAAACGAGCTTGGACATCGCAGGTCATGCATTCATGGCAATGGGCTATGGCTTTAATTTCGAAAAGCTCTCGCCGGAGGGCTTTTCACAAACAGGTACGATTGACCGACATGAACATGCCCAGCGGCTCGACGATTGGACAATGAGGCGAAGCGATTGCAGCTTCTCGCACGGAAGATTCAACGGGGCTTGGCTTTTTTGGAGTGACCTTTACCAATGAGTTTATGTCGCCAGCGGTCCGGCGACTCCTCGATCAAGCCCGAATGACGGCCGAAGAAGTTCGCGAGGTTGGGGCGGAGGCAGCGAGAGGTCGCCGGTTGAGCCGTCCCTACCGAAAGCGGCGGTGCCTGTTCGATGATTGCGAAGCAATCCATTGAATGCGTCAGTCTTCGCTTAGCCTGCTCTTTGGTAGTAATGCCGAAGTAATACACCGAGGCGTTCCCGGCACAAAATCGCCGTTTCCCCACCCTCTGTATAAAACTGGCCTGCTTCACCACCGAACGTTCGTTTGGTATAGTAGGGTCTCCCAGCGACTTAACACGCTTCGAAGTAAGTATGGCCAAGGCGGGTTTGTATCATCACATCTCCGGCAAACAGGACATGCTGTTTCAGATCATGCAGTATGCCATGGACGAACTAAAAAGCCAGGTCATCGTGCCGGTGCGGCTAATCGCTGATCCGGAAGAACGCCTGCAGGAGATGGTGCGGCTTCATATTCAGGGGGCGATCGAACATGGATTCGCGTTCACAATCGTGATGTCCGAAGTGAGCCACCTGGAATCTGCGGAACGAAAAAAATCGTCAAACGCAAGAAGGCCTATCATGTCCTGGCTCACCAGGCGTTGCAGGAATTGGCCGGACAAGGGCGACTCCGAGACCTGGACGTCAATATCGCGACCATGCACATCATAAATACGCTGGTCGGAATCGCTCGCTGGTATCCGAAGGATGTCACTTCCGATCAAGAATATTTGATGCCGGAGACCATCGAGTACAACCTGGCTGCGATTCTGAAGCCAGATTCGCGAGTGGCATCAAAGAAAGAGAAGGTACGATGATGGCAGCGTTCCCGAAACAGATCTTCGCCGTTTGCTTTGTCGGGTTACTGGTCGTGATACCCCGGTGCGTTGTGCGCGCTGAACCTCCGCTTTCTGAAATCGAGTCGATTGTCGATTTGTTCAACAGTGACGCGCCATTGAAAATCTCGCAAGTGGCCTACACGCGAAAAGAAATCGCGGTGATTCAGAGTCGATTCTTTGCCAAGCGTGCGATGCGACGCATTGAATTGCGAATGACGAGCCAGACGTATCGCGGTCTGAAATGCGAGCACAACGTCACCATCTACGTGCCCGATGGAGAGCTTCCCAGGGAATCGCAAGGGAGCGCCGCGATCATCATGGGCGGCAAGGGGATTCGAGGCGAGGATGCGAAATTGGATTGGCTGGAATCAATCGTGCTGGGTTTGAGCGTTCCCTGCGTTGTTGTCGAACAGACATTCGACGCCAAAAAGTTCGGCGCACGGAATCCCGGCGAGTTAATGTCGTTCGGCAATCGGCGGTACATAAAAACCGGCGACCCGCGCGAAGCGGGGTACTACGCCTTGGCGAAGATCTTCTCCGCGGCCGCGACCGTTGCTGAACATCTGCCGGAAGTCCGTGCGAAGCGATTTGTTGTCACGGGAAGTTCCAAGGGCGGCATGGCCGCGATGATTGCCTGCGCCGGTGATCGACGAATCGTCGGAGCTTATCCGACGGCATGGAATTCGGGCGACGTAATCGGATTCACGAGGCTTAAAGGTGAGCGCTGGGGCTGGGACGTGAAACCAAAACAGACCGGCCCGGCCGGGCAAACGTCTCGCCAGTCGATGACGATGCTGGACTCTCCCAACGGTCGCAAGTATCGCGAGCTATTCGACCCATCGGAGTGGGACGATCTGCTCGAGGGCAAATTCATCATGCCCGCAGTCGGTACGAACGACCCGTTGTTCCATTTGCTTTCCGATTCGAATTACTTTGACGAGCTGAAGTGCCAGAGAGCTTTCCTTCGCGTTCCAAACTACGGCCACGGGCGACAGCATGCTCAGCATGCTCTGGGATGGCAAACAGCCGTGGCGGCCGCGCTTTTGCGCCGGAAGATTCCAACGATTCAACTCGCCTCCAGGAAGGAAGGCGAGTTGGTCGTACTAACCGCGCAGATCGCCGATCATCGCGGCGATTTGGAGCTTGTCCTCTGGCAGACATCCGATCCAAACGGCGACTATCGCAAAGCCAAATGGACTCGTAGCAAGAGTGTCAAGCTGGATAAGAGTTCGAGTCGCGTTCGCATCTCCCAGGTTTCTGCTCCCAAGACGGGAACAGTCGCCTTGTTCGTGCAAGTGAAAGACCCATCCGGCGAACCAGTTCTCGTCAACAGCTCGAATGTCATCGAACTGGGCGTGCCGGTGATTCACCGCGGGAAAATCAAAAACTAGCGCATCGCCCCAGAAGGTCCCGGCGTATTACACGGACGTGCATGGTGCCGGCGCCCTGGTCCAGGCGATGCACGCGATAGCTCGATTCGACCCGGCGTACAAATCGCACCGTGAAGCGGGAGTGAATTGGATGCTGCGGCAGGTTCGCGAGTTTCCCAATGAGGGGCGAACATGGCTGCAAAACCCATTAGCCAGGAATGGAACGCCAAAATACAATCTGGCGATCACGGTGACGGCCAATTACAGCGCCAAGGCGCTCATGGAAGTCCACGAGGAAACGAAGGATCCGCGTTTACTGGCAGTCATCGATGATCACATGGCCTGGCTGAAGCAGACGGCGCATCAGAAAGGCGCAAAGCGGGGAATCGACGCATTGTTCTGGACGAGTCGACATGAACTCGAACCCACCAGGCGTGCGGCAAAGCCTCGCCCGCTACTGTCCGGCAATAGCTGAGGATTGGGCAACGTGCTGGACGCATTTGGCGAGTATTACCGCTTGACCAAAGACGAGAGTGTTCTGCCATACCTCGAAAAAGGTACGCGTTTTGGGTATCTCGCAAGTATTAAGACGCGTGGCACATCCGCCACTGCTGATTTCAGACGTCGCCGCGGTCTGCCGCCTCAAGAGGCAGGTGGCTCGGCAGACCACTTCCAGCGGGTCCACTGGATGCGGGGCGATGGCAGCGTTGTCATGGGCTTCTGTCGCGGCAATGTGTACACCTTGCAAACAGCACAGGAACTTATCCCGGGCGCGACGATCACCGAAGATCACTCGATCGAGGATGTCATTAATTCAGGACTGCGTTTTCTGATCGATGAAGCCGAGAAGCAAAACGAAACCGCGGTCTGGTACAACATGAACGGCCGGCCAGGGGAACGAAATCTGGGGATCGGTCGCGGCGTCGCGGTGACGTGTCCGGCCTGATACATCATTCGGATCGTGGCAGCCAGTACTACAGTGCATCATTCCAGGTGGCCCTGCGTCGTGAGGGAATCGACTGCAGTATGAGCCGCAAGGGAAATGCAGTGGCCGAGAGCTTCTTTGCGACACTGAAGAAGGAACTCATGCACCAGTGTGTGTAGGCAGATCCGGAGGCGGCTCGCGCGCGTATCTTCGAATATATCGAAGTGTCCTTTAACCGCCTCGGAAATCATTCGGCTCTGGGTGGCCTGACTCCTGCGCAGTACGAACAGCACGGATAGAGGACTGGAACCTCCCGAGACAGAATGGCTGTCTCATGCAACTGTTAACAGCGCCCACAAAATCCAGGGAACTTCAACCAGCCTGCATTCGCAGCTGAAAGCGTGTGGCGATGTGTCAGGTGACGTGTTGTGAACTCGCACTCGCAAGTCCGGATTGCTGTGAGAAACAGCACCGCGTCCGTGCACGATAATTCGGCCTGTGACAACCCAATCGCTACGATGGCCCGACAACTTGATGCCAGACATTTGGTCACGGAAGACACTCACTTTCCGTCGCCGGAAGGGGCAAGCTGTAATCTGCATTCAGTGAATGGAAGAACCTGCTATGGTCCGATTATTAGTGCTTTATGGCCATCCGGAGAACCCGGAAAAGTTTGACCGCTACTACAACCAGATTCACGTACCTTTGGCAAATCGCATGCGGGGCTTGTCGAAATGGACGATTGGAAAGGTACAGCGGACGCCCGACGGTCAGCCTTCGGACTACTATTACATCGCCGATCTGTACGCGGATTCGCGCGAGCAACTGGAAGCCATTCTGACCACGCCCGAGGGTCAGGCAGCGGTGGAAGATGTGCCTCGGTTTGCCGATGGCGGCGTGACTTTCATTTACACCGACATTGAAACTGTGATCTGAACACCACGGTGTAAAACATTCGAGCAACGTGTGGCAGTCGTGTATTCAGCAGACTGCCAATAATCACGCCCGTGAAACCTGAGCGATTGTCGCGTATCAGAGCGGTCGTAGACGCTAGCGTTCTCCTCCAAAACAGGACAAGGCACAACGCCGTTACGACATCAGTGATGTCGTCGCCTTTTCCCGATCTAATAATCTGTGCTGGTCGTTGTCACCGCTTTCTGAGTTCTATGACGAACTTCATCAGGTCATTGAATTCTCTGCGGTTCTTCAACTGTCTCGCCAGATTTGCCGGCATCAGAGATGTTCGAGAATCGAAGACCTCTTCAACGTCTTCTTTCTGGAAGACGACAGGCTGCGGCTGGGCCAGATTCCGCAGCACGATTTCCCTGTCACTTTCCGAGACCCGGATGCCGGTAAGCTGCTTGCCCTCCGCTGTCAGCACGATGACCTGCGCAAAGTCTTTGTCGATCCGCTTTGACGGACGCAGGACAGAATCCACCAGTTCCTCCGGCTTCAGAACGGACTTGACTTTTGCAAGGTCCGGACCCAGACGGACCGCACCGGACGGCGGATCGTGACAGGCAAAACAGGCCGCCGCTGATTTGTAGAACAGGGTCTTGCCGCGCTCTGCGTTACCCTTTGTCATCGCAACGTTAACCAGTTCCGCAGGATCAATGCCGAGGAGCTCATCCTCCAGTTCCTTGTTGGAAAAGCTGTCCGGATCAATTCCGATGTCCTTGAGAACCAGAGCTGCTTCCAGGGGATGCTCGGCAAGCAGGTCATCCGGAATCCAGAACGTCGTCCGATCGAGTGTTTTCGCGCGAACCTGTTTGACCACGTCGGCCGAAATTGTAGATGCGCTGTTACCCCAGGTGTTTCGCACGAACGTCAGTACGGCCGCGAGTTCTTCATCATTGAGCAGATTCCGGAATGCGGTCATTGGTGGTACGCCACGCGCGGGATCGTAAGTCTTGCCGTGAACAGTGATCTTGCCCCACATGCCGTGTAGAGCCATCTTGATCAGTCGGTCCTCACTGCCATTGACCCACGGACTGCGAACCAGCGACGGATAAACGATTCCGTTACCTTTGCCGTGCGCCAGGTGGCAGGTCGCACAGTGCGAGTGACGCTGGTAGATCTGCGAACCCAGTTCGTAAACCTTCTGGTCTGCGGCGCTCAGACGTTTGGGCGGATCAAACTTGACGAATTCGATTTCCGCCGGAGCCGCGAAGCCGCTGGCCCCTCTGGCATCCACGTTATGCCAGAAGTGCTTCACCGTGTTGGCGGCAACAACCGCATGCCCGACTGTGGAACTCAGCAGCGTGTTCAGCAGCTCTTCGTTTTTTACGTTGTGCTGCTGATGAAGCCACAGTGCTTCCAGAAGATGGTGAGCTTCGGTTTCATCATTCGGATCAAAGTCCGCCATCCACTTCTGCGTTGCAGCGATAACGGCCTTTGAATCATGACCGCTTAATTCCACACGAGTCCGGTGACGAATGCCGTTGACCGGATGTTTCAGGTTCTCGAGCAGCGCGGCAATCGGCTGGCCGTGAATTTCCACCGGCTTCTGCAGCGGACGTCCCTTCATGGTCAGGCGCACGATGCGGCCGTGATAGTGATCACGATTAGGGTCACGAATATTATGCTGCATGTGTCCGATGATCACGTTGCACCAGTCAGACACGTACAGAGCCCCGTCTGCACCGATGACTGCGTCCGTCGGTCGGAAGTTGCGATCGCGACTGTTGACCAGCTCTTTGACCGGAGTTCCCCAGACCTCGCCGAATTTCCGCTTCTTGCTGGCGCCATCTCCTCCGCCGGAAATTTTGACGTCGACAGCAGCGACGACATTTTTGCCGTTGAAGAATTCGATCTTGCCGTTGTTGAAGCGGTTCTCGAATCCCTTCCGATTCCATACTTTGAATTCGGAAATCTGCACGGGGGCCGGGAAGTCGCCTTTCATCCACGGGTTCTTCTGAGTGGAGGTGTGGGCAAAGTTGCCCTTGTCACCGTCAACAAGCAGGCGAACCGGATACGCACCGTTGTTGTATTCACTCGACTGCTCAAGTTTGGCCGTTTTGGCGATATTCCTGCCGCCGCTGAAGACTTCGACTTCGGCGATGTTCATCTGCTGGCGACCGTTGACGCTGAGCTTGAAGCCCGTAACTCTGGCATCCTTTAACGCCGGATGGTTGACCGTAATCAGCCCGCCGCCTTGCGTAATTTCGATGTTCTTCTGAGCGGTCGTAGCCGGAGTTTCTTCCTCTTCGACCTCACCTTCACGGTCAAGGTCATACTGCTTGACGCCAAGAAACCCGATCGTATTGCAGATCAGAAAATCGTTCTGCATGTCTTCAGGAAAATGCTCTGAGGACATAATGGCGTTCGCTGCGACCGGACGAAATTCCTTGGTCAACAGCTCGTGCATCTTGAAGCCCGCACCTTCAGGCCTCACCTGATACGATCGCCCGCCAGTTCCGTCGTTGGCGTAGCAGTAGCCCCAGTAATCAAAACACGTGCCGTGTGGATTAGGACTGTTTCCGGCGTGAGGAGTAATCACGAATGTGCGTGGATCAAAACGGTACATTCCTGACGCACCGATGTTGAGATTCTGTTTCCAGGGCGTTTCGTGGTTATGAACCAAAAAGATACCGCTTTGCCAGTAGATGCCGCCGTCAGGCCCGAAAACCAGGTTATTGGCGGCGTGGTGGGTGTCAGAGGTCCCCAGGCCCTGCAGAATTGGATAACGCACATCGGCTTTGTCGTCACCGTCTGTATCTTTAAGAAAGATCAGGTCCGGACCTGATGTCACAAGAACCCCACCGCCCCAGAATTCAAAGCCAAGTGGGTTGTGCACGTGGGCGAAGATCTTTCGCTTGTCCGCAACGCCATCGTTATCGGTATCCTCAAAAATCATGAGGCTGTCGTTCATCTTTTTCAGCGGTTCCCACTTCGGATATGTGTTCCAACTGGCGGCCCACAGGCGACCTTTTGCATCGACCTGCATCTGCACGGGATTTGCCAGATCCGGGAACATTTCCTCGGAAGCAAAGACGTTCAGCTCATAGCCCTCGGGCACGGCGGCCTGTGCAATACTTTCTTCGGGACTCGGGTAGTTAGTGCTTCCTTCCTTTGCGGCACTTGAACTCTTGCTGCCTCCTCCAACGTTCGAGATCACCTTGACCGGCGGCGGAACATTGCTGTCATCGGCTTCAATTTCCCGGCCCTCAGCAGCGGCCCAGATCACCTGGTCTCGATTAGCAGTCAACACGTCCAGCATCATCAGCTCGTGCTTCAGAACATCAGCATTGCTTTGACCATCAACAAAAGTCAGCGTTGACCGGCCACCCCAGATGTCATTGCCATCGGTCGCCCGGTAGCGATTATGCCAGTGCCAGTTCTTGTCCTGAATGGCGGCTCGCAACTCAGCGAAACTGGTATTGGCCGGCGCCGGTTTGCCCAGCAGTGCCTGCGAAGCGATCCCGGCCAGGCGACGATAACCTGCCGCGTTCAAATGGATTCCGTTGATCGTGAATTGTTCGTCGCTGGACGCGAACAGTTGAAAGGTTCGTGAATAGAGATCAACAAATGTCGCATCTGCTGCAGTGGCCGCCCGCCGAGTGGCTTCCGTGTACGCTGCCAGATTTCCGTTGAGTTGCGTCCCGTCCGGGAGACCGGGATTACCGGTGTTCTCATACGCAATCGGGCTGAACAGAACAAACCTCGCGTCCACTTCTTTTTCTTTCCGCAGGGCTCGGTACTTTTCGACCAGTTTCACCAGCTCAGCCTGATAAGCATTTGCCCCCTCCGGCCCGGCGAATGATTCATTGTAGCCATACATAATGAAGACCACATCGGGCGCAACATGTTGCAGATACTCCGCGTCGTTGGTGAAACCCTTGTTGCGGGGGCGCCGGTTGACCATGTCTCCCGAGAAGCTCATGTTACGGAAGCTGACATTCTTGCCCTTCAGGTGACTCTGCAGGACGGTCTCCACCCACGGACTGTGCTGCATCCGGTCGGCGAGCCCGTTGCCATAGATGGCGACCACGTCGTTCTGCCTGAACTCAAATGGCTCAGCAGAGTGCGCTGCCTGTCCCGCCAGCACGGCCGGCAAAACACAGAACAGCAGTCGAGGGAGTTGAATTTTCAGCAGTGTAAACGTTGGATGTGTCATGTTTTCAGGTTTGTTCTGGATTTCGTTCATCGTTAGAGACAGGCCGGCTTGCAAAGAATCAAGAAGCATGCTGGTTGATTGTAAATCGCCAGGTAGTGAAGAGTTACGACATGCGACAATAGTACGTTACCAGAGCAGAGCAGTTTTCGAAAAAGTGTGGCCATGTGGCTCGTGGGACAGCGACACTCCCAACCGGGAAGACCTGGCCCTCAGCCACAGATCAGAGTAATACGCTGTAGAAAACGACTGCGGGTCAGCGCCGATTCGCTGCTTTCTTAGGCTGAGCTATTACGACTTTCGGCAACCACTGTTCGCCCGGTTTCTCATAGATATATAGTCAATCGCTCTGCAGTGTGCCAGAAGGGAGTCGAATCTACCGTAATTGACGATTCAGTAGTTACCAGGACTTCGGATGAGTTGGGGGCCTTACGGGTTCAGGCAAGAAACTGTTGAATCGGACCCGACTGGTCAATTCCGAATTTTGCCAGGCCCGTGTCCAGGGCCCCGTAGTGGGGGATTGGGTTGCCGTACGCGTTCAGGATAGTGGTGTACCAGTTCCCCAGAGTCTTGTGGCCGTGCTGGCCGTAGAAAGGCAGGCGGATGTATTTTCCTGAGACATCCAGTCGGACGTTATTGCCCGCCATCACGATGAACGGCCATTCGCTTCCGTTGCTGTGATGCGTCTCGCCGTTGTCGGGGAAATAAAGCAGAACTATATTGTCAAACATGCTGCCGTCTCCCTCCGGCACGCTCTTTAATCTTTTCACCATACTGTCGACCAGGGTCATGTGATGATGGCGCAGCTTCTCACGGACTTCTTCGGCTTTCAGTGAACCGACACCTTTGCCGTGACCAACGTCGTGAAGATTGACATTCTCGTTTTCAATCGTGGGGATTCCGGTGTAGCGAGTACCGAGTTCATCGATTGTAAATGTGGCGACGTTAGTCATGCCGGAGATGAGAGCGGACAGAAGGATCTCGGTATGGCCGACCTGTCGGTCGGTCGTCGTGATGTCGTCAGCAAAAAACTTCTTGTCCAGTTGTGGAACGTGCTGCCGAATGACGTCAGCCATGGCGTCGACTTTGTGATTTCGCTCACGAATCGCCTGGATGGAATCCGCGTAGTTCAGCACTTTCAACTGTTCGACACCACGAAGTTGCTGGCCTAAATTCGACTGCCCGTTGGAAGCGAACTCCAGAACCTGTCGCTCAAGTTCATACTTGACCTGATCACGCCTGTCGTGCGAAACGGATTTGAAGAGTTCCTGGATCGCGACCTTCGGAGAGCCAAAGGCGTAATTCGGCTGCTGCGGACCGCGAGCAGAAAAGCCCTTCTCGATCCCGTTAATATTGCCGCGCGCGTTGCCTCCACCATTGGGGAAACAGGCCAGTTCGATGTGTTCAAACGGCGAAGGAAAGAGCCTGGCCAACTCGAAGTCGACTGTCGCCCATTTGATGGAACTCAGACGTTCGTTGGCTTTGTATGCGCCAAGCGATGACTGCCAGGTGTGGTGCCCGGTAGTGCACATCTTACCGGACAGCCCCTGAAGAATCGTCATGTTCTGCTTATGGTCGTCCAGAGGACGCATCCATCCCGGCAGTTCGTGCTCGGTCAGAGCGACGTCGAAGGGCTCCTTCCGGTTTTCTTTCTCCATTTCTTCCTTGCTGAGCGAGGGTGGCACCATCGCCTGGGGAAACAGGCCGTTCCCCTTGTGAATGAAGATGAATCGCGTCGCCGGCTTGTTCGCAGTTTCCCTGGCGAACAAGCCTGATCCTAATGCTGCAGCACTGGCACTGCACAAACCGGTTTGCATAAACCGTCGTCGGGTCGTCATGATATAATTCCTTGAATTATTCCTGTCCGCAGTCTGGACGATTGATGATAAAGCCTGTCGCAGGAAGGTCCCGGTAACTTTCTTTGCGATACATGAACGAATCGGACGTCAGCAGTGACACGACAACCGCTCTAAAGCTGCCGCCGCTGTCGACATACGCATTGTCCGCGGCGATCAATGTCTGTGAATCAGAAAGCACTTCATTTCGCCCCATGAAAAAGCGGAACGCGTGGCGGATAATGGATTGCCGGACGCGGCTGGACCTGGCCAGCCGATCAATCAGGTCAAACGGACCTCGCACTTCGCCGTCCAGCTCCGGGTCTCCCGTGCCGCTAAGTTCACCAAGTGTGTTGACGGATTTAGTTTCAAAAATGTCGGCACGATTACTTGATTCGGTGATCAGCTGCTCGGGGTACTCGAGCGGTTCGTCTATCCGGTATCGGCCGAAATCGTCAAAGACTTCAAACGGAAAACCCAGCGGGTTCATGTGCTGGTGGCATTTCCAGCATTCACCCTTGTGCGTGACACGTTCGACTCGCTCGCGAAATGTCTTGTGCGGATCATCCGGAACCTGTGCGTCGACGGTGATCGGCACATCGGGAACATGACCTGCCAGAAGTTTTTCGCGGACCCAGCGACCACGCTTGATCGGGTCGGTGTGGAAGTTCGAGGAATGGGCAATCAACCACGCCGGATGGGTCAGAATACCCCTGCGATTGGCGATCCTGAACGGCTGCTCGACGGGGTAATCCCAAAACTCTGTGTCATCCAGTCCTTTGAAGTTCTTCTGTTCAATACGACCGTAGCGAAAGATGCCGGGTGTCGGCGGCAGGTTGTAGAACGGCGAGTGATTGTAAGTGTACCCATGAGCAAACGAGACCGTCGTGAACGGAGTTCGTCCCTTGCCAATTGTTTCGCCGAAGAAATACATATGCCGCAGGAATTCGCGTCTCTGTTTTCCGCCAAGAATACGCAGTGACTTCGTTGACTGGATGAATTCAAGGTTCTCGGTGATCACCCTTTCCGGATCCGTCTTCCAGTCCGTGTCCTTCAGCTTCGCGTAGGCTTCTGTCCATTCAGAAATAATGCTGCGACCGGTTTCGTTGTCCTTGTCGTGGTAGACAAAGAACTCCTGGGTCGTAAGCAGGTTTTCAAACACGGCGTTGTCGCGCTGCAAGTGCAAATCAACAATGCGGTCCGCTTCTTTGATAAGAAACCCAGGTGTGCCGGCAGTGCCACGCGAGGGATTTTGGTAATAACCGTCGCTGCGTTTCTGGTCCTTGAACACTCGAAGGGCGCCGGGATAGCCAAAGAACTCGCGAAAGAATCGCACAAGTTTCGGATGGGTGGTGACATGCGACTGCATGTTCTTGCCGCTGAGTCCTGGATCAACCGGACCGCTGTAGTATTCCCTGTCCGCCAGCAGACGCTGCACCTCCCGTCTGAAATCTTTCGCTGTGGTAAGCCGTCCCTCCTCGGCAGCATTGCGTAATTCAGAATCGGGGCCGAGATCCCCCACGGCATACGAAATTGCCTGTGCGGCCTCAGAAGACGACAACCTGATTCTTCCATATTCGTCAGGCTCACCACTGCCGAATTCCTGCCGATACAGGAACTCCGATTCCAGCAGCACACTGACCAGCATCTGTCGCAGGCCTTCTGTGTTGCCGCCGAGTTCAATCGTGGATCGCAGCAGCGGCAGGTATCGTTCAATCTCGTCATCACTGGCATCGCGTCGCAATATGCAATCGAACTGCGCGTGGATGGCAGCGACGATCTCCTGATCTGCCGGACTGGTTTCCTGCCTGACAATCGCCACAAACGCGTTTGGTGAATCGGCGGGATACCAACGGTCCCTGGGATTCGGATGTTCAAGCTTGCTGCGGTCTGCACCAGCATGAACGGCTGCGAAGACCTGCTTCTGAGAAATCCACTGGGCGTTACTGAGCATCACCAGCAGATGACCGCCATCCAAAGCCGTGATGTCGTAGTCACGAACGCCCGAATGTTCCGGCAGTACGAACGGATTGGTAACGCCATAGAAGCTGCGTTGTCGCGCCCGGCCAGTCAGTTTAAAGACGTCGTTGACACGCTCGTGAAAAATCTGCGGACTCACCAGCCATTGTCGAGCAGGCGTGAATGGTTTGTCTTTGATCTCACCACTGAACAGTCTGTCATGCTCGACGTAGTTTCCATAAGCCGGATGACGGAGCTTTTCATCCAGCTTCGACGCCTTGTGTTTCAGCAGCTCGCTTCGCATCCAGACGGCAAGCGCCGCGCGTTCCTCTTTGCCTGGCTGCTCCGATTCCCCGGGAGGCATCAGCTCAAAGAACAGCTGATTCTGAGCCTTGTTCAACAATTCCAGGCGTTCTGGCGTCGGTAGCAGCGCAAGATTGTCCAACCGCACATGGCCTTCGGCGCTGTCACTGCCATGGCAATCCATGCAACGGTTGTTCAACACGAACTGCACGTCAGCCGGAATGGCAAAGTGATCCAGTTTGCTCTGTCCAAAGGCTGACGACGCAAACACAACAATCGACAGAACGATTAAAAATCCACAATCGATTCGGGTTACCTTCGACCGACGTTCGTTGACTTCCAGACTGGACGTTCTATTTGCTGGACGCATGCTTTAACTCACCAACATTCCGTACATTAGATTCACCGCCTGGCTCCACGTCAGGTGGATATAACGGCGTTGCACGTAGCAGTTGACATGCGCCGATTCTATCGGCATTTGCCCATCACAGCGAGTGCCGTGATTCCGGTTCGCAAAAACCGTCGAAAACTCGGGCGGAGACTGTCAGAATGTCATGACAGACAGCAGCATTGTCCGTCAGCTCCAGGAGCTCACGCCCTTCCGCTACGATGGGCGCGGTAATCACAAAAACGTTCGGCGGTGCCGTGCTACTTATCGTCTTCAAAAAACGCCAACGCTGATCCACGGAGCAATCAGCGATTCTGTCGAATACAACGCAATCGGCATCAACAGTGGATGCTTGAAATTGGTCCTGACACCAACTCGCTGACGGCCGGCTTTGGACTCTCGGTCAAGTTCCTCCTTATCCGGCGCCTGAGTCTGTGGACGCCATGCTTTCGGAACGAACGGACTGGTCGACACGCTAATCAGCAGCACCGACAGAAAAACAGTGGTCGCCAGCCCTGCTATGCCGCCGAACAGGCTGCCGAACCCAAGCGATTTCAACAGTTGACCGATGGATGGGATATGCGAGACGATGCCAACAGCTTTGTGCACCGTTGTTACATACGACAGCTGCGTGTCGCATCACAACAATCGCTGCAATTGGATCCGAACGTTCTTCCAGCCCTCCGCCATTCACAGGCTGCGCACGATTGACGGAAGCCAGCTGTACGATTTGCTACGCCACGGCGACCGTGTTAGGGTACAACTTTATCCGCAGAACGTTATCCGGAGCAACAACCGTGAGAAACACAGCCCAAATGCTGCTCATTCTTACTTTGTCTGTATTCGCCCGCCTGGCTCCGGCCGCGGATCCACAGCGATCCTTTGATTCCATGCAGGAGCTGGTCAGGGCCAGCGGGGTTACTGGCGGGCTTGTTGTTCATCTGGGAAACGGCGATGGCGCTGCAACCGCGGATTTGTTCATCAACGACCGGTTTGTCGTGCATGGGCTTTACCGCTATCGCGACGCTGTCCAGACGGCGCGGCAGCAGCTCAAACAGAAAAATCTGTACGGCAAAGTGTCCGTGCAGCATTGGGACCGAGCCGATCTTCCCTACACCGATAACCTGCTGAACCTTGTGGTCGCGGACGAACTGGGTGAAGTTCCCCTGCAAGAAATTCTGCGAGTGCTGGCCCCACACGGTACAGCCTTTGTGAAGTCGGGGACAACATGGCAGAAGACTGTCAAGCCGTGGCCGGCTGATATTGATGAATGGACGCATTACCTGCACGGCCCGGACAACAACGCTGTTGCCCAGGACGAAGTGGTCGGTGTGCCAAGACACGTGCAGTGGGTCGGCGATCCCAAGTATGCCCGCGGCCACGAACAACTGGCCAGCGTCAGCGCCATGGTGTCGGCCGGCGGACGACTCTTCTCCGTCGTTGACATGGGCGTGACGGCGGACATCCGCATGCCGGCGCGGTGGCAGCTTGTCGCCAGAGACGCCTTCAACGGCCTGGTGCTGTGGACGCGAAACATCGATCAGTGGCACAGTCATCTGCACAGCTTCCGCAGCGGACCCGCAGACTTGCCATTCCGCCTGGTAGCCGTCGGATCGCACGTGTACATGAGCACTGGTGACGACAAGCCAGTACTGGCACTGGACGCGGCCACCGGAAAGGAGATAATCACCTACGTTGGGACTGAGCAGACTCGACAGATCATCCGTGTCGACGACAGACTGATCATGCTGGCAGGAACCAGTCAGGTGGAAGTCCGCAGGAACGGTCCCGACACTGCTCGGCGAACCATCATCGCAGCGAATGCGGAATCGGGTGAAATTCTCTGGCGCGAACGTGTCAGCGCCAACACGCTGATCCCTCTGGTGGTCTCCGGTAAAAATGTCCTGTATCAGACCGATGAGCATCTGGTCTGTCTGGCGCTGGCCTCCGGCGACGAAGTCTGGAAGGTCGCTCATCCTGTCAATCTTGGGAAGAACAAGAAGACCTGGTCCTGGGCCAGTCCGACGCTGACGGCTCAGAATGACATCGTGTATGTGGCCGACTTCCGCACTCTGTCTGCGGTTTCCGTTACGGACGGCAAGGTGCTCTGGAATTGCTCCAGCCGGGAAGGTTTCAGTTCGCCTCCGGACATTTTCGTCATCAACGGACTGATGTGGCGGGGCTACACGGGGCAACGAGGCGGCACGGACTTCGGTGAGGGCCTGAATGCAATCACCGGTGAGCTGGAAAAGACACTGGCCACGGAGAAAGCGTGGGAATATCCAACCCTGGCGCACGCCCGATGTTACCGGCCAAAGGCCACCAACCGCTTCATCCTTGCCAGTCGCTCGGGCGTTGAGTTCATCAACGTTGATTCCGGCAAGGTCAATCTCAATCACTGGGTACGCGGTACCTGCCAGTACGGGATCATGCCCTGCAACGGTTTGTTATATGCCCCGCCGCATTCCTGTGCCTGCAATATCAAGAGCATGTTCCGAGGCATGTCCGCGCTGGCTCCTGAAAGTCCAGCTCGCTCAAGCACTCCGGAAAACGACGCACGCCTTGAAAAAGGTCCCGCCTTCGGCAAGGTTACAGAATCGGATGCCATCGCCGCACCCTCGGAAGACTGGCCCGTGTTCCGTCACGACAATGAACGCAGCGGCAGTACCTCAACGAAAGTACCGCACAAGCTTCGACAGATGTGGCAGGCGAAGATCGGCGGTCGTCTTTCAAGTCCCGTCGCAAGTCGCGGCAAAATTTACGTCGCTGATATAGACGCCCATACCGTCCACGCCCTTAACGCGTCAGACGGTAAGCCTCTGTGGCAGTTCACAGCCGGCGGTCGCATCGATTCACCACCCACCGTTCATAACAACAGACTGTTCTTCGGTTCCGCTGACGGCTGGATATATTGTGTGCGTGCAACCGACGGAGCGCTGGTCTGGCGTTTCCGCGGTGCTCCGCAGGAACGCCGCATTGTCGTTCGAGGTCAACTGGAATCCGCATGGCCGGTTCATGGAAGTGTCCTGGTGGAAGATGGAACCCTTGTTGCTTCAGCGGGACGCTCCTCTTACCTGGATGGCGGCATCTATATCTACCGGCTGGATCCGGCGACGGGCAGGCAACTGTCAGAAACCATCATCGACAGTCTGGAAGAAAGCGGAGACCAGCCGCCTGGCGGAGTGGATTTGCGCGGCGTGTTGAACGACGTCCTTTCCGTTTCTGAGGGCTCTGTCTACATGCGGCACCTGAAGATTGATTTTGAAACGGGCGACGATCTGGCAATCGGACCGCCGCATCTGTTCGCACCGACTGGATATCTGGACGACAACTGGTGGCACCGCACTTACTGGATCTTCGGATCCGATGCTGTCTGCATGCCGCCCGTGAATGAGTCCGGCTGGCAGATCTGGCCGCGAGTGGGCAACATGCTGCCGTCCGGCCGCATTCTGTCCCTGGGCCAGCACACCGTATTCGGCTACGGCCGCGACAAGTATCCGGCCGGGCATTCCGGACAGCGTCGTGGCGGCGAACAGTATCGGTT
>JABABI010000030.1:38165-82709 GCA_014238335.1 Fuerstiella sp.
CGCTGAGAAGCTGGGGGAAACGCTGCCGAGTAATAAAGAGGACCAGCATCTTCGCAGTTTCAATTCCGGTCGTCGCCGCGGCCTGGAAGTCACCGAACGCGATCGACAGGGTGGCGGCTCGAGGCTGAACATTCATCTTTGGAGCCAGACCACACCGATATTTGTCCGCTCTCTGGTGCTGGCCGACAACACCCTTTTCCTGGCAGGCCCGCCGGAATCAGACGATCTGCGCGGCAGCAAACTGACGCTTTTGGACGGAAGCAAGTCCGAAGCCGTGTTCCTCGGAAAAGCCGGTGCATCGCTGTGCGTCGTTGAAGCCGAGCACGGCCGCCAACTGGCTCAGCACGAACTGCCGTCTGCTCCCGTCTTCGACGGCATGATCGCCGCACAGCGCCAACTCTTTCTGTCGCTGCAGGACGGCTCACTTCTGTGCTTTGGCGAATAAAACAGCGAATCGTCCTGCTGCAATTCACCGGGTGGGCTGTGAGAACGTTGTTTGCGCGAAGGCAGTATTCTCCTGCGAGTTCTCTCGCCGGCTGGCAACGGAATCGTGTGCGTCTACTGTGTGACGGCGATTTCCGCCCAGCGGCCATGTTCAAAAGCCCAGCCGGTGGGCTGGTTCAGCAGTTCAAGAGTAATCGTGCGGTCCGCGTATTCGGCCAGGTCGACATTGACTGCCACCCAGCCATCCGTCGTCGTGCTGCCACCGACCGTCTTTGAAAGCAGCTGCTGATCCGCCGCTCGCACAATCAGCTGCCAGTTGCCGCGCGGATCGTGTCCTACAACCAGTCGCAACTGAGGGCGACCCGCTGGCACGGCCAGCTGACGAGTCAGTCTGCAGGCTGCTCCCCGTTTGAGGGGATGAGTGACAAGAACGTCTTTCCGTCCCTGCAGCGACGTATGCAGTCCGACGTTGGCATAGCGACCGCAATTTTTCACGACCCACCCCGGAGCGAAGCGGTCGACAGAGGACTGCAGGTCGATGCGTTTTTCTCGACCACCGGGAATCGGTGTCGTCGGTTCAGTCTTCTTCTCTGTGCCCGGCCGCGGGGCCACCTGCCAGTCGCTGTTACTTCGCCGACCGTAATAGGGGTAGTAGTCCCAGGGTGCGTCCAGACCCAAAGCACGAGGGTCTTTCGTCGCCACAAGATGGTCCTGCAGAGCTTTTGCCTGACGGTTCCTGATTGCCTGGTATTTCGGGTCGACAGCCAGGTTCACCAACTGCCCCGGATCATTGACAACATCGTATAGTTCCTCAGCCGGACGTTTACCAAACGCCAGTTCATGAAAACGTCGAAATCCATCCTTGTCGGCATTGTCCATCAGCAGTTGTTTGGTTGGTGAACTGTCGACTTCGCCAAACGGAATGTCACGGGCGCAAACAGTCCGGTCCGGATCGCCGGCCGGCCAGCGGTCGGGTTCATAGTTCCTGATGTACAGAAAGTCGGCCGTCCGAATCGCTCGACACGGATAACCTTTGCCCCCTTCGCGGCAGCCGTCATGGCGTTCCATCGCGGTAAACGCACTGGAACGCACCTCTGCCTCTGCGGACGCGAACACGTCCGTCAGACTGTTTGCGGTCATCATGTCAGGTGCAGTCAGTCCCACCGCCTGCAGAAACGTAGGTGCCACGTCGCTGAGGTTCACCAGACCGTCGTACACTCGACCGGGCGACGTGATGCCGGCCGGCCACCGAATGGCCAGTGGCACATGAGTGCCAGCATCGTACAGACTGGCTTTGGACCGGGGAAAGGGCATGCCGTGATCACTGGTGACCACGATGATTGTGTTGTCCAGCTGCCCGCTTTTTTCCAGCAGTGCGATCGCTTCGCCCACGTGCTGGTCGAAGTGTTCGATCTCGTGGCAGTAATCCAGAATGTCGTCACGGACGATGGGGTGGTCCGGGAAGATAGGCGGGACGACAACGTTGGCGGGGTCTTTTCCTTTTGTCTTCCACAGGCCTTGCGCATATCCTCGATGAGGTTCACTGGTACCCAGCCAGAAGCAGAATGGTTTGCCGTCAGGACACTGGCCCAGAAAGTCGCCGAAGTTATGCGAGTAGGCGATCCGACTTGCGCCGGCCAGCGGCACGACGTTTTTTAGTTCTCCGCGTCCGTACACGTAAGTTTTATAAGGAGGACCTGCGGCGTTTTCGGTGCGGCCGCCGGGTTCGTCCCGCCCCGGACTCCAGCCCTTGCCCGTGTGACCGATAAAATACCCGGACTTCTTCAGTTCTTCCGTGTAGGTCGCGAACTTCGCCGGCAACGTACTGTGAATATTCCCGGCTTCTTCCAGACGCCAGATAGGCTGCCCCGTCAGGATGGCGCTGCGCGACGGCCCGCAGGTGGGTGCGTCGCAGAAGGCACGCGTGAAACGGATGCCTTCACGAGCGACACGATCGAACGCCGGAGTCTTGATCACTGGATCACCGTTAGCGCTCGCATGCGCATAGCTCTGATCATCGGAGATACAGAACAGAATATTGGGCGGCTCCACGGCTGCTGCAGAATTTACCAGCACGATGCCGAAGAGGATTGCAGGAATGTGTTTCATCGGGTCGTCTTTTTTCTTTGTGCAGCAACTCATGTTGTGCAGGGATCTTCTTTCACCGCCCACGTTTTCCTTTAGAAAGAACGCAGCAACCGAGTAAACGATGGCAGCTGCAGAACGGCTGGCCACAGAGGAACACTCCGTTCAGCTTCCCCAATGTGCGTCCCGCACCTTCAACAACTTCGGATAATCCTCGTCTCGATCACCGTATTCGTACTTCAGCTCAAGCAGCCGCCGCTTGAGGCGTCTCGCGATCGACGCATATGCGGGATCTCGATAGACGTTGTTTGTTTCCTGCGAATCGACTGCAAGGTCGTACAGTTCCCATCCGGCGGTGCTGGGCGGAAATGTGCCCTTGCCCAAAGTCGCATCCAGAGGCAGACCATAAAAGAAGGCCAATTTGTATCGTCCATCGCGCACACCGTAGTGGCCGGGAATGTGGTGATGGGCAAGATGCATCCAATACCGGTAATAAACGGCGTCGCGCCAATCGTCAGGAGTTTCGCCAGCCAGCAGCCCCCGCAGGCTGTGACCCTGCATCTGTTTGATTTCGGGCACGTCATCGGCTTCAGCGAATTCCAGAAATGTCTGGGCGAAATCCAGGTTCGAGCAAAGCTGATCTCCATTTACTGAACCAGGTGGAATGGTGCCGGGCAGACGAGCGAGGAATGGCATCCGGAAACACTCTTCGTAGATCCAGCGTTTGTCGAAATAATCATGCTCGCCAAGAAACATGCCCTGATCCGCCGTGTAGATCACCAGCGTATTGTCTGCCAGGCCCGACCTGTCGAGATAATCCAGAACGCGGCCCACGTTTTCATCGACCGCCTTCACGCATGCAAGATAGTCGTGCAGATATTTCTGGTAGGCCGCTTTGCCCTTTTGCTTCTCTGTCATGCCGGTCATGTCGACAGAGCCTGCGGGCCAGTTGGATTTCTGCACGTCGTCGACCATCGTACGGCGACCGGCCAGTCGACTTGTGATGGACGTCCCCATCTTTCGTGTCGCTTCGGACCGATGTGAGAAGTCTTCCCAGAGTGTGGCCGGTTCCGGAATCTCGACATCCACAAGATAATCGTGGTGACGCCTGGCCGGCTCCCACTTTCCATGCGGTGCTTTGTGATGAAGCATCAGAAAAAAAGGTTTTTCGTGGTCGCGATGCTCAAGCCAGTCGACGGCGTAATCCGTGACCAGGTCGGTGTAGTAGCCCTGCGTTCGCGGTAGTTTCCTTGCAAGCCCCGTTTCGTAGGCCACGCCATCGGTCGACGCCACGAACACAGGGTTATGGTAGAAACCCTGACCCGGGCCGACCTTCCAGAAGTCAAATCCCCAGGGCGGCGAACGCAGATGCCACTTTCCGATCAGAGCGGTCTGGTAGCCCGAACGATTGAGAATCGCGGCAACATTTGGCGTACCGGATTCGGGACCCGGGAACGCATCCAGCAAAGTACGAACACCATTCACATGCGAGTGCTGACCGGAGAGTATGACCGCACGACTGGGCGTACAGATCGAGTTTGTGACGTAGCACTTGTCCAGACGAATGCCTTCCCGCGCGATACGGTCGATATTCGGAGTGGGAGCGACCTTCGCCAGCCGGCCACCATAGGCGCTGATCGCATTACAGGCGTGGTCGTCCGACATGATGTACAGAATGTTGGGTCGGTCGGTCGCGGCATTTGCCGCCATCGAGAGCAGCATCAGTAGAACGGCTCGGAAAAGCGTCTGGTACATTCTGTTTGTTCCAAAGCATCGGGCAGTTGGCATTATCTCAACGTGTCATGCAGACGAAGGGCGTTGTCCGAATTGACGCCTGCAACATTCTGTCAGTACACGAGCGACCCGCAGAGTGTCAAACAGCTCTACGTTAAGCAACTCATCGCGAAATTTTTCCATTGAAGGATTCGACAAAAACGAGGGCCGACGACTACCTTCTTCGGGGCCGCATTCACCGCGGGTTCGTATGTGTCGCTGACGGTGCCGCGGATGGTTTAATGGGTGCTCGATGAAATCGTGCCGGTCGAGCTGTAACCTTTGAACCCAGAGTCGTCACGGAGGCGAACACACATTTGCGGCACGATCAGCGAACGGAATCTCAGGAATTCCGCGTGTACACCGTCGAACCAGAATCGGACACGGAGAGGCACACCATTCTGAAATCCAAAAACATTCCTGGGACACCCGCAGTATTTTCCTTTTCTTGCCGGATATGCTTCCACAGTTTGCGTTTTGAAGACTGAGATTGATTGGCAGGAATCCCGACTAAGCGTCCATGAGGTCTCCTGCCGCGCATTTCGCCTCAATGATTTGTTTCTGGAGAACTCTAATGCAGTCACGAGGTTTCACATCGGTGTTCCGGAATACACGCACCGGCTTCACTCTCATTGAGCTGCTGGTCGTGATCTCCATTATCGCCACGCTTATGTCACTGATTCTGCCTGCCATTCAGAATGCTCGCAGTGCCGCACGACGTACACAGTGCTTGAATAACATTCGCCAGGTGGCGTTGGCCGTACTTCAGGTGACAGAACGCAACGGGAAACAGTTTCCCGCTTCAGGGCATTTTCGCACGGTGTTGCCAACATCCTCGATGTGCCCTCCCGGCACGCCGGAAGAAATAACACTGGTTCGTTTCGGCGGCAATGCTGGTATCAATTGGGTGGTGGAATGTCTGCCCGAACTTGACCGACAGGATCTTTTCGATCGGTGGCAGAGGACGATACCGGCTGGCAGCTCAGCAAATGTTTCGCTGGCCAGAATCCATCTCAGCATTTTGGCCTGTCCGGACGATTCATCCGCTGAAGGACCTGGCGGACTCAGTTATGTGATCAATATGGGATATGGCGATCTGTCACAGTTTCAGACAAGAACAGACCGGCTGACACGGGGACAGCGATTTCGGCTTATCGACCTGCACTCGCCGGGCGTGATTCCATTCGACTGGGATGAAGACTCGCGGCGGCCGGGGCGAGTCAATTGCCATTCGTGCGACTGGTCCGACAATGTTGATTCTGACCTGACCCGGGATACGGGAATATCATGGCCATCGCTTTCCGGGAAAAACGGCAGCCTGAGAGTGAGTCAGGTCTACGACGGTGGTGACAACACGATTCTGATTACTGAAAACGTCAATGCTGGCTCGGCCGGCCTTTTTTCTGACCCTGAACCCAGAAACTGCGGCTTCATTTATCCTGTCGATCCAGCCGTTGCCCACGGAAGGAACTTCCCGTTTCCTGCCAACCCTGTCGGGCTCAGCGGACGTCCGAATGCGGGCAGATTCCTCGGCGAAGGAACGCCTACTCCATCTTCAGACCATCCCGGTATCATCAATGTCGCCATGGTGAGCGGTGCGGCACGGTCACTCAGCGATTCAATTGATGCTGCCGTTTACGCCCAAATTGTCACACCGCGCGGCTCAGTCCTGCGAACGGTACGCGGAGTCACATGTGACGGGGCGATTACGGGACAGAGTTTTCGCCCACAGCCCCCTTTGTCGCAGGATTTTTGACGCTGCATGGGATGGTCACCGGGACACATTGGACATTCTGCCCACGAAGCAAACGGACGCGACGCCGCGGACAGGTACGACCATGACAGCAATGGGCTTATGCCACGAATCACAGTGCTGGCTCTATCGGTGCTGTCATGATCATTTTGTATCGGCTGCTGACGGTGCCGTGGCCGGCTTAATTCGTGCTCGATGAAATCGTGCCGGTCGAGTCGTTGCACCGTGTCCGCGCAGAAACGGCAAAGGGTCAAGCCACGGTTCGAACTTGTCGGTGTGTCCAGACAGCGAAAATTCGGGACGAGTCATCACCCAAAGACGTCCTGACGGAACCTGTCGAAGGCCAACATTGGCTTCGGAGACGTCGATTCCACCCGGAATGACGACGCCCGCTGGAACCTGAATCTCTTTGCTCAGATCCAACTGCACAGTGCTGGTTTCCGGACCGACTTCCCTGAGAATCAGCGGATAGTACTTGCCGTTGACAGCGACATACGTGAGAGCGGAACCGGGCTCGGCCATGCGTCCTTCGCGAATTCCGAAATGCAGATGAGGGACATAGCCGCCGTTGACGTTGACGTCCTTTCGCCCGATCTTCCCCAGCATCTGACCAGCCTTAACGACATCTCCGGTCCGGACCAGGCGAGCTGAGTCCAGGTGACCATACACCGAGGTGAAGTACTTTTCGTCGGGAAATCGATGTTCAATGACTATAAAGTTCCCCCATACCATGCCTGTGTTCGTTGGCGCCTGTTTGTCCGTTGATCTCCGACGTGTCGCCGGTTTTGGGCCCATGGAAACTCTTACGACCCCAGCCGCAGCGGCGTACACAGGTTCGTTTACTCGATAAAGGCCAACATCCACGCCAACGTGCACAATTCTATGCCCACCCCCTTGTGCAACTCTTCCATAACCACCATTGATCTCTGTCCGATAGGTCTTTGAGCCACGTTTTAAAATCGTATTGGCGGCATCAAAAAATGCCCTCTTCGTCGGCGGAGCAACCTTCTCGACCGACGGATAGTCGACGACCCACAGATCGGGGACGTCGCGCATTTCCGGGACCCTTTGAGCGGGCAAGACCTCAGGCAGCAGAATCAGGCAAACGATTGGAAACTTACGAAACATTTCAGCCTCCCATCACTACAGCGTATTACGCTGACTTGTGGTCGCAAAAAACGTGTTCCGGCCTGCGATGTGTGTTTCCCACGAGCCCGAACGAGCTTCGTGTTTTCGAAAACTGCACTCACCGATGCAGACTGCCTGTTCGGCTACACTAACACGGGACTGCAAGTAAATCCACTGACCGTCGGGAAACCTCAATTGGGTGACGGGTTCAACGCCTGTGGCAAAGGGATCTGCTGATCCAGCAACAGCGCTCTGACGAACTTTGTGGGGGGAGATCCCCAGGACAGTACCTTGTCGTGATACGTCTTCAGATCGAAGTCCCTGCCCCAATGTTCTTCTGCCTCACGGCGGAGGGCCAGGTGTTCCAGGTATCCCACAAAATACGTGGACAATTGAGCAGCCGTCAGTTGAGCTCGCGTCCATTTGCCGGCCGCTTCGCGTTCCTCCTGGAACGCCTGTTCCACCATCAGCTGCATCCCATCGTGTCGTGAGATTCCGTCGACGTGGACAGCATGGTCCAGGATGGCGTTTGTGACGTCCCGCAGATACCACTTAAGTGTGATCAGTTTCAGCAGAGGATCGTCGTCACGAAAGCCTTCTTCGCACATCATCCATTCGGCATATACAGCCCAGCCTTCGACAAAGACTCCCGACTGAAACAGGTGTCGCAGCTGGCCCGGATAGCGATTTGCATGAGCCAGTTGCAGAAAGTGCCCCGGCATCGCTTCGTGAATCGTCAGTACGTCCATTGAGCGTACGTTGTACTCACGTAAGTGCGAGCGGACTTGTTTCTCCGTCCAGTCGGCCGGGATTGGTGACACGGCGTAAAAGGTTTTCTGACCTGTTTCCAGTGCTCCGGGCGCGTCGCAGTAGGCCAGCGAAACGCCGCGCTGAAACTCAGGCATGATGATGATTTCAAGGGGATCAGGCATCAGCGTGATTAGGTTGTTACGACGGATGAATTCGGTGGCTGCCGCGACGGACTCCCGCGCAGTCGAGACAATTTCGTCGGCCCTTGGCGCCCTGGCATAGGCCTTCTCCAGCCCGAAGCGGATCACCGCACGGCGGAACTCATCCGTCGGCTGCTGGGGGAACTGAGTCAGCGGATACTGCTCGCGATACAGCTCTTTGGCAATCTTATACATCTGTTCGTGAAGTTCCTGCACACGCCGGGCGGCCAGATCGCGAATTTCTTCTCGACTCAGCGGTGAGTTGAGCGCGAATCCCAGCTTCTTTTCGTAAAGGTCGATGCCAAGTCGTACGTCGCCCTTCGCTTTTGGAACGAGTTCCGAATCGAGCCACCGTTGCTGTTCGCCGATCGCCCGCTCGGCGACACCAATCGCACGCACAAGCCGTTCTCGTTCCCGATCAGAAAGGTCGCCTGTGAGTGGTCGAACCAGGTGATCAATCGTCTTCAGCACACCTCTGTTCTGTGCCGCGGCCGTCCTGGCGTGCACGGCTGGCACGCGTTCGACGTCCAGGGTATCGCGTACCTGTTTCAGGAACCGGGGAAACTGCTCCAGTCGCAGTGCGACGTTATTAAGCCGTTCGCGCTGCGGGGCGAAGTCACGGGCCATCAGGCCGTAGATCGCATCGCCGGCTAACCCTGTATAGATCAGTGGATTCCACTCCCACTCACGCAGTTCCGTGAGCTTCCAAAGCTGTGCGTCCAGCGCATGTTTCAGCAATGCGTAGTCGACCTGGTTACTGCGCGACAGTTGCGAAGCATCGATCTGTTCAAGTTGCTGGTTGACGCTGCGAATCCACCTGGTCCGTAGTTCGCGAGCGTCCGTACTGATTTGATCAAGTTCATCATCGAAGCGATGATCGCCCACGCCGGTAGCACGGATGGGCGAAAACGCGGCGAACTGGTCGATGTACTGTTCGCCGAGTCTTTCAAATTCTGTGTCCATCGCGGGCTGATTCCCGGCCAGTGTTCGTGTCGTTATCAGCAGCAAAAATGCAGCTATAGCCGTCCGGTGAAAAGTCATGATCAGATCCAGGTGAGTTCTTCACTGAGTTTATTGAGGTTGGTGCAACCGTCTTTTGTGACAACAACCATATCTTCGACACGCACTCCGCCCATGTCGCGACGATACAGCCCCGGCTCGATCGTCAGGACATCTCCGACCAGCAATTCCGGGCCCTTCATATCGAGCAGCGGAGGCTCGTGGACGTCCAGGCCGACTCCGTGACCCGTGCCATGTGTCATCGCGCAGTAGGAGTCCGGCGATTGGTCGCCCGGAAGTCCGACACTGAACCCGTTGTCCTGAATGACCTGAATCGTGGCACGATGGACCTGCTCGCCCGTCACGCCGGGTGCGGCCGTGGCAACACCGGCGGCCTTCGCTTTACGGACCGCTGCATGCATCGCTTTGATTTCGTCCGGTATGTCGCCGTGAACCACCGTGCGAGTGCAGTCGCCCCAATACAAAGTGCTGCGACTGCGGGGAAAAATGTCGACAATCACGGGCAAGCCGGTCAGCAGTTCGCCGGACCCGATATCGTGGCAATCAGCCCCCGTCGGTCCACCAGCGACAATCGAAGAAGGATTGGTGAAACCCTGATCCATCAGAAAATGGTCAACCGCTGTACGGACACGTTCAGATGTCAACGGACTACCGTCGTGATAAAGGACGCCACCGGAACGAGCTTCTGCGCGGGCGATCATTTCGCAGGCGAACTGCATCGCCTGTTCGGTCACGTTCTGGGACTGCCGCAGATGCTCGATTTCTTCTTCGTTCTTCTGGCGGCGTTCGCCCACCCACAATTCCGTATCGCACTGGACTGTAATTCCGGCGCGTGACAGGAACTCGGCAAAGATCAATGGCAGGGTGCGGTCTGCCACAACATCTGTGACTCCCTCACGCCGCAGACATTCGGCCGCCGCCTGAGCTGTGGCGGTCTCACGGTCTCCGGACAAGCCCCCTTCCGGTGAGAAATCCGCCGGGCAGCCCACCTCATCCACGTTTGCAGATTTCCGGGCCCGCTGCATTTCGATATCACGCAGCAGCAGCGTGGATCGTGTTCCGTCACTGTCCGGTAACTCAAGCAGTGCCACGGGATCACCAACCATAAATCGGATCCGCCACAGCAACGTGTTATTCATCGCCGGTACTCCGGCACAGATTTTCGCGATCTTTCGGTCAGGCATTATTTACAGGCTCCCTGGGCTGTTGCGAATCGGTTGCGGGGCAATCGTCTGATGGACGAGTGATCAGGCTGACTATGACCAGCATCGTAACGGACAACGTGATTGCGGGAAGGACGGCGTCCAGATCGGCAAACGATGCAGGCAGGATATCGCGCACAAAACCAAGCTCGTTCCACGCGAGCGTCACAACGGCCCCACAGCAGATTGATGCGATGGCACCCTGCTTTGTGGCTCGATCCCAAATCAGCGCAGCCACCAGCGAAGGTGTGATGCAGGCCCCGTAGATGGTAAATCCGTACAGAGCCTTCTGGAAGAAGCCGGTCGACTCAGAAAACAGGAATGTCACGACGTACGCAATAACCCCGAAGACGACGACCAGCAGGCGATTAACCCGCACGATACGTTTCTGCGACGCACCAGGATTGATGTACGGGAGATACAGATCATTCACAATGCTGGTCGCGGGCACGTGCAGAAAGGAATCTGCTGTGGAAATGATGATGGCAACGACCGTCACCATAAACAGGCATCCCAGCGGCAGAGCGAGGTAGTGGCGAGCCGCATAAATCAGGATGTACCTGCCGTGTTCGGGATCGGGAGTCAGGCTGCTGGCGATCCACGCGCAGGCAATAATCAGCAGTTCAACGGCAAACGCTATGACAATCATCATGTTGACAGCCGTCTTCGCACCTTTGGCTGTGCGACTGGCGAAGATCCGTTGATACTGATTTGCATCTCCCAGCACCAGCAGAAAGACGGGCAGAATATAATTGACAAGTTGCGTCGGCGAGTAGACGCCCGACAGACTCATGTGCGAAGCTCGTCCGTCGGCGAAAAAGCCAGCCTCAATCCCCGACCATCCCCCTGCCTTGAACCAGTAAATCGGAAAAGCGATCACCATGGTCAGCATGATGATGCTGCCGGTAACCAGATCCATCCATGCCAGGCTCATCAGGCCGGCCAGGGCCGCATAGCTGATAATGCAGGCTGCGGCGATCATGGTTGCTGTGGGCGCGTCCAGGATCGCTTTGTCACCCACGATCACTTCCAGCACAGCGCCGCCAGCGTTGAACTGGTAACTCACAATAACCATATAAGCGACGACCAGCGACAACAGCGACAGATTGCGGGCGACAGGGCCGAAACGCCGCTCGATGATTTCAGGCACTGTGTTCGCTTCGACGTTTCGCGCCCTGATCGCGATTAAGGACAGTAATGCCATACCGGCCAGAGTGCCAATCGGAAGCAGCATGGCCGCCATGCCGGTTTCATATGTCTGCTCAGCATTACCAACGATGGATCCCGTTCCGATCCATACCGCCAGCATCGTACACACCATCATCCACGGCGAAAGCGAACGGCCTGCGACGGCAAAGTCGCTGTGGTCCTTAACCTCACGAAACTTCCAGACCGCAATCCCGGCCAGCAGAATCAGATATGCGATAACACACGCCAGATAGACCATTCTTAATCCCCGGGCGAGTGTTCCGGGTCGGTCTGTTCAAATAACGGAATAAGGTGTTCCAGTGCAGCCTGTAGCGGAAGCCCGATGCCCTTTTTATTATCTGCTGTTGCCACCAGGACAATATTCAGTTCGGGAAAGGTTGCCATGTACTGACCGCCGGCGCCAATTCCGCTGATGAAGTTGATCTTTCCGTCTTCGGCGCCCTTGCTGCGGTTATGGAAGAAGTAGAAGTAGCCCGGACCTTTGCCGGTATCCATAATCAGTTTGACGTACTCGGGCGAGAGCAGTTGTTTTCCATTGTAGCGGCCGCCCTGAATAATTGCCGACCCGATTTTCAACAGCGACCTGGACGTGAAGTTGCTACCCGCGCCGCATTTCGGGATGCCGCAACCCTGATTACCCCAGTTGTAAACTGCGTCGAATCTGCCCGCGACTTCTTTGGCGATGAAATCCTGAGCGGAGGTGTATCGTTTTGAGTGCTGCGCTTTGATGTCGATGATCATCATGATGATCGAGGGATCGGTTCCGGTGTATTTATATTCCTTTGCTGCGGGCGTTACCCGGACGGTCTTTTCGAAGAGTTTCTGAAAGTACTGCTGGTGCGAATACTTTTCGCCAAGCTCCCAGGTAAGGTTCTTTTGTTTGAATCGCAATCCCGATTTCATGAACAGTGCGTCTCGCAGAGTGATCGTCTCCACGCCCTGCTGGATCTCTGAGCGATCAATCTCCGGCATAAAACTGATGACAGTTTTTTCCAGATCGGCCATGTTCAGCAGGCCCAGGTGAATTGCTCGTGCCAGTGTGACGGACGTCAGTGTTTTTGTAACAGACATCGCGTAATGCGGACCGTCCACACGCCCGCCTCGGTTATACATCTCGAAGACCAGCTTCCCGTCTTTCCACAGAAGAAGGCTGTCGAGATTCTGGTACTTGCCGGCCCGGTCGTCTGCGACCAGCGCCGCAACCGCTTCGTTCGTTCCCGGAAGATCAAGAGTACCAACATGCAACCCGTCGCCCAGGTCTTCCGGTGAAGTGCTGACATATGCTGCCGACAGGTCGCGCAACTGCTTTTGCGCCTGATAGGTCTGTGTCTTCGGGTCCCGTTCCTGACGCAAACGAGGCAATTCCTGCGCGGTGAGTCTTACGCATGAAATAGCGATGCCCAGCAACAGAATCGTGGTTGGCTGTTTCTTCATGTTGTTCTTTGGTGTCCTGTTACCTGCCATTGGATAGTTTCGTCGCGATCGACTGATGCGCCTCACGATCGGTCCCGGATCGTCCTGCTGTCCCATTTCCCGTAGTCGTGGACGACAGGATCGAATGGCTTACGCGACTTCAGAGCATCGGCTTTTTTCGCCACCCATTCAGGGTTCGCCGTGGCTTGCCAGATCCGGACTCTTTTGATCTCGTGCCATGTTGTTCCCATCGTCAGGGAGACAAGGTTTTTGGACATGCGAATCCGTTCTGCTTTCGCGTAAGCGACATGATTGTCCATTCGAAACAGTGATTCATCGTCGACGATTTCCAGCGTCGCGGTGTACCAGACTTTCGGCTCGACAGTGATCGGTTGATGATCCAGCAGCAGGTCCTCGAGAATCTCTTTCTTCGGCGTCTTGCGGATGTGCTGCAGCAGAAATCCTGTTTCGATGAAATCGTTGTTGGGATTGGCCCAGGCAGAAACGACATGGCCGGTCACCTGGGGACGGTCATCCGCGGCAATGCGGAAGCACTGTGTATGCCAGGGCTTGGTAATGTCGCCGTAGCGAAACGTGACTTCGACAACCAGGTTGTCTGCCCGGAAACCCTGATACGACGCAACAGGCGTATGTCCCATTTCTCGATTCCAGGTCGATCGCCATCCGTTCGATTTCGGAGCAGCTCGTTCCCACGCCCCGGCACCAGCCCGCAGCCTGGCGCCGTCATTGAAGCTGGCGATGGTCTTCCCGCCACGATGCAACGAGCCATCATCATCAAGAATCAGTTTGCCTCGACTGGCCAGCACCGTGGGAACCGCAGGATCATCACCGGACTGTTCCCGAGCGGCCGCCCCGGTGCAGGCGGCAAGCAGAACCAGGCACACGCAAGTGCGCAGCGCCGCGAAAAAGGAACTGCGTTGTGTGTTCATTGGTTGTTATCTAAGGGAACAAGTCTGTGTCAGGTGTGTGCTCAATGGCTGTGTGGCTCCGCGTCGCTGAATATTGAATCTCAGTTCATTAGCTCTAGGCCACCAGCAAACTGCGGTTGCAGTGATCGTCAGACTGCATCGTCCGTGCGACACCCGCTAGATTCCGACCAACTGGTCCGTGGTATTGCCAAACTCCGGCAGCGTCACTCCCATCCGATCCATAATACTCAGGCACAGCGACGACATCTTGCGTTCTTTGGCCGATTCATATTCCAGAGTCTGACCAGTTTGAAATGATCCCGACAGACTGCCGGACATGACCAGCGGAATTTTCGGCGCACTGTGGGCGGTCCATTGTTCATTGGCCAGCATGATGCACGAATTGTCAAGAACAGTCCCGTCACCTTCCTGCATCGAATCCAGCTTGCCAACCAAATACGCGTATTGTTCAACCCAGAAGCGAGTAATCGAGGCGAACGCTTTGTTCTGCCAGCCATGTGAATAATTGTGGTGATCGACATTAAGCCCCAGGAATGGATACACCTGCCCGGAGAGATTGTTGGTCAGCAGCAGCGTTGCAATTCGAGTCCGATCGGTCTGAAATGCCAGTGCAACAATGTCACACATCAGTCGCGAATGCTCGTCAATTTGATTCGGCAATCCATCGGCGGGCCGGTTGAGCTCACGAGAATCACTTCCCGATTTTTCGTCGACGCCGCGTTCCTGCATCTTCACCAACCGCTGTTCGATTTCGCGAACCGATGTTGTGTATTCTTCGATCTTCGCGTTGTCAGAATGCGAAACTTTTGCAGACACATCTTTCAACTGGTCCAGAACGTAATCCAGAATACTGACGTGTGTTCGGCTGCTCCTGCTTTCGAACAGGCTGTCGAATGCAAGTGATGGATAAAGTTCTGCAGGCACGGGAGAAACCGGAGAGCTCCAGGAAACGTGCGACGCATACATCATGGAATAACTGGATTCGTGAAACCCGCTGACTGGTCGCTCACAACCAAGCACCAGACTCGGCAGAACGGTATCACCGCCCAGACGCTGAGCCAAAACCTGGTCCATGCTGACGGCAGCCTGAATCCTTCGCCCGCCCAGCGGCTGAATGCCGGTCAGAATTCCGGCAGCACCTTTGGCATGACCGCCGACCACATTGTCGGGATGCCGCAGCCCATGAATGAAATTGACCTTCTGCTTCACAGATTCCAGCGACGCAAAGGCCGGACCCAGTTCCAGCGACGACCCATTTCCTTTCGACCACCATTCCGGCGGATGAATGCCATCGCCGAAGAACAGGAATGCAAAGCGTTTGGGAGGCGTTTTCATGGCATCGGCACCACACAACCTGGCCGATTCCAGCCATGGCAGAGCCATGCTGGCGCCCAGACCGTGCAGGACGACGCGACGTGACATGCTGGATAATTGCGGGAAGGAAGTCATAGAATACGTCTTTCGAAGCACCGATGAAACGTCTTGTTTTGAATACAAACCGGCGGGCTGGCGGCCGTACCATTAAGTCAACGTGTTGTCGTCTGAAAGCCCCGCCCGCGCTGTTTGCGGAACTGCGGGCTGCAGACGACCAGTTCAAACATCACTGAAAACCGAAACTCGTTTTCCTGCAGTGCCTCTTCCATCGCCATCAGGAGTGGCTGGTCCGAAAGATTCACCGACCGACCGAGGGCATATCCGAGAAACCTGCGGCACAAAGTTCGCAGAAAATCCTCACGCCTGTGCTGCATAATATATTCAATCAGCCCCGAGATTCCTCCAGCAGTTTTCCCATTCGGCAGTTCGACCTCGTTGTTAATCGGCCGACCGGCACGATCCGCTGTCCTAACTCTGCCAATCGGATCAAATCCCTCCATCGCCAGACCCAGGCTGTCAAAATGCAAGTGGCACATCGCACACTGAGCGTCCGCCACATGAGCCGCCAGCAACTCCCGAATGGTCGTCATGGCCCCTTCTTCGGTTGTGGGTAATTCGGGAACGTCGGCCGGTGGTGGCGGAAAGTGCTGCCCCAGCAGGTGATGCACGGCCCAGAACCCCCGTTTGACGGGGCTTGTTCGTTCACCGGCAGAATTCTTTGTCAGGATGACAGCCATCCCTGACAGACCACCTCTGCCGGCTGCATGCAGGCCGGTCACCGGATGCCAGCCCTGGTCACCATTACCCGCGACAACCATGCGGTATTGCTGTTCAAGTGTGCCGCCATAATGTTTCGCCAAAGCGCCGTTCACGAAAGTCATGTCGCTGCTCAACAGATCAGTCACCGACTGATCTGTCCGAATCAGATAAGTTGCCAGCCGCACCGGCTCTTCAGCCATTGCTTCGCGCAGTTCATTGGTATAGCCCGGAAATGCCGCAGCGTGGATGGGATCCTTTGCGAGAAAATCACGATACCTCAGCCACTGACCGAGGAACTCACGAGCGAAAGAGTCGATCCGGGAATCGTTCAGCATACGTCGAGTCTGGGCGACCAGCCCGTCTGCGCTGCGAAGTTTACCGGCTGCGGCCGCGGCCAGCAGTTCTTCATCGGGAACAGACGACCACAAAAAGAAACTCAGGCGGCTGGCCAGATCGTTGTCAGTCAAAGGATAGATACCGTTGCCATCAGGTCTGGTGTTACGGTGGTAACAAAATTCAGGAGACATCAGCACAGCGATCAGAACACCGCGAAGCGAAGCCTCAACAGTTTGGCCATCGTCCCGCAGCTTACGATACAGGGAAAGCAGCGATTGCCACTCGCCGGGACGCAGCGTTCGACGAAACGCTCGTCCAGCCAGTCGCTCAATGTCTGCCAGAGCCCGCTCCTCAGCCTGTTCCATCGAATCGTGCTGTCGTTGCAGTCCATCGCGGATCTGTTCAAAAAATCCATGGATCATCTCGTACTTCTGATCGGGCGATTCCGTCTCAAGTGTGTCGCCAACTCGCTTGATGCCCATCTTGTCCAGATACAGTTTTTCAAACCTGGTCAAAAGACCTTCTTCGACCAACTGAGGGTCCTCGGAACGAAGAAAATTAAATCGTTTGTCGTGCAGAATTTCTCTTTCTGAACGTTCAAACCACACGAATCCTCGAATCAGCGTTTCTGCGCTTTGCGTTACAAAGTCAAGCTGCTGCCACAGTCGATCCAGTTCCGCATTCTCACTGTCGGTCAGTACTTTCTGCGTCAGAGGCTGGTCGTCACGAAAGAAGCCTTCCACCAGATGAAACCCCGCCGCCAGTCCACGAACGTTGTCGACGTAGAAGAAGCGATTGGGGAATGCGTGGCAGAAGACGGCCGATGAGTCGGCCAGCGACATCGCGGTGTCGCTGTCGCCGTAGATCAGATGTTCCACATTTCCGGCAAACCTGTTCTGACCGGGTTCTCTCACCGAATGCTGCACAAAAACACTTCCCTCACGACTGTGCTCATGGTCAAGCTGACACGGCATCAGCAGGTGCTTGCCACTGAGTTCGCTCTGCATACCGCCGGTCAAAGGTATTTCGACGACGGTCGGAGCTTTTACGACAAACGACTCCGGATCAATTTCGCCGCCGGCGGGATGAACTCCAAAGCCCAGCGTCTTCACAAGCTCCGGATGCGACCGATCCAGAATACTCCTCAACGACTGAACCTTGTGGTGAGTCTTTTCGTCGTCTTCATTCCTGGGCAGAATGGTCGCGAGACTAAACAGCGGTCGCTTGACCAGAACATAGTTATCGCCATCAGCGAACGCCGGGTCGACACGAATAAAGACGGAAAGATTCTCGGCCTCTACTTCATTCCCAGGCGCTGCAACCTTGATGACGTTCAGCAGAGTTTCGTTCTTCAGAGAACTGCGGTCGAACTTGTCTCGCGCTGCTGCCGTCTTCGCTCGAAAATCCAAATGCTGGATTGGCCAGTTGCCGGCATTCGCCTTGATCAGTGACGGTTCAGGAGCACACAGAACACGTTGCCCGAAGGCAACGATGTTGTGCAGGTCCCGAAACTCGGTCGGCCGACTCATGTCGTTGACCGGAGCAGGAACCGCTTCCCAGACATCACCCAGTTCTTTCACAAATCCCGCATGAGACGAGGATGCTGAGAGTGTCTGCCAGACGAGTGACAGGTATTTGCCGCTCAATCCTCGTTTCAACGCCCACTGCTCGATCGTGAGTTCCTGCTGTCGATATCGATAGCGCCATGCAGCTTCCAGATACTGAACAATGTCAACACTGTGATCTTCGTAGAAATCAATGATAGCCAGTTCGGTCAGCTTCTTGCGTTCGTTGTACGACGTCACTGGAAACGGAGCGAATGATATGCCACCAGGCTGCAGCACCAGATGGTCGGCCACAAGCTGGGCGGCGGACAGATACTTGCGAACGAGATTCGGAGATGTCCCAAGGGCCTCGCCAGTATTGTCAAATCCTTCACCGCCCGCCGGATCCGCAGGAAAGTCCTTTGTCGGCCGGATATCAGCACCTGTCAGTGCACGGATCGCCGTGTCGTATTCCGTATGGGAAAGCCTTCGAGGCAACACGATTCCGGGATCGCCCGCGTGCTTGACTGCTTCAGCCAGCAGAATCCTGTCGACCGACTCAACAACAGCATTGCTTTCGTTGATGCTCGGCTGCTTCGCTTTCTCCGGAGGCATTTCTCCGTTGCGCACGAATTCAATGATATTGTTCCACCTGCGAAAACTGGCGGTTACGTCCGTGCTGCCGGCATAGCGAGTCAGGTCCAGCTCGCCCTTGTGAACTTCGCTGTTGTGGCACTCGACGCAGTACTTCTGAACATACGGCAGAACACTGTCGACGTACTCATCTGCCGTCGCGCTGGACACAGAGGAACACATGATGAATGCCTGTGCCAGCAGGATGAAACGCGGGATGCTAAGCATATTGATACAAGGCGGGTGGTGTGGGCGGGCCATCCAGTGTATCTGCCACAATACCCGACTGCCTACCACATAGCGTCATTGGGCGAACAGATTGCGGCAGATTGTCCTGTGCCACGTTCTATGAATTCTTCCAGACAACGGATCCTGATCTTCCAGCCCACATATCAGGACGACACGATGCTGCCCATGGCGTTGCGGTGAACCCGTCCCCCTGGATGTCATGGGGCGTCGTGGTCAGCATCACCTCGACTCTAAAAAACGTGAAAAGCCTTAGCGTCCCATTCTCGTTTCAACGCGGGATCGTACGCTCGGTCTATCAGGTCGTAATAGCTGTACGGGTACTTGAACACATGCCCGATGCCGACAGCGTGATCTCCGCGCTGCTCCCAGTAGGCTGAGTCAGTCGGCCGCAGTTTGCTGGGCTTGTGATCCGCAATGCGCCTCGCATCCGGTGCCGGTCCTCGGCGGGTGACCGTCACGTACTTGCGGAAAGCTGTGCGACAACTGTCGGCCCATTCCTCGTCACCCATCGCCGCCAGCTCAACGAGCGACTGGCCAAAGGTCAGCATGTGTCCGGCGAACCCCTGCCCGAAGCCCACAAATCGGTCGACGGCGTCGCTCGCTTCACGCAGAATGTATCGTGACGCGGCCGTCGAGTCGGCAAACGGCGGTGGGTCAACGTCACTGTCCGGTGCGACGTCACGCCACGGTGTAAACGACCGAATCAGGGCACAGACACCGTCAATACGCTGGGGAGTCGCAGCGCTGGGCACCATACGAAACGCCTTGATCGCCAGCATCGCGAATATCGCGTTGTGGCCGACCTGACGAAGCACTGCTCCACCCTCGGTAAGTGCTTCGCCGATTCTGGCGACAGCATCCGGATCAGGCGTCTCGTCAGGAAATGGCTTGCACAGAGCAGAAGTCGCCCAGTTGATATTGAAAAGTTCTTCAATGCGTGACCTGGCCGGGGCGTCCAGGTCGTTATCAACGCACATCAAATGCGCGGCAACAAAACTGGCACCGCGGTGCCCGTCTGCGAAATAATTCAATTCATGAGCCCGGGCCAGCGCATTCAGACCAAGCAGCACCAGACGATTATTAGACTCGCCGGGTACCTGGCCGAATGAGCTTCCGTCGCCGACCAGCGGACCCGCCAGCAAGGCAGCGACAGCTGCCGACGTCCGCTTTGCAAAGACTCTGCGATCAATGCTGCCGTCCATAATCTGCCCCCCTGTTGTTTGACGCAGTCAGGACGTATTGAGGTCGCCGGCCCGCTTCCCGGCCGGATTACGAACCATGGCAACCTGCGAACTGCGGTATTAAGAGTCCGGTTACAACGTCCACACTCAAGTGCCCAAAATCTGCCATCTAACTTAATAGAAGTCAGCGATGTCAGCAAACGATTCCAGCGTCACTCACGAGCCATCGGGATATCAACCTGCCCGCTGATTTCACACCGGCAATCAAGTTTGGTTATAGTCTGTGTTCGGAATTTGTATGCACCAGCCGTGCTTTCCCAGCGGAGACTTCCTAATGCGTCACCAGACAGTGGTCTATTGTTTTGCAACTCTCGCGGTTTTTGTGCTGTCGTTACCAAGGACACACGTCTGCGCCGCGGACAACGTTCGAGTGATGGTGTGGCCTGGCCATGCCCCCGGCGAGACATCGCTTGACGAAGGCACCAACCAGCCGAATCGGGCAGGCGAGTTCCCGCCGGTCACGCGCACGATCAAAATTCGTCGGCCGAGCATCGACGTGTTTCCGGCCGACAGGCCGAACGGAACAGCCATTCTTGTGCTGCCCGGCGGCGGGTTCGGAAAAGTGGTTCCGGACAAGGAAGGATCTGAAGCCGCTCCGTGGCTGAATCAATTCGGCATCTCAACGTTTGTTCTGCGATATCGCACCAGCGAGGTGACGCCAAAAACGGAACCGGCGTGGCGGCGCCCTTTGCAGGACGCTCAGCGAGCGCTGTGCATTATTCGTGCGCGTGCCCCTGAATGGAACGTGAACGCTGACCGAGTAGGCGTCCTGGCCTTTTCGGCAGGCGGTCAGGTCGGTTCCATTCTGCATACGGCCGAAGGGAAACCGGCGTACGAGGCAATGGATGCGACGGATGAACAGAATTGCTCGCCCGATTTTTCGCTGCTGATTTATCCATGGAATGTTTACGATCGAAGCACTGATGACCTGTTACCGGAAATCAAACCGTCAAAGACTTCACCGCCGGCATTCATCGTCCATACTCACGACGACCGGTCGTCGTCGCTGGGCAGCGTTCTGATCTATGCCGCCCTGAAACGGCACAATATCCCTGCCGAATTACACGTCTACGAAAACGGTGGTCACGGGTACGGCATGAGAGCGGTCGCTGGATCGCAAATCGGCACATGGCCCGCTCGCGCGGGGGAATGGCTGCGGTTGCGAGGTTTGGCCGAATCTGCGGATAAACAGTAGGCGTGCTGGCTGGAATTTACCTGACCGCTGTTTGAGCGAAGTTGAAATCGGCGTGCACATGCGAGTGGGTCCCGTTCCGGGCAGCTCGTCGCCAGACTGAAAGATTCATCTCATGATGGTCCTGTCAAAGACAGATTGTTGTTGTCGTTTGCTGAGTTGCTGCTTTCTATCGTCACTGCCCGTTCTGCTGAGCAGCAGCGTCTCAGCACAGTCGGCTGATCATTACAGCGTCGGCGTCGCAGCGGTGGACATCACTCCGGACTACCCAATTCGACTGAACGGTTTTGGCAATCGACGAGAAGAAACGGAAGCCGTGTCTCAACGGATTTTCGCGCGAGCCCTCGCCATTTCACACGGTAATCAGTCGCCGCTGGTTCTGATAACGCTGGACAGTCTGGGCGTGCGGACTTCGATGGTGAATGAAGTGGGCCGTCGTTTGATGGAATCTCACCAGCTTCCACGACAGAACCTGGCCCTGACGTTCTCACATTCACACTGCACTCCAAAGGTCAATAGTGCGAGTGACAACATTTTCAGCACAGCCATTCCAGCAGACCACCAGAAACACATTGACCGTTACACGCAGGAACTAACGGACCACATTACGCTGGCGGCCCGCAAAGCGATCGCTTCACGATCACCGGCCCGACTGGAGTGGGCAGTCGGAAAGGTTGGCTTTGCCAAAAACCGTCGCGCCGCAGGAGGCCCCGTTGATCACGATTTGCCGGTGCTGTTCGTCCGCGACATCGAGACCAGCAAGCCCAAAGCGATTTACGTTTCGTACGCCTGTCACTGCGTGACATTGTCTTTCAACAAAATCAGCGGAGACTGGGCGGGACATGCGGCCGCCATGATAGAACGGCGTTTCCCGGACTGCGTCGGCCTGGTGTCCATCGGAGCTGGTTCGGATCAAAACCCCGTCAGTCGCATCAGCGGCGACCCCGGTGACAATGTTGCAGCGGCCGAACAGCAGGGCGTTGAAATTGCGACGGAAGTTGAACGTCTGCTAAGTGGCCGATTGAAACGCATTTCCGGCAAGCCTGCCGCCGTACTGAAGACGATCGCTCTGCCGTTAAAAGAACTGCCGACTCGGGAACAGCTGGTTCAACAAACCAGCAAAGGACGTCCGACCGATCGCTACAACGCGACGACTCAGCTGGCGCGACTTGACCGCGGTGAAAAACTGATTTCTGAAATCGACTATCCCATTCAGACGTGGTCTTTCGACGACAGTTTTTGTATGAACTTTCTGGCGGGGGAAGTTTGTGTTGATTATGCACTGCGACTCAAGTCGGACATCGATCGGGAACGATTCTGGCTGAACGCCTACAGCAACGACTTTGGCTGCTACATTCCATCAGAACGATTGCTGGCAGAAGGAGGATACGGCGGCGGTTCTGAAGTGCCCTATTTTGCGCTGCCGACGACGCTGCAGGCGGGTCTGGAGAAGTTGATTATCGACGAAGTGCATCGTCAGGTGCCGAATGCCTTTCACGTGCCGAAAGGCACTCAGGGTGTAGCACCGAAGTCGCCGGAAGAGTCGCTGCAGTGCATGAAGACTCACGACCGACTTCAAGTGACATTGGTGGCAGCAGAGCCCCAGGTGACGGATCCCGTCGCCATTGACTTCGGTCCCGACGGACGATTGTGGGTCGCCGAAATGAGTGACTACGGACGAGACATGTATGAGGAATTCGAACAGACCAGTCGAGTCCGCTGGCTGCGGGATTCCGACGGTGATGGTTACTTCGAAGAAGCAAAAACTTTTGTGGATGGTCTGCGGTTCCCGACGGACGTGAAGGCCTGGCGAGACGGACTGCTGATCTGCGACGCACCCGACATTGTGTTCGCCCGGGACGAAGACGGCGACGGTGTTGCAGACATCACGCAGAAGCTGTTTTCGGGTTTTGAAATCCGCAATGCCCAGGCCAGAGTCAACAGCCTTCGATGGGGACTGGACAACTGGATCTACGGCGCATGTGGGCTGTTCGGCGGCACCATCACCAGTCATCAAACAGGGGAAGTCGTCAATTGCAGCAACCGTGACTTTCGCCTGAATCCGGACACAGGAGCCATCGAACCGGTATCGGGCAGAACTCAGCAGGGCCGCGACCGCAACGACTGGGGTGACTGGTTTGGTTGCTCCAACGGCACCCTGCTGCGAGCGATCCCGTCTGACGACCGATACGCTCAGTGGAATCCTTTCACCACTTTGTCATCACCCCCGGGTGTCGTGGCAGACTCAGCTGCACATTCGCTTTATCCTCCCGAAAGTCTGGTCACCTTCGAACTCTCCGGCGCACCGGGACGTGCGACGTCTGCGTGCGGACTGGGCATTTATCGCGATTCGGTGCTGGGTGCCGAATTCAGGGACGACGCTTTCACGTGCGAACCTGTCCATCAGTCGGTACACCGAATTGAACTGTCACGCAGCGGACATGGACTTGCAGGCAAGCGTGGCAACGGTGAAGAATCGATGGAGTTTCTGAGCTCCACCGATCGCTGGTTTCGCCCCGTGCAGGCGCGGACCGGCCCGGACGGTGCACTGTGGGTCGTGGATATGTACCGCTACGTGATTGAGCACTCCCGCTGGATTCCTCAATCCACGCTGGCGGAACTGGACGTGTTTGCCGGAATGCGACGTGGACGCATTTACCGCGTCGTGCCAAAGCGAGGTAACGACGACACAAAGGCGTCAGGGAAACAGGCGTTGATCCCGGATCTGGAGGCTCTGTCTGACAACGAACTTGCAGGACAACTCGGTTCTTCCAACGGAACGATTCGCGATCTTGCTCACCAGCTGCTGGTCTGGCGTTCGGCGAAATCTGTGTCGCCGAAAATCCGCAGGGTTGCATCAAACGCCAATCGTCCCGCAGCGCAGATCCAGGCTCTGGCGGCGCTGGAAGGACTGGCGCAACTGACACCCGTCGATATTACGACGGCACTGAATTCAAACCAACCGGAAGTGGTGCGATTTGCTGTGCAACTTAGTGAACCGTTCCTGACCAGTACTCCGAAACTGCGGTCCAGGATACTTGCGCTGGCAGAGAGCGAAAGTGGCCGAGTACGCCGCCAGGTGGCTCTGTCGCTCGGCGCAGGTGGAAGTAGGAAGCAAGCCATCCCGGGTGCCGCCGCAACGCTTAGCACACTGATCAGCAATGCTGAACCGGATGCACATGTTCGCTCGGCGGCCCTGAATTCCGTCAGGGCGGGCAATATTAATTCCGTCCTGAATGCCTATCTGGATCGCCCGGCTGCAGCACAAACAAATGGCGTTCGGCGCAGCCTGGTGTTGCTGGCCGTTCGCGTAGGAAATTCGGCCGCGGTTGAGCGAGCGTTGCAGGTGTGTCTGCAGGTCGCTGGCGACGGACGGTTATCGCATCAAGCAGCAACACTTCTGGCCGCAGCTTTGGATGGTCTGGACGCGCAGCCGGCGACAGCTCAGCTGCAGATCACTGCTTCCACATCTCAACGCCTTCGTGAGCTGCATCGTCATGCCATGCACACCATCTCGGGCACCGATGAGCCTGCCGACGGGCAAATGGCAGCTCTAATTTTGCTGGGGCGTGGCTATGGTCCCGTGACGACACAAATCGTTAATGACGGCACGGCCGAGGCAGCATTCCGACCAGCGCAACGCGCCGCTGCAATTGCCTCGCTGATATCAGCTCGACATTCGGGAGTCATTCAGCGAGCAGCCGTCACTGCTCTCGCCGACACCGGGGCTGAAGATACTTCGAAAATGTTGTTGCATGCATATCCTGCCGTCGGAGCGGAATCCCGTGTGGCAATCGCCGATGAATTGATGCGCCGAAATGATGGCATGCTGGATCTTCTGGCGGCGCTGGAGTCCGGCGGAATTCGGCCTGAGAGCCTTGATGCAGCACGCCGCAATAAATTGCTGTCGAGTACCAACGCGGCCGTGCGTACGGCCGCCAAACGAGTGCTTAATGCATCCGGCACGTCAAGTCGCGCAACGGTGCTGAAGTCATTCGACGACGTGATTGGTTTGCACGGTGACGCGCCTCGGGGCCGGGACGTATTCCGAAAACGATGTTCGACATGCCACAAACTGGAAGACCATGGTCATGTCGTCGGGCCTGATCTGCTGGCGCTGACAAATCGCGACTCTCGGTGGTTGCTCACGACGATCCTCGATCCCAACAAAGAAGTTGATGCTCGTTATGTGGCGTGGACGGCTGTTACGGTCGACGGACGAACGGCGTCCGGCATGATTGTGCGGGAATCGGCGGATTCGATTCTCCTGCGTGAGGCCGGTGGGAAGGAGCACCTGATTCCGCGAAGAGAACTTGAGGAGTTTCGGTCGTCGGAACGTTCTGTGATGCCGGAAGGTCTGGAGCGCGACATGTCGGCTCAGGATTTCAGCGACGTGATTGCCTATCTGGCAGGCTTCGAAGCACCGCCAAAACGTCTGCCAGGAAATGAACCAAAAACGATTGCCCCGGATGAACAGGGACGTCTGTTGCTGACGGCTGTTTCTGCTGAAATTCGCGGAAGCGACATTACCTTTGAAACATCATTTGCCAACATTGGCTACTGGCATCACCAGGGGGATTCAGCGACCTGGAAAGTGCTGCTGCCGAAGTCGGGAACGTTCGACGTGTACATTGACGCATCCTGCGCAGCAGCTGCGGCTGGCAACGGGTTTCGGATCGATGGTGTCGCTGAACCGCTGGTTGGTACCGTTGCGGCAACAGGAGGCTGGGACCGATTCCGACAGCAGAAAGTTGGAACGACTCAACTGCATTCCGGAGTCAATGTGGTCGTCGTGCGCCCAAACGGTCGGGTAAAGCAGGCGTTGTTTGATCTGCGCGAAGTGCGACTGGTTCCGTCGGGAATGCAGCCAGCGTTTACAGCAACAAAGTCCGAAGAAAGACCACTACCAAGATACCCGCCGGAGATCACCCCCTTTCTGCTGGACGAATCTCAGCCCGTGGCCCGCCGACAGAAAGTGATCGACCAGCGACCGGGCATGGGTCCCGGGATCATTTCGTTGCTGGCTGCGGGCATCAGGACCGGCGATCTCGACGACGAATATCGGCGCATCCCATGGCTGTGGCGAGTCGCCATCGCCGTGGGAAAACGCAACGATGGCGGCGAGATCCGCGACGTGCTCGAAACCAGCGTTCCCGCAGCAGGCAGTTCCCTGTGTGACTGGCAGGCTGTCGTCCTTGGCGGTGGCCTGATCAACGGTGCATCGCAACTTGGCTTCTGGCCAAAGCGACGCCTGTCTGAGATTCTCGACGGCCTGCCTGCGGTCAAAGCACGGTGGCCTGCCACGTTACTGCTGGCCGCCGCCATGGCGGACGATGACCGGATTCGAACGGGCACACGGTACGACGCTCTGCGGATGGTCGCTCTGATGGACGATAAAGCTGCGGTTCCACACTTGCTGAAATATCTCACCAAAGGCACGAACCCTGAACTCCAAATGGGCGCCGTAAGTGGTCTTGTCGACGTTGACTCAAACAACGCCACCGTCGCGCTGACAAAGTCGCTCAGTTATCTTGAAGGTCGGAATCGCTACCTTGCCATCGAAGGGCTGCTGCACACGAAGGAACGAGCCACAGCGCTGGCAATGTTGCTGCAGAACGACAAACTGGTGTTGCAGACGGATGAACGTCAATCATTGCTGGAGCACCCGGTCGAAGAAGTACGCTCCCGAGCGAAGACGCTCCTGGCGGAATGAACGCCTGACCGCAGGAATTCAAACTCTACAGTCGTCGCAAGACGTTAAGGACAACCAGCCATGCTTCAAATCCGTTATGCCGATCGATCGCACCTGCTGGTGTTCGCCGTCCTGTTAACGGGCCTTCCCATCAGCATCGCAACAGGTTCAGCCGAAAATTTCGTGCTGAACGAAGATCAATCTGCATACCAGTCACATCCCGCCGCGGTGTTGACTTCGACGGGGAACATGTGGGTCGCGTGGCATACATATTCCACAGGACACGACCGCATCGACGTCCGTCCGTTTTCTGCAGACGGCCCGTTGCAACCGCTGACAACCATCAGCAACAATGAAGACATCGTCAGCCCTCCCACTGTTGTTGCAGGGCGACATGGTTCTGTCTGCGTGATCTGGTCAGCGCGATCCGGCATTGGCTGGCAGGTTCGTGCCCGCGAACACCGTGACGGAAAATGGCAGTCAAACGTAAACCTCTCAGAATTCAATTCGACAGCCATCTATCCCGCAGCCGCCACAACTCATGACGGCAGAGTGATAGCCACATGGAGTCAGAAAACCAACGAGGGCTTTCGGATCGTGGCTCGGGTCTTTGACAACGGACTCTGGGAAGCACCGCTTGAAGTGTCTGACGGCGTGTCAGAAGCATACAGGTCAACGGTTGTCACCGACGAGCGCGGAACTGCATCGGTATTCTGGGATGCCTATGAAAACGGCATTTATGTAATCAAAGGTCGAACCCTGCTGCCGAAACCTGGGCCTGCGCAGCAGGTTTCCCCCGCTGGGCGCCATTGCCTGAAACCGACAGCGGTGGCAACTTCCAACGGATTGTGTGTGGCGTGGCTGAACAAGCAGGATGTGATCGGCGGGCCAGGCGTCATTAGCCAGTGGCATATCCTGCAGGCGGCGATCCAGGTGCGCGGTCAGTGGAAGCTGGTGACCGATGCCGCGGGAAACGCCTCAGCCGCTGAGTTGACTCATGGGCTGATGGGTCAGATTGAGCCTCGTGTTGTGGCCACCGGTGGTTATCTGGGTCAGCGGACGCAGCCGATGCTGCTGCGAAATGGAGATGACATCTGGCTGATGTGGGAGCGCAAGTCAGATCACAAAGGCAGCACGCCAAATGTCATCGGTGATCTTGTTGGTCGCCGCATGCACGACGGACGATGGGAACAGCCTGTTCTGCTGCATCACGGTCTCGTCGACTATCACCTGCCTCACTCGGATCAGGTCGCTGATGGGCGTTTCAAGATTCTGGCGTCACACCTGCCCCGAGATTCAAAACGTATCTATGAATGTTTGAATCTGAGCCTGGCAGATACAAACGAATTTCAACAGAAGCAATGGCGTGGCTGGGAACCTGTCGATCTGCCGGTTCGCGATGAGCTGACACCGCGCCAAAGCGTCACGATTGCCGGAAAATCATACCAGCTGTTCTGGGCAGACATGCACTGTCACAGCGGGCTGACATGTGATGCGGAAGGCGAACCCGACGAACTGATGCATTACGCGCGGGATCGCGCGAAGCTTGATGTTGTCGTCTTCACCAACAACGACTTTCTGTACGACGCGCCGTTAACGGGTTACGAATACGCGCTGAGCAACGACTTTGCTCATTTCTATGCTCGGCCCGATTTCCTGGCTCTTCCCGGTTACGAATGGACGTCTCGCATCCCAGGTCGCACAGGAGCCCGGGTTGATGATCCGGGGAACTGGACACCTCCCTATCAGAATCGTTCGTTTCCCAATCACCGCAGCGTCGTGTATCCACCAACGGGTGGGCCGATCGTTCGTTTCCCGGAAGTCGGCAACGACATCACCCGGCTGAACGCGGCCGTTGAGCAGGCGGGAGGTCTGACGTTTACACAGCACGACAACTTCAAAGTGTCGGGCCATCCGGTTGAAGTCGGGATGGAACTGACGTCGGGCTGGCGGAATTACATCGCTCGCGTGCCCAGGCTGTTTCACGATCCGTTGGATAACGGGGCCCGGTTTGGTTTCGTGGCCTGCGGTGATTCTCATCGTCGCGCGCCAGGATTGAGCGGTGCGTTAACCGGGATTTACGCGGAAAATCTGACGGCCGATGCGATCCTGGACGCGTTGAGGCAACGGCGGTGCTTCGCGACGAACGGGTCCCGGATCCTGGTGGATTCCCGCGCGAATGACACATTCATGGGCGACGAGGTGACGGTGAAGAACTCACAGGTTCGCCTGATGCTGACGGCCGTTGGAACGCGTCCGATCACGTCGGCCACACTTGTCCGCAATGGCGTTGAAGTTCATCGTATTTCCGGCACCGATGATTGCAAATTTAGTGGCGCATTCACGGATACAGACATGCCAAAGGGGACTCACTGGTATTACTGGCGCGTCACGCAGGAGCGAGACGCACCTGTATTGCCAGGCAATCTGATGGTCGCACACGGCCACGTGGCATGGTCCACGCCAGTGTGGGTGACTGCCAACTGACCACGCACGGTTGGGTCACGCCTCAACATTCTGGTACGATCACGGGAACGTCCGCTGTAACTTCAACAGACGCCCATTCACCACGATCACGGAATCTTCATATGACAATGCGACGAAGAGACTTCCTTGCAGCAACAGTTGCCGTTGCGGCCGCTTCTCAGCCGGGTCTTGCAACACCCGATACAGCCCGCAAGCTGAAACTGGGTCTGGTCACATACAACTGGGGCAGGGAGTGGGATGTGCCGACCGTGATCCGTAACTGCGAGGCAACGGGCTTTGCCGGAGTCGAACTCCGCAGTACTCATAAGCACGGCGTCGAAATCACAATCGATCGAATCCGGCGGTCGGAAGTGCAAAAGCAATTCAAAGACAGCAATGTCGAACTGGTTGGATTAGGCAGCGCTTGCGAATATCACGCGGTGGATCCGGCGGTTCTGAAGAAGAACATTGACGAGACAAAACAGTTTGTGAAACTGTGCAAAGATGTCGGTGGGACGGGCGTAAAGGTGCGTCCCAACGGGCTGCCGAAAGAACGTTCGGTCGAACAGACTCTGGAGCAGATCGGGCGATCGCTGAATGAAGTCGGCCGATTTGCAGGAGACCACGGGATTCAGATTAGGGTCGAAGTTCACGGGCGAGGAACCAGCGAAATTCCTCATATGAAAACGATCTTTGACATCGCCGACAATCCGAATGTGGCCGTGTGCTGGAACTGCAATCCGACAGACTTTGCCGGGGATGGACTCACCGCCAACTATCGATCGTTACAGAACAGGATGGGCACCATTCACATTCACGACCTGCGGAATAACAAGTATCCGTGGGCGGAATTGTTTCCGCTGCTGCAGGAAACAACGGCGGAATCATTCACAGGCTGGGCATTGCTGGAAGAAGGTGCTGTGCCGCAGGACATCGTGCCGGCAATGAAGGAAAACCACGAACGCTGGAAAATCCTCACGCCATCATAGCTGCACCACCTGCTGCAGAAGCGGACACCCACGTAATCAGCGGCGCAGGGGCCGAGGGCGTGACAGGATCTCATTGAGGATAATCGCGCTGCGAACCCCTTCGGGGTTTCTGAGCATTTTTACGACTGATGCTGCGGCTGACGATGTTACTACGGAACTGCTCGCCATTGTGGGCATTTCGAGGTCTCTGTCCCCCAGGTGTTCGTCCACAACATCGACGATCGTGGCATCAACGTATTCGTCCACGTCGTGGTTAATGTGTTCTAAAACGTGCTGACCAATGTACTGGTCAACGTGGGCGGCGACGCCCGAACCGACTTTCCGCTCACCCTTGTGACGGGATTTTGACGCCGACGCCTGTTGTTCCCGGCCACGACGTTTTTCCCCAACGCCCTGTTGCCGCTCTTCCTGCTGACGACGTTTTGCCTCTGCCTTTCGTCGCCGCTCCTCCCGCTGCCGTTGTGCAAGTTCAGCCCCGTCGCTTTCACGAGGCTGCTTGTTTCCCGAAACTTCGGACAGAAAGGCTTCAATTTCAGACCGCACGCCCTGTTTTCGACCAGGATTGGCCTGCACCCGCTGTTGCTTTTTCTGCGCCTTTTCATTCGCTTTGGAGATCGAAAAGACGATCCGCAGAACAATGAAAATCACGAGAACTATCCACTGGAACTTCATGAGTGCGTGGCTCCGAAAACTCTGTTGCGCGAAATTGCACTTGGTGTCCGTGGATTACTAATCACCGCCAGCGGGACCAGCTCCGGCAATCGACTGCCTCATGCTGGTATCCGCCTGCACATTCTTCAACTCGTAGTAATCCAGCAGTCCCAGCTTGCCACTGGCAAATGCTTCTGCGACAGCTTTCGGTACCTGTGCCTCTGCCAGCACCACCTTTGCTCGGTTTTGTTGAATACGAGCGATCATTTCCTGTTCGCGCGCCGTTTGGTCCGCTCGCAGCTGTTCTGCTTTCGCCTGAGCAACCCGCATGTCCGCCTCTGCCTGATCGGCCTGCAGACGAGCCCCGATGTTTTCGCCGACATCGATGTCTGCGATATCGATCGACACGATCTCATAAGCCGTGTTCCCTTCCAGACCCTGTCCAAGCACGATCTTGGAAATGTTATCCGGATTCTCAAGCACGCCTTTATACGAATCGGTGGAACCAATCGCCTGGACGATGCCCTGACCGACTCGCGCAATAACGGTTTCTTCGGTCGCTCCACCAATCAGCTGCGCAAGGTTGGTTCGCACCGTAACGCGTCCTCGGGCACACAACTGAATGCCATCGCCGGCCACAGCGTCCAGTGTGCCCGCTGACCGCTTGGGATCCGGACAGTCGATAACCTTTGGATAGACGCTGGTACGAACGGCATCCAGAACGTCTCGGCCCGCGAGGTCGATCGCCTGGGCCGTTTCCCAGTTCAAATCGATTTCTGCTCGCTGAGCAGCAATCAGGGCTCGAATGACATTGGGAACGTTGCCGCCCGCCAGATAGTGGGCCTCCAGTTTGCTGTGCGTGATCGGAAAAATCTTGGTCAGTCCCGCCTGAACCGCCATGATCATGCTGCGGACGATGACCGTCGGGTTCACCTTGCGAAACCGCATTGTGATCAGATCAAGCAGACCGATGCCGGCATTGGTCATCTTGCACTGCAACCACAGGCTCGCAAACTGCGCGAAGATTGCCAGAAAGATAATAACGAACAGCAGTATGATCACGATGCCAGCCCAGCTGGCCGGGCTCTGAGCAAATATTACCGACGTTGGAATGATGTTCATCTTGTGAATTCTCCGTCTGCCATCTGATGCTCAAGACATTGTTGCCCACCACGAACCGCGATGAATCGTTCAGAAAAACGGCACACAATATTTCTCGTCCGGACCAGAGTCCTTCGAAAAAAGTCCTGTCCATTTCGGGCGTTTTTACAGCAACCAGCGGAAACGGAGTCACCGATTCCAAGCGGTGCTTTGATGATTGGCGACGCCCATGCCACGCTGGTGCTTTGTCAAAGCCAGGAAGTGTGGTTGAATTATTCGCTGAAAAAGGGGGGCAACCCTAAAACTTAGTTCTGACAAAGCACTAGACGTGACCGGTATAGTTCTCCGGAATCTCAAAGTCAAGGGGGTTGGCCCCGGCATCAATTCGTCCCCCCTCAACAACCTCCGTATCCTGCTCTCCTGTTCCATCCGAGGGCTGCTGACCGGAATCAATTTCGGGTGATCCGGCGACCACAGTCGCCGCCGGTTGGCCCGGCGAGGCCATGTTTTCTGCCGGAGAATCATCCGAAATCGCACAGACCACCAGTCGGTTCCCTTTGGCGGCAGTTACCAAAACGGGGCTGCCCGACTCAATCGGCATGCCTGGTGATTCCGCATGAAACCGCTCTCCGCCGATATTGACCATTCCCCCGGGCGTCAACAACGACGATGCATGGCCCGTCTGACCGACGAGTTCTGCCAAGCCGCTTTGCGCCGCATCGCCGGACTCTCGGGCGGGACCGCGCAACACGATTCGATCTCCCAGACTTGTGTTCTCAAGCAAAAACAGCATGCCACCCAGGACGGACGGAATCCCCAGCACCCAGAATCCAGCGTAGGTCCAGAAGAGGTTGGGATAATCGTCAAACCATGCCTGCCACGCGGACCATGCCGAAACCAGCAGACAGATTGCCGACATGATGCCAATCATGCCGAAGCTGGGAATCATTAGTTCCAGGGCCAGAAGAAACAGACCAACGATCAATAGAATTGTTGCAAGGACACCTGCGTCGGGCATGAAAGTCACCATTCTGCGGTTGGGCCGCACCTATAACTGAGTTTTCACTCAGAACTACACACTGATCAGGCTTCGTCGAAGTTAACAAAGTCCTGGGGGCGTTCCGGCATTGTTGTTGAAGTATTGTTCGTTGGCGACCACGTTCTGTCTACAGAACAGCCTTTTTCTGCGGACGGCACGGTGACGCCGTATAGGTATCCTCGCTACGATGGCATTTCCCGTCAAATTGATTTTCGCACGACCGTGCTCCTCGATCCGGCAGCGTCAAATCGATTCTGCCGTGGTTGCAAACTTGTTTTCATACCGTGAAAGGCCGTTGCATTGGGTCTGCGTAACGGAGAACTCGCTCCCGCTGGGTGCCAGCCCCGACTCAAAGACAACATGTTCTCACGGATAAACGTCGCTGATGCGTGAAACCATTCTGTGTGAAAATACGTTGATCGCAGCCGAAATGCTGCGCCGCGGCCAACTTGTTGCATTCCCAACGGAAACGGTTTATGGGCTGGGTGCGGATGCAACAAATTCGGAATCTGTGGCCGGAATCTTTGAATCCAAACAACGACCAGCGTTTGATCCGCTGATCATTCACGTGGCCGACATCGCCGCGGTACAGCAGGTCGTGGCCAACTTTCCGGAAATGGCGCAGAAGCTGGCTGCAAAATTCTGGCCGGGGCCGCTGACACTGGTCCTGCCAAAGCTGCCTCATATTTCTGACCTTGTGACAGCAGGCTTGCCCGGTGTTGGCCTGCGAATTCCAAACCATCCCCTGGCAATTGAACTGCTGAAGGCGGTTGGTCGCCCGGTCGCGGCCCCCAGCGCAAATCCGTTTGGTGGCGTCAGTCCGACAACGGCCCGCCATGTTGTGGATGGTCTGGGCGGCAGAATCGATGGTGTTCTGGATGGTGGTCCCTGCGACGTCGGCCTTGAATCGACAGTGGTTTCCCTGATGACGGATCAGCCCATGCTGCTGCGCCCCGGTGGGTTGCCGATTGAAGACATTGCAGCGGTGATTGGTACGGTTCAGCGAGCCGTCAGTGACGCATCGCGGGACAATGCCGCCCAACCCGCCCCTGGCATGTTGAGCCGTCATTATGCACCCGCAACGATGCTGCGAACCATTGCCCAGGACGACGCAGCCGTACCAATCACAGGCAAACGCTGCGGTTTGATGACGCACGGACCATACCCATGCGTGCAGGGATTTGAGCAAATTGAGCAGCTTTCGGGAACCGGCGAGCTGAGAACGTGTGCCGCAAACTTTTTTGCCGCGCTGAGAAGTCTCGACTCAGCGAATCTGGACGTTATCATCGCCAGAAGTTTCCCAGCCACCGGGCTGGGAATCGCCCTTAACGACCGGCTGCACCGCGCAGCTTTTGCGTGACTTGATCCTATGAAACATACTCAGATTTTGATTATCGCGGCCGCTTGCGGTGTCAGTATCGGCCTGCGGTTTCTTGATACTCCACTGTTGAACTTTTCGTCGGTCGTGGCACTGGCGCTGCTGTGCGGTTCGGTAATTCGACACCCGGTTGCTTTCCTGCTGCCGCTGGCTGTTCGAGTACTCACGGACGTGTTGCTGCATTTAAAGACTGGCCATGGATTTTTTCCCAGCTGGCCCCTGGACTATTCAGCCTACGTGTTAATTTTTCTTATCGGACGTCAGGTTGCGCCGAAGCGCTATTCTGCCGTGATCGGCGGCAGCATCGCATCAATCGCGATTTACTTTCTGCTGAGCAACTTTGGTGTGTGGCTGATCTGGCCGGACACATATCCTCGCAGCGCTGCGGGATTGATCGAGTGTTTCGCCAAAGCCATCCCTTTTGCCCGCGGCACAATCCTGGGCAATTTGATTGCCGCTCCTGCTTTCTTTGCCATGTGGAATGCGTTGGCCGTAACCGATGACGGTGGTCTGCTCGCGAACAGGCGCGAACCCTCGCTGGCATCAGCCGACGACAAATAGTCACAACCATGACTGCGGTGCCCCAGCCTCGTCGGCAGGATTTGTCTGCCGTTTGTCTCAGCAGAAGCGACACAAGCTTATGAAGTTGTCCTGTCTGATATTGGTTTCGTGTCTGATCACTGTAATTCCGTCTGCCGCGGCGATGGCAGACGTCACAACTGTGGCCGGCACCAGCACAGATGGCTATTCCGGCGACGGTCGACCGGCCGATCAGGCGGCGGTGTCGCAGCCTTTTGGAATCGTGGTCGGTCCCGATAAGGCGCTGTATATCTGTCAGGTCGGTTCCCACGTCATTCGTCGAGTCGATCCAAAAACCAACGTGATCACAACTGTCGCTGGTAATGGTGACAAAGGTTACTCCGGAAACGGCGGGCCGGCGACGGCAGCGGCACTGAATGAACCGTACGAAGTGCGCTTCGACAAAGACGGAAATATGTTCTTTGTGGAAATGCAGAATAACATTGTGCGAAAGGTGAGTGCGGCCACGGGAAATATTGAACTGATTGCCGGCAGTGGCGTAAGGGGATTCGGCGGCGACGACGGACCAGCAACTCAGGCGCAGCTCAGCCGACCGCACTCCATTGCTCTGGACAACAGAGGCAACCTTTATATCTGCGACATCGGAAATCACCGCGTGCGCAAGGTGAATCTGGCGACGGGTATCATTTCCACGTTTGCAGGAACCGGCGAACGCAAGCCGACGCCAGATGGATCAACCATCGCAGGCACGGCGACAAACGGTCCACGAGCTCTCGACTTTGACGGCCAGCACAGTCTGATTCTGGCACTGCGGGAAGGGAATGCGATTTATCGCATGGATTTGAACAGGAATACGCTGCACCATCTTGCCGGTACCGGCAAAAAGGGCTATTCGGGTGACGGAGGTCCGGCCAGGCAGGCCGCGCTCTCCGGTCCGAAGGGAGTTGCTCTGGGACCGAACGGCGACATTTACTTCGCAGACACAGAAAGCCACACAATCCGCGTCATCCGAATCGTGACCGGTCTCATCGAAACCATTGTTGGAGACGGAAAGAAGGGCGATGGCCCCGATGGAGTCGCGTCAAAATGCCGACTTGATCGACCGCACGGCGTGTTTGTCGACGCCGGCGGGCGAGTCTACATCGGTGACAGCAACAATCACCGCGTCCGAGTACTGAACGTCCATTGAAAAAACGTTCGCTCCGACAGCACCAGTGCCATGCACGACAGCGCATTACGCTGACTTGTGGCCGCGAAAAACGTTTCCCAACCTGCTGTGTGTGCTTCCCACGAGCCTGAACAAGCCACGTGTTTTTCAAAACTGCACTAACGATTGAGCTCGAGAATCTCAGCGCGGTGATGCACGCAGGGTTTCAGCCCGCCCATGGCGGTTTCGAAAAAAGTCCACGCCAATCTTTGCGGCAGCGTGGCGGATTCGGTGTGACTTTGGCAACAATGGGCAAGTCACACCTCGCGCGGCGCAATGCCGCATTCTTTCACACAGGAGATTTCCAGGATGAAACAACTTTTCGCCTTGGGTCTGATCGCAACCGTTATGGCAGGAGGAATAAGCATGTCCAGTGCCGCCGATTTGAAATCCGGAGATAATGCTCCGAATTTCGAGCTGAAGGGCAGTGATGGAAAGACCTACAAACTTGCCGATTTTAAGGGTAAGCAGGCGGTTGTGATCGCCTGGTATCCCAAAGCGTTTACCGGTGGCTGAACAAAAGAGTGTCTGTCGTTCCGTGCGAACGGCGAAGCTATCCGCGAATTCAAAGTTGCCTATTTCACCGCGAGTTGTGACAGTGTGGAAGACAACACGGCATTTGCGAAAAAACTGGGGCTGGATTATGCAATCCTGAGTGACCCAGGTAAAAAGGTTGCCAAAGCTTATGGTGTGGTGCACGAAGGCCGGAATGTTCCGGAACGATGGACTTTCATCATTGGTGACGACGCAAAGATCAAGCACGTCGACAAAAAGGTGAAAGCCGGCAGTCACGGCGAGGATCTTGTGGCGAAACTGACGGAACTGAAGATCCCGAAGAAGTAGACGGTGCGTCCCATGCGTTCCGGATGCAACTGCCGTCCGGAACGCTCTTCTTTGCTGTCGGAAAAACGGCCCCGCGCGGCAAGACGGCGTTCGTGCAACTTTAAGTCACCGACGGGGCTTCATTAGATACGTCGATCTGCTGCGACGACTCTTCGTCCCAGCCTTTTCGCTCTTCACCGATTTGGGCGAGCTGTCGAGCGCGAGCCAGGGACGTGTCCAGAATCAGACGGATTTCCGCAGACCAGGTGCCGTCGCCTGCTGCGACAAACTCCCAGTGCGGAACGACGGTCACGCTCTGATGAACCAGTTCAAATCCGGACTCAGACTGACTGATGGTTTCGATCGGAAACGTCCAGATTCCGGCCGGTGAAGACAACTCCAGCGACACGTCCAGGCCCTGCCATTCGTCCACCAGACCAATGCGATCTGCTGCGTCCAGTTGTTGCTGCGAATCCAGAGTTCCCAGCTGCGTTCCGGTGGTGTCGTAGAAATATCGGTCGGACGCACCGCCCGGCATCGTGGCAAAATTGAATTCCGATGCAAAGTGCAGCGGCACATCCGTAGGCAATCCCTGCAGTTGATACTGAATTAGAATATCATTGGGCTGCGTCTGTGAAACCGTCACAGATTTATGCACAGTTATCTCAGCGCCACCGACACCTCCACGACCCTGCATCTCCAGAACGATTTCCGTGTCGCCTTTGCGGACAGCCGCTTCATAAGTCGATGTGGCGAAATCGCCAATGATCCCCTCACCACGATGGAAGTCATAAAATGACAGCCCAGGCTGCAAAAAGTGATCCACCAGACTCTTACGTGGCCACTTATCATACGCAATCTTCTTGTCCAGATCCGGTTGCTTGAAGCGAACGATGTCGTGAATACTGGCAACGTCTTCGTGCAGGTCCTGGCCGCGTTCGGCTGCATCCCGAAGTTTTTGTGCATGGTCCAGGACGCGCTGGTGATAGGCTTCCAGACGTCGATTCAGAGTTGCCAGCAGATTGGTCCGACAGGTTCGCACGTCCAGCTCGTACATGTGCCCGCCGCAGGCCGGTGAGAACAGCGCCACCAGCCGATGATTGCTCAAACGCACTTCCTGACGAGCGTCCAGATTGAAGTCTCCCGTGCTGACGTCCACCCATTTGTCGACATTGCGAGTAATGTCTTCCAGAATTCCGTCCGCTTCGATCAAATTCGTATACACCGCGTTGCGCAGGTGCGGCAGATAGAGTCCGCCGAAAGCACCGTGCCAGAAACTGCAGTTGCATTGGGCTCGGTACAGACAACGCCGCGCATCTTCCAGCATTTCGCGCTGGTCATCGTTCAGTTCACTGCTGCCGTCCAGTTGAGCGACGCGCGCACTGACTTCCATCGACCGCGCGTACATCTCGTTACTCTCCGCGTACTTCACGCGAAAGTTGCGCCAGAAGCCGCCGCTGGAAAACTGCATCAACTGCTGCCAATCCGGATCGTTCTCTCGATGCAGATGGGTGAGTCGCTGCAGTTCTGCCTGACGTTCCGGTGGCAGGGCCCATTCCGTCATCTCTCGATAACTGGCATCGGGAATATAATACGTTCCCAGCGGCTTAACGTGATCAATGGCCTCAGATGGCGTTGTCACTTTCAGCCATGATGCGTTTTCGCGAAGGGCCAGCAGGAATCTTTCCAGCCAGCGGTCTTCGTAAACATGTTTGTGCGTGTCCGGCCAGGTGCCGAATTTCTCGCCGTCATCACCAAACACAACAATCGGATCATCATACTGATTGGCGATGTCGCGAAGGTATTCGACTGTGTGCTCCGGATCCTGAAACGGAATCAGGTATCGCAGCTGTTCACTACCCGGCAGTACAGAAAGAATTCGTCCTTCGTCTTCGGTCGCGTAGTAGCCGAACAGATCTTCCTGACGCATACCGCCGGAGCGGAAATGATGGTCGTCCAGAATTGTGTACCGGATTCCGGCCGCCGTAACGTCACCAGCGAACGACTGTTCCCACACGCGTTCCGGCATCCACATGCCTCGTACTGTCGTGTCGAACAGACTCTCCAGATGGTCCGTGTACAGGCTGATCTGGCCAATGCGATCGCGACCGGGAATATTCGCCAGAATCGGTTCGTAGTAGGCCCCGCCGATGATTTCGATCTGGTTCTTAGCAACCAACGGTCGAACACGGTCTATGTACTCCGGATGAGCCTGCTCGATCCATTCCAGCAGACTACCGGATGTATGCAGGGCAAACGGGATATCGGGATATTCGGTCAGCACGTTCAGGAATGGCAGATAGCTTTCCTGATACGACTGCTCGAACACCCCGTCGAAATTGCCGACTGGCTGATGATTGTGAAACGCCAGAATCAGGCGAACCGTCCCTGCCATGGGTGAACACTCCGGATCCGCCATGCGGCGGCTGATGCGAGCTTCTGTTCGAATTAAGAAGCAATGCGGGTTTGAAAAATCGGGGTTGCTGTGAAACAGACGTGTGTCGCCTGAGATTCACGATAAACCTGTGCTACCGTCTTGTGAACGCTTGAAGTGGTAAGGGCAGGAGATTCACGGCGAAATCGGCCGCTTCTTCGCAATCTGTAAAACCGGACAAACGTAGGCTAACAGAATTCGCGACCGAATCGGTATTCTCAACGCGCACCTGTCGCGCACCAGCAATATCGATCGAAGGATAAGTGAGAATCCAGCACCAACGTTTTAAGTACAAAAGACGACGCCCGGCCCCTGAACCACGCATGCCTCGTATTTTAACAATTGATCGCTGGTGAAAACGATGCTCTCAGGCGGCAGCCTCATGATTGCTGCAGGGCCATCTCCGATCGCTTGTCATCAAATCGAATCCTTCCCAACTCGTCCGCATCCCATGAAACGGCAAAGAATGCACACGCTGATTGTTGTCGTTGTGACGGTTCTGGCGGCCGGAATTGCGGGCACGTTTGTTCTGAGTCTCACAGCCGATCGTCCTGCGGGCCTCGGCGTTCACGATGGCCGCCTTACTGAGGTTCCATCATCCCCGAATTGCGTCTCCACTTACGCATCCACCAAACTTCACGGAATCCAGCCGCTGGTGTTCGATGGCAATCCTGACCGGGCGCTGGAGAAGGTCAGAGCTCTCGTTTCCACGATGCGCGGTGCGACGCTGGTGGAAGCGAAGTCTGATTACCTGTACGTTGAGTTTCGCAGTCAAATGTTCCGCTTCGTGGACGACGTGGAATTTTTCGTGGACGCCCGGACAAATCAGATCCACTTCCGCTCTGCGTCGCGCACCGGACACTCAGATCTTGGAGTGAACCGCGCCCGAATGGAACGGATTCGCAAGCTGTTTGAGACCCGTTCGCGTGATTTGTGATCACGACCACTCGGCGGTGTCCTGTCACCGATCGAAGGACTTGCGCAGATCGACTTCTTCAGTGGCGCTTCGATCACGCTGTCGGAGCCGATCGAGTTGCAAAGTCGCGATTTGGCGATCCTGCACAGCGGAAGTCGTTGTGTTTGATGGCGAAGTTCGTGTCACTGAGCACGGCGGCGAAGAGGTTTCGCTGTTCGCCGGAGACGCCGCGTAACCTGCCGACGGCCAGGCGACCACGTCATGTCATCACCCGTCGCGCAGACGGTCGGTACCCGTAGCGGTTGTACAGGGCCATACGGCTGCCGTGACAACTTATCGCTGTCGACCTGCGGTGAGCAAAGCGTTTGATTCAGCGACAACACACATCGTCTGATCGCTGTGTCCCGCCGCCCCCGATGAAGTGGCAGAGGTGTTTGCCCCTAAGAATTAGCTCGCTGAAAAAAGCATCAACACTGCAATTTGATTGCGTCTGTTGAAACATTTACCACAATGGCCTCCGATCCTCGTCGTCACTCATCAGACAACGGGCATGTCATGAAGTCTGTCTAAAAAAGGCAATGCATGCGTCGCGCAAAACAAGCCCACCGCTTCCGGTCAAGCTCAGAGTCTCTGGAAATCCGCACATTACTGGCGGCTGATTTCGGGGACGCGCCAGCCGACTATGCCGTTACACTGGCCGACGATGGCGCCCGGCACGAAACCCCCAGTACTCAGGGGTGGGCATTACTGGGACAGGAAATTGACGGTGACGCCTCTCTTGAACAGACGGGGAAATCGGTATCGATCAGTTCGGACGGTCTGACCGTTGCGATCGGTGCACCTGGTCACGGCAGTCAGTCCTTCCAGTACAACGGGACGGTCCGAGTCTATCGCTTGAACGTTGGTACGGGCGCATGGTCACAGCTTGGCCCGGACATCGATGGCGCAGATCTTAGTTTTTCCGGCCAGTCCGTCTCCCTGAGTGCCAACGGCAATGTGGTTGCCATTGGAGGACCCTCAATCGTCAGCTCCGAGCCCGGTCGGACACGCATTTATCAGTTTGATGGTGTGTCTTCCACCTGGACACAGATGGGCGGCGACCTTGTTGGTGACGCCGCGGGTGAACAATCCGGGTCCAGCGTATCGCTGAGTGACGACGGACAGACGGTGGCGATCGGTGCACCTTACAATGACGTGCCCTCCGACAATGCCGGTACCACCAGAATTCATCAATTCGATTCCGGCACGCAGGCGTGGGCGCAGCTGGGACAGTCGATTCCCGGAGACATGAGCAGTCAGTCCGGCAGCTCTGTTTCGTTAAGTGGTAACGCAACGACCGTTGCCATTGGTGCAACTTACCTGGGCAACGGACACACCCGAATTTATCGCCTTTTGAACAGTTCGTGGACCCAGTTGGGGACAGACATTTCCGGCGCAGCCGTATCTGACGAATTCGGCGCCGCGGTATCCCTTAGCCTGGATGGCAATACGCTGGCGGTCGGTGCGCCGGGAAATGATTCTGCCGGAAATGCGGCCGGCCACGCAGCAGTCTATGCGTACAATGGCACCGCATGGCAGCAACGGGGCGACGACATTGAAGGAATGGGCGCTCTTGACGGCGCCGGACTTTCCGTATCACTCAGTGACGACGGCGGCACACTTGCGGTGGGCGCTCCCGAGGCAGACGGTGCCGGACCCGGGAACGGTTACGTTCGCATTTTCCAGTACAGCAGCGCAAACAGTTCCTGGCAGCAGTTGGCCGGTCCTCTTAACGGCGAAGCTCTGAGCGATGAATCCGGTTATTCCGTCTCCCTGAGTGCCAACGGTACCACGGTAGCCATTGGCGCTCCCGGGAACGATGGCAATGGAAACAATGCCGGACATACACGTATTTATGCCTTGTCCCCCGCCGAAGATCCGTTATCGCTGTGCAGCACCCGTGATACCGAAGCAGACGGCATGCCGTCTGCCAATGCGGATGGGGATGGTGCCGATGACGACGGCATCCAGTTCAACCCGCTGCAGTTGGTCGTTGGTCAGACCGGGTCCGGAGTCACTGTGAACGTTCAGAACGCGGTGCCCGCCGGCGCGCGACTGGATGCCTGGATCGACTTCAACGCGGATCAGGACTGGGACGATCCCGGTGAGCAGATTTTCACCAGCGAAGTTGTCAACAACGGAGACACCACGCTGCAGTTTGATATTCCCGTGACCGCTCTGCCCGGCACGACCTTCACCCGCTTTCGACTCAGTACGGCCGGCGGCCTGGCACCGGAGGGACTGGCCAGTGACGGCGAAGTTGAAGACTATCAGATCGACCTTCTGCCACGGGCCGACTTCGGTGACGCGGCGGCCGGTTATCCGGTCCTGCGGGTTGACAACGGGGCGCACCATCACAGCCTGCTGGCCGATCCTCTGCGTCTGGGTGCCACTCGTGATGTCGAACCGACGGGCGTCCCTTCCATTGCAGCCGATGGGGACGGTTCCGATGAGGACGGCGTCGCCTGGCCTGCCGTGCTACATCCCGGAGCCACCCACCAGGTGTCAGTGGACCTTCAGGGCGGCAGCGGATCCGGGAATCTGGATGCGTGGATCGACTGGAATCAGAACGGGACCTGGGACGATCCCGGGGAACAGATTCTGGATACGCAGTCCGTCGCGGCCGGGGTGTCCAGTGTCTCCATCGCTGTCCCCGGCAATGCCGTCTCCGGTTATACCTACGCCCGTTTCCGGCTGAGTACGGCCGGCGGCCTGGCGACCACCGGCCCGGCGGCCGACGGCGAAGTGGAAGATTACCGGATCGTGATCAACACACCGCCGACGCTGGACGCGATCGCCGATCTGACCATTGCTGAGGATGCGGGAACGCAGACGGTCGACCTGACCGGCATCACCGCCGGTCCCGGCGAAACACAGACCCTGCACGTCACCGCCATCAGCAGCAACCCGCTGGTGATCCCCTCACCCACGGTGACGTACACGTCTGCGGAAGCAACGGGCAGCATCACCTTCACCCCGCTGACCGATGCGAACGGTACTGCGTTGATCAACGTATTTGTCATCGACGCCGGTCCCGACGGGGACCTGTCGTTGACCGCCGACAACGCTTCGTTTATCCGCACGTTCACCGTGACGGTCACACCGGTGAACGACCCCCCGACCCTGGCCGCGATTAACAATCAGAGTGAAGAAGAGAACAGCGGCGTGCACACGCTCAGCCTGACCGGCATCACACCCGGACCAGGCGGAGAAGCCGAGTCGATACGGATCACGGCCACCAGCGGCGATGTGACCCTGATCACAGATCCGCAAGTGACCTACAACACGGGCGAAGACACAGCCACGCTGTCCTGGTCGTCGGAACTGCATCAGATCGGTACGGCAACCATTACGGTGACCGTGGAAGACGCGGGGCCGGACGACGATTTTGCCTCGTCTGGTGACAACCTGACCTTCGTCCGCACGTTCGACATCACGGTGACCCCGCGTCCGTACGACTATGGTGACGCGGCGGCCAGCTACCCGGTGACGCGGGTTCAGAACGGCGCCCGGCACGACACGCCTGCGGCCGGTCCGCAGTTGTGGCGACAACGGGGCGGCGACATCGACGGGGAAGCAGTAGGTGACTACTCGGGCAATTCGGTGTCGCTGAGTGCGGACGGCAACACGGTGGCGATTGGGGCGATATACGGCCACGTAGGGGGTGCGGGTCACACGCGGATCTACCGCTGGAATGCCGGGACCGCAACATGGGTCCAATTGGGCGTCGACATCGACGGGGAAGCGGCGAATGACTACTCGGGCAGTTCGGTGTCGCTGAGTGCGGACGGCAACACGGTGGCGATTGGGGCGTTCGGGAACGGTGGCCTGAACGGCCAGGTAAATCAAGGGGGTCACACGCGGATCTACCGCTGGAATGCCGGGACCGCCGCCTGGGACCAACTGGGTAGCGCCATTGACGGGGAAGCGGCAGGTGACCATTCCGGGTATTCCGTGTCACTGAGTGCGGACGGCAACACGGTGGCGATTGGGGCGATATACGGCCACGTAGGGG